>NZ_JAGSIE010000001.1 GCF_018138385.1 Allobacillus saliphilus
TTTATGCCTAAAAAATTATTGCAACGTTGTGTACTTTTCCGTTGCAAAACTATGTATTTTTATTTTGCACTACACAGGTAAAAAGCGAATTAAATATGACATTGTTGGTTGTTTTATAATTATTATATTTGTTAAAAGGTTTTATCTATACAATTATCCTAGAAAATGTATAACCATCATTATGATGAGCTCTTAATTTTGGGCTTATTCTCTTTTGTGCCGGCTTTTTTCTTTTTCTACATTGCCGAGAGTGATATCAGTATTTTGAATATTGCTCCATTTATTTTTCATACTAGTAAGGATGCGTAGCTTAGAGTGCTACTCCTCTATACGTGTTGGGTGTTTAAAATCTCTGAAATTCTATTAAACTATTTTGATTTCGATGATATAATAGGAAAGTAATGAAAAAATTACCAAACTATTTGAAAAATATAATAGGAAGAGGAAAACCAGAGCAGGAGGGAATAAATTTAAATATAACTCATCATTTATATAGAGAATTCTGTTTTAAACTATTTTATTTATGGATTAACAAATAATAGAAATTACTTAACGAAGAATTTAATGTTACCATACGTAAAATCGAAATTTAATAGAAAGACAAATAGAGTGTGAGCTAGCGTAACCGTTCCTATAAAATTCTTATAGAAAGAAAGCTGCAAAACAATAAAAAGAGCATTTGAAGTTATTGGAGAGTTGTTCTGTGATGAAGTATAAAAATATTAAAATCAAATTTTTTTACATAACTATTTTCTTAATCCTTTTTTCTAATAATCTTATTTTTGCCGAGACTGAGGGTGAACCGGCAAATGATGAGTCGAAAATAACTCATGAATTAAAGAACGAAGAAGAAAAAGAGAAAATTAAAAATTTATATGAAGCTAATATCATTGGTAAAAAAAATATTTCAAAAGAAAATACTATTAATTCAGATTCTAATGAAAAAAGAGAGGATAAAAATCTTGAAAAGGTAGAAGCTAAAAAAAGTGAAGCTAAAAATCTTAACAACCAACATGAAAATACGAATAAGAGTGAGTTACATAATGATCCAGAAAAGAAACTAGCGGTTAAAACGATAGAAGATGATAAAACTGAATCACGTACAGAAAGTACGCCGGAGGGACCAATCGAAAAAGGTGAAAAAACCTCGAGATTATCAATATTAAAAGAGAATCTAGTGACACTAGGCTTTGCGGATTGGAGTTCACCAACTAACTATTTTGGTCCCCAAACAGAATCAGCCGTTGAAGAATTCCAAGCGTACTATGGTTTAACAGTAACAGGAACCGGTAATGAACAGACCTTACGTAAGATTACTGAGTTGTTAGGCAGTATGATTCAACGAGGTGATCGAACAGATGTCGCTTTAGCGTTGAAACAAGATTTAGATGCATTGGGTTATGCGAGTTGGGATTCACCGACTAATTTCTTTGGCTCTCAAACTGAGAGTGCAGTTAAAGACTTTCAGAAAGACCATGACTTAAAAGCAACAGGCATTGCCGAACAGAAGACTTTAAAGAAAATACAAGAAGAGATGGAACGTCCGGTTCAATCTGGTGATCGAACACCAAGAGCACAAGAGTTAAAAGAGAATCTAGTGAGACTAGGCTTTGCGGATTGGAGTTCACCAACTAACTATTTTGGTCCCCAAACAGAATCAGCCGTTGAAGAGTTTCAAGCGTACTATGGTTTAACAGTAACAGGAACCGGTAATGAACAGACTTTACGTAAGATTACTGAGTTGTTAGGCAGTATGATTCAACGAGGTGATCGAACAGATGCCGCTTTAGCGTTGAAACAAGATTTAGTTGCGTTGGGTTATGCGAGTTGGGATTCACCCACTAATTTCTTTGGCTCTCAAACTGAGAGTGCAGTTAAAGACTTTCAAGAGGACAATGATTTGAGAGTAACAGGGGTTGTAGAATCAAAGACTTTAGCTAGAATCGAAAAAGTGTTGAATCAACCAATTCTCTTAGGTGACAGAACACCTATGGCATTAAAGTTAAAAGAAGATTTAGTAACATTAGGCTTTGCGAACTGGGATTCACCAACTAACTATTTCGGTTCTCAAACGGAATCAGCTGTAAAAGAATTTCAGGAATATTATGGGTTAACAGTTGATGGAGTTGCAGGAGAGCAAACAAAGAGAAAATTAACTGAGGTATTAGAGACAATAATTAAACGAGGCGACCGATCTGTTGAGGCTTTAAAACTAAAGCAGAATTTAGTTACTTTAGGATATGCGACTTGGAATCCACCCAATAACTACTTTGGTTCCCAGACAGAGAGGGCAATAAAAGAATATCAAAAAGATTTTGGGCTGCGAGCAACAGGTGTAGCAGAAGAGAAAACAATACAATCAGTCAGAGAACAAATGAAAAAAGTATTACAGAAGGGTGCTAGAAATAAAGAATCACGAAAATTGAAACAAAACTTAGTCAAACTTGGTTTTGCGACTTGGAAATCACCCAATAACTACTTTGGTCCACAGACTGAATCTGCAGTTGAAGAATTCCAAGAATATTATAATATTTTTAAAGATGGAATGGCTGGTCCGAAAACCCTCTTAAAAATCAATAAAGTTTTAAGTGATTCAGTCAAGAAAGGTGTACGTTCAGAGAAAGCTTTAGAAATTAAAAAAATGTTAGCTTACTTGAGATATGCTGATTGGAATAATCCTACTAACTACTTTGGAACAGAGAGTGAAAGAGCTCTAAAAAAGTTCCAAGAAGATAATAGATTACCGATTAGCGGAATAGCAGAGCCTAATACTGTTGAATTGCTGATTAAACTATATGAATTAAAATCTGTTAAAAATAAAGAATACGAAGTTACATTTGACAGAATGGTAGACTTACAAATGAAACACGGAAATCCTAAATATGATGGTGCTGGTAAAATTCCAGCTGATGAAGCGAACGTAAGGTACTATATGAACCCTGCTAACTTCCCAGAAGGAACACCAGGTTACCTACAATTCATGTTGTTGGATGAATCGGCGAATGTTTCAGCAAAAGATCTGAATGAAAAGTTTTTAAAAGGAAAAGGGATGCTAGAAAACACTGGTTCTGCATTTGTGGAAGCTGGCAAGCGATATGGATTGAATGAATTTTATCTTATGGAGCATGCACTCCACGAAACAGGAGATGGTGGATCAACACTGGCACTAGGTGTAGGTGTGGATAAAAATGGTAAAATTTTAAGAGATTCTAATGGAAATATCATTCGAAATAAAAGCCACAAGGATGTATATCAAGTAGTTTATAACTTTTATGGCTATGGAGCCCATGATGATAATCCATTAGTTGGTGGGGTAAACTACGGTTTTGAACGTGGTTGGTTTACACCGGCAGCAGCTGTTATAGGAGGAGCGAAAAATATCTCTAATAACTATATTTCTCAAGGTCAAAATACACTATATAAAATGAAATGGGATCCTGACTACGTTGAAGATAAGAACAAGTACGGGAAACAATATGCTACTCATATTATGTGGGCAGTGACACAAGCTCAAAGAATGTTCAATAAATTAGGGGCCGGAGTATTTGATTCTTTAGCAAAATTCGAAGTTCCTACATTCAAGAACCAGCCTAAAGCAGATGCAAATATACCACCAGCTCCTAATCCGGACTTGCCACCTACCATAGTCGTTAATAACTATCCTGCAAATACGATAGGAAAAACAACGGCTAATGTTAATTTCAGAAGAGGACCTAGTACGGGATATGAAAGTATCACGTTAATTAACAAGAATACTGAAGTTAGCTTAATCGGTGACAATGATGGCAATTGGGTAAAAGCTGAGTTAAATGGAATTGAAGGTTGGATTCATCGGGGTTATGTAGAGAGTCTACATCTATATGAAGTATATGCAATCGGAAATGTCAATTACCGGGCAACTCCAGCTGGCGAACGAAAAGGTGCTCTATCGGGTGGAGACCTAGTGGTATTAAGTCTAGATAAAAATAATAATATTGTTTCGAAAAAAGCTAAATTAAATGGAACAGAATATAATTGGATTCGCATTCGGGTAAATGCTAATAATTATTGGATAGCTGATAACTTCCTGAAAAAATATTAAATTGCAGCTTGGAAAGCCACTCTTATCGGAGTGGCTTTCTTTTGCTTCAAACCTCATAACTATACAAAATTACCAAGTACAATGTATAATATAGATTGACATATATCTACTAAATAAAGGAATGAGCTCATGTCTTTATATAAAAAACTAAAAAATAAAGAAGAAAAAATAGCAGTAATCGGCTTAGGATATGTAGGCCTGCCTTTAGCCATAGAATTAGCAAAGCATTATGATGTCATTGGTTTCGATGTAAATGAATCAAAACTTCAAAAATATCGTGATGGAATAGATGTTACAGACGAAGTTGGAGACGAGGGAATCCAGCAAACAACGATGGAATTCACATCGGACGAAAGCAGAATTAAAGAAGCGAAGTTTATTATTGTCTCTGTACCAACACCAATTAACGTAGATAAAACACCTGATTTGTCTCCCGTTACTGGAGCAAGTGAGACAATCGGTCGAAACTTAACGAAGGGCTCCATCGTTGTTTATGAATCGACTGTATACCCGGGCACAACAGAAGAAATCTGTATTCCGATTCTTGAAAAAGAATCAGGACTAACTTATGGAACAGATTTTAAAGCCGGATATTCCCCAGAACGAATCAATCCAGGTGACAAAATCAATACATTAACAAAGATCACCAAGATTGTCTCTGGATCAGATGATGAAGCGTTGAAAGAAGTCTCTGCACTTTACGGTTCAATTATTAATGCCGGTGTTCATGAAGCAGAATCAATCAAAGTTGCTGAAGCTGCAAAAGTAATTGAAAACTCTCAACGAGATATTAATATAGCATTTATGAATGAACTTTCTATGGTATTTAATAAAATGGACATTCCAACGAAACAAGTTTTACGAGCAGCAGGTACGAAATGGAACTTTTTAAAGTTCACACCCGGCTTAGTGGGTGGACATTGTATCGGTGTCGATCCGTATTATTTCACTTACAAAGCGGAACAATTAGGTTATCATTCGCAAATCATCTTAGCTGGACGTAAAATTAATGACGATATGGGTAAGTATGTCGCATCTAATATCATCAAAAAAATGATACATGCAAAACAAGATGTCAGCAAAGCAAAAGTAGCTATTATGGGACTTACATTCAAAGAAGATTGTGGAGATGTCCGCAATACTCGAGTAATCGATATTATTGATGAGTTAAAGGACTATGATATTGATGTAGTCGTTCACGATCCGATGGCAGATAGCGAGGAAGTTAAAAGAGAGTATGGCATTGAACTCGTAGATAAAAGTGAGATTAAAGAAGTCGATGCAATCGTTGTAGCGGTTGGACATCAATTATTCTCAAATTACAATCTCGACAACTTTGATAAACTATACAAAAATCCAAATAAAAAGGTACTAATCGATATAAAAGAAATTCTAGATAGAGATGAAGCAACTAATAGAGGGTATCATTATTGGAGCCTTTAAAGCTCAGATTTGTTAAAGTATACTTTTTGGCACTTATTGTATGTTTAAGGAAATGAGTTTAACGAGGCTTCACAAATTTTCTAATTACCAAAGAAAACTAGAAAATTATTATTTAAAATCTAAGTATAAGCAATGGAGCTTTCAAAATGTTAATTACTCCGTTAAAACGGAGTAATTTTTCATTATTATAAAGATAAAGTTAGATTTTTATATCCTTTAATGCCTTGCTTTCGAATACTGAAGGACGAGAAAGTGGATTTTTGCTTTTGAAAAAGGAACTTACTAAACTGATATTGTTTCAAAAATCTAATCGGATGGTTTTGGGGATAAGTAGCATTCAGCTGAGTTTAAAAGATGACATAAATATTTTGTTTTAAATTATGATATCAATATGGAAGAGTGGTTAGTGGTTGTAGTTTTAGACCATATAGAATTTACTTTAACTTAGTTATAGTTACCGACTCTAACTGAAAATTGATGAAACAGAATAGGATTGTTCGTAAAGAGGTTTTTGAATAAAACAATAAATTCACACTATTATATTGGACATTAAATTACCTTTCATTACTTTTGACATTCCAATTTATCCAATAATATGATAAAATGTAGTTAAAAAGTTACACGGTTTATAAAGGAGGCTAAGCATGAAGGTTGGTTACATGCGAAATACAGAAGAGCCATCGAGACTTGCTGAACTTACGGCAATAGAATGTCATAGAAAAGGAATTGAACTTTTGTACTTACGTCCCAGAGATATAGATACAAAGAATTACGTTGTAAAAGCTAAAACATTCTCAGGAGATAAATGGGAAGATGTTGAAACTGAAATTCCTAAGTTTATTGACGTAAATCCTTACTGTTATAAAAAAGAAAATAGAAGTGTAATGAATTTTTTAAGGGATCATACAATCCTTTCTTATAACCCTCCTGAATATGGAATAAAAAAGCTCAATAAGTATTTACGTAAGGACGCTGAACTTTCCAACCTATTCGCTTCTAAAAATGTAATAAATGGTAGTTTTGATTTTTTTAAAAAATTCATCAATGAAAATAATAGTGTCGCTGTTTTTCTTAAAGGAAAAGAAAAGTCACCTTATATGATTCACAAGAAAGATCACGACGTATATGAAATTGAAAGATTAACGAACTCGACTCACTATAGCGAAGAAGAGTTGAAATTTCTATATGATTCGGTTCTTAGTAAAGAACAATATAAAATGTATAAATACTTTCGCCCTGATGAGCCCGCTTCTTTATTTCGAGTTAATCTTCAAAAGAACAAGGATGGAAAATGGGATTTAGTGAACACTTACGTAATTGAAGAAATCAACGATATACATAACAGTACAAACTTAGATAATGATCCAGAAGAAACAAACTCCCAATTTTCTAATATAATAGATTCAACAGACGTATCTTATCTACTCTCTGACAATGTTGTAGATACATTGTTTATGACAACTAAAAAACTTGAAGAATTAACAAACTCAGATTTTATGATCCTAGGTTTTAATATAGGGGTCACCAACCAAGATGATGTGTATTTGTATAACTTACTATTTGGTCCATCAACCTATTCATTTAGAGAAAGAACAGCCGAATATCGTGCAGGGTACTACAATCATTTGCTACAAAGTAAATTAACTGAAAACAAATTAATTAAAACAGTTAAAAAAAAGAGAAAGTACTCTGGAAGCTTTGTAAGATTAATAAATATGTTTCAAAAGGCTTAACGTCTTTCTATAAATAAACAAAGGGTTAGAGAGTACTCTATTGAGAGTATAAGCATAAGCATTTTTTAGGATTAAGTACTACTATCCAAAACTTAGCGTGAAAATTATTTTAGGGTGTCTGATATGGCTCACACGAGTGATAAATGCATAAGTAACAAAATTAGAAAATGCTTATATTACTGTAGATAAAGAAGAGTTAAATTAGAATGAAATTAATTAAAGCTAACGGTTTTCACCGTTAGCTTTAATTATCTATGATGCCTGATCAACTTCATTAACCGGTGTTTTACTCGTTCCATCAGAGCTTAACTCTAAGTGCTTTTTCAATGCATTCCTAACTTCCTCAACAGACTCCTGTACCGGAATTTCATAACTCCCACCATTAATCCATTGCGGGTTCGTATCATAGCTAATTGATTCCAGATTATCGCTACTAAAACTGCTCATACTCATAAACAAGGATAATCCATCTGACACTTTGACATTCGTGGTAACATTTTCACCAATGACTCTACCGAGATCATCAATTTTAGTAACGTTTCTTAATTTAACAGCTTCATCGACTAGAGACTTGAGCAATTCTTGCTGTCTAGCATTCCGTCCGATATCACCTCTTGGATCCTGCTTTCTCATTCGTACGAAGGCAAGTGCTTCCTCACCGCTTACATGCTGCTCACCTTCTTTAAATTCAACCCACCGTGATCCAGGATGCATCGTTTTTTCTTCAAAATCAAAAGGAACGGTAACCGTCACGCCGCCAACTAAATCAACAATATTAACAAACGCATCGAAATCAATTTCTGCATAATAGTCAATTGGAATATCTAAAAAGTTCTCTACTGTATGAATGGCCATTTCAGTACCACCGAAGGCATAAGCATGGTTGATTTTATCCATCGTGCCCCTCTCGGCGATTTCAACTCGCGTATCTCTAGGGAGACTGACCATTTTCACTGAATTGTCCTTAGGATTGAATGTTAGAACCATCATCGTGTCTGTTCTACCCCGACTATTAGGGTCTTCGTAGTTTTCAACACCCATGACGAGGATTGAGCTAGGATCTTTGCCTAAAGCAACAGATTCTTCACGTAAATCCGACTTCTCACGTCCATCTAAATCATTGTATGATTCACCTGCTGCTTGCATAGATTCATATACATAGTAAATGACTCCACCAAGAGCAATAAATAGAACTATTAATATTATATATAAGCGTTTTCTACTACGCTTTTTCTTGCGTTTTTGTCTTTCCTCTACTCTTCCCATTCTATTCCCCTCTGAATAAAAATTTTAACTCTATCAATTATAGTTTTATTTATCAATCTTTGCAATGGATATATAGAACTTATGGGACTATAATATCTTTTGATTCAAGCGTTCGCTATGCTATGATTAGGTTTATAAATGATGCATAAATCGAGGGGTTAACATATGACTTTCTTTTTTCTTTTTATCGCGTTTACAATCTCCTTATTAGTAGCCTTATTAACCACTCCGTTCGTACGAGTATTAGCTGTTAAATTCAGAATTGTCGATCGTCCGGATAACCGGAAAATTCATACAACGGAAACACCATATTTAGGTGGTGTTGCTATATTCATCGGTGTAATGACTACATACCTTATTTTTTGGCCAGATCATGACCATAAGATTGCTATTATTGTCGGTGGTGTAATTATGCTAGTTACTGGTTTCTTAGATGATAAATTCAATCTAAAGCCAGTCGCAAAATTATTGGGCCAATTTCTTGCAGCAACTGTCATTATCTCATCCGATTTATTAATCGATAAAATAAATATTCCTTTCTTTGGCGAAATATATCTCCAAAATTTAAGTGTAATCGTGACGTTAATTTGGATTATTGCAGTGGCCAATGCGATAAATTTAATTGATGGATTGGATGGATTAGCAGGAGGAGTTACGACAATTGCTTTACTAAGTATTTTCGCGATGGCAATGATGGATCAAAACTATGTTGTCGCATTTTTATGTATTATTGTCATTGGGTCAAATATGGGCTTTTTATACCATAACTTCTATCCTGCAAAAATATATATGGGTGATTCAGGCTCACTCTTCTTAGGATATATGATTGCTGTTATATCGATGCTCGGTCTGTTTAAAAATGTCGCACTTTTTAGCTTTATTATTCCTTTACTAGTTATCGCTGTACCAATTTTAGATACGCTGTTTGCGATTATTCGAAGAGCGAGGAGCGGAGAAAGTGTCATGATTGCAGATCGCAAACACATCCACTATCAATTGCTAGATGCTGGTCTTTCACACCGTGGAGCTGTAATGGTCATTTATGTATTTAGTGCATTATTCGGAATCATAGCTGTTTTATTTAGCTATTCTCCTTTTAATGCCATATTACTTCTGTTGTTTTTCTCTTTTCTTTTAATTCATATCATCGCAGAAATTGTTGGATTAGTCATGGGTGGGAAGAAGCCGGTTTTGAACTTTTTGAAGAAGCTAATCTTCAGGAAGGAGAAATAATCATTGAATAAGCTTTTTAAATATAAATTTAAATTAACAATGATTTTTATTGTTGTGTTTATTATACTCACCGGTCCAACGCTGACCTTTTTATCGTTAAGATATGGCGAAATGAATACAATTGATTTCATGGTTTCAATTACATCAATCTCCATCGCATTTATAGCATTGATTGTTGCTTTGAGTACTTATTTTTCAATTGATAGTGTGAATAACATCACGAAAATGGAAGGGAATATTTTAGAGAACGATGATTATTCTACTTCGATTGCAGAAATTGCCCGTAAGTATGACCAAAACACTGCCGACGAAACAGCGGAAGCGGTCTTTAACGACTTAGAGAATCGATTTTCAAAAAGAAATTCGAATACAGCGGTGAAATTAGCGAATAATCTACAGGCTTTTATTGATATCATTGTCGTTTTTCCCTCTCTATTTGACACGAAAAATAAAAAACACGAAAGCAATATGGAACGAATGCAGTCGTTGTTGAATCAAATTGATAAAAGAATTAATAGTATCCTCACCGTTAGTGTTGGAAATCTCACTCTAATCGAAGAGACACAAAAATTAATTAAGGCTATTATTTATTATCAAAAGCTAGCTACTACGCATAACTTGAGACCAGTTGCAGAATTGTTAGAAGTGAAAGGGTCAATTATTAAGAACTCCGTCACGCGTACGGTCTATTATAATTACGTAGGACTTTTTAGCTTGAAAAAAGTGTTTCAAGAAGTGCAGAATCAGTTAAACGTACATGACGTAAATGAGATTGAAACCATTGAATATATCATCGAAAACAAGTCTACACTTTCAAGGAAAAGTTTAGAGATCATATCTATTTATTTACAAGAAGCTGAGTCATCATTTGAACGTGCGAATGAAAATTCGTTAAATGATTTTATGTGGCAGTCATTCATTAAATACAACCAAGCCCGTGTATACTTTTGGAAGCAACATCTCTTAAATTCTGAGCCAGAGGAAACGTGGAAGGAATATATGAATGAGGCAATCTATGCACGTAAACGATTATCGTTATTTATTGACGATGTTGTAGATGGAAAAGATACACATCTCAAAAACCACTTTCTTTACCAAGAATACATTGCCAGCCTAGTTAACTTTAATTATGCAATCGCAACCCAACAGGATATTACGAATCCACATCATACTTATTCTTATCCTTCCTACATAGGTTTAAGCAATCACCCTTATGTTCGTGAAGATTTCACAATGCCATTTAGTAGGATTGCTCGTTATCAAGAGAGGATACGAGAAAGAGCGAACTCAGTTCTAGTTGAAAATTAATTCTATCCAGATTCAAAGTAGTAAGTTTTTGATCGAGGTGAAATGATGCCATTAGATTATATCGATTCCACACCTTTATATATTCAGTTAGCCAAAGAAATTGAGAAGAAGGTTCATGAAGGTATCTATACAGATCAAATCCCTAGTGAACGAGAACTAATGGATGAGTATCGAATAAGTCGGAGTACAGTTAGACAATGTATCGAAAAGTTAGTTAGAGATGGTGTACTTGAAAAGAGGCGTGGGAAAGGAACATTTATTGCGCCTAAACCGATTACTGATTGGTTAGGGAGTTTAAAAAGTACAAATGAGACGATTGAATCGATGGGACTTCATCCTGGAGCTAAATTGACTGAGGCGAAAATTATACAAGTTGATGAACATTTAAAAAAGTTAACTGGACTAGAAGAAGCTTATTATTTTTCCCGTATTCGTTATGCGAATCAGACTCCAATCGGGATCGAAGAGCATTATTTCCCGGTATCTTTGGGTAAAAGGCTCGCACAGTATGATCTGAACCGAGAAGCTTTCTACAATTTAGTAGAAAAAGAGTTGAACTTACAAACTTTTGAAGCAAGCCAAAAAATCAGTGCTGAAATGATAACAAGGAAACAAGCCAAACTGTTGGAAACATCTATGAAACTCTGTATGTTGAAAACGGAAAGACTAGTGAAAGATGTAGAAGGAAATTTTGTTGAATACGAACAAGCCTTTTATCGTGGAGACCTTTACTCCTTTCAGTTGAATTTAGCAAGAAAAAACTAGTTACACTGGTACGGACGTCCTTACCTTATTGCTTTTTGTTTTAAATGGAATTTAAAATAAAAGGAAGCAAAAAGGAGGACTTTTCGTGGAAAATAGACAAACATTAACAAAAACATTAAAAGCCCATTGGGTATGGGCAATCGCTCTTGGGTCTTCTATCGGTTGGGGAGCTTTCGTTCAACCAACGAATTGGATGGCTGATGCAGGACCGCTCGGTGTCATGATCGGTTTTGCAATCGGTGGAGCACTCATGCTCGTTATCGCTGTAAGCTATGGTTTTTTAGTGAAAAGCTTTCCTGTAACTGGTGGGGAGTTTGCATATGCCTTTGTAAGTTTAGGAAGGACACACGCATTTATTAGTGGCTGGTTTTTAACATTAGGATATATTTGTATTGTCGCGTTAAATGCTTCTGCCTTCGCATTAATGTTCAAGTTTGTGTTTCCTGCATTCATTGAAAACATCTATTTATACGATATGGCCGGTTGGCAAGTGTACGGTGTTGAAATATTTATTGCATCGGCAGCGCTCTTGATCTTTGGATTGATGAACATACGAGGTGCGAAGTTTTCGGGACGCATGCAATTTATCTTTTGCTCAATCATGGTTTTAGGTGTTGTCTTACTGACTCTTTTAGTAGGAGTACAGCCTGAAGCTGGATTATCGAATGTTCAACCTAGTTTCCCAACAGATACAACAGCATTTGCCGCGATAATTGTTATTGTAGCAATGGCACCTTGGGCGTTTGTTGGGTTCGATAATATCCCACAGGCTGCTGAAGAGTTTAATTTTTCATCAAAAAAAGCTTACTCGCTGATTGTTCTAGCTATTATTTTTGCCGTTGTGTTGTATTGTTTAATGACGTTGGCGACAGCGATGGCGGCTCCTTGGGAGAATATCGTGGCAGGAAATCCGCTTTGGGGCACAGGAACCGTTATTCAAGATACATTAGGAATAGTAGGACTATCAATCCTAGTCATTGCTTTAACAATGGGTATATTTACAGGACTCAATGGTTTTACAATTTCATCAAGTCGTCTATTATTCGCGATGTCACGTGCCAAAATCATCCCAAGTCAATTTTCAAAGTTACATCCTAAATATAACACGCCACATTTTAGTATTATCTTCACAGTAATCATCGCCATGATTGCCCCTTGGTTCGGGAGAGAAGCTCTGTTATGGGTCGTAGACATGTCGTCCATTGGGGTAACGATTGCCTACTTCTATACGTGCTATACAGCTTTTTATCTATATAAATGGTCGGACAAAAATGATTACGACAAAACAAAGTTTGTTGTTGGACCAGGAAAGAAAGTTATCGCCATTCTAGGCATGATCATTAGTTTAGTATTTTTATCTCTCTTATTGATTCCAGGTTCGCCTGCGTTTTTAGGCATCGAATCGAGAATTGCTCTTGTTATATGGATCATTCTGGGGATTGCCATATACTTAGCGAAGCGTAAAAGTATTAATGAGATGAGTGAGAAAGAAATGAATTATCTCATTGTTGGTGAGGATGAAATAAAGTTGAAGAATCAATAAGGTGAGATTAAAAAAGGTTAACATTCGTTCAAGAAGCATGTCACTGAAGAGTTTGAACAGTGCCATGCTTTTTGTTTTGAGTAAGAGTATAATTTTCAATACAATTCTAATTTCCTAAAATTTTTAGTTAATTTTCTTCAAGTTTATGATACAATATAAATCAAACGTCTTAATTCAGAAGATTAAGTCGATTATTGATAACGCTTTCATTTAGCGCTCAGTTTCTATGTATTTATAAGATTCAATGTCATCACTAACAAATGATAAATAGGGGGAAATCGATCATGTCATTTAAGAGAATTTTATTGATGTTATTGTTTGTATCTGTGATTGCTTTGGTAGCGTGTCAAGGAGACGATGATACGGACGTAGAAGCAGATACAGAATCCAGTGGAGAAGAGTCATCTGGTAGCTCGGATAGTGAAACAAGTGAAAGTGACGGAGGGAGCACGGAGTTAACATTAGCTTATGATACCATTCCACCTTCGTTAGACCCACATATGTCAACAGCTACAGGAACAACTGACTTTGCCTTGCAAATTTACGAAACATTATTTTCAATCGACTCAGATTATGTAGCTCAACCGATGCTTGCAGCGTCATCCGAGATGAGTGACGATAACCAAACACTCACAATCGAATTAAGAGAAGGTGTCATGTTTCATAATGGCGAGGAGATGACAGCTGAAGACGTCGTTGCTTCAATGAATCGTTGGAAAGAAATTTCTACGAAAGGTCAAGCTAATCTAAGTGATGCAACGTTTGAAGCGAATGGAGACTATGAAGTTGTACTAAAAATGAATAAACCTGAACCTTTAATCGTCAATATATTAGCACATCCAGAACAAGCGCCAGCAATCATGCCTAAGGAAGTGATTGATAATGCAACGGCTGAAGGTGTGTCTGAGTATGTGGGAACTGGACCTTTCAAGGTTGAAGAATATGTCGATACGCAATCACTCCATTTAAAGAAGTTTGAAGACTACAGTGCACTAGATTCAGAATCTGATGGATTGGTTGGTAATAAGACAGCTAAAGTAGATGAAATCCTTATTGATATTGTGACAGACGAAACCATTCGTTTTTCAGGATTACAAACAGGTGAATATGATATCGCTACTCGCCTATCCTATGACAATGTTGATCAATTGCAGAGTGAAGAAGGTTTAAAGGAATTCGCTGAAGCATTTGGTTTCCAAGGAATGTTCTTTAACAAAGCAAATGGATTCTTCACTGATAACAAAGCACGTAAAGCAGTGAACGCAGCTTTGAATATGGATGATATTCTAACAGCTGCTTATGTTAGTCCAGATTACTATAGTGCTGATAACTCATTGGTCAATAGTGATCAAGCGCTTTGGCATAGTGACGCAGGAAGTGACCAATATAATCAGGATAATCCTGAGAAAGCAAAAGAATTACTTGATGAAGCCGGTTACGGTGGTGAGGAGATTGTCATCTTAGCGACAAGAGAGTATCCGACACACTATCAAGCAGCAATAGTCATTCAAAGTCAATTAGAAGATTTGGGTATGAATGTTAGTTTAGAAGTTTATGACTGGGCAACGCTTTTAGAACATCGTGAAAACCCTGAATCATGGGATATCTTTGTATCTGGATTTAACTTTGATCCAGATCCTGCCAATGCCGTATATCTACATTCAGAGAATGAATATGCAGGGTGGAATGAAAGTGATGAAATTGATCGCTTAGTAGAAGAAATCAACCAAAGTGAGAGTCAAGATGAAGCTACAGAGCTATTTCACGAATTACAGGAAGAAGTGTGGGATTACCTTCCGTTCATACTATTCGGTCACCATAAGCCACTACATGGACTACAAAGCAATGTAGAAGGGTTTGATATCAACTTCTCCATGGTGCTATGGAACTTAGAAAAGAAATAATTTATAGGAAAATAGAAAAAATGCTCTGTTTTCAGGGCATTTTTTCTTCATCATGCTAATTCTAAAAGACAGCAAAGTGAGGTAGAGATCTTGATCGGATATATTACAAAACGTATTTTATCGTTGGTTCCAGTTATGTTTGTCGTAGCGATAGTCGTGTTTTTCATTGTTCATTTATCGCCGGGTGAACCTGCTTCAGTTATTTTAGGACCGAATGCAAGTCAAAGTGAAGTAGAAGCATTGCGGGCTGAATTGGGACATGATGACCCTGTACCCGTTCAGTTTTTTAATTGGTTAGGAGATGCAGTAACAGGTGATTTAGGTGAGTCTATTTATGCAAATGCTCCTGTTACAGAGGTTTTTGGGCAATACTTCATTCCTACTCTTTCATTAACGATTTTTGCTCAAATATTAGCGGTTGTTTTCGCAATTCCAGTTGGAATTATTGCAGCGATACGAAAAGGTACGGCTGTTGACCAATCATTAATGGGATTTTCATTGCTCGGAATCTCTATTCCTAGTTTTTTATTAGGATTGTTTTTAATCTTATTATTTTCGGTTAATTTAGAATGGTTCCCTGTGGCTGGCTTCGTTCCTTTATCTGAAGGTATTTGGCCGCATATTCGCTCGCTTATTTTACCAGCGATTGCTTTAAGTCTCGCACAAGCAGCACTTCTTGTTCGTATGACACGCTCTTCAATGCTGGATATTCTTGATAATGAGTATATTAAAGCTGCTCGATCAAAAGGTTTGAAAGAGCGAGTTGTCATTTACAAACATGCACTTCGAAATGCGTTTGTAACCATTCTTGAAGTCATTGGACAAACGTTTTCTACGTTAATAGCTGGAGCGGTCGTTATTGAGTTTGTGTTTAATATACCTGGGATTGGCCAATTAATTGTTAACTCAGTCGAGCGTAGGGACTTCCCTGTAATACAAGGAACCATTTTACTGATCGCGTTACTTTATGTGTTTATCAACCTAGCAATCGATCTATTATATGGAGTGGTTGATCCACGAGTTCGCTTCGGGAAGAAGGGGGATTAATCATGGAAGCAGCTATTGAAAAAACAAATAAGGCACAGTTACAAAAAGAAATGAAAAAGCAACAACGTAAGTTAATGCTAAAACGTTTACTTAGAAGTCGAATGGCCTTAACAGGATTCATTATATTAATTGTTGCAACCATTATTACGTTTGCGGCTCCGTTAATCACTAGCCATGATCCTTTGCAAGTGGATCCAGTCAATCGTCTGCAAGCCCCGAGTGCGGATCATTATTTTGGAACGGATGATGTCGGAAGAGATGTGTTTAGTCGCGTTGTTTATGGCATTCAAGAATCAATGTTTGTCGGATTAGCTGTTGCATTTGTAACTGCGATCTTGGGAATCATTTTTGGCCTATATTCAGCTTATTATAATACGTTAGACCATATTATCATGCGGATTAATGATGGTTTGATGGCTTTTCCTAGTATTCTATTGGCCATTGCAATTATGGCAGCATTAGGACCGAAAACAGTGAATGTCATTATCGCATTGAGTGTTGTATATACTCCATTGATTGCTCGTGTTGTTCGCTCATCTGCTCTGGTTATTAAAGAGCAAACGTACATAGAAGCGATGAAATCAATGGGTGGAAGTTCCAACAGAATCATCTGGCGACACATCGCTCCAAATACGTTATCACCTCTGTTGGTTCAAGCAACATTTGTCTTCGCGATGGCCATCATTAATGAGGCGATGCTCAGCTTTTTGGGTGCCGGAATTCCAGCTCCAGAACCAAGCTTAGGAAATATTTTATATGATGGTAAAAACGTCATTACGAAAGCTTGGTGGATGACCTTGTTTCCAGGCTTAGCCGTTATTTTAATTACATTAGGGTTGAATATGTTCGGTGACGGAATGCGAGATATTTTAGACCCACATTCAAATAAATCGAACTAACAACTCAAGCGATCGAACTTACTAGGGAGGTAGAAACAGTGTCAGAACATCTATTGGAAGTTAACCAGTTAAAAACCCACTTTAAGACAGAAACGGGACAGGTGACTGCTGTTGACGGAATCTCCTTTCATATCGATGAGGGAGAAACACTAGGAGTCGTCGGCGAATCTGGCTGTGGAAAGAGCGTCACTTCAGAATCAATCCTTAGGCTTTTGAATGAAAGAAAAGGAAACACCACATATGAAGGAGAGATTAATTATAGAGGGAAAGATCTTTTGAACGTCTCCATGAAAGAAATGAGGAAAATTCGTGGAAATGAAATATCTATGATTTTCCAGGATGCAATGAGTTCATTAAATCCAGTCTATACAGTTGGTAACCAAATCATGGAGACGATTATATTACACCAAAATCTTTCTAAGAAAGAAGCGGAACAAAAGGCAATCGACATGTTAGCGTTAACGGGTATCCCTTCACCAGAAAAACGAATCCATGAATATCCTCATGAATTATCTGGTGGAATGAAACAAAGAGTGATGATTGCACAAGCGCTCTCATGCCGACCCAACTTATTAATAGCCGACGAACCAACAACCGCGCTAGATGTAACCATTCAATCACAAATTCTTGATTTAATGGAAGACTTAAAAAAAGAATACGACATGGGCATTATGTTCATCACCCATGACTTAGGTGTAGTAGCTGAAATTTGTACACGAGTTATTGTGATGTATTTAGGACAAATTGTCGAAGAAGCAACTGTTAAAGATTTATTTGACCAACCACTTCACCCTTATACGAAGGGACTGATCAAATCGATACCACAATTGGACGGAGAGCGTAAAAAGGATTTGTTTGTCATCAAAGGGAAAGTACCCACGCTTAATGATGTGCCAAAAGGCTGCAGATTTGCTTCAAGATGCAGTTTTTCTACTGACAAATGTGTGGAAGAGGAACCTCCGACATTTGAGCACACACCCGAGCATAAAGTAAAGTGCTGGCATTACAAAGAGATCTTAGAAAAGGAGGGAGCGGATTTTGGAAAAGAAAGAACCACTACTGCAAGTCACTAATTTAAAGAAACACTTTCCTATAAAGAACTCCTTTGGCTTTACGAAGAATCATGTAAAAGCAGTCGATGGAATTTCGTTTGAATTGTATGAGGGAGAAACGTTCTGTTTAGTTGGTGAATCGGGTTGTGGTAAAAGTACTGCGGGTCGAACAATTTTGCGACTTACAGAACCAACGGAAGGCGAAGTAATTTATGAAGGAAAGAATATAGTCGACTATAATCCAAAAGAAATGCTTAATATCCGAAAAAAGATGCAAATGATGTTTCAAGATCCTTTTTCATCCTTGAATCCAAGAAAAAGAATTGGAACAATCTTAGAAGAGCCACTTGATATTCATGGGATCGGTAAACCAAAAGAACGCACAGATATCGTGATGGATTTGTTAAATCGACTAGGATTCCAAGCGGATCAGTATTATCGATATCCATATGAGTTTTCAGGTGGTCAACGACAACGGATTGGTTTAGCGAGAGCCTTAATCATGAACCCTGATTTAATTATATGTGATGAACCTGTTTCCGCTTTGGATGTCTCCATTCAATCACAGATACTTAATTTACTGAGGGAAATACAAGATGAGTTTAATTTAACCTACTTATTCATCTCGCATGACTTAAGTGTTGTCCGTCATATCGGTGATCGAATTGGTGTGATGTACCTAGGGAAAATCGTAGAGACCGGTCCAACTGATCAAATATTCCAAGATCCCAAACATCCTTATACAAAAGCATTGCTATCCGCTATCCCTAGTCCGAATCCACATAGGAAAAGGGAACGGATAGAATTGAACGGTGAGATTCCTTCGCCAATTGACCCTCCAACTGGCTGTGCGTTTCATACAAGATGCCCTTTTGCTATGGATATTTGTAAGAAAGAAACGCCAAAAAATCTAGAAGTGGAATCCGAACAATTTGTAGCTTGTCATTTGTATACAGAAGAGGGTGCTAAGGAAAAGGAAATGACGAATGCATAAAGTGAATTATCAAGCGAACAGGAGCTAATCTTTTTAACCAGAGGAGAGACGCATAATTTCTATGGAAAAAACAATCCGAAACCAAATTGATCATTATATTGATCAAAATAAAGACAAAGCATTAGAATTGTTGCGCCAATTAGTTGAAACAGAAAGCTACACACCCGATCGAGATGGTGTGAATCGAGTGAGTAGTATCATTGAAAAACATTTAAGGGATTCGGCATTTGAAGTAGAGATCCAAAAAAATGAAGCATACGGGAACCATGTTATAGCTACATTGAAAGGAAATAAAAAAGGTAAAATCCTGATGATGGGTCATCAAGACACAGCTCATCCGACAAGAACACTTGAATCATTTCCTCTTGAACAAAAGGGAAATCATTTATATGGTCCAGGTGTTTCTGACATGAAATCTGGACTAGTGGCAATGATTATGGCTGCTAAAGCCATTCAACAGCATGCAACAGATGAAGTACCCGATTTAGAATTACTATTTACTCCCGATGAAGAGGTAGGATCACCTATCTCTGGAAAGGTGATTCAAAATCGGGCAAAGAATGCTTCAGCGGTATTTAATGTGGAAGCAGGCAGACTGGATGGATCTATCGTTACAGCTCGAAAAGGAAGTGCTCATTTACGTATCGATATAGAAGGAAAGGCCGCTCACTCTGGTGCTTTTTACTATGACGGAATCAGTGCAAATGACGAACTAGCTCATAAAATGATAGAAATAAAGAAGTTAGTCGATATTGATAAAGATCTAACTATTAATATAGGTATTGTTCAAGGTGGGAAAAGTAATAATATTATAGCCTCACATGGCTATATGACGATGCACCTTTCATTTTGGAAGAAGGAACACTTTGATACTGTCTACGATGCGATCAAAAAAATCAGTGAAACTTCTTATATCCAAGGTACCGAAAGTAAACTAACCGGCAAAATCGGTATTTTACCAATGGAAGAAAACGAAGGTGTTCGAATGCTTCGTGATATTGTAATCGAGACAGCGGAAGAATTGAAGATGGATGTTAAAACCACCAAGGCTCGAGGAGCAGCCGATGCAGGTTTCGCTACAGCAATTGGAGTTCCTACCATTTGTGGGATGGGTCCACTTGGTGGTAATTGGCATACGAAGGGAGAACATATGATAATGGATTCCTTTATACCACGGACAAAACTATTGACTCATTCTGTGTTAAAGTTTGCTAGTAGCGTTTAAGTAGACTAAAGGTGAAGGTAAGCTAACTTTCAAATACTTATTATTCAAACTGACACGCATGCAATTAACACATTGGCATGTGTGTTTACTTTTAATTATGGACATTGTGAAAATAAAACACTGTATAAACTTGATCAGAATAACTCAGTATCATAATGATATACCGTAGCGATTTTTAAATATAATTTAAAATGCTATGCTATAATATGTTGTAGAAACTTTGCAGAAGAAAAAGGGTGTGCCGAATGAAAATAGCAATTGCTGGAACTGGCTATGTTGGGCTATCTAATGCGGTGTTACTGGCCCAGCACAATGAAGTTATAGCTTTGGATATAGTTAAAGAGAAAGTGGATTTAATTAACAATAAAAAGTCACCGATTGTTGACCAAGAAATAGAGGATTTTTTAGCGACGAAGGATTTGAATTTGAAAGCTACAACAAGTTATGAAGAAGCATTCAAAGATGCAGAATATGTCGTGATATCTACCCCGACAAATTATGATTCCGATTTAAACAACGGTTACTTTGATACAAGTTCAGTCGAGAATGTTATTGAAAATGTATTGAAGGTTAATCCGAGTGCAATGATGATCATCAAATCAACAGTGCCGGTGGGTTATACCAAAGATATTAGAAAAAAATATAACACAGATAATATTATTTTTTCTCCTGAATTTTTGAGGGAAGGTAAGGCTTTGTATGATAACCTTTATCCTTCTCGAATTATTGTAGGGGATCAGTCGGAAGCGGCGAAAACATTTGCCGATTTACTTGTCCAAGGAGCGCTCAAAGATGATATTCCTGTACTCTTTACAGATTCAACAGAAGCAGAAGCGATTAAACTGTTTGCGAATACCTATTTAGCCATGCGTGTATCGTTTTTTAATGAGTTAGACTCGTATGCTGAACTGAAAGGTTTAGATTCAAAACAAATTATTGACGGCGTTGGTCTGGATCCACGCATTGGCGATCATTATAATAACCCTTCATTTGGTTATGGTGGTTATTGTTTGCCAAAGGATACGAAGCAACTCCGTACTAATTTTGCGGGAATACCAAACAATATTGTCTCGGCGATTGTTGATGCAAATGATACACGGAAAGATCATATTGCGAATCAAATTATAAAACGAAGCCCAAAAACCGTCGGAATCTACCGGCTAACGATGAAGTTAGACTCGGATAATTTCAGGCAATCAGCTATCCAGGGAGTTATTGAGCGATTGCAGAATCAAGATATTGAGGTTGTGATTTATGAACCGACCCTGGAAGCTGATCAGTTTAACGGTATGCGAGTGATTGATGAATTTGAATCATTCAAACAAGAGGTTGATGTCATCGTTGCGAATCGTTTAGCGGAAGAGTTGAAGGATGTATCAGACAAAGTTTATACACGAGACGTGTTTAATCGGGATTGACCAATTACAATAAATAAACAGTCCCTCTTTAGCGAACTAAGGAGGGGCTGTTCATTTTAAAACACCCAAAACTTCTTCTTCTTCCTCACTTCCATCGGCGGTTCACCAATCACTGAATCATTCCGGTCGACCATGCGGGCGTTTTCTTTCAACACTTCACTGACTCCAAAGCCGAATTCCTTCTCAATCTCCTTATATGCCTCTTGCATACAAAATCCGCGTGTCGTCGTATTATGTGCGTCGGAGGCAATGAAGTGTGTTAAATTCGATTCGATCAATTGCCTGCTGAACTGTTTAATTTTCTTTCCGAAGTGACCAGCAACACTTGCTGCGGTCACTTGTGTTAATACACCATTCTGTACCAGTTCCAATAATTTATCAGGATTTTGGATAAGATCACTATTCCGTTCCGGATGGACAATAATTGGTTTGTAGCCTGCTGATTGAATGTCGAACAGTACACGTTCTGTATAACGAGGTACATGGTTTGATGGGAATTCGACTAACATATAGTCCGTATTGCCAAGTGGGATGCTTGTTCCTTCTTGCAATCCTTCCAATAAATCACCTTGAATACGTAGTTCTTGTCCAGGTTTCACAACTAAGTCAATTCCCAACCGGGCAAATTCAGCATTCAATTCATCCACTTTCGGTAAAACAACGTCACGTTCATTTTCGTATCGTGTTGTCAAGTGGTGTGGTGTTGCGTAAATCACAGAGATTCCTTCAGCAACTGCCGCTCGCGCCATCGCCACACTATCCTCAATGGTTTGTGCACCGTCATCTACACCGAATAAAATATGACTATGTAAATCAATCATTTGATTTAACCTCCTAAAACAAAGTCTCATAGGGCTTC
>NZ_JAGSIE010000002.1 GCF_018138385.1 Allobacillus saliphilus
AATAAAATATGACTATGTAAATCAATCATTTGATTTAACCTCCTAAAACAAAGTCTCATAGGGCTTCCTATGAGACAGGTGTTTATGTTCCATAATAATAGTAATAGTTTGTTTCGTTAAATGATCGGTCATTTAAAACGACTCCAACAATATTTGCCTGTGCTTGTGTAAGCAACTCTTTCGCCTTGACGGCTGCGTCTTTCTCGGTTTGTTTACTACGAACAACGAGTAATACACCATCGACAGCGTTAGAAATAACTTGTGAGTCCGTTACAGCCAATACGGGTGGTGTGTCGTAAATAACTAAGTCATAACTACTTTCAGCATTTTTCATAAATCGTTTCATGGATTTCGACCCTAATAATTCAGATGGATTCGGTGGTACTGGACCACATGGAAGGACGCTAAGGTTCGGGATATTGACTGCTTGTGCAGCGTCTTCTAATTCTTTGTCGCCAATTAGAAGGTTGCTTAATCCAAATGTGTTCGCAACCCGAAACGTATAATGAGTAGTCGGCTTCCGCATATCGGCATCAACCAATAAAACTTTCTTCCCCTGTTGGGCAAAAGCAATTGCTAAGTTTGAAGCGGTCGTACTTTTCCCTTCCGATGGGCTGGAAGAAGTCACAAGCAAAGACTTCAGCTCATTGTCAATGGCAGAGAATTGTAAGTTTGTACGCAGTGTTCGGAATTGCTCTGAAATCGGAGACTTCGGTTGATCACGCATAACCAACGTTCTGGAAACTTGGGTTTTCGTTATTGTTTTTCTACGCGCCATGTTTTGCACCTCTTCCTCTCGCTGTTCGAGATGGGTCAGTAATTGTATTCGCATCCATCGTCGGCACAACACCCATTACTGGAAGTTCAAGCAACTTTTCAATATCCTCTTCTGTTTTAATCGTCGTATCCAAATATTCAAGCAAGAAAGCAAGTCCTACACCGACCATTACACCGAGCACAAAGGCAATCGCAATATTCAACGTGACATTTGGACTAACTGGAGCGGGGTTATCACCAACGACCGCAGCAGACAAAATACTCACGTTATCGACATTCATATATGTAGGAACGGACTCTTTAAACACTTCAACAGTTGTATTTGCAATATTGGCAGCAACAGCAGGGTCTGTATCTGTAGCTGTTACATTAACGACCTGTGAATTCTGAGCATTTGCGACACTAATTTTCGAAGCTAACGCACCGTTCGATAGATTCAAATCCAGTTCTTCAATAACTTGGTCCATAATCGCCGGACTCGTAATGATTACATTATATGTATTGATCATTTCAACGTTCGTTCGTATGTCATTAATATTCACTTCTTGAGTTGGCTCTGATTGACTGACGATAAATTGAGATGAAGCTTCATATTTTGGAGTTAAAATGAATAAAGTGATGAGGGCACTGACTAAGACAGCGGCAACTGTAATTGCGATAATTAACTTCATACGCTTTTTAATGACTTGAAAAATCTCTTGTAAAGATATCGTTTCTTCCATGATGACCTCCAGATTCAGTTAATAAAATCGTACATATGTGGAAATTATATCACATTTCTAAACAATTCAAAGGTAATTTAACAAATTTTGTCGAATCAAATGTGTAATTAAATGAGTGCGTTTCCATCCAATAAAAGACACTTTTTTATATAATAATTCCAAATACCCTTGTAATTTTAGGAAATAATTTGTACTATAGTAGCAGATAAACAGGAAAACATACATAAAAAATTCCTAAATGAGCGTCTAAAGTACTAGATACATAATAATAAGAAATAGTTTAGAGAGATAACCTTAATAGAACGAACGAGGAGAAAAGGTGGTTGTATTTGACGTATCCAAAAAGACTAGCATTGCTTGTTGTTGTTGATACACTGATTGTGGCTTTCTCCATATTTGCGAGTGCTTACTTAACTTATAACCAACTGGTTGACTGGAAATCAATTGTTGCCACGTCAATAATCTTACTACTCTCTCATCATATCCTTGCACTTTATTTTGGCTTATACCGAAAAGCCTGGGAGTATGCGAGCATAGGTGAATTAGTAACGATTTTTAATGTCGTCGGCTTGTCGATTGGTGTCGCAGCAATCGGTCAATTGGTCGTCTTAGATCAAATGATGATTCGTGCATTATTAGCAACGTTCATGTTACATATTTTATTCATCGGCGGAAGTCGTTTTGCATGGCGTGTCTTTCGGGACCGCTTTTTATCACGTATGACGGGTAAAAAGCGTACGCTCATTATCGGAGCGGGCGCTGGTGGTGTCATGGTCGCTCGCCAACTTGCGGGTAGCCAGGAATCAGAATTAAGACCAGTAGCATTTGTTGATGATGACCCGAAAAAGAAGCGCGTACAAATTTTAAACGTGCCCGTAGCCGGAAAATTAGACGATATTGAAAAAGTTGTAGAAGAATATCGAATCGAACATATCATATTTGCCATTCCATCCATTCCAAAAGCTCGTGCGAATGAAATCTATCAACATTGCTCAAAGACCGGTGTAAAAACGCAGACCATTCCTAAGTTTGAAGACTTAGTAACTGGAAAGGTGAGCGTAACGGAACTTCGAGATGTTGATATTGAAGATTTATTAGGCCGTGAGCCTGTAAAGTTGGATATGCAGAAAATCGGAATGAATATACGAAACAAAACCATCCTCATTACAGGGGCTGGTGGATCAATCGGTTCAGAGATTTGTCGCCAGATTGCTAGATTTGAACCAAACCAATTATTATTACTCGGACATGGTGAAAACAGCATTTATCAGATTGAACGCGAATTACGTGGGAAATGTAAAGAAAAGTTTGAAATCATACCGATTATTGCTGACGTACAAGATCGCAAGCGTATAGTTGAAGTGATGGCATCTTATGAACCCGATGTCGTATACCATGCTGCCGCGCATAAACATGTGCCGTTGATGGAATTTAATCCAATTGAAGCGGTGAAAAACAATATTATCGGAACGAAGAATGTTGCTGAAGCGGCTGATCAGTATGATGTTGATACCTTTGTACTTGTTTCAACTGACAAAGCGGTAAACCCGACAAATGTCATGGGTGCAACGAAGCGTGTTGCTGAAATGATCATTCAAAACTTAGCGCAACACAGTAATACCAAATTCTGTGCGGTTCGATTCGGAAACGTATTAGGCAGTCGCGGGTCCGTTATACCTCTATTTAAAGAACAAATCGCCAATGGTGGACCAGTGACGGTCACCCATCCGGATATGACGCGCTATTTCATGACGATTCCAGAAGCGAGTCGTTTGGTCATCCAAGCGGGAGCACTTGCGCGTGGAGGAGAAATCTTCGTTCTCGATATGGGTGAACCAGTGAAGATTGTTGACTTGGCAACTAACTTAATTCGTCTAACTGGGGCGAACGAAGAAGA
This sequence comes from Allobacillus saliphilus, assembly GCF_018138385.1. Taxonomy (GTDB): domain Bacteria; phylum Bacillota; class Bacilli; order Bacillales; family Alkalibacillaceae; genus Allobacillus; species Allobacillus saliphilus. The sequence goes on from NZ_JAGSIE010000002.1 coordinate 3,397, forward strand.
AGTGAAAATCGAATTCAGCGGCATCCGTCCCGGTGAAAAAATGTATGAGGAATTACTTGGTGAAAATGAAGTGTCGGACGAGCAAGTATTCCCGAAAATTTATATTGGAAAGTGCACCTTTGATGAAGTCGAAGGAATTCGCGATCAAGTATCTGAATTCTTAGAGCTGCCAAATGCACAAATTAAAGATAAATTGATGCAAACGATTGAACCAGAAAGAAAACGAATGAAGGAATTTGCTTAAATTATTTGGGGGTTACATGATGAAACCTGTGAAAAAAGCAATTATCCCTGCAGCAGGACTAGGGACTAGATTTTTGCCAGTAACGAAAGCATTACCTAAAGAAATGCTACCGATTATTGATAAACCAACGATTCAATATATTGTTGAAGAGGCAATTGAATCGGGAATTGAAGACATCATCATTGTTACCGGTAAAGGAAAACGAGCGATTGAAGATCATTTTGATAAATCATATGAACTCGAAGAAACACTCCTTAAAAAAAACAAACTCGAAATGTTGGATAAAGTAAATCAATCATCCAACGTAGACATTCACTACATTCGTCAAAAAGAACCAAAAGGGCTAGGTCATGCCGTATGGACCGCGCGTAAATTTATCGGCAATGAACCATTCGCCGTTTTACTTGGTGACGACATTGTGCGTTCTGAAAAACCGGGACTAAAACAATTGATTGAACAATACGATGAAACAGGTAAATCAATTATTGGTGTACAAACCGTCCCGGACGGAGAAACAGACCGTTATGGAATTATCGATCCGAAAAGCAATGAAGGAAGACGTTATGAAGTCGCTCAATTCGTAGAAAAACCAGCCTTAGGAGAAGAACCATCCAACCTAGCGATTATGGGTCGTTACGTATTAAACCCTGAAATTATGAATTTGCTTGAAACTCAAGAACTTGGAGCAGGTGATGAAGTACAGTTGACCGATGCGATTCAACGTCTGAATGAACAACAAAGCGTATACGCCTATGACTTTGAAGGACGCCGCTATGATGTAGGGGAGATCAAAGGCTTTCTGAAAACAACCATTGAAATGTCATTAGAGCGAGAAGATATTCGTACAGAAATGTTGGACTTCATGCAAGCATTATTAGAGAAAGAAGCAATGGTGAAATAAAAATTTACCCCCTAATTACATAGGGGGTAAATCCCTTTATAACAATCAACAGGTAATGTCTCAAACACCTTTATCATTTGAGACACTCGGCCATGCTGTGGGTACTCATTACCTTAGACACCAGTTGTCAGTAGTGTGGTGTGAGGGTGGATTAGATGCCCAAGTAAATTTCTTAAACATACATAATAAAATGAAACAATACAATACATAAAAAATCATATTAAGAAGCAAATCGAACGAAATACAAGTTATTAAAGGAAAGACTTAACCGTATTTTAAGTAATACTTTTCTTATTAATTCTGTATGTCATTTCTATGAGCTTGATTAATTTATAGCCATATAATCCATGAAAGTGAAGAAAAGATATGCAATGGGGAACTGACTATCGTAGTTAGGTTGAGTGCTGGAAACCTTGCGGGATAAGGGTTTGGGGCATTTTTGTTGAGAATAATAGATTGATTGAATGGTATAAATAATAGGAAGAGACCCGGTAAAGGGTGATTAAGAAGTGAATACCTATTTCGTATTTGTTCGGTAGATTGAATAGATATTACGAGGAAAGTATTGGATATGGATAGTATTTTAGTGGTTTAGTAGTTGGTTGGAATGAGTAAATTATTGATTCTAATTATGTCCTAATCTACTAAAATAATTACTTAACAATGGAAGGAAGTCTAGAAGATGGGATCAACTAAAGCGAAAGAAAGAATAAATCTCGCTTCACCACATATGAGTGATGAGGGTTATGAATTGCAATATATAAAGGAAGCTTTTGATACAAACTGGATTGCGCCTCTTGGTGAAAACGTAAATGGATTTGAAAGAGAACTAGCTGAAAAGGTTGGTTCTAAAGCTGCTGCAGCACTGTCTTCAGGAACAGCTGCTATTCACCTAGCTCTTAAAGCAGCAGGAGTCGGAGAAGGAGATATTGTTTTCTGTCCAACACTTACTTTCTCTGCTACTGCAAATCCAATTATCTATCAAAATGCTATCCCTGTATTTATCGATAGTGATTATGAAACTTGGAACATGAGTCCTAAAGCTTTGGAAGAAGCATTTGAGAAGTATCCAGAAGTAAAGGCAGTTATTGTTGTTCATCTATATGGCTTGTCCGCTGATATGGATAAGATAATGGATATTTGTAAGAAACATAATGTTGCGGTTATAGAAGATGCTGCTGAGTCTTTAGGTACTTACTATAAAAGTAAGCATACAGGGACTTTTGGTGATTATGGCATCTTCTCTTTTAATGGAAACAAGATTATCACAACTTCTGGGGGTGGAATGCTTGTTTCTAATAATGAAGAGAGAATTGCTAAGGCAAGATTTTGGGCGACTCAATCCCGAGACCAAGCAAGGCATTATCAACATAGCGAATTAGGATTTAATTATCGGATGAGTAATGTTGTTGCTGGGATTGGTAGAGGGCAGCTTAAAGTATTGGATCAGAGAGTTGCGAAGAAAAATTATATCTTTGATTTTTATAAGAGAGAACTTGGTGGGCTTGAAGGTGTTGAATTCATGCCTAGTAATGATTGGAATGAACCAAACTACTGGTTAAGCTCAATGACTTTGACAGGTAAGGTAAGACCAGTAGATATTATGAAGGCCCTTGAAAAAGAGAATATTGAATCAAGACCAGTGTGGAAGCCAATGCATATGCAGCCATTCTTTGAGAAATATGATTTTGTTGGAACGGATGTATCGGAGAAATTGTTTGAGAATGGTGTATGTTTACCTTCTGATACGAAAATGACGGATGAGGACTTAGAAAGAGTTGTGAAAACTATTAAGGGGTTGTGGTTTAAGTAATGAATAATTCCAAAGGTAAAATTTTTAGAAGATTCATAAAAAGACCGATGGATTTCATACTATCATTAATTGCCATTATTGTTCTTAGTCCGATACTTCTAGTAGTTGCAATTCTTGTGAGAACAAAATTGGGTAGCCCTGTTCTTTTTAAGCAAAAGAGACCTGGGCTAAATGAAGAGATTTTTATGATGTATAAGTTTAGGACTATGACGGATGAAAGAGATAATAAAGGGGAGTTACTACCTGATAGTGATAGGTTGACGAAGTTTGGTAGGTTACTACGTTCTACATCTCTTGATGAACTACCGGAACTTTTTAATATTTTGAAGGGTGATATGTCCATTATCGGCCCTAGGCCACTATTGGTACAATATTTGCCATTGTATAACAATCATCAAAAACGACGTCATGAAGTAAGACCAGGGTTATCTGGTTTGGCGCAGGTTAGTGGTAGAAATGCGATTAGTTGGGAAGATAAATTTAATCTCGATGTTGAATATGTGGACAATGTAAGCTTTATTGAAGATTGGAAGATAATTTTTTTGACCATAAAAAAGGTTTTCGTTAGAGAGGGTATTAATTCAGAAACTGCTGCTACGATTGAGCCTTTTAAGGGAACCGAAAAGGAAAGAATGGAATTATGAAAAACAAACTTCTTATAATTGGAGCAAGTGGACACGGCAAAGTAGTTGCTGACATTGCATTAAAAATGAATAAATGGCAGAATGTTCACTTTTTAGATGATGACAAAAGCATCAAATCGTCTATGGGTTTAGAGGTCATTGGAACTTCAGACGATGTTTTTACGCATATAGATGATTACGAAATATTTGTTGGTATTGGGAATAATACTACGAGACAAAGGGTTCATGAGATGATTGAAACATTTGGGGCTAGTATTCCGGTATTAATTCACCCGAGTGCAGTAATTGGAAATCAAGTGGATGTGGGAACTGGGACAGTTGTAATGGCAGGAGTAGTTGTTAACTGCTGTACTAAAATAGGTAAAGGTTGCATTATCAACACTGGCTCTACAATAGACCATGATAACAATATTGAAGATTTTGTTCATATATCACCGGGAGCTCATTTAGCAGGGACAGTTAATGTCGGACAGGGATCATGGTTAGGAATAGGTAGTGTAGTAAGTAATAATGTAAATATAACCAGTGGATGTCAAGTTGGAGCTGGTTCTGTTGTTGTTACGAATATAACTGAATCAGGAATTTATGTTGGAGTTCCTACGAAAAAAATAGAATAATGTAGAAGGTGGGGAAACCATTCAATGAAAGTATTCATTTTGGGAAGTTATGGACCTTCTTTAGTAAATTTCCGGGGAGACATGATTAAAGCTATGGTTGACAATGGCCATGAAGTAGTAGCATGTGCACCTGACGATAATGGAGATATAGAAGAAAAAATATTAAAGCTAGGTGCCAGATATCTATCGATAAATATGAATAGAACTGGCATGAATCTCTTGAAAGATATTGCTTTGGTGAGCGATATTGTAAAAAAACTTAAAAGCGAAAAGCCAGATGTCTTCTTGTCTTATACTATTAAACCCAATATTTACGGAACATTAGCAGCTCATTTATCTGGTGTTAAAAATATATATGGACTGATGACTGGTGCGGGGTCTGTTATTCGTGGAAACACCTTAAAATTAAGAATGATACAAAAAGTGTTAGTTCCCCTGTATAAGTTGGCTTTTAGTAAATGTAAGGCCTTATTCTTTTTAAATGTCGATGATTTAGAGTTGTTTAAAAAGAGGAAAATTGTTGATAAGCAAAAGGTTGTTGTAATAGGAAGTTCTGGAGTAAATCTAAGTTTATTTAATAAAAGACCTTTAAAAAATACTGATACTTTCCTGTTTATTGCCAGGTTAATAAGAGATAAAGGTATATATGAGTTTCTAAACGCTGCAAAAATTGCAAAAGAAAAGCGACCAACTATGAAATTTAAAATACTTGGTCCGTTTGATTCAAATCCTACCGCAATTACGCCTGGAGAACTGAAGAAGTGGACAGATGAAGGTACTGTAGAATATTTGGGTAAAACTGATGATGTCCGTCCGTTTATTGAGGATAGTTTTGTGGTCACACTTCCATCATATCATGAGGGACAGGGAAGAGTCCTGGTTGAAGCCATGGCCATGGGACGTGCAGTTATTGCCACAGATGTTTCAGGTTGTAGACAGACAGTAGATGATGGACAAACTGGATTTTTGGTACCTCTTAAGAATTCAGATATTTTGGCTGAAAAAATGATAAAAATGTATGATAATCCAGAGATGACAATAAAGATGGCCGAAAAAGGATATAAAAGGGCAACTGATATGTTTGATGTAAATAAAATAAATAATATTATTTTAGAACACATGGAACTGAAGAAATTAGATAAACAATATAAGATAATGTAGGAGTGGTAAATATGACAATCTATGAAAGAATTGTTACTAGAGATGAGAAAATTTCTATAGTTGGCCTAGGTTATGTAGGGATGCCAATAGCAGTTGCATTTGCAAAAAAGGTTGGAGTAATTGGCTTTGATGTTAATAAAGAAAAAATTGAACTTTATAAAAATGGTATAGACCCTACAAAAGAAGTGGGGGATGAAATAATCAAAAACACTACTGTTGATTTTACTTCAGATGAAACGAGACTTAGGGAAGCTAAGTTTCATATTGTAGCAGTGCCAACTCCTGTTAAAGATGACCATACACCTGATTTAACACCAGTGGAATCTGCTAGCCGTACTTTAGGCAGAAACCTAACAAAAGGTTCGATCGTTGTCTTTGAATCTACTGTTTATCCAGGTGTAACTGAAGAAATCTGTGTTCCAATTTTAGAAAAAGAATCAGGACTTAAGTGTGGAATAGATTTCAAAGTTGGTTATTCACCAGAAAGAATTAATCCTGGTGATAAAGTTCATAGGCTAGAGACTATTGTAAAAGTTGTGGCAGGCCAAGATGAAGAAACCTTAGAGACTGTTGCGAAAGTATATGAGTTAGTTGTAAAAGCTGGTGTGTATAAAGCAGAAAGCATTAAAGTGGCTGAGGCTGCAAAGGTTATAGAGAATGCACAACGTGATATAAATATTGCTTTTATGAATGAGCTTTCAATTATTTTTAATAAAATGAGCATTGATACAAAAGCAGTGCTTGAGGCGGCAGGAACTAAATGGAACTTTCTCAATTTCTCGCCTGGACTAGTTGGCGGCCACTGTATCGGAGTAGATCCATACTACTTAACGTATAAAGCTGAGCAAATGGGTTATCATTCCCAAATTATTCTTTCAGGAAGAAAAATAAATGATGATATGGGTAAATATATAGCTGAAAGCACAGTTAAGAAAATGATTAAGGCAAATAAACAAATAAATGGTGCAAAAGTAGCTATTTTTGGTATTACATTCAAAGAGAATACTCCTGATGTACGAAATACAAAAGTAGTAGATGTAATTAAAGAATTGGAAGAGTACGGAGTAGAAGTTAAAGTCGTGGATCCTGCAGCCGATAAAGAAGATTTGTGGCATGAATATAGAATTAATCTCTACGAAATTGAAGATATAAAAGAAATGGACGCAGTTATATTTGCAGTTCCACACGAGGAGTTCAAAGCTCTAAGTTTGGAAGATGTTATAGCAATGTTTGGATCTTCAGATTGTATCAATACTGAAGTAATGGCTGAAATTGCAGCAACATCTGAGAGTGTATTAGATCTTGAGAGTAATAATAGCCGTGTTTTAATTGATATTAAAGGATTATTTAATCGAGAAGAAGCTGAAAATGCTGGTCTTTTATATTGGAGGTTATAAAATTGGGATATAAAAGTATAAGTTTTCCAGAAGGAACTAAATTTTTAGTGACTGGATCAGCTGGTTTCGTTGGTTCGAATTTAGTAGAGGCAATACTTAATTTAGGTTATCAAGTTAGAGGGCTTGATAACCTTTCAACTGGAAAAAAAGAAAATATAGAAGAGTTTATCAATAATTCTAATTATGAATTTATTCAAGGAGATATCCGTGATCTTGAAACATGTATGAAAGCCTGTGAAGGTGTCGATTTTGTTTTACATCAAGCCGCTTGGGGAAGCGTTCCAAGAAGTATAGAGATGCCATTATTATATGAAGAGATTAACATAAAAGGTACTTTAAACATGATGGAAGCTGCTAGACAAAATGGTGTGAAGAAATTTGTCTATGCATCGAGTTCATCAGTTTACGGTGATGAGCCAAATCTCCCTAAACAAGAAGGAAGAGAAGGTAATCTTTTGTCACCTTATGCTCTTACCAAAATGGTAGATGAGGAGTATGGAAAGTTATATACAAAATTATATAATCTTGATACGTATGGTTTACGCTATTTCAATGTTTTTGGTAGAAGGCAAAATCCAGAGGGAGCATATGCAGCTGTTATTCCCAAATTTATTAAGCAATTACTTAATAATGAACAGCCAACTATTAATGGGGATGGTAAGCAGAGTCGGGATTTTACTTACATTGATAATGTTATTGAAGCAAACCTGAAAGCATGTAAAGCAAATCATAATGCTGCAGGACAAGCCTACAACATAGCTTATGGTGGAAGAGAATTTCTTATTGATATTTATGCTCAATTATTAAATGCTTTAGGTAAAGATATTCAGCCTATTTTTGGACCAGATCGGAAAGGTGATATTAAGCATAGTAATGCAGATATTAATAAGGCAAGAGAGATGCTAGGGTATGATCCAAAATGGAGTTTTGAAAGAGGTATTCAAGCTGCAATAGAGTGGTATAAGGAGAATTTATAAATTATGATGAATTTGAAGCCTAAAGTATCAGTAATTATGTCCGTTTTCAATTGCGAAGATACTATTGATGAAGCAATTGAATCCATCTTAAACCAAACTTATTCTAATTTTGAATTGATAATTTGTGATGACTGTTCTACGGACAACACATATAACAAAGTTCTATATTATAAAAAGAAATATCCCGACAAAGTAGTTTTAATTAAGAATGATCAAAACTCAAAGCTCTCTTTCTCTTTAAATCATTGTTTAAAGTATGCAACAGGTGATTATGTTGCTCGTATGGATGGAGATGATATTTCTTTACCAATGAGATTAGAAAAACAAGTTGCTTTTTTAATGGAACACCCTGAATTTATGGTAGTTGGTACAAATATGCAGAGATTTGACACTGAGAGAAAATATGGTCAGGTTAAAGTTCCAGCCCGACCCCATAAAACAGTGTTAAAAAGTAGCGTACCATTTTGCCATGCAACGATTATGATGAGAAAAACTGCATATGATAAGCTGGATGGATACACTGTCTCCAAAAGAACTGTTAGGGGACAGGATAGAGATCTTTGGTTTCGATTTTATGCAGAAGGATTTGATGGCGCAAATATACAGGAGGCTCTGTATATGGTTCGAGAAGATATGAATGCTGTGAAAAGACGTACGTTTAAGGTGCGTTGGAACAGTATGTTAACTTCAATAATGGGTTATAGATTATTGAAGTTTCCTTTGAAAGATTATCCTTTCGTATTCTTGCCATTAATAAAGGCATTTATACCTAGTTCAATTATGCATCGGTATCACAGGAATAAGCAAGAAAAGATAATTAAAGGATAAACCCAAATAGAAGTTGGTAAAAGAAAGTGTGGTATTGAATGAAAAGTATAATGTTATTTATCGGTTCTTTATCAGCTGGTGGAGCAGAACGAACAGTGTCAAATCTATCATTGAATTTGTCTAGTGATATAGAGAAAGAAATAATTATATATGGAAAGAATCCTGTAATAGACTACCCATATGGTGGACAGTTAGTAGAATTAGATGACTTAGAGAAAGGTAACTTATTAAAAAAAACATATGCTTTCCTATATAGGATTAAAGCGATAAAAAGAATGAAAAGGCTATATAATAATAAGACAATAGTAAGTTTTTTAGAATACCCTAATTTGATAAATCTAATGACATACAAACATGGCAACACAATTATATCTGTAAGAAATCATATGTCGACTAAACACCAAAAGGGAATAAAGAGTTTTTTTTGGAATATGACAATTAAATTCTTATATAACAAAGCAGATAGCGTAATTGCTGTTTCGAAAGAAATAAAGAAAGATTTAGTGAATTTTTATGGAATCGATAAAGAAAAAATTAGAGTTATTTATAATTCGTATCCTATTGAAAAGATAAAGAAACTTTCACAAGAGGTAATTGAACACGAATATAAATATATCTTTGATCACCCAGTAATTATTACTGTAGGAAGTCTAACGAAACAAAAAGGACATTGGCATTTAATAAGGTCTTTTAAAAAGATCAAGAAGGAAGTACCTAATGCTAAGCTTGTAATTCTGGGTGATGGCCATTTAAAGCCATATTTAAAACAGCTATCTATTGATTTATCCATCGATAAAGATGTTCACTTTCTGGGGTTTCAAAAAAATCCATTTAAATACATCTCTAGTTCAAAACTATTTGTTTTGCCTTCCCTCTATGAAGGGTTTCCGAATGCTTTAGCAGAAGCAATGGCATGCGGTGTACCAATCGTTTCATCCGATTGTTTATCTGGACCTAGAGAAATATTGGCTCCAGATGAATTTAATGTAGAGAATATAAGTTATGAATTAAAAGAAGACAGATATGGTGTTCTAATTCCAGTTTGTAATGGAATTAGATACGGTGCAGTAGAACATCTAACAAAGGAAGAAGAAATTATGGCAGAGACTATGATTTCTTTATTAAAGAAGCAGAAGGTAATGAATCATTTTTCTTCACAAGCATTGAAAAGGATGGAAGACTTTAATTTAAACAATATTATTAAAGAATGGGAAAGTATACTTTAATAATATGAATTAAAGATAATTATGGTCAAATATAGTTGATTTATCTGTGTAGGTGAGAGTGATAATTCATATCTTTAATTTAGTAGACTTTATTGACAAGCTATTAAAATCTTCACATATAGTATGAATCAAAATTTTTGACTTCTCTATAGTAGTTCATAATTTTTAGAAAAAAAGCGGGGGTAAAAATGCAAAGTCAAAAGATTAAGCTAAGAACACAAAGATTAAATAAAGAAGTTGGCTTTGTAACCTTTTTTCTTTCAATCTTAGTATATGTACTATATTTACTCACTTTTTCCCTGGTAAATGCAAATCAAGATTACAGTATATGGGTATTTTTGTTAAGCTGGCTAGGCATTTTCCTATTCCTGTATATATGTTTCTCATGGTATCTAATCACAAATGTTGTTTTTACACCGTATACTATATTTATGCTCTTTTTATTTTTATTTAATTATGGCCAACCATTTTTATGGGCTTTCGGTATTCACGACTTAGCGGAGATAGGTAAGTCAAGTTTATATAATTTTGGGGCTGCAAGTACTAGTGATATTATGAAAGCACAAACTTTTACGTTAATATCTACATTAATGTTCCATACTGGAGCAGTTTTTTGCTACAAAGAAGGAAATAAACGTAAACTTGAAAAGACTAAGCGAAGCTTAAATCAATATGAAAATCCGATAATTCTAAAATCTATATATTATACATGTTTTATCGTAGGGATCGTAGTTTTTCCAGTAACTTTAATATATTCCTTTTTGGACCTTCAAATTTCATTAACACATGGATATCATGCTCTTTACTATTCTGAGTATGCTAGAACCGGGATTAATCTTACTATATTAGAAACATTATTTTTCCCTTGTCTAGTCGGATTATTAATTGGTAGTAAATATAATAAAAAGGTTACTTTTTACGTCTACATTGTATTTGCGCTTTTTATAATATTTAGTGCACTTTCAGGAGATAGGGGTTCGTGGGTTTACAAAGTAATAATACTAGTTTGGCTTCGACATGTGTGTTATAAGCCAATAAACCTAAAAAAAACAATCCAGTATGGCACTCTGTCTGTTATAGCTTTGTATATTGTGGATGTTTTAAGATCCTTAAGAAATACTGGGATTAGCATAGAAGCAGTAATTCACTCTTTAAACCTCGAAAACAACCCATTTAAATCCACCATCTTTGAAATGGGAGGTTCAATGCAACCTCTAATTGTTCTACAAAAATATGGTTGGGATGTATGGCCGTATGCTAATACTTATTTTACTGCAATAACTGGGATGATAACAAATAAAATAACCTATTTGTTAGATATCCCATTCTCTCTAATCGGTAGCTGGTTCTCGGATTATTTGGGCATAACATGGGGGGCTGGTTTTTCAATGTTCGCAGAGGCTCTTTTAAATTTCGGACCAATATTTGCCCCTTTGTTCATGATAATAATGGGTTATATAATAACATCTTTTATTTATGTTAATAAGAGAATTGATTATAAAACAAGTCCATTTAAAGTTTTCTTTGTTGCTGCAACATTGCATTCCTTTATTCCTGTTGTAAGAAATTCTTTTCACCTGCTCCTAAAAAATTGGTTGTATGGTGTGATAGCTCTTTGTATTATCATTTTGATTTTTAATGCTTTACAACGAAAATTCTCAAAAAGGTATATAGCTAATTAAGGCTATGTAATTTTATTAAACTATGCTTTTATAATTCCTTTAATGCATATCATTTTTTTACTAGGACATTATGTAAAATACAAATACAAAACATAAAGTATGTTAGGATTAAGCGTTATAAAAATGCAGGGTTATCTAATTTATTATCTGATAAGAGAGTCTGTTAAGAAGGTGTGTTCATTATGTCAAAAATGGTTATGGTCTGTTTTAAGGAGAAACCCAGAATAGACCAGATTATATATAAATTAAATAAAATGAATGAAAGGTTGATCCCTGACAATATCAAGGAATCAAAACCAAACATTCTTAGTCCAAACCCAAAGTTATTAATGGCTGTTTATAGTCAAAATAGTACAGTTTTACAATCACCAGACAATGCAGCAATTTGTCTTGGTACGGTTTTTGGAAATAGTAATTGGGAAAAACCGGGTTTACAAGCCCCAGACGGTACGTATGCGTTAATTCGAAGTAATGATAAATATGTTGAGGCTGTTTCGGATATGATTGGTTCGAGAACCATTTGGTATTACATGGACCAGGATAAATTTATTGTATCTACTTCCCAGAGGGCAATAATAATGTTAGTAGGTAGTTTTGAATTAAATGAAAAAGTGATTCCATGGATGCTGTCAGCCGGAAATCTTGGTCCAAGTCTTTCGTGGGATAAAAGGATTCAATGCCTCCCTCCAAATTCGATAGCAAGCCTTAATAGAAATGAATGGAGGTTAAATGTTTCCACTTCTACGGCAGTATTTGACGCCACAGAACAAACTACTCAAGAACATACCATTAGATTAGAAAAAGCTATACAAGAGACATTTAATGACATTAATATTAAACCTGACCAATGGGTTATTCCGTTATCTGGGGGGTATGACAGTAGAGCTCTTTTATTATTTTTAAAAGAAAAGTACAATTTAGAAACAATTACTTGGGGGACGGAATCTTCCCTTTCTATGAAACATAGTGACTCACAAATTGCCAAAGAACTTTCAGAATACCTTGGGATAAAAAACTCTTTTTTTTTATTAGATAAAAAAGATATCAGTGCAAAAACAATATTAAATCGATTTATTCAAAATGGTGAAGGCCGTATCGACCATTTGTCAGGGTACGTAGATGGTTTTGATTTGTGGAAAATGCTTCATGAAAGAGGAATTAAAGGAATCATTAGAGGTGATGTGCCTTGGCCAACATCTTACCCAATGGATGAAAAAGATTTAAGAAGAATATTAGGCCTTAGTTTATGGACTGATTATATAAATTTACCACATCCTACTCAGTTTGATATACCAGATCAAGATTTTCCTGAGGAATTTTCAAAAAAGGAAAATGAATCCCTAGGAGGTTTACGAAATAGATTATATCAAAACGTGAGAATGCCACTTATCTTGGCAGCACTAAATGATTTGAAGACACCCTATATCGAGTTAACTAATCCTTTTTTATCTAGGAAGATAATTGAAGTAACTAGATCGTTGCCAGAAAACTTGTTAAAAGATAAACAGCTCTTTAAAGAAATTATTAATAAGCACAGCCCTGCAATAGGATATGCGAAGTATTCAGCAAATGAAGAAAATGGGGATATATTACAGAAAGAATCGATGAAGGAATTACTTATTGAAGAAATAACTCATAATGGAGATAGTGTTTTTTCGGATACTTATTTAACATTTATTCTTAATAAACTCCGGAATCAAGATAATACTGTGAGGGTGAACTATATTAAAAGGATAAAGTCTTTGATAAGCCCCTATATTTCAAAAAGGTTTAAAGCACAAATTAGGAACCATGTAACAAAGCAAAATATGGATTTTAATGTATTAGCTTTTCGGTCGGTTATTATAATAAAAATGAAACAGTTATTACAAGAGGATATGAAATTCCTAAGATAATAACTATAGCCTCCTAAATTTAATGTTTATTTGATAATAACAATATAAATGAATTAAGATTTTCTATCTATAAGAAGGCGGAATAATATTGGGGAAACTAATACATTTTTTTAAAAAAAGATTAAGGTTTATCATATTTTCAATGCTTAGAATTTTAACCATGGTACTAGGTTTAGTTACAAATATTATAATAGTGAGACAACTAAGTATTGAAGATTTTGGGGTTTTCTCTGTGGCATTAATGTTGGTTGGTTTGTTAACCACATTTGGGTTTAGCTGGAGCTCATCCTCAATACTTTACTATGGTAGTAAAGAAAAGGAACGGTTTGGAAGTATTAATAAAACCTTTTGGGCGAGAAATATAATAATTTTTGTAAGTTTAATAATAACTACTATGATTTTTATTCTATTTAGAAATCAGATTAATGCATATATAGGCTTAGATATTTGGTTTTTATTATTGTTGTGGTTATATGTTAGCGTTGTTGAAAATTACTTAAATCAGTACTTTTTAGCAGTTAATAAACAAATAATGTCTACAATGCTCTCTATCACAGCTAAGATATTCTATATTATTTTAATACTCTTTCTTCAGTTTGATGTTACCACATTAATTATAATACACATTGTTAGTCATGCCTCTGTAATTCTATATGTTTTAGGTGTTAACAGAAAAGATATTGGGAAATTTGAATTTGATAAATCTTGGTTTAAAGAGGTTCTTAACTTTTCACTTTGGCAATTATTTGGGTTTTCTGGATTATACCTTATTAACTTTGGGGATATCGCAGTAATCAAGTATCTCATGGACGATCAAAATGTTGGTATTTATAACGGAGCAAACCAACTATTTAACGCCATTGTGACATTTTCATTTGTTATTTCAAGTTATTTTGCATCTAGCGTATCAACTTATTTTGAAAAAAATGATGGGAGTGCAATTAAACAATTTTTTTATAAAGAAAGGTTTTATATAACTGGAGCTAGCGTTGTTGCCCATTTAATTGTAATCTTACTTTCTGAACCAATTATAGTAACATTGTATGGTGAGAGATATATTGAATCTGTTAGTGTGTTCAATATCTTAATGATTGGTAGTCTCATTAGATATATGGCTGTATTCTATACCTTATATTACAACACAAATAGAAAACATAAAGTACTTCAATACGTGAACATCGTGCGTGCTATTATTAATGTATTGTTAAGTTTTATATTAGTTAAGTGGTTTGGAATAATTGGAGCAGCTGTAGGTACCACATTGGCTATATTAGTTACATTTTTATTCTCTGTCTATTACTGTGAAAAACGAATTAAAGCATTTTTATAACCAATTAGTCCAAAGTTCAAGGAGGGGATCTTATGAAAACAATATTAAAAAAGTTATTTAATGAAAGTGAAATTATAATCTATCTATATGATAGGATTACGGGTGCTTATTTTAAAAATTTCATTTCAGATGAAAGATTAATAAGAAAGAAGTTCAAAAATAGATTAGGTAGGGATTTACAGTTAGATAATCCAGTTAAATTTAATGATAAGTTACAATGGTTAAAATTAAACTGGTATGATCCATTGGCTACAAAATGTGCCGATAAATATGAAGTGAGAGAGTTTGTATCAGAAACTATTGGAGAAGAATATTTGAATGAACTTTATGGTGTTTATGAGTCAGTAGATGAAATTGATATAGATAAACTACCGAACTCATTTGTCTTAAAGGGAACACATGGCTCCGGTTATAATGTTATATGCAAAGATAAGAATAAGATGAACTGGGATGAAGAATTTAAAAAAATGAGGAGATGGCTTAGATTAAATTATTTTTGGAAAGTACGACAATGGGTTTATAAAGACATAAAGCCAAGAATTGTATGTGAAAAATTTATTGAACAGGAAGAAGGGGCGGAACTACGTGACTACCGTTTTTTCTGTTTTAACGGTAATCCAAAATTCATAACTGTTGATTTTAGTATAACTAATAAGAAGAACACTAGAAGAAATCTTTATGATTTAGATTGGAACCTTATGGAGCAGGAAATAGCATATCCTAGAGAATTAAATTTAAAAGTTGATAAGCCTGATAAATTAGACAAGATGATTGAATTAAGTAAAAAATTATCAGCTAATTTTCCTCATGCCAGAGTAGATTTTTATTATATAGACAATAGAATTATTTTTGGTGAAATTACATTTTTTCATCAAGGTGGTATGGGAAAGATAAAGCCATTAGAATTTGAGGATGAGATGGGTAGTTGGTTAAAACTCCCTAAAAAACCAGCTATAACAGATACAAGTAATGGCAGAAATCTATAATATATAATACAGGATATTGAAAGGAGAGGGCCTAATGAACAAAATTGCAGTAGCCGGGACAGGATATGTCGGCTTAGTGGCCGGAATTTGTTTTGCTGAAGTTGGCCACCAAGTGACCTGTGTTGACATAGATGAAGAAAAAGTAAAATTAATGAAATCTGGGGTTTCTCCAATCTATGAAACTGGTTTAGAGGAATTAATGCAGAAGAACTATGCTGCTGGAAGAGTTGATTATACAACTGATTATCAAACAGCTTATAAAGATGCCGATGCCATTTTTATTGCTGTCGGTACTCCAGAACAGCCAGACGGATCTGCAAATCTATCGTATATTGCAACTGTTGCTAGACAAATTGCTGAATCGGTAGAAAAAGATTGTCTAGTAGTAGTTAAATCGACAGTTCCAGTTGGAACGAATGATAAAGTAGAACAGTTTATTCAGGACTTTTTAGTCAAAGATGTGAAAGTAGAAGTAGCATCAAACCCTGAATTCTTAGCGCAAGGTTCAGCTGTTCATGATACTCTTCATGCTGAGAGAATCATTATTGGAACAGAAAGTAAATGGGCTGAGGAATTGTTAACGAAAATATATAAACCGTTTCATTTACCGATTGTTTCAGTAAATAGAAGATCGGCAGAAATGATAAAATATGCGTCCAATGACTTCCTTGCATTAAAAATCTCTTATATGAATGATATAGCTAATCTTTGTGAATTAGTTGGAGCGGATATTCAGGATGTAGCTAAGGGAATGAGCTTTGATGAGCGTATTGGAAGTAAGTTCTTAAATGCAGGGATTGGCTTTGGTGGATCATGCTTCCCTAAGGATACAAAAGCGCTTGATTATATTGCTAAACAGAACGGTTATGATCTCAAAACGGTTAAAGCGGCTATTGATGTAAATAAAGAACAAAAAACAATGCTTTATAAGAAAGCTAGTAAAAGACTCATTACATTTAATGGTCTTAAGGTTGCGGTGTTAGGTTTAACTTTTAAGCCTGGAACGGATGATTTAAGAGAGGCAGCATCTCTTGAGAATGTACCTTTATTATTAGAACAAGGTGCAGATATCTATGCTTATGATCCTGTGGGGGCAGAGAACTTTGCTAAAGTTCATCCAGAAGGTAAAAGTGGAAAAGGTAGTATCACGTATGTTGCAAATATCGAGCATGCATTGGAAGGTGCGAATGTCTGCTTTATCTTTACTGAATGGGGCGAAGTAAAAGCATTAACACCTGAAACGTATAGGAAATTAATGAGAACTCCATTAGTATATGACGGAAGAAATATCTACTGTGTTGAAGAAATGCAAGAGGCTGGAGTAGAGTATCACTCAATCGGAAGAAAACCTTCAATTAGAGAAGCTGCTAAGGAGTCGAAGAATCTTGAATTATAAAACTCTTAACACTAGCAAAACATTTCTTATCACCGGGGCAGCAGGTTTTATTGGATACTACTTATCAAGAAAACTACTAGAACAGGGTTGTCAGGTGATTGGCATTGATAACGTCAATGACTACTATGATTTGAACCTTAAACATACTCGTTTGAATCAGCTAGAACCTTATGAGAAATTTACCTTTATTAAAGGCGACATATCAGATAAAGATATGGTAATGAAGACCTTTGAAGATTACAAGCCTAATGTTGTAGTAAATCTAGCTGCTCAAGCAGGAGTAAGGTATTCAATAGAGAATCCGGGTGTTTATATTCAAAGTAATATCATTGGATTTTATAATATCCTTGAGGCCTGCAGATATAATCCAATAGATCATCTTGTATATGCATCATCTAGTTCAGTTTATGGTGCCAATAAAAAGGTTCCATTTGAAGAAACAGATTTTGTAGATAATCCAGTATCACTTTATGCGTCTACTAAGAAATCCAATGAATTAATGGCACATACTTATAGCCATCTTTATAAGATTCCAGCAACAGGGCTTCGGTTCTTTACTGTTTACGGCCCTATGGGAAGACCAGATATGGCTTACTATACATTCACAAACAAGTTCTTCGCTGATGAATCAATTAAGATTTTTAACAATGGTGATTTTGAGAATGATCTATACAGAGATTTTACATATATAGATGATATTGTTGAGGGTATTGAAAGACTCGTTAGTCACCCACCTGAACAACAAGAAGATCATCCACCTCACCGCGTCTTTAATATCGGTAATAACACTCCCGTAAAATTAATGAAGTTCATTCATTCACTAGAGGATGCATTGAGTAGTTCACTAGGAAGAAAAGTAGAGTTCAAGAAAGAATTTGAACCAATCAAGCCGGGTGATGTACCAGCTACATATGCTTCGACGGATCGACTCTACGAGGCAGTTGGCTTTAAACCGAGGACTTCCATTGAAGACGGACTTCAGAAGTTTACGGATTGGTATGTTGATTATTATAGGAAGTTATAGGAAGAAATAAGCGAAAAAAAACACATCCACCAGGGGGAAATAATGGAGACTAAGATACTTAAAGGTCTTTTTATAATTCTTGTTTTAGTTGGTTTAGGATTAGTGGGCTATGGTATAGTAATGTCGGATGTCAAGGATAAAGCGTTAATTATTACAATCGGGATTTTTGTTGTGTCGGTCTCATACTCAGGGTATTCATCAATCAGACAAACAGAAGAACTAAAAAAGAATCAAGAAAGACTTTCTAAGATTGAGCAATACATCGAAAAACATAGAGACTCTTTAGATGATTTAAAAGACCTGTTACAGCAACAAGAATTAAAGAACGAAATATTTCTGTTGAAAAATGAATTAGAATTGTTAGAGAAGAAGTTAGAGTTCAAAATGGGAAACAGCATAATGAATTTAATCAGAATTATAGGTAGAAAACATTAATTCTCAAGGAAATGGGAGTGAAAAAAGAAAATATGAAAATCACAGTAGCTGGGACAGGTTATGTAGGCCTATCCAACGCTATCCTTCTAGCCCAACACAACGAAGTCACTGCAATCGACATCCTTCAAGAAAAAGTCGATTTAATTAACAATAAAAAATCACCAATTGTCGATCCAGAAATCGAGGAATTTCTAGCAACAAAGGACCTTAATATACAGGCAACAACTGATGAACAGGAAGCCTATCAAGATGCAGAGTTCGTTATTATTTCAACACCAACCAACTATGACCCTGAAAAAGACTACTTCGATACGTCGACAGTCGAATCGGTCATTGAACGGGTGTTAGAGATTAATCCGGATGCTGTCATGGTGATTAAATCAACCATCCCGGTTGGATATACGGGATTGGTTAGAGAAAAATTTAAAACGAATAACATTATTTTCTCGCCGGAGTTTTTACGTGAAGGTAAGGCACTATACGATAACTTATATCCTTCCCGTATTATTGTCGGTGAACAATCCGAGCGAGCAGAAGCGTTTGCGAATCTTTTAGCTGAGGGAGCAATTAAGCAGGACATTCCTAAGTTGTTTACTCACTCAACAGAAGCTGAGGCGATTAAACTTTTTGCCAATACGTACCTTGCGATGCGTGTGTCTTTCTTCAATGAGCTGGATACGTATGCGGAAGTGAATGGCTTGGATAGTCAGCAGATCATTCAGGGAATTAGCTATGATCCGCGGATTGGTGATCATTATAATAATCCTTCCTTTGGCTATGGTGGCTATTGCTTGCCGAAGGATACGAAGCAGCTGTTGGCGAATTATAAAGACATTCCGAATAACATGGTTTCGGCCATTGTTGCATCAAATGATACGCGTAAAGATCATATTGCCAATCAAATTTTAAAACGGAACCCGAATAAGGTAGGAATTTATCGTCTAACGATGAAGACAGGTTCAGATAACTTTAGACAATCAGCGATTCAAGGTGTGATTGAGCGCTTGCAGAATCAAAATGTTGAGGTTATTATCTATGAACCGACATTGGAAGAGGATCAGTTTAACGGTATGCGAGTGATAGGTAGCTTTGACTCATTTAAAGATGAATCCGATGTGATTGTTGCGAACCGGTTGGAAGATGAATTGAAGGATGTTTCGGATAAAGTGTATACACGAGATGTGTTTCAGAGAGATTAATAAATTATAAGCCCGCCGAGTTGGTGGGCTTTTATTGGATAAGCGATCGAGGAAATACAAAACAAAATGGTGATAAACATGAACTGGAAACAAATAGCTGAAAGTTGGCTTGCGTTTGACCAACTAGATGAAGAATTAAGAACAGAATTAGAACAGATAAAACACGATGATCAAGCTATGCAGGATGCGTTTTACGAGCCGCTCAAGTTTGGAACGGGTGGTATTCGTGGCGTATTGGGTGCGGGGATTAACCGCATGAATATCTACACGGTTCGCAAAGCGGCAAAAGGATTGGCGCTTTATTTGGAGCGTTACGGATCAGACTTTAAAAAGCATGGTGTCGTGGTGGCTTACGATTCTCGCTATAAATCGAAGGAGTTTGCGATTGAGACGGCACGTGTGCTTGGGGTGCATGGGATCAAAACCTATGTATTCACCTCTCTTCGGCCAACGCCTGAGCTTTCGTTTGCAGTCCGTCATTTAGGTACGGCTGCAGGAGTGATGATTACAGCTAGCCACAACCCACCGGAATACAACGGCTATAAAGTTTATAACGAAACGGGTGGACAGTTACCACCTGAGCAAGCAGATTTAATGATTGAAAAAGTAAACGGAATCGAAAATGAACTAACGATTGAAGTAATGGATCAAGAAGCATTGGAAGAGCAAGGTCTTTTGCAATGGATCGACGAAGACGTAGACAAAGCTTACTTATCCGAGCTAAAATCGATTACTCTTAATGCGGATGTGATTTCGAAGCAAGCGGACGAGTTAAATATCGTCTTCACACCACTGCACGGAACAGCAGGCAAGCTTGTCACACAGGGATTAAAACAGTTGGGCTTTAATCAAGTTCACTTAGTCGAGGAACAAATGATTGCAGATCCGGAGTTTTCCACTGTCGAATCTCCAAACCCAGAGGAGCATCAAGCTTTTGAATATGCAATTGGGTTAGGTGAAAAGGTTGATGCAGATATTCTCGTTGCGACGGATCCAGATGCTGATCGGTTGGGAGTAGCGGCAAAAAACGCAGCTGGAAACTATCAAGTGCTGTCAGGGAATCAGTTAGGCGCATTGATGCTCGACTATATCCTTGCCAATACGAAAGAGATCCCTTCCAACGGCATGATGATTAAAACAATTGTGACGTCTGAACTTGGACGAGCAGTGGCGGAACACTACGGCATTCAGTCGATGGATGTATTGACAGGATTCAAATTTATTAGTGAAAAAATTGAGGAGTTTCAACAAACGAGTACCCATACGTTTATGTTCGGTTACGAAGAAAGTTACGGTTATTTAATCAACGACTTTTCACGCGATAAAGACGCCGTTCAATCGACAATGATGGCTTGTGAAATGGCGGCCTTTTATAACGAAAAAGGCATGACGCTATTTGACGCGCTTGAAACATTATATGAACAACATGGCTATTACATCGAAGACCTGCATTCAGTGAAAATGGAAGGCATTGATGGCGCAAAAGAAATTGCTCGATTGATGGATCGATTTCGGGAGAATCCAGTGAATACAGCCGGCGATTTGAACGCCGAGATTGTTGAAGATTATACAACTGGCAGACGTACGTATTTGGCTGACGGTCGTGAGGAAGAGATCGAACTACCAAGTGCGAACGTCTTAAAAGTGAAAATGAGCGATGATTGCTGGTATTGCCTCCGCCCATCTGGAACAGAGCCAAAGATGAAATTTTACTTTGGTGTGAAGGGTGAGACGAGGGAGGAAGCTGATCGTCGATTGGAGCAGTTGAAGAAAGCGATTTTAGAAAATATGTAATTAATAAAGCGAAGAGACGATCGTCTCTTCGCTTTATTTTCATTCCAATACTTCCCCCGACCCAGTCAATATGGTTAATAGACCGTCTTCAATCCCTACTTCATAACTCACTCGATATCTTGAATATGTTAATTCATTATCAGTTTCTTCGGCTGTAATAATAGCCTCTACAGTTACTGTTTCTGTATCCCTGTCATTAATGTAAATATCATCAATATACACATGAATCGTATTGGTATATCCTTTGCTAAATTCCGAATAGGATAATTCGCTTTTCCAATCTTCTCCAAGAAACTCATATGCATAACGATAATCATAACTATTAATAGAATCATAAAAAGTACTAATAACATTAATAGCTTCAAACTCAGATACTAGATAACCAGGTTCGTTATTTTCTTCATACTCTTGTTCATCACTTGCTTGGTTTTCAAAAGGTTGTGGGTTCTCCGTCCATTGTTCTACGTGTTCAATGAATTGTTCAACTGGAATGCTATATCCTTCCTTATATTTCAGATCTGCTGCAGTATTGATTCCAATTACTTTACCAGTCTCGCCATTTAACAAAGGCCCTCCACTACTTCCTTCAGCAATCTGAGTAGATGTCGAGATCATGTTGTTCATCTCGATACCGTTTATCAACTCAAGGTCCACTCCTAAATCTAGGATCTCTCCCCAGGTGCCAATATTTCTTAACCCTCTTGGATTACCAAGCGCTATCACTTCATCTCCAATTTTAGGCAATTCAGTGGTCTCGATATCTAAATAGGATTTTCCTTGTAAATCATCTACCCTGATGACAGCCACGTCTAAAAGTGAATCACTTCCTATAACAGTACCTTGAAATTCGTCTCCATTTTCAAACTGTATGTACGGGTTTCCATCCACTTCAACAACGTGAGCGTTTGTTAAAATATCTCCATTGGAATTAAACATGAATCCAGTACCGACTCGATCATAACTTTGAATCCAAACGACATGTTTTTTTGCATGATCAATAATGTTTTTATAATCAGTAGTAGGCTCATCGATTGTTTGTTCACTAGTGTCATTTTCGACTTCAGTTGAAGCGTCGATTTCTGTCTGAACTGAAGCAACATCTTCATCTAATGCGTTTTTCGTAGCAGAATATTCATTAATATAATTCGACACCGAAGGATAGGTAAGTACAAGAATAACTGAAACAATTAACCAACCAAGCGGGAACGGGTTAGAATTTTTCCTAATATATTGATGTGAAATAACTACTTGTGCGACATACCAAAAAAGGGAATAACCTAAAATCACTTCATCGCTGACTTGAAAAAATGGTTGCAAAATGAAGAGCGAGGCTAAAGAAGTCATGATAAAGCTAGTGAAATAAGTAAAAGAAACGGACTTAAACACTTTTACCAGGATGAGATGTAGCAAATAAAACACAGCACCTGTGATTAGTCCTAATAGAATTAAGTTAACGAATAAATTTAGCGTATCGTTATGTAACATCGTTGTGCCTCCACATTCTCAAATCGAATGGGTAGTTTTAAAACCCATATTAATTAAAATATTACCATATAATCCCTCGTGAACAGTGGGAAAAGTAATACAAAATTGAATTAAATGCTATAATTTAGTTAATAATGAATTGGGTGGTCTATATGGGGATATTTATAGGAAAAAACAAATTAGAAAAATCACTTAGAGAAACTAGCGACGCAAAACTCAAAAAGGGTCTGGAGGGTGAAATTTCAGTTGGTAACCTTTTAGCTGAACATCTACCCAATAATACATATATCATTGCTCAACCTGATACTGGTGAATATCAACCAGATTTTTTAGTAATCTCACCTTTATTTGGTCTTCGTTTAGTTGAGGTAAAACATTATAGTATCCGCTATATTAATGATGTAAAATCCCACGGTCAAATTAAAACGAATTATAATACTCTGTCCAATCCTTTGGGTCAAGTGAAGAAACATCGTGACGTTTTTAATAATTTTTTATCCTCCAATATGAATTCATTGTATGGGGTTGACCCTTATAGAATGATTAGTTACTGTGTCGTTCATTATGGCTTTACTCAAACTCAATTTAATTATAAATTCAATAGACAAATTAACGAATGGCAACCTCAACAGAGGAATGAGTTTTTTAAGTATCATATTTTTAAAGATCAGTTGAATGAAAACTTACAAACTCATTTGATGTATGCATCCAAATATAATCAAACAGCTAGTTCTTTAAACCAGTCGCAAATACAAGAAATTTTAAACCTTGTTCAGATACTAGATCAAGAGAAAATTAAAGAGGAGATTCAAAAAGATATTGAGGATGAATATGATTCTCTTAAAATAGAGCCAGATAGAACAAGTGAGTCTGTGGCGGAGTATAACTATAGATTACCGCAATCACAAGTTGGAAAATCTGGAATTATAACTAAAATCATAGTTGCTAGTTTATTCATTGGGATGACTGTTATTTTTGTCGCATTTGAACAAGGCATATTAGACGATTTTCAAAATAAAAGCTCAGCAAATATTGACAGCGAATCATTCAGTGATTATGAAAACGAACACTTGACTGTAGTTGCAACAGTTGTTGATTTTAGCTATGATTCGACCAGTGGAACTAAATTTTTAACAGTTTCAAATGGAAATGAGTCAATTGAGGCAGTTATATTTTCAGATACAAAGGTACCTTACTTGGAGGTTGGAAATATATATACATTTAGAGGTTTTGTTCAGGAAGCTTATGATGGAGATGGGTTGGAATTGGTGATTGACGGAGTGGAGTAAGAAGTAAGTAATGTACTGAAAAATAATAACAAACGCAAGTGGAACAATTCTCGAGAAGTATAGTATAACTAAGTAAATTAGCAATATAAAATATTAATTTAAGGCTGTTATCAATTTGAGAAAGGCTTTTTCATTGAAAATGTTTAATTCCAAAGTTACCAATAATCTAAAGTCCCTCAAAATTAGTTGATTATTTCCAATTCATTGTATATAATTAACCATAAATTAACTTTTAGGAAAAACATCCCAATATAAGTTTGCTTAGTAATCGAATAGACATACTAAACGTCGCAGCCAATATCCAGTAACTCACGTAGTACTTGGTATTGGCTTTTTTGTGTTATTAATTGTAGATCTATTAAGGGTGGGTAATACCTTAATCATGAAGCGTGGATTTGTTTAATTGTGACAAGCAAAACCAGGCGATCTAGTGGATTAAGATATTGAGTATGTAACGCAATATAAGTATTAACACTGAAGGCCCACGCATGAATGTTGAAGGATTGCAGATTAATATTGAAGGCCCGCGGATGAATGTTGAAGGAATACAAATTAACATTGAAGCAATGCGAATGAACACTGAAGAACCACATATTACCACTGAAGGATCTCGAATGAACACTGAAGCTTCGTGAATTAACCCTGAAGAAACGCGGATTAACACTGAAGAACAACAAATGAACACTGAAGATCCGCAAATTACCACTGAAGAACCACAAATCATTACTAAACGGTATTCTATCAATACAACTAGAGTGGTCTGGTATTATTGCTCGATGCATAAAATGGGCTGGTTCGAAACTAATTGTATTGCGAAAGGATGTTGTTGCGTGAAAAACGAATCGCTTTCCAATAATGATAAGAGATCTGTGACTGATCCAATAGTTGAATTGGGTGCTAATGATGAAAAGCTAATCGAGGAAAATCGTCAACTAACTTCGATGGTTCATGAGCTGCAATCAAGACTTGAAGCTCAACGTACATACCGTGCGATGTTGGCGCATGAGATTGGTACACCGCTCACGTTAATTCAAGGGTATCTGCAGATGATCAAAGATGGGGCGATTCATCCAACGAATCATCCGTATCATGAGCTAGCTCTTGAGAAAGTGAGAAATTTAAGCCGGCTGGTTGGGGAGCTGCAGGAATTATCGGTCATTGAAAAACAAGAGGCGGTTGTTCGGCTGGAACGCATGAATGTGGCTGATTGGCTAAGGCGGATCGAGCGGTTAGGTTCGTTTATGGTTGAGCAGTCGGGGCGGGTTTTTCACTGGAAAGTATTCGGACGGCCGCACAATAACCGAGATGTTTATATGGATTTCTTTCGGATGGATCAAGTGTTTCAGAATCTATTGTTCAATGCGATTAAGTTTACCGATGAACAAGACGGGTGCATTGAATTTCATGTCTACTGGAAAAGTTCGGAGCAGATCAAACTAGTCGTGAAAGATAATGGCGTGGGAATAGCAGCTGAAGATTTACCCTATGTTTTTAAGCGATATTACCGAGGAACGGAAGGGTCTAGCGGCTCTACGGCTCATGGAGTAGGTCTTGGGTTGGCTATCGTTGAAGAAATTGTGAGAGCGCATGATGGAATTATTGCTGTTCAAAGTCATGAAGGTAAAGGTAGTTCATTCATCCTTAAAGTGCCATTAAAGGGACATTCAGACCTAGTAACCGGTCTAGGTAACAACGACTATATTAAAAAGAGATAATTGTCGAACGTTTTTGGAATGAATAAAGATAAAATTTCATATCATTACATGAACCGTTTATAAGTTCGTAAATGGTTTTTTATTTTGCCATTTTGTTCGAATCAGTACTTCATTCTATTGATTGCTTAGCTAAATGATTGGTTTTCGACATAATTATACTAATTATTCGAAATATTTTTTCTTATCTTAACCTCGATTTAACCTTCGCATCTTAGGATGAATATAGTGCTTTTATCACGGTTGTCTAAAAAGGAGGTTGCGCTCTTCAAATAATCCACATCGTTCATTCTCTTCTATTGTTTTTTCACCGAACGACCAAAACATAAAACATCAACAATTTAGTGAAAGGAGGAAAAGAGATGCGCTATATTAAAGGAATTTCGATTATGACGATCGTCGTGCTTATTTTTCATATCTTTGGCTTGAATGCTGGTTTGTTGGCGACTTCAGAGCAATCAACTTCAAACGAAGTGTCTGTTGAATATGTTACTCATTCGGACGAGGATATTGAATGGAACCTAGTCGTTGACGTCACCAGTGAGTCTGAGGATGACGAAGTGAACGTTGCGATTGAATTTTCATCAGGATTAAGTCATGGATCAATCGACGGTACAAATTCAATTGATGTTGAAGAAACGGCAAATGGCTATCTGTTGAAGTCATCTAAATCGATTCAAGAAGAGTTCAAGCTTACAACCGTTAGAACAGATGACCTCGTTGATTCGTATCAACTAAAAGCGGTTGCTTCGTTTGACGGCCAGCAGATTGAAGACTTTGACGAGAAGTCGCTACCGATGCCAGTTTTGACTCAATTAAATCAAACAGAATCGAACGAGCAAGCTGATGAGTCATCTTCTGAAATGACTTCTGATGAAGAGGATGCAGAAGAGCAAGTTGAATCCTCGGCAGATGACGAGGCTGAGACGGAAGAAGATACGGGTTCATCCGAGGAAGAATCGCATGCAGAGGATGGAGACGAGAAATCTGATGAAGAAGTGAATTCGGAAGATGAGTCATTGGAAGAGGGTTCTGCTGACGAAGAAGTTCATGATGAAAGTGAGCTAGAAGAATCTGAGGATGGCTCAACTGAAGAAGAAATCGAAGAAGATGTTGAAAAACAAGAAGAGTTAAATGAGCAGCCATCCGAAACGGATCAGGAAGAAGATGCTTTGTCAGCTGAAGACGATGAGTCGAAAAAAGATGAAGCGGAAGATGAACTTCTAAAGAAGAAAAAGAATGAAAAGAGAGGAAAAAATCACCCTGCCTTCAGATCGACGAGTGTTCCAAATGCGTTGTCTGGACAATCGATGGGGGATGAGTGGCCTGAGCCTGGTTCATTGAAGCTATCGAAGGAAGCGAGCGACACAGGCACTTATGCCGAATGGGAAATTGATTTATCTGTAGAAGGTAAAAATTTACGGAATAGCTCTGATATCGTTATCGTGTTTGACCGCTCTGGAAGTATGGCAGGTGGGCGATTAGCACAGGCGAAAGTAGCAGCAAAAGAGTTCGTGGATGAGCTATTAATTGCTGGTTCAACGACTCGAATAGCATTGGTAGAGTTTAGTACGCAAGGAACACTTTCAAAAGACTTTACGGACTACTCAGGAAAGCAGCAATTGAAAAATAAAATCAACGGAATTTCTGCAGGTGGAGGAACAAATATTCAAGCAGGTTTGCATCAAGCGAAATTGCTATTGCAGGCGAGCAGTGCTGATAAAAAGACCGTTGTGTTACTGAGTGATGGGGAGCCAACATATAGTTTTAAAGCGAATTCGGCATCGAGTTACTCTTGGCCAGGTCAGAAATATAACTTTATTTTATCAAACTTTGATTATACCAGTCAGCTAGGATCAGGAAGTTCATATGACTTAGAAAGTTGTTGGTTTTTTGGATGCTATCCAACAGATTATAGCGTAGACGGCTACACAGTAAGCACAAACGGTGTCCCAACAATTTCTGAAGCGGCTCATTTAATGAACAGCGGAATCGACATGTATTCCATTGGTTTGTCTGTCGGAAACAATAATGATGCTAATTACGTCCTGCAAAACAGCCAAAACAAAGGTTATTTCTCAGGAGGTACGGATGACTTATCGCCGATTTTTAGTGAGATAGCGGCACAACTAGCTTTCGCAGCTACAAACGCGGTGGTCACTGATCCACTGGGCGATATGTTTGATTTAGCTGAAACGGGAGCCTATCAAGGAAATCATTACGTCGTTTCCCACGGTAGTATCAACTGGGATTCTTCGACTGAGACATTCACGTGGAATATCGGAAATATTAAAGAAAATGAAACATATACTTTGACGTATCGTGTGAAAATCGACTGGAGCAAAAACCCTGAAGGCAACGTGGATTATCTGACAAATGGTGTGACACCGTTGGATTATACCGATCCGACTGGCTCGCAAAGTCAGAAGTTATTCCAAGTACCCGAAGTTTCGATTGATGCAGGTATGATTGACGTTTACGGTTATCGCGTCAATGTGAATGGTGATCCAATCGACGCCAATGGAAATGTTGTCGCAAAGCATCAAGCTGAGTTGTTTTACTATGATATTCACGGTATGAATTTACCATTTGGTCAAATTCAAAACGTCGTACCGGATACTGTTAGTGATTATACACTCCTTGTAGGTGATAACCCGACTGCAATCACTCCGACTCCAAACGAACCCTATCATTCAGTTTGGTTTGGCTATGTGAAAACTTCTGAAATGATTGCGGGAGACGTGACGGTACGCCATGTTGACGAGAATGGTCAAGAATTAATGCCTGATGAAGTGCTTTCCGGTTTAATTGGTGAAACGTACTCATCTAGTGAAGCACAAATTGAGGGGTATGAATTCAGTCATATGGATGGATCAAGTGCTCCTGCATCTGGTGAATTTATGGCTGATGAACAAACGGTCATCTATGTGTATACGAAAAAACTCGGCAGTATAACGATCACGAAAGTGGATGAGTCAGGTGAACCACTTGCAGGGGCGGTATTTGAACTTTCCGGTCCGAACGGATTTTCCGCAACAGGAACTTCGGATGAAAACGGCTTAATTGTTTTTGATGAATTAGATTGGGCTGAATACACTCTATCCGAAACGAAAGCACCAGAAGGTTATCGACTGCTTGAAGGTGAACGAACCATCTCCATTTCAAGTGATCAACTGCACGTAAATGAAACAATCGAAAACACGTTACAAGACTGGGAGATTCCGAAAACAGGAGGAATTGGAACAATAGGATTTTACGGTGTCGGAGCAATCCTCATGGCAACCGCGTTGTTCCTTTTGTGGAGAAGACGAAAAGAAAACAATGAATAGGGGAGGAATTTGAATGAAAAAATTAGCCACAACGTTAATCGCTTTGTTAATTTTTAGTTTGTTATTGCCTTTGAGCGTTGCGGGTGTAGAAAACCCGTACTCACCTTCGTATGGTTCGTTGTTTATTCATAAATATGAACAAGAACCTGGAGCAGCACAAGGGGATGCTGATGGACGAGATTTAACCGAACCAGTTGATGGCATACCACTCGAAGGTGTGACGTATCAAATTATCCAGACGCACGAATACAACAAAGAATTTGATACTTGGACAGAAGTTACAGATGGATTTACGTCGACGAAAGTGACTGGTCCGGATGGAATAACAGGTTGGATGGAGATTCCACTAGGTAGATATAAAGTTCAAGAAATTGACGGACCAGACCACGTCAATTTAAACACCCAAGAATTTTTCGTAGATATTCCAATGACTGTTCAAGACGGAAGCGAATCATTCTACCACGTAAATATTTATCCGAAAAACGAAACAATCCGAAATGACGTTGAGTTGACGAAGAAGGATGGTAGTAATAATCTCTTGGGACTTCCAGGTGTTATATTTGAGCTTTATGGTGATGATGATGAGTTGTTTGAAGGTACGGAAACTTTCACAACAGACCAAGATGGGAAAATACTCATAAAAAACTTACCTTATGGTAATTATTATTTCAAAGAGACACAGACACTTGATGGTTACGTGCTTGGCGACCAGCGAATCGAATTTTCTGTAGAAGATAGTGATTCAGAAATCAAGGTAGAAGCGGTAAACTATCGTGAGCCAGACATTAAAAAAGACGTTAATGTTGATGCCAGCAACCGTGGAGAAGAAGTCACGTACTCAATTACGATTGATGTACCAGGCGACATGTTTGAGTATACGAACTTTACAGTAACCGATGTTCTAGATGATGACTTAAGCTATGTCGACGGTAGCTGGAGTGTCACTGGTGTAGATAGTACAGCGTTCACGTTTGGTCAAAACGGTCAAACGTTGACGTGGGATGTTTACGACTTTTCGGCATTCCAATCGGTTAACCAGGTGGTTATCGAGTTTGATGTTTTGATTTCAGAAGAGGCAACAGCGAATGATCCAATTTCAAACGAAGCATCTGTGAACTACACGAACAAACACGATCAATCTGGTGATAAAACGACTGATCCGGTAGAAATTTTGCCGACTGCAGGTACGTTACTTGTCATTAAACAAGATGGAGATAATCAAGCATTACTTCAAGGTGCTGAATTTAAAGTCGTTAACACGGACACAGAAGAAGTATTTACCGGCACAACAGATGAAAACGGTGAAATTGATTTCGGTGAACTCGACTACGGCGATTATGAGTTAATCGAAACAAAAGCTCCGATGTACGATGACGATGGTGTTATGAAGCCTTACAACAAATTAAACAATCCAATCAGCTTCACAGTTAATGCGGATAATAGCGATCATATCATCGCAGTAGATAACTTCAAATCCGGATGGGAATTACCGAAAACGGGTGGAATTGGTACATCACTCTTCACACTCATTGGTGCATTACTGATGGGGACGGCGTTCGTATTGTATATCCGTCACCGCAGAAATGAAACGGCTTAAATTTTGATGGGAAGTTAAGAAGGGGACGATTCGTCTCCTTCTTACCCTTCATCTTGATAGGGGAAAGGTGAGTGGTATGTTACGAAAAATTATCGTGGCAGCGGTATTTGTCGTCGGACTTAGCATCTTTTTTTATCCAATTGTTAGTGATTGGTTTAATACACAGGAGCATCACTCATCGATTACCAAGCATAATGAAGCGTGGAAAAACATGTCCGATAAGAAAAAAGAACAGGAAAGACAGAAGGCTGAAGAGTATAATGCGGCGCTCCAAAATCAGCCCGTATCGATTGAAGATCCGTTTGCTGAAGAAGTAAGTGGCGAAGTTGAAGAAAATCAGCATTATTTGAATGTGTTAGATATTGGGGAGGCGATGGGAAGTATTGAAATTCCCTCGATTGATGTACGCATCCCGATTTATCATGGCGTGAGTGAGGATGTGTTAAGTCAAGGAATTGGCCATATGCCGAATTCGTCCTTGCCAGTTGGTGGGAAAGGCAATCATGCGGCATTAACAGGACATCGTGGGTTACCCAGTTCGAAGCTTTTTAGGAATTTAGATGAAATAAAAGTAAAAGATAGGTTTCAAATCCATACTTTAGGGGAAACGTTAACGTATGAAGTGGATGATATCCAAATTGTCCTGCCGACAGAAACGAGTTGGCTCGAATTCAATCCTACCGAAGACCTCGTTACGTTGATTACTTGTGAACCGTACATGATCAACACACACCGCCTTCTTGTACGAGGTAAACGTATCCCTACTGAAGAAACAAAAGAAGCAGCTGCACTTGTCACTCCAGACGGACCGATGATCGAAGCAGAGAAACCAATGTATCTACTATGGATCGCTTTGTTAATTTTATTGATGTCGATACTAACGTATTGGTATATTCGACGTCGAAAAAGGTGGAAAAGACGATGAACAAGAAAAAAGGATTCATTGTCATCCTGTTCGCGGTTGGAGTAATTGTCGTTATCTATCCTCACGTTGCACAATTCATTAATAATCAAATTCAACATACCTATGTAGATCATTTTCATGCTGAAGCGGAAACCATTCCAGCAACGCTCAAACTGGAGAAAATAAAAGAAGCACGTGAATGCAATACAGCGATTTTTCGCAATGACGATGGGCTTAGTGATCCGTTTACAGAAGGATATAATCCACTTGAGAACACGAAATGCAGTCAGGTGTTAAAGGAGGGAAGCTTAACCGCTGACACTAAAGGAAACACGACCAACATTGATACATTCGCAACGCTTGAAATCCCAAAACTTGGCTTACATATTCCGATTCTTCTAGGAGCGAGTGATTACGCATTATCTCAAGGAATCGGCCAAGTCGAAGGCTCATCTTTACCTGTTGGTGGACCGAATACACATACCGTACTGGCAGGCCACCGCGGGATGGGCACAAAGGAAATGTTTCGAAACTTAGACGAGCTGCAACCTGGAGATGTTTTTTATATTCATACGCTGGATGAACGACTAGTCTATAAAGTTGAAGGATCTGCTGTTATTTTGCCTCATGAAACAGACTCTTTACGAGTGAAGGAAGGAAAAGATTTAGCTACGTTGTTAACTTGTCATCCATACCGTTCCAATACTCACCGGTTAGTCGTCTATGGTGTTAGACGATAATAAAGGAGGAGAAGACGATCGGAAAACATAAGGTGTTGATTGTTGAAGATGACCGTGATATCCGTGAGATGACCGCACTTTATTTGAAGCAGAAAGGCTTTACTGTTTTTACTGCTGAAAACGGTGATAAAGCGCTGGAAATCATTTCGCACACCATCCCGCAACTCATCTTATTGGATATTGAAATGCCTGGTCGAGATGGTTTCGAAGTTTGTCAGGAAATTCGTAAGCAATTAATTGTCCCGATTATTTTTATTAGCGTACGCAAACAAATGGTTGATAAGCTCACCAGTTTTGAACTTGGCGCAGATGACTATTTGACAAAGCCATTTGACTTCGACGAATTAGAAGCAAGAATTCGGGCAAATATTAGACGCTACCATGTCAACCTTGCGAAAGGTGCAAAACGATTAAAATACGGCGACCTGGAGATTCATATCGACAATAAATTATGCTATTTGAATGGTGAACTAATTCCGCTGACAGCGAAAGAAATGAAACTACTCATTCAGCTAGCTCAATACCCAAAACGGATCTGGAGCCATGATCAACTCTATGACGACATATGGAGCATGGACGCCACTGGAAACATCCAAACTGTCAAAGTTCATATACGAAACTTACGGAAAAAACTCGAAAAGTCGAACGACGTCAAATACATCCACACCATCAGAGGCTTTGGCTATTCCTTTTCAATGGAAAAGAACGATCGTGCGAGTAGGTAGGCACTGACTTAGGTTGGTGCCTTTTTTGTGGGTTTCGGGCTGATGTTGAAGTGTAACGACTAAACGCTGAAAGATTAGGGTTAATGTTGAAGGATTGCAAATTAATGTTGAAGAAGCTTGAATTAATGTTGAAGGATTGCAAATTAATGTTGAAGAAATCTGAATTAACACTGAAGTTGTGCGCATCTACACTGAAGCCATGCAAATCAACACTGAAGAAATACGTATTAACCCTGAAGCTTGAACACAGCCTATCAACCTACTTGTCATTTAACTAGAATTAGCTATACTTAAAAGTACAATAAAATAAAAGGAGCGATTGAATCTTGTCTACACGAAAGTTAACCCTCTATCCCTCTCCCCACATTCTCATGTTGCTAGCTTTGCATCATCGATTACCTGCTCATCATGAGCGCTATCCACAAATTCAGAAAAAGGTAAGCAATGAACTCGCTGGTTTCCACGGTGAAAAGCGACTGCTTTATCCACTTAGCAAATTTCCATCCTATTGCAAAATCTTGCCCAATGTCCGCCTCAATCTTCATTCGAATCATTTTCAAATGGATTTCATTTTAATCTCCTCTAAATTTATACTTATTCTCGAATCCAAATATTATAGTGATGACTTATTATTTGATGATACGGTGCATCAAGTGATCCAGACAAAAGGCGACGAATTTAAAGTCTTTGAAGACCCCGTTTTGCAAGCCGAAGAGCAAGCGTTTCAATTATCGAACTGGCTAGAACAATATGACATAAGCAAACTGCCAGTAGAATACTATGTCGTGATGACCAACTCCAACACGAGATTACGAATCGAATCCACAAATACTCATCACTCTTCTCGCGTCATATCCCTTCAACGACTGCCTTCATTATTTCGAGAACTATCCAATCAACACGACAACCACCTCACCGTCAAGCAGATCAACCATCTTTCCAATCAAATTAAACGCCACAACGCTCCTTATCTACCAGACATCCTCAAAAAAAATCGAATCCAACCAAGCGAACTTAACCATGGAATTTTCTGCATAAATTGTGGAAACCTTGGCATGAAGATGATCAGACGTCGATGGCAGTGTACACGATGCAACTACCGTGACGCCTTAGCCCATGAAAATGCACTCAAAGACTATTATTTATTATATGGAAATGAAATAACGAACAGAGCATTTCGGAAATTTACTGGGCTAGAATCAAATAGTACATCCCGAGAAATGTTAAAGAGAGCTGCTGTTAGTTATGGAGATAAGTACTTAAGAAATTATCGACTAACATACAACTTTCAAAGTGAAGATTTCGATTACTTGTTTCAATTGAATAAGGTGATGAAAGAGAGGCTTAGAGTTTAATAAATTCAATTAATGTTGAAGACTAGAGTATTAATGTTGAAGCTCAGCAAATAAGTGTTGAAGTTTAGCAAATTAATGTTGAAGCTCAACGAATAAGTGTTGAAGCCTCAAAAATTAATGGAGAAGGTCGGTAGATTAATGTTGAAGTTTCTCATATCAACACCGAACAAGGACGGATAAATCCTAAAGCATCGAAAAAATAGAGTTGTTATATTAATCTCACCCATAAATGCTACAATAAACATAGAATAGACTACTCAAGGAGGCCCCCAATGCCAACAAAAGAACAACAAATTCTACAAACTTATTTCGGTTATGAGTCGTTTCGTCCGGGACAGGGGGAGACGATTGACTATATATTGAATCAGAAAAACACGCTTGCTGTCATGCCGACGGGTGGCGGGAAGTCGATTTGCTACCAGATTCCGGGGTTGTCGACGGATGGAACAGCGGTCATTATTTCTCCGCTCATTTCATTGATGAAGGATCAGGTGGATGCGCTGCAGTCGCTTGGGATTTCAGCAACGTTTATTAATAGTTCACTGTCATCACATGAATTGAGCACTCGCATGTGGGAGATTCAGACGGGTACCTATAAATTCGTCTATGTCGCGCCGGAACGTTTTGAATCGGATTATTTTGTTCGCGTTTTGAAGCAGATTCCGATTTCGCTCGTTGCGTTTGATGAAGCGCATTGTATTTCACAGTGGGGGCATGATTTTCGACCGAGCTATCGTTCAATTGTCCCGAATTTACAACAGATTCCAAATATCCAGGTGTTTGTCGCATTAACCGCTACAGCAACGGATGAGGTCATCGCGGACATTCAAGATCTTTTACATATTGAAAATAACCATGTGATCAATACGGGGTTTGAACGCAGCAATTTGTCGTTTCATCTCGTGAAGGGGAAGGATAAGTCGTCGTATGTTCGCTCGTTTCTCAAGGAGCAT
Source organism: Allobacillus saliphilus (assembly GCF_018138385.1). Taxonomy (GTDB): domain Bacteria; phylum Bacillota; class Bacilli; order Bacillales; family Alkalibacillaceae; genus Allobacillus; species Allobacillus saliphilus. The sequence continues at coordinate 39,035 of NZ_JAGSIE010000002.1, forward strand.
CCGGATGAGTCAGGGATTATTTATGCGGCGACGCGGAAACAGGTGGACGCGTTACATAGTGATTTAACGGCTCGTGGGTTTAACGTCGCAAAATATCATGCTGGTTTGCCTGAAGAGGAGCGAAAAGAAGCGCAGGCTGCCTTCATTCATGATGAAAAAACGATTATGGTGGCGACGAACGCGTTCGGTATGGGAATCGACAAATCGAATGTGCGCTATTGCCTGCACTATGCGATGCCAATGAATATCGAGTCGTATTACCAGGAAGCTGGTCGTGCTGGCCGTGATGGTGAACCGAGTGATTGCATTTTGTTGTTTTCACCGCAGGATGTGCAGCTTCAGAAATTTTTGATCGAGCAGTCGAATGCGGATGAAGAAGCGAAACAGAATGAATATCGAAAATTGCAGGAGATGATCAATTACTGTCATACGCATGGCTGTTTGACTTCGTTTATTTTGGATTATTTTGAAGGTGAGATGCCAAAAGAGCCGTGTGGTCATTGCAGTAATTGTACGGAACGCCAGGAGAAAACGGATATTACGGAAGAAGCGCAGATGATTTTGTCGTGCGTGAAGCGGATGGGTGAGCGGTTTGGCGTTGGAATGACGGCGAAGGTTTTGAAAGGTTCCCGTGATAAAAAGATTAAGGACTTCCGACTGGATGGGCTCTCGACTTATGGCATTCTGTCGGCATATACCGAAAAAGAATTGACTGAACGCATTCATTTCCTCGTTGCCGAGCAGCTACTTACGATGGTTGAAGGACAATTTCAGACGTTACGGCTTAATCAAAATTCTGTAGAAGTCTTGATGGGAAGGCGTCCGGTGGAAATGTTTGTTGCGCCGATTCCGACAAGTGAGGAAGCGGATTATGAGGAGGAACTTTTCCAAGAGTTACGGGCACTCCGTAAACAAATGGCTGATGAGCGAAATGTGCCGCCATATGTCTTGTTTTCTGATGCCACACTCAAGGAATTAAGTCGCTATTTTCCGGAGACGCCAGAAGATATGCTTGAAATCAAGGGCGTCGGTGAGCGGAAATTTGAGCAATATGGGGAAGCGTTTTTGAAAGTGATTCAAAAATGGCGTGCGGATAATCCAGACGTGAGAAAGCGGGTAAAGATTACAAGTTCTGTTGCGCCGAAACGACGGAAGGCGAACCCACAGGACGATCGTCCGAGTCACCTGGTCAGCTATGAGATGTTTCGTTCTGGTAAAACGATCAAAGACATTGCCATTGCACGTGAAGTGAAGTCAATGACCATCGAAAATCACCTGTTCAAAGCTTATCAGGAAGGACACCCGCTTGAATGGATCCTCTTTTTCACGGAGGATGAAGAAGCGGAAGTGTTACGAGCCCGAGAGCAGGTTGAGGAACCGAGGTTGAAACCTTTGAAGGAAGCTTTGGATGATCGGTATGATTATACGACGATTAAGGCTGTTTTGGTGAAGAATGGGTTGGGGTAGAAGAAACTTTCTGAGTTTATCCAGCAAATTTCAATGTCTATCAAACGCATTTCCAAGTTAACATACCTTTCTAAGGAGTTCAGTGACATGTATCAAATGGATCCGATTTTGAAACAGATTTTAGATATCCACCGGGCTCAAGCTGAAGATATTATTCAGCGAACGGCTTCAAAGCGAGTGAGAGATGCATTTGTGTCTTGTTGGAATTATTTTAACAACGGATCTATTAGTGCTTCTGTATCGGGTGATAAAATTCGGTTCGATGCAGATGAAATCATCCAAACCATAGATAAGTGGATCAAAGACTTTGAAGTTTGTAAGGAGGCAGAGATCGCGAAGCTGTATCGGATGGAAGATCCAAGTTATCAAGATCGATCCCGAGTCATAAATATACAAAATGATATTGATCATCATATTCGGTATATTTATCAAATGTTGAAAGGAAAAATAACTCAAATTGATATTGAATTCTCTAATGCTGCGCGAGCGTATCGTTCACCCATCCATCAAGCTTTGAACGATATGAATCGATTGTATAGTGAGATGAATGATATTAAGGGGCCTTTTAGTGGATTTAAAGATGTTTCGGTGTATATTCATGGGATTGAGGATAACGGAGATAGTTTTTTGGACTCCGCAAAGAAGGCTGCTAATATTGGTGACGTGCTTATTTATGAAAATCGGGATGGAGACATTAGCTATCACTTAGTTACCGAAGAAGGGATATTAGGTCCAGAGGTTATAAAAAGTATAGATGACTTGAAGAATAATAAAGAGTTCTCAAAAGATGCTCGTTTGCATCTTATTTATGAAACAGAATATAAAAATGAACATCGACAGAAAACAAGTGATGATTTAACAGATAAGTTAATTGAAATGGGTTTATTAAACGAGGAGACCAAACTCAATATGTTCGCTCATAGTTATGGTGGTAGGCGATCATTTCAGTTTGCTATGGATTATCCTGAAAACGTAAGTAGCATTACTACAATAGGAACACCTTACGATGAAAACCTTCTTAGTGGTTTAGCCAATACTTTTCCAACTATCGCAGGATTCATGAACAAGGTTTCTGATGAATATAGTGATTACTTAGACTTTAACACTCTTAATACTACAACCAATAATCAAATTAAATTTAGTAATGCATATACAGATATGACTAGTGAAGAAATGAAAGAAGATGTTAAAAATTTAAAGTCTGCAAACCCTGAGATATACAGTCAATTGGACGATATGGAGATTACAGCGGTAGCTGGGCGTGATTTCCACGAACGACCGTCGGGAAGACTAGGGACTAGCACAGTTAAATATTATGATTCACATGACGGCGCGGTCTCTATTACAAGTCAACATGCAGAGTCTTTAGGAAGTTTAATAGATCAGCGACCAACTTATGCTATTGAAGGAGAAAGCATTACTAATCCGGCTCACTCAAATGAGATTGAGAGCGAAGAATTTATCGAATTGATTAGAAAGGTTAACCTATCAAAGTAGTAGGAGTGAACATAAAATGAAAGTAAAATTTATTCTATTCATTACTTCCTTATTTGTTTTATCTGCTTGTACGAATAGTGCTGCGAGTAGCGAGTCTTACAAAGTCGGCTTACCAGAAGAATTCTCTCCTGCTATGTTGGAATTTTTGGCTACTTATTCTATGCCGATGTATTCTACTATCCACAAGCAAGATGAAGACGGTTTTACTTATTCTCATTTTAACGTGGAAAATAATCCTGAAAGAATAGATTATTTTATTACTTCTAAAAAAGAAGTAGCGAATCACTTTGCCTCATTAATACAATCAGATAATCAAGAGGCTAGGTTTAATGAGCTAACTAAGGATTTTGAGTCCGTGATGGAACCTATCGAAGAATATCCGGAGATTGAATTGGGGGAAGATAATTTACTTACTCTTCGATCAGGAGATAAAGAAACATCTATTGAATTAGCTGAAAAGTTTAACTGGAATCCGGAAGATGAGCTGGTGGTTTCAATTCCTCGATTATCAGATAAGTCGATTTTTCTCCTACTTAAAAATACAGATGCTAGTGGAGAAAACAGGAATGGATATATTTTATTGAGTAAGGACCTTACTAGTTCTTTTGTAGTCGGAAACCGAGATTCTTTCCTTAAAAATTTGAATAATGGAGAGCTGAATGAATTTAAAGATTTATTGTTGCTAAATGAACAGTACGCCTTGATACCAGGTGATACCCATATCTTAGACTACGAGAATAAGACAACCCATGATTTGGATGCCACAAAGAACAAGATTAGTCGAGATGGTAAATATGTGTGGTTAGGTGGGAATAAAGAATCATTAAAGAAGGGCACTCACCAGCTACAACGAACTGAAGATTATATTGCGGGAAGTGAAGATTATTACGCAGAAATTCAGTTGGACTATGACGACATCACAGACGAACTACAAATTGAATCAGCTGGCGTTGATGCTTCGAGAATTGTTTACTTTAATGAAGGGCTAGTGATCTTATATTTACGTTTTAATTCCGCTATAACTGGGACAGCTGGAACAACGAATGTCATTTTTGAATTAAGTGAAGATCAAGAGAATCTAACATTCTACTTGGCAGATCTGGGACTGCAATAACTAGTGAACGGAGTTGTTCTGATTTATATGTCTTACGTGCTTTTGCTCTATAATCTTATCGTCCTCTAGCTTATCTTCAAAGGATATTACGGATATACCAGGTACTACGAATGTCATTATTGATTTACAAAAAACCAAGAAAATCCGACGTTTTATTTAGTAGATTTGGGATTGCAGTGAGGAGTGGGGGGTGGAATACTAAAAAGCCGACTTACTCCTCACTTTTAATTTGAAACTTATCTTCGTAATAATATATAGATTCATATTGAATTAAAGAAATTGCGAAAAAAAATAACTTTATTCATCTTATTAGATTTGCTCATTTTAATCCGCAAAAGACCGATTCATCAACACAATTCGCCAACCATCAGGGTCTTCAATGGTCACGCCCTTTTCTTTCCAATACTCATTCTCCGGATCAACTTCCGGATAACCCATTTTCTCCAACCGGTGTGCTACATGATTAATCTCGCTTTTATCCGTAATATAGAAAACGAGTAGATTATCTTTCGTTGGTGCCGGACAGGGACTTCCATCAACATGTCGGGTGAATTCTAAATGATAATTCACTTCGGGTAAGCCAAAAATGACCCCTTCGTATCCTCGGTGACCCTGGAATTCGCCGATTCGTTTAAGGCCTAAGCCGTTTTGGTAGAAATCGATTATTTCTTCAAACTTGTCTGTTGGTCTGGCAATTCTTACTTGTGCAGCTGTAAAATCACTAAATTCCATTTCATTTCCCGCCTATCTGGTCTGTTTTACTACCCTTATTCTAATTGATTTTTCACATACCGTATATGTCCTTTGTGATAAATCTGTTTAAGCTCCATGCCTAGCCGTTTGACCTCAGCGGGAGACTTTGCTTCCTCGATCAAAAGCTTTAAAAATTCTGCGCGTTCATATTCATCCATTGTCAGCGTTACATTTTTCTTTTCGTTTTCACTCATCTATTTCCCTCCATCGTATTCATACCATATTTCTATGCGAATTTTCACACAAGGATGTGACGGTCAGACATCGGACATCTATGTTATTCTGGAGTTGAGTTAATTTAGATAAGGACGTGGTTACAGATGAACGATTTGATTAAAGAAATTCATGAAGAAGCGTTTATTATTGATGCGCATTATGATTTGTTATTTGATGTGGTTGAGCAGCGAGCGCTCGGTCGGACGAAGGTGATTGAAACCGACCATTTACCGAATTTTAAAAAAGGTGGTTTTAACCTCATTATATCATCTATTTTCGTGGACGATGCGTTTATCCCGGAAATGGTGCTGCGTAAGGCGCTGAATCAGGTGAGCGCTTTGTATGCAGAAATAGATGAGTCACCGGATGAGTTGATGTTGTGTAAAAGCTACGAGGATATTTTAGAGGCGAAGCATGCCGGGAAAGTGGGCATTATGCTTTCGTTTAAAGGTGTGGAGCCGCTGTATGATGATTTGTCTTTATTACGCGTTTTCTATGAATTAGGTGTTCGGTTTGTTGGTTTGACATGGAGTCGTCGGAACTATGCTGCAGATGGTTGCCATTTTTCGATGGATATAGAAGATCGGGGTGGCGGATTGACGCAATTTGGCGAAGCGCTTGTCAAAGAAGCCGAACGGCTAGGCATGCTCCTTGATATTACGCACATTAACGACCGCGGATTTGAGGATGTGTTTCGTTTTGCGGAAGGACCGATTATTGCCTCGCATTCCAATTCACGGGAAGTCGCCAAAACACCGCGGAATTTAACGGATGAACAATTGAAAAAAATTGCTGAGCGTGATGGTGTTGCCGGCATCAATATTCTAAGTCGAATCGCTTCCGGAAAAGCCAATGAAGGCGATATCGATTTAATCGCCGACCATGTAGAGTACATGAAACAGACGGTTGGAGTGGATCACATCGGACTTGGCCTGGATTGTTGTGACATGCTTCGAAAATATTTCCCACCAAGCGATGACGAAGCTTTTGATATTTTGAAGCACCAAAACTTACAAGATTTAACGAAAAAGTTGTTGGAGAGAGGGTTTGAGAAAGAAGAAATTTTGAAGATCTATGGCGGGAATTGGTTGAAGGTTTATGGGAAGGTGTTTTAAATTAGAAAATCCCGACTGCACGGCTATGCAATCGGGATTTTCCCTATACTTGAGCTTTTTTCTTCGCATTTATCGTCTGCCAGATCGTAAACAATATCGATAAAACCGTCAGCACTAAAAATGTAAGCGAGATCGGACGGGATAGGAAAAGCGTCCAATCTGGGTCTGTCATGAATGCTCTGCGGAGGTTCAGCTCGGCAATCGGTCCGAGGATGACTCCGATGATCGCTGGGGCAAGGGCGTATTTATATTTCGTAAATAAGTAGCCGATGATGCCCATCGCAAGCAAAATGTACAAGTCTGTCGTCCGGTTGTTCAAGACGAATGTCCCAACGACACATAGCACTAGAATGATTGGTACTAAAATATGCGTTGGTACTTGGGTGATTTTTACAAAGACACGCATACCTGCGAACTGTGTAATTAACATGGCGAGTGACGCGATAAAGAATGCAACGAAAATTCCACCGACAATGTTCGGTTCGTCAACAATTAATAGAGGTCCAGGTGTAATGCCGTGTACCATTAATGCGGATAGTAAAACAGCCGTTACAGCGGAGCCTGGAATTCCTAATGCGACGGTAGGGATCAAGTCACCGCCGACGGTCGAGTTGTTGCCGGCTTCCGATGCGACGACACCTTCTTCACAGCCTGTACCGAATTTATTCGGCTCCTTGGACCACTTTTTCGCTTGGTCATAAGCGACGATGTTGGCGATACTTCCACCTGCTCCGGGAATCGCGCCGATAATCGAACCGATCACAGAGGAGCCGATTAATGTCATCGGTTTTGAGATCACTTTTTTCAACGATTGAAACGGTTTTAGCGTGAATTTCATTTCCGAAGCATCTTCGTTCAACCGTTCGAGTCGGTCTTTTTCCAATTGGCTTTTTTCCAACGATTGCATTAACCGTGAAATCGCGAACATTCCGATCAATACGACCAAAAATGGAATGCCTGCACGAAGGACATCGAGGTCGAATGTGAATCGTGCGAAGCCCATAATCGGATCGGCTCCGACTGTTGAAATGAGCAATCCGAACAGACCTGCAATTAATCCTTTAATAATGGAATCTCCTGTGACACTTGCGATAATCGTCAATGCCAAACAAATAAGCGCGAACATTTCCCACGGACCAAATTTCAATGCGAATTGGGAAACTTGCGGTGCAATGGTTACTAAAATGAACAAGCTGACGATCGAGCTTAAGAATGATGCCCAAATTCCAATCGATAACGCTTTACCGGGTTGCCCTTTTTTAGCCATTGGATAAGCGTCAAAGGTGGTCGCGACCGAGGAGGGCGTTCCTGGTATGCCGAGTAGCGCCGCACTGATCAACCCACCGGACATGCCGCCAACGAAAACGCCAATCATCGCAGCGATTCCTGTGACTGGCTCCATGCCAAATGTTAGTGGCAAGGTTAACACAATGGCCATGGCGACGGTAAACCCTGGGATCAAACCGGCAATGACACCGACGACAACTCCGATAAAGAGGACGAGTAAAATTTTCAAGTTAAGGATTTCACCGAACCCTAAGAATAGTAAATCGAACATAAATTGAACCTCCTCTTAGAAGAAAATGCCTGTTGGGAATCTGACTTGAAGAACGTTTTGGAAAAAGAAATATAAGCTGAGTGTCAAAATCACCGCAATACTGGAAACTGTTACGATACTCTTTTTCGTCCGCGGTCCAATGACCAAAGCCGTAATAATCATAAATATAATAGAAGATAGAATAAACCCGAGTATTTGGATTGCTAGAATATATAAGAATAAAAGAGCCAACGTGATGAAAACGAGTTGATGTTCTTTCACTATGTAAAGCAATTGTTCTTTGATTGATGTTTCGCTATTTTGTTGACGTGCTTTTACCAAGACGATTATTTGTTTGATCGCTAAAATGAGCGACAGCCCACCAAGTAAAATGGCTACAAACTGAGGGAAAGAGCCTGCATCCAATTGAGATTCGTTCATGGATGGTAGGTCATCGGTTTGTGTGTAAATCAAAATTGATAAGACGACAAGTGCAATGGCAACGATTAATTCACCCAAAATTCTTCCTCCTAACAAAGATAGAGGGAGAGGCTCCCTCTATGATTTATTCTGCTGCTACTTCTTCGATGACGTCACTGATAATCTTGTCTTGCTTGTCTAAATACTCTTTGTATTCTTCCGTGCCCATGAAGTTAACACTTGAGCCAGCATTTTGAACGGCTTCGACGTAATCTTCATCTTTTGATGTTTCTTCAAGAGCTTTTTCGAGTTGCTCAACGATTTCTTCAGGTGTTCCTTCTGGTGCGACATACCCACGGTTGATTCCCATCGTGATGTCATAGCCTTTTTCTTGGAAAGTTGGTAGATCAGGCGCTGTTTCAATTCGTTCCGTTGTACCGATTGCAACGAAGTTAATCTCGTCCGCTTTTACAAAATCAATACCAGATTTATAGTCGACGATCGCTGCATCAATATGACCGCCAGCGAGTGCTTGAATGGCTTCAGAAATCCCTTCATACCCGACGAGGTTATGCTGGACATCAAGTTCTTTCGCCATTTGCTCGACCCATACACGCGGAATTCCAGCAACCGTACCACCGAATTGGATGGTGTTGTTCTGTCCGTATTCAACTAATTCCTCTAGCGTTTCAACACCCATATCAGTTGAAACGGCAAGGATCTGATCTGAAGATGACATGGAAGCAATAGGTTCAAAACTATCATAATTAATTTCTGTTACATCTGAATGGTGGGCAACAAGTAACCCTTCATGAATCTGTCCGATATTGTATCCGTCAGCGTCTTTTTTCGTTAAATCTTCTAAACCAACCGTTCCACCGACACCCGGCACGTTGACTGGTACGATATCTTCCCCGATATATTCAGCTGCATGTTCTGCAACGAAACGGCCTTCAATGTCACTTCCACCACCCGGTGACCAAGGAATCGTCATTTCAATTTCCTTTGATGGAAACTCCTCTGCTGATTCATCTTTTTCTCCTCCACATGCAGCAAGTGATGCAACTGCCAATGGAACAATAGCTACCCCAATCATACGCTTTAGACCCTTCACATGAACCTCTCCTTTTTTGTTTTTATGTAATAAAGGTTTTCAAACAATTTGAACGTTTTAAAATAGTATATAAGATGTAGAAATGTCAGTCAAGACGTTTCTTTACTTACTTTTATTTGGTAAAAACCATGAAATCACTTACATTTTGTAAAATTTATTTATGAAAGCGGTGTCAGAGTGGAGTCCTGGGTGTTGTTTGGTTTAGGGTGAGAGAGGGAGGAGAATTAGTCTATATGTTGTGGAAACATGGTGACCGTTCAAAAGATAGCGCTGAACGTTCAAAGAAGTGCGCTAACCGTTCAAAAGGTTGAGCTAAGTGTTCAAAGAAGTGCGCTGACCGTTCAAAAGGTTGAGCTAACCGTTCAAAAAAGTTGCTGAGTGTTCAAAGAGATGGCCTGGCCGTTTAAAAAAGTGAGCTCATATACGAAAAAAAACGGTCTAACTTAGAAGCTATTCAATATGCGAAAGAGATCTTTACCCTTCATTATTAAACCTAATCAGGTGAGCATTTCAATCTGACTTCTCGAATAAAATTACCTGTTAATGGATATCTTATTTTGTAGTACTTATAAAATTGACGGAGGCGACTTAATGATTAGTTCCGGCGTTATGAAACTTATTGGGTCTGGCATGGAATTCTTTTTAGGTATTCCAGGAATTGGAGGGGCATTCATTCTCTCGTTTGTGTGGATTCCATTATTGTTTATGTTAATCTATCATATTGTTACATTGGTTTTTGCGAAGAAATCAAATCAAAATATATGGGGGCCGGTTGTTGGGATCGTAGCGAGTACAATCGGAATTATTCCTGTGCTTGGTATGTTACTACATTGGGCAGCGTTCATTTGTTTACTAATTGATGGCATTTTAACATTAAGCAAAAGTTCTAAAGGATCACCAGAAACAACAAAGGTAATATAAATTATCTTTTAGAAAATGCCCCCACAAGTTTAATAATTTGTATTGTTTGCTCATATAGTAGTGTTTCTACTTCATTCATACTTTCTCCTAATGTAAGCGGGCGATTCACAATGGAAAAACAACTGGTGAATAAATCATTTAACGATTTTTGTTCACCAGACAAACTGCCTGAAAGCAAAACGACGGGTACGCGATGTTTGTTGGCTATCGATGCGACATAACAGGGTGCTTTTCCGTATAATGTTTGTTCATCGCTCTGTCCCTCACCGGTAATCACTAAATCTGCTTCTTGAACCTCTTTTTCCAAATGAATTGCCTCGCCAATTTGTTGTGCTCCCGATTCAAGTTGACCACCGATCATTAGTAAGGCGAACCCTAACCCACCAGCTGCACCTGCCCCAGGTATGTTTTGATACGATTGACCGAGATTGTCTTCAATGATTTTGGCATATTGGTGTAGTGACTGGTCGTATTGTTTCACTTGTTGATCAGTAGCTCCTTTTTGTGGTCCGAAAACGACACTTGCTCCTCGCGCGCCGCAAAGTGGATTCGTAACATCACATGCGACATTGATGTCGACATCCTTCAATCGCTTATCCAAATCCTCAAAACAAATGCCATGAACATGATGCAAATCCAAACCATATCCGCTGAGTGGCTGGCCATCCTTATCCCTTGCTTTCATCCCTAAAGCAATCAGCATGCCTAAACCGCCATCATTCGTGGCACTTCCTCCGAGTCCGATCATAATCGATTTCGCGCCCCGGTCAATTGCATCTAAAATGACTTCTCCCAATCCATAGGTTGTTGTATAATCAGGATTTCTTTTCGACGTTGGAACAAGTGTGAGGCCTGCAATTTCCGCCAGCTCAATGACCGCTTCATTTGAATCAAAAACGATATACGAACTCTTGATCGGCTCACCTAACGGCCCGGTACACTGCACGTTCACTATCTTTCCTTTTCTCGAAGTTAACATCGCTTCAATCGTACCCTCACCGCCATCAGCCATCGGTTTGGAAACGACGGTATAAGAATGGTCGACATCTTTAATGGCTCGTTCCATCACTTGAGTCACTTCGCTTGATGACAAGCTTCCTTTGAATGAATCTGGAGCTAATACGATTTTCATAGAGGGAGTCTCCTTTTTATCGATCACCTTTTGCTTGATTCTATCATATTTAATATGTATTCAGAATTATTGAGAAACATCATGTTATAATAAGAGGCACTACATAAAAAAAGAAGGCCTTATGTTATGAAATGGAATGAATTATTTACCTATAATTATATGATATACGGCGTATTGGCCGGAATCTTAACAGCCATCGTTCCAACAATGGTGATATTCGAAGTTAGCCAGCAGCGCGGCTGGTCAAGTGAACTGATGAAAAATTGGATTTTTGGGGCTATCGTTCTTGCAGGTATCGCAGGATTGATTCTTTCTTTAATAACAAAGCTTCCGCTAAACGTGTCTTCCTCGATACCGGCGGCCGTGTTCGTCGGTTTTACGGTGCATCGATACCCGATAGATGAAGTGTTTTTTGCTTTTAGTATGGCGGGTGTTGTGCTGATTCTTATTAGTGTGTTCAAATTGTACCGGCGGATTGAACGTTTCATTAAACTTGAGATCGTAATGGCAATGTTCTCTGGAACCATTATTCACTATGTTCTTTATATCGTAGAAGTTACGGCTAGTCACATTGAGTGGGGAGTCATAGGCATAGCCACATATATCCTTGCGACAAAATTTTTCCCGAAATTCCCTGCAGCGATTATCGTGTTCTTTGTCTTGTCTTTGACGTTGTTCGTGGATGGAACGCTTAATCCAAGCTCATTCAATTCAGTATCATTCAATCTTTTCCCAACAGTTGGCCCTGTTGCAGGCAGCTTAGAAGTTATTTTTACCGTTTCTATTCCTTTAGCAATCATTAGTTTGTTTGGTGAGGTGACGATCGGAAATTCAATATTAAAAGCAGAAGGGTATCAAACGAATATGGATTTATCGATTTTGGTCTCAGGAATCGGAACCCTTTTTGGCGGATTTTTCGGCAGCCATAGTGTCACAAGTGCAGGCGCACCAGTTGCTGTCGTTTCAGACCCGGCTGTCGGAGAGAAAGACAAACGTTATTATGCAGCCGTGTGGGCATCCATTTTTGCGCTTATCTTCGGTCTTGTCAGTTACCCGGCAATTGGTATTTTGATGGTTTACCCAACAAGTATTTTGAAATTTCTCGTCGGCCTGTTGTTATTACCAATACTGATCAAAACATTTACGATGTCGATCGGAAGCGGCAAATTTAAATACGCTGTCATGGTGGCATTCCTGATCCCTCTTGCCAATATCACCATCTTTGGGATTGGCGCACAGTTTTGGGCGTTAATTTTTGGTGTGTTGGTGGCTTATATGATGGATGGGGAGGATGTGAGACGGGAGAAGATGCGAAAACAAGCTTAAAAACTACCTTGAAAAATAATGGAGGTAGTTTTTTGTGTTGAGTGGGTTTCAGATAAGGATGGGCTCATATATTTTGAGTTATGGAGTAAAAATCGTCAATTTGGTCACATATCATATTAGGTTGAGCGGATATCGGTCAGTGTTAGTCCCATATAGTAAGAAAGCGGCACATATATGCCTGATTAGGTTGCATATAAAATAAGAATACAAACATGGATGCCGAGGCTTATATTTTTAGATTAAGAGTACATAGGGAGCAGGAAAATCCATTCTATTTATAAAAATGATGTATTTTTTAACTTAAAACTAGAAATGATAAGGTGTATATGTAATAATACATTTACTATTATGAATAGAAGTGGTGGTGAAAAATCGATGCAATATGCTCACAAACTGTTTCATGCAGAGGATTTTTCTCGGTATAATGAAAAAATTAACAACAGAATTCATTTTGAAACCACTGTTCATACAGGGCTAAGAATTAAACCAATGAATCAATCGAATATCTATGAGCTATATTTTGTGCCGACACATTCGATGTTAAGCTTGGTAAATGAAATCCATATGATTTCTGAAAGTTTTAATATGGTTTTTAGAGAACTGCCGATTGTCGCCCAAAGGCAGTTCATTGATGAATGCCTTCAGGAAGAGCTATATCATACGAACGATTTAGAAGGTGTTAAAAGTACCAAAAAGGAAATAGCTGAAAGTATTCGGCATGTAAGAAAAAAAACATTAAAGAATAAAAGATTCGCTAGCATGGTTAAATCCTATCTAAATATTTTATCAGGTAAAACGGATTTACCGAGATCTCCCAATGATGTAAGAAGTGTTTATGATGAAATTATTCAAGGTGAGATTGAGAAAGGTGAACTTCCTGATGGGGATTTCTTCCGTCGGGATGTCACCAATGTTTTGAAACAATCGGGAAGTGGAAAGGTGATCCATCAAGGAATCACTCCTGAAAATAGAATTATTGAAGAAATTGAACACATGCTATCATTTTTAAATAATGAAAATGAGATTCCCTTAATTATCAGAACAGTCATTGCTCATTATTTCTTCGGTTATATCCATCCTTTTTACGATGGAAATGGCAGAACATCACGTTACATCAGTAGCATGTATTTAGCGAAAGTGCTTGGTGACTATGCGGCACTTTCACTCTCGAGAGGTTGTAATAAAGAACGAAGAAACTATTTAAAAGCATTTGAAATGACGAATAGTATTAAAAGTAGTGGAGAGTTGAATTATTTTATTGAGACACTTCTAACTATCATTAAAAACTCACTGGAAGATATGTATGGAGAGCTGAGTGAAAAATTTCAGTTGTTGCAGCAAGCGTTTGGAAAAATTGAAAGTGATTCAAAGTTAGTCAATATGCAGGATGACTATCAAAATTTAATGTTCATTTTAGCGCAAAATCATTTCTTTGATTCATCTCCAGGATTAACGGTAAAAGAATTAGCTGAATTCGTAGGAAAGTCTGAAGTGACCATCCGGAAAAGGGTTGGGTTCTTGTTGGAAGAAGAGCTTATCGATCAACAAGGACAGAAGCCTGCTTTTTATTTCATTAATAAATCATACCTGGAAAAATGACAAAACCCGGCTGCCTCAACAGCCGGCTGATTTTGAAATAAGTACAGTTATTTTCCTTAATTACGAGATCCGGTGGGAATATACTGAACAAGAGACCAAATCGTTTTGAGATTTGGTCTCTTGTTTTGTTTTGTCTGCTGGGGAACGGTATTTTTGGGTTGGGCACATATTATTGATCTTTTGGCCCATAAATTCAAATTTCGGGTGCATATTTAGTAGATTTAGTCGCATATTTTCATTTTTAGGGTGCATATCGCACGATACGAAGCCCATATATTTTCAATTTGGGTGCATATCTTTTAGCGATCTCCCGATGAAACTTCAAAACAGGCGTATATTTCGTTAGATTGTCCCCATAAATTACCAAGATTCCATAGTCCAAACACTATCGATAAGCACTCTCACACGTATTCGCAATCGGTTCATAATAGCAATGTTGTTTATATTGTCCGGTGAATGGTTGACCGTACCAGGTAGGTGGGCAAGGTGCATATGGATTAAAGTACCATAAAGCGTATTTCGATGGATGTCGCCTCCATCGTTGTACGACTTTTCTTGCTAATTCTCTTTCTACTTCTCTTGCAGGCTGGTAAAATAAATTTCCTTTTTGTACAGCTTCAAAGGAGAAATTTCCGCCTTGAACTTGATAGATGACTTCTTCAATCGTTCGTACATCACGAAAATCTAAACAGTCTGCTACGGCACGGTTCACAATAACGTTTCCGACCATCAGCATGCCTAGTCTACCTTCACCCTCGGCTTCTGCCCGAATCATCCGAGCGATTAAATCGATGTCTTTACTTGTATGTCTGACTCTTGTCACATCCATCACCTCTATCTATATTGTATGAATAACACAACGTTACATGTTCAATTTTTCTGATTCTTTTATGATCGGAAAGATATGTCTTGTGGCGCACAAACGAAAATTCCGATATGATAAAAAGCGATAC
>NZ_JAGSIE010000003.1 GCF_018138385.1 Allobacillus saliphilus
TGATCGAGGTGTTCATGATTACTTACATACTAGGGATTTTACTTGTCATCGGGTTTTATTTACTTGGAGAAGCCGTTCAGGTTGTTCTATTGCCATGGCTCCCGGGCAGCATGATCGGGATGGTGTTGTTGTTTGTCGTCTTTGTCATTTTCGGTGAACGACTCGTCCGCTGGGTCAAAGAAGGAGCTGAGTTATTCATCAGCTATTTACCGTTATTTTTTGTTCCTGTAACGGTAGGTGTTTTGCAGTATGAGCATTTAGTCAGTTGGTTTGGATTATCGTTTTTCGCATTACTGTTCATTAGTTCATTATTTGTCATGATGTTTGTGGCTATAATGATGGACCGGAAAGCAGGTGGTTCTTCGTGTGGCTAGTCATGACGACTGTTGTTTTTTTAGCAGCACAGTGGGTTTATAAAAAGCGCAAGAAAAATTATTTACTTCCTGTATTCACAACGACCATAGCATTGATCAGTGTCATAGTCTTATCGGGTCAATCGTATGAACAGTATTATGCATCAGCCAAATGGATTGATTGGTTGCTCGGTCCGGCAGTAGTTGCACTGAGTTACCCTTTGTACAAATACCGAACAATGCTTTTGAAAAGTGGAGTCAAAATCATTGGTTGGGTAACTGTTGCTTCGTTGTTAAGTGTCGTTACTGGTGCATTGGTTTTGTCGTTATTTCCAGTGAGCCATAATTATATCGTTACGGCGATGCTGAAAAATATTACAACTCCAGTAGCGATTGACTTGGCAGAAATATACGGCGGTATTCCATCATTGGTTGCGATTATCTGTACCTTGTGCGGCATGCTTGGCGCGGTCGTCGGTCCGATGATTTATCGGCGATTTAATGTTCAAAGTAAACTGGCACAGGGCGTCGCGATGGGTGCGCTTGCACATGCAATCGGTACGTCGAGGTTGATGGAGGAAGATGACTATTCAGGGGCAATCAGTACGTTATCTTTTTTGGTAGTGACGTTGGTGATGCCTTTGTTCGTCCCTGTGTTGGTGTATTGGCTTAGCTGATAAGTTGTCGAATATTGTAGAAAAAAGTCGTACAATCCGAAATTGTGATACACTAAAGAAGAGACTGAAGTTTTATATACATAGAGGATAAATTTCAGCAATTGAATAAATGGTAGAGATATTATGGAGAAAGTTATTGATGACCGTCTTAATGGCAGGTTTTCTATTGTTAGTAGCCTGCGGTGGACAAAGCATCGAAGGAAAATGGGAAGATAGCACAGGTGCAATCGTTGAGATTACTGAGGATGCAATGAAATTCGGGGAAGATATGGGCATGGCCTTAGAAATTGACCTCAAACATATTAAAGATGACCTGTATGAAATCTCCATGATGGATGAAACTGAAGAAGTGACATTCAACGTCGATGGTGACGAGTTAACAATGGAACATGTAAGTTCTGGTGAATCAGAGGTCCTTACGAGAGCAGAATAATTGATTGAAAAAGGCTGTCCTACATGGGCAGCCTTTTTTACGTTGGTGACTATTTACTGACCAAATGTATAATCTTTCCGCAGCAAACTCATCACATAAGCATCATGATATTCTCCGTTTACAAAGTAATGTTCACGTAGTGTACCATCTACTTGGAAGCCGAGTTTCTTGTAAATATGGACGGCTTTTTCGTTTACTTCATCTACGTATAAATATAGTTTGCGTAGGTTCACTTTATTGAATCCATACTCGACAGTTAATCGAGTCGCGTCTGCAGCATAACCTTTGCCTTGATGCTCGGGTGCAATCATAATTCCGAATTCTGCGTTTCGGTGTCTTGTTTCAATATCAAAAAGGCCTACATAACCAATTCGCTCATCATTTTGGTACAAAATAAATTGCCGGTGCGAATCGTTGTCTTGGCTGTTTTCATACATCGTGTTCATTTTTTCAAGTGTTGTGTATGGCTCTTCAAACCAATAGTCCATCACGTCTGAATTAACGCGCATGTTATGCATGAATTCTAAGTCGCTTTTTTCTAACGGTCGTAAGTGTAAGTTTTTTGTCATCAATGGTTCTCCTTCGTTTGCAGATTATTTATATCATAGCAAAACATTGTAAAAACGTGAAATGATTAATTGAAGGTTAGCCGTTTTTTAAAAGGTTGAAGGGTTAGAAAAGTGTATTCGGTCTGTCATTAGGGGATCGAATTTTCCCGCGACATTTTAGAGTAAGACTTTATCGAATGGAGGAAAGTTTTAGCAAAGAA
Source organism: Allobacillus saliphilus (assembly GCF_018138385.1). GTDB lineage: Bacteria > Bacillota > Bacilli > Bacillales > Alkalibacillaceae > Allobacillus > Allobacillus saliphilus. The sequence continues at coordinate 2,233 of NZ_JAGSIE010000003.1, forward strand.
TGATATAATCTACCTAACTTAGTCGAATTTCCATAAAGTTGGGAGAGACGGAAATGAAACGAAAACATTGGAGTGCAATCTTGGCGATTTTAGGGTTGCTTGTTTTGCCCGTGCATATGGTTGCTGAAGAACAAGGTCAAGAAGGCCCTGCTGTGCAGCAAGAGAATTCACCAGCCGAAGACTCGGAACCGGGCAAGACTGAAACACCTCAGGAAGAGGAGAATGGAGCAACTCAGCCAGGCGGGAATAATGAGGGGGAATCACCTGACGATGGATCGTTAAATGAAGAGGATTCAAGCGGATCAACAAATGATCCAAGTAACCCCGAGGATTCAAAGCCTAATAAGAAGCCTGATGAAAATAAGAAACCTGACAAAGACAAGAATGATCCAACTGAATCAAATAAAAATGATCAACAAAGTGCAAATCAGGAAGAGGATCCTGCAACAAAAGAAGAGGATAAAGAATCAAGCAATATAGATGATGGAAAAAACACTTCACCAGAAAACACAAACAAACCAACAAACACCCGAGACGACTCAAATACATCTACTGAACCACCATCCTCAACAAAGTCACCACATAGAGAGTCTACATATGAAGAAGATCCTGACTTAGAAGATTTACAACTCGAAGAAGAAGAACCAGAAGAAGATGAAGCAGCAGAAGATGTCGTGGATGAAGAAGAGCAGGAAGATGCAACTCTTGGCGGAATCGGTAGCAATATTTTCTCGAACCAACGAGTGACGGACGGGTTTTTCCAAGAAGTTCGGTTGGTAAAAAGTAAACCTGAAGAAGAAGTCGTTGAAGCGGATACCGATTCGGCAAATGAAGTGAAGGTAAAACACTATTCTTCTGGTTATACGCCGGATGAACCGAATAAGTTATTGATTGTAGTCATTGTCGTGACGACAGGGATATTAGCGTTTATGGCAATTCAGTATTTCATGAAACGACGAGTAAAGTAAGTGAATTGGCGCAACTCGGTTATATGAGTCGCGCCAATTGTTTTGTTATCTCCATAAAAGTTGAAGGAGGAGTTCATCATGGAAAATTACGTTTGGTATGCCAGCTACGGATCGAATATAAACCAAGATCGTTTTTATGCGTATATTTTTGGTGACATTCCGCCTGGTGGTACCGTAAGTGAGGTTGGTTGTCGTGATCAAAGTCTTCCGTTGCGTGCCGAAAATGTCATGATTGATTTTCCGATGTTTTTCGCGAAACGGTCGAGTCGATGGGACAATAAAGGAGTCGGGTTTATTGATACGACTTCCGACCCTGAACGCCCAACGTATGGACGGATGTATTTGATTACGAAGGAGCAATATGTGGATGTCGTTCGTCAAGAAAATAACGACATGATGTTGGAGATTGATTTCAATCAACTGGAATCAATGGGTGAGTATGTCATCGATTCGACGAAGATGTATGGAAAAGTCCTTGACGTCGGTGAAAAAGAGGGACGACCCATCTATACGTTTACGCATCCCCATGCCATTGATCCGGACGAACGAATCACTCCTTCCATCACGTATTTGAAAGTAATTGGTGCAGGAATAAAAGAAGCTTTTGGAATTTCAACAGCAGCATTGGTCGATTATTATTTGCTTCGAGAAGAGGTAGCGGAGGTTTATTCGAGAGAGGAATTAATGGAATACTTAGCGAATTAGGCTGCACAAACTAGAAATGCTCTTTCTTTTGTAGGAATTTTTAGATAGTATATTACTATAGAACTAGAATAATAGAATAAAGGGGAAGAGAGAATGAAATTTTGTTCAGAATGTGGGACGGAATTGTCAGATTCGACAGCTTTTTGTTCGAATTGCGGGAAAAAAGTTGAATCATCGGCAAGCGATCAATTGAATCATTCAAGTGAACAATCGATGAAGAGCAACCAGGCGGCAACGATTCAGCCGACGCGCCAAAAGGAGAAGAAAGAGGATTTTGCAACTTTCATCAAAAGACATAAGATGCTATTGTCGATTGGTTTAGGTGTTGCGCTTGTTATTTTGGCCGGTTACTTCACTTTATCTTTTATCAATTCACCGGATCGCTATGTCAATGGTGTGGTGGATGCAATTGAAGCGGATGATTATGAGTCTTTAGCGGGTTCGATGTATTTTGCTGATACGGAAGAAAAAATTTCTAAAGAAAGCATTGAAGTGTATGTGAATTATTTAAAAGAAAATAAAAATCGTTTAGATCAAGTGAAGCGTGACTTGCAGGAGCAAAGTGAATTGCTTGAGGAAGATGATCAGACGATAAGTGATTTTTCAACATACTGGGATGAAATGTACTTGGTTAAAAAGGACGGATTTTTGAAAGATACATACCGCGTCTATGTCATACCGAGTTATGTGACAATTGAATCAACGTTGGATGGCTTGATGTTATCCAATGATTTGGAAGAGGACCTTCATACATTTTCAGAACGCGAGAGTTCTTTTGAGGTAGGCCCGCTTGTGCGAGGGTTTCACCAGTTCACATTCACCTATGAGGGTGAGTGGATGAAGTTAGAGGAGCAAAGGGAGCACTATATTGCCGACAAAAGTGAATATGTTTCACCAGAATTTGATGTCGATTATTTAACATTTGAAACGGGTTTTCAGCATGATTACGAAGAAAAATTAATCGTGAGTGGCAACGAAGTCAGTGATCCGATTTTTAACGAGGAAATCGGTCCGTTTCTACTGGATGAGCAGTCGACGTATGAATACCAGGTTGATTTTCCGTGGGGAACGATGTCAACTGGCGAGCAGCATATTGATTCAGAATATGTACGCTTGGATTTCCAGGTAAACGAGGAATTGGCTGAGCAGTTGGCAGATGGGCTGCAGAATCATTATGAAACTGTTTTGACGAGTTTTGAAACAAGAGATTTCAGTTTACTTGAAGACATGAATGCTGGACTGCGGAATTCGTATGAAAATAATTATGAATCGATGTACGGGACTTTTGACAGTAATGATGAGTGGTATAGTGGGTTGCACTATAAGAATTTCAATATCCATCCGACTATGATGAGCTTTGGAAAGGATGACCAAGGTGAATGGCATGTGACGGTTCCGGTAACGGAAGAAGAAATGATCGTCAATTCATACGCTGAACCGAGTGAAAGTGATTTGGCGGATTACCGGAATAATAACCGACACTATCAATTGAATTACCGTGATGGTGAGTGGGTTGTTGTGGACCATCTGTCTATGTTCGGTTTTCCGGATAGTGAGCAGACGTTTGACTATACGTACGATGGTGACGTTCGTTTGTTGGAAACAACAGTAGAGGAAGCGGCTGGTGATCCGGGGAAAGTGATTCCAGTTCGAGTCGGTGAGTATGTGGAGCATTTAGTGGAAGCCATCAATGCGGGAGATTATTCGCTCGTTTCACCGTATATTTTATCAGGCAGTAGTTTGGAAAGTGACCAGCAATCGCTTGTGAAACGGTTATATGAAGCAGGAACGACTGAAGAGTTAAAATCGTTCGAAGTGTTATCCGTTGAGGAAAGTGGTGATGGATGGAAGGCTAAATCCAGAGAAGAAATCACCATTAACTATGAAAGCGGTGAAAGCGAAACAAACACGTATGAGTGGACTTATACCGTTGTCGAAAAAGATGGAGAGTACTTCCTTAGTAAAATCGAATAAAAAACAGAAAGAGGCTGGGACAAAATTTTGTTCCAGCTTTTTTTGTTGAAAAATGTCCATTGGCCTAGTTCATACGATTGAAAGTTTTCGACAAAACCCTCCATGAAACTACATTTGCAACCCGGTTGTATCCATTTTAAGGAATTTGCTTAGTTAGCAAATCACCGTTTTAGCACTTTTATCCATAAAACATTAAACTGAATTTTCATTCAATTTACCTATTAAAGAAAGTTCACAAAAGTGTTACATTTCATTTACACAACAGGAAACGTCATCTTTTGCTAAAACATACCCAAAAGGAGGAAGTTTCGAATGAAGAAGTTTTTAGTTGGTTTAAGTGCAGTGATCTTGGTGCTATTGGCATTTCAGACCGGTGTATCTGCAGACAAGAAAGAGAAAAAAGATTATATGGTCATGTTTGACGGTCCTGCCAAAAAAGGAATTCTTCAAGCTTTTGGGGTGAACGACGGGAATGTATTACGTGATTTTGAGTTGCTCGATGTCTATCAAATCGAGTTAACAGACAAACAAGCGAAAGGGTTAAAGAACCACCCGCAAATTAAATTTGTGGAAGAAAACGCTAAAGCTAAGGCGTATGGGCAGACGGTACCCTATGGGATTCCTCAAGTAGAAGGAACGACTGCGCAAGATAATGGTTTTAGTGGTGATGGTGTAAAGGTTGCTGTGCTGGACACAGGAATTGATCGCAGTCACTCGGATTTAAACGTTGCCGGTGGATTCTCTGCATACGATAGTGGCGCAAATGCGGATCCATATAATGATGGTAGCGGGCATGGTACACATGTTGCAGGAACAATTGCTGCACAAGATAATAATTTAGGTGTGCTTGGTGTAACACCAAATGTCGAGCTGTATGCAGTAAAAGTTCTAGATAATCAAGGAAGCGGTACGTATGCAGATATCGCTGAAGGAATTGAATGGGCGATCCAAAACAATATGGACGTTATTAATATGAGCTTAGGCGGTTCATCTAGTTCTAGTATTTTAAAAGAGTATAGTGATCTTGCCTATGATTCTGGCATTCTCGTTGTAGCGGCCGCAGGAAATGAAGGAAGCTTCCTATGGTTCGATACAGTTGGTTACCCAGCTGCGTATGATTCCGTGGTAGCTGTTGCAGCGGTTGATGAAAATAATCAACGCGGATCTTTTTCAAGTGTCGGTTCTCAAGTTGAATTATCCGCTCCTGGCGTGCAAATTTTAAGTACGGTTCCTGGGAATGGCTATGATTCGTATAATGGCACATCAATGGCTTCACCGCATGTCGCGGGTGTTGCAGCGCAAGTTTGGCAAGCGAAGCCTGGTTTATCCAATGTTCAATTGCGTCAATTATTGCGTGACACAGCCGAGCCATTAGGTGCTCAGCGTGAATATGGGTATGGACTTGTCCAATCAATGGACGCAATTAATCAATAAGAATAAAAAATCGTGGGGCTACATAGTGATGTGCTCCACGATTTTTTATGTATTAACAAGCATGCAGGTAATTGTTGCAATTGTTACATCTCCTTAACATAGACAGATCAAATCGTATGGCACTTTCATAAAATAAACAAGACTTTCTTCCTAGTAATCGATAGAATCTATTACGTTTCGACAGGAATTCACATGAACTTCATAGATTTTTTGTTAAAAAAATGGCATGATTTAATTATCAGATAACTGAATCCATTAAAATCGCTGGAGGTATTGAATGTTAGAGGAACTAGGAATAACCAAAGTTACAATTCCGCTTCCTTTTCGGTTGAATCATGTCAATTGTTTTTTAGCGGAAGGTCAAGATGGATGGCTCGTGATGGATACGGCGTTAAACCGACCAGTCACCAAGGAGATTTGGCAAAGTCATTTATCCGATAAAGAAGTGAAAGAAATATTGATTACACATTATCATCCGGATCATTCTGGCTATGCGGGCGAGCTGCAACAACAGACTGGCGCTGAAGTGTTGATGACGCAAACTACTGAGCGAGCGAGAAAAAGAAATTGGTCAGAAAACACAGTGGAAACGATACGCGCTTATTATCAAGCCGTTGGAATACCGCAAGAAATAGCTGATGGAATTAGTGAGAATACGAAAGAGTCTAGGGACTTTGTCATGCCTGAGCCTTCAGTGAATCGATATGTAAATGAAGGCGATCTTATTAAAATAGGAAACTATGAGTATGAGGTCATTTTTACACCGGGTCACGCTCCAGGGTTGATTACTTTATATAATCAAGAGAAAAATGTGTTGCTATCGACCGATCATATTTTACCGAAGATTACGCCGAATGTTTCTTATATGTTTATGGGTGATCAAAATCCACTTCAAACCTTTATGGAGTCGTTGCAAAAAATTAAACGGTTGGATGTTGATTATGTCATTCCATCGCACGGCGAGCCTTTCCATGGAGCGAATAAACGAATTGATGAGATTGTGAAGCATCATGAAGATCGCCTGAATGATATTCTCGATCAACTAAGAGACGGAAAGACTGTTTATGAAGTGTGTCAGTATTTGTTTGGTGACCGCTTGACCACTCATGAGATGCGCTTTGCGATTGGTGAAGCGTTGGCCCACTTGGAATTTTTACGAAGAAAAGGTGAATGCCAACGAGAAGTACGCAGTCACGACTGGCTTTATCGGGTTAAGTAAGGAAAACTTCAGGAGGAATCCTGAAGTTTTTAATTTTCGTAAGGCAGGGGCGTGCGTGACCGTTCAAAGTTAACGCGTGAACGTTCAATCCGAGACGCTGACCGTTCAAAGAGTTGCTCCAACCGTTCAAAATGTCGCTGCAACTGTTTAAAGAATCTCGCTAACCGTTCAAACCAGCACTCCAACCGCTCAAGCTAAACCCCATAAAATCATCCATATAAAAAAGCCCGCCAGTTTGCTAGGCGGGTTTTCCTTATAGAAAATAATAAAATCCACAAATCATTAAGTATTGTACGAGATAGATGAGCAAGCCAAAATGGAAGTTTAACTTATAACCGACGCGTAATGAATTGCTTCCGACGAGGTTTCCGACCATTAAGTTTGTTGCTGAGAATGGCGAGATCATAATGGTCAGCATCCATCCGCTCAAAATGCCGAGACTGAGAATCAGATGGTCGCCAGCAAAAATGATTGATGAACTAAATGTCGTCGCGAGTGCCGTGTTTGTAATAATTGGGTGGATGCCGATAAATGACAACACGTTAATGAGTAAAGCAATTAATGGCAATAGAACGAGCACATGTGTAATGCCGGTTGATTGCAAGAAGAAGATAACTAAGTCGCTTGCGCCAGCTTGGATAATTGCATACCCGAATGCACCAGCTGCAATGAATAATGATAGCTCATTCCCCATTTTCGGTAGTCGATCTTGAGCGTACTCGGATAATTTTTCAGCAAATTGCTTCGGTGATAAGTAAAACAATGTCCATACGGTCGAAAATCCAATCGCGACGAGTGGAACGATCGTGATCATCGATAAATCAACAAATTGCTCCAACAAGATGGTGATGCCTGTCATCGTGATGATGAGCGTTAGTAGCTGCATCACTTTTCGCCGAGCATTTTTCAATGTTTGTTCATCAACGGCCTCTTGTTGAACAGCGATTGGCTGAGAATTTTTCCCTTGAGCAATCGTCCCGATAACCATACCGATAAGAGCGAGTGCAAAACCATACGGGAATAGTTCTAACCAAGAAATATCGAAATAACTCAAAACGAGGGCAACGGAAATAAAATACGGGGACCACATGAAGGCCATTGAAAATCCGCGGTTCATTGCCCGTAACTTCGTATCCATATGATGATCGAATGCTTCCGTGCTCGTTAATTGGTGAATAATCGGAATAGAACCTAAGTTCATTACTGAGCCAACTCCCATTGTTGAGAAGGCCAAATAGTTATAGAGTTGTTTTGTTGAACGAACATATGAGGTAAAAATAACATCCATGGAATCTAAGTATCTACCTGCTTTAATCGGAATGGAAATAAGCGGAACGAAAATAAAGATCGCTAAAAGCCCCGCATTTTCGTCAAAGCTCCAAAGCATCGTCAAAAGCCCTTCGCCGAAAATGGACAAGAGGATCGTCAAAATCAACAAAGAGCTAATGAGAATCCTTGGAACCTTTGTTAAATAAGGGATAAAAAGAACTAATGTGATAAAAGCGAAAATACTGACCAATTTTGGTAGAAGCGGCGAGTCTATGAATTGGGAAATCAAATACGTTATTCCCATTAGTAAAATGCCCGTCGACTGCAAACGTATATAACTCATGTTGAAACTCCTTTGTGATTCACTTGTACCATTATAGAAAAGTTGTTGACGTTTGTCATGGAATCGCCGCGATGGGATATGTGCCAGATTTTCGAGGAAATGAGCCTGGCATGATTGATATGCGTCCAACCGCGAAATATATGGTACCAATCCAAAAAAATATGGCCTCAAAAATCAAATTTATGTGCCTCATATTAAAAAATATGAGCCCCACTTCAAAGTCCATTCCCACTCACTAGGTTTCTTTTCTATAGAATCTCCGATAATATGGAAAATAGATGTTCGCATGAAAGGGACCGATAGACTATGACAGCTTCAGTTATCTTTTATCTTATTCTCGCATTAATCGGCGGTGCAATTGGTTATTTTTCTCGATTTCCGGTTGGCGTCGTCCTCGGATCGATGTTTGCGGTCGGTTTGGCGAAGTATTTTGATATTTTACATTTAGAACGAACCGTTTCGATTTCATTCGTCATTCAAGTGTTGCTCGGTGCGATGCTTGGATTGTCACTCATTAAGATAAATAAAAAACAACTGATCACACTTGGGAAAAGCTTAGTAGCGGTCGTGGTCATTGTCGTTATTTTTACAGGGTTGGCTGGTGCAACGCTCGGTTGGATAACTGGAACCAATCCTGTTTTAGCAACCTTAGCGGTATCACCTGGTGCGATTGTTGAAGTGGCCACATTGGCACAAGAACTAAACTTAGATGCACCGACCGTTGTGCTCGTTCATCTCGTGCGCGTCATTGTCATTATGAGCCTATTTCCGGTATTGCTGAAACTAGCGATGCGATTGAGAAAGAGGGAGGGGGATATCAATGGATAAGTGGATTTTTGTGGTCGTGTTGGCTTTTGCGGGCGGTACGGCAGGCTTTTATTCAGGCATTCCTCTCGGTACATTGCTAGGGTCGTTATTTGCGGTTGGTGGCTATCAATTTGTGAGAAAAAACTTGCCGACGTTTAGCTTTCGTGCAAAAAAAGTGATGCAAAGTATTATTGGCGGAAGTATCGGACTGGCTTTTACGACAGAAACATTCCAGGCGATTCAATCCGTTTGGAAGGTTGCACTGTTGGCGCCGATTGCACACCTAATACTTGCCGTCATTTTAACGTGGGTACTTCATCGTATTTTTCAATTCGATATGGTAACGTCCTTTTGCAGTTCAGCTCCAGCCGGGATGAGTGAAGTGACAATTATTTCCGAAGAGTTCGGTGCCCAAATGCCTGTCGTCATCATGGTACATACGATTCGCGTCATAGCAATTGTCGTTAGTGTTCCGCTTCTTGTTATGTTATTTTGATTCTTTATGAGGATATTTACGTGAAAGTGGAACGATGAGTAAAAAGTGAGCTAGCGTACCACCGATCAATGAAGCAATTAGGAAAGCCCAATTAAACTCACCTTCAAACCAACCAGCGATCAAAAATGAGAGAAAGAACCCGAGCCAAATACCAATTAAGAAGTGAAGTTTCACGGAATACCTCCTTATCGTCTATGTTTACTGATTATATCAAGTTGAGTATACTGAAACAAATGAACTTAAATGAGGTGAATATATGCCTGGTCGAAATGATGCTTGCCCATGTGGGAGTGGAAAAAAGTATAAAAAGTGTTGTTTAAATAATAGTCAACAAGTGGCAGGGATGGTATCTCAAGGGATGTTTGAAGAAACCATCCAAGCGTTTCAACGAATGATTTTTGAGATTACAGAGAACTATACGCATTTATTGCCGACTCAGTTTGTGGAACTTGAAGACAATGATCTTGATTTTGTATATCAAGTATCTAAGCTGTTGAACGCGTTACGAAATGAGGAAAAGGAAGAGAGTAAATCTTATCTTGATCATGTTATCGAGCGCCAAAAGAAAAAAGAACGACGGGAGTCTGTCATCCGAAGTATGGATGAATGGCATAAGGTTGAGCCGTCATTTTTTGAAATTATTGAAATGGAAAATGGTGTCGCGCGTGCGAAAAATGTATTCACCGAAGAAGAAACGTCGCTTCTTTTAGGATTCCACACAAACGACCCGGAATTAGACTGTGTTTTTGGTCTCCCCGTGCAGTGTGGTCCATATCAAATATTTCCGCATGAACTAATAGAAATCTTGGATGATGAAATGGAGCTTTTGAAACAATTGATTCAGTATGCAGCAGATGAAGAAGGAAAAAGTATTGATGATTTTTTACGAACAACTGATTATATCTTTCCGGCAATTGATCATTTAGATGAAATGATGGAAGAAGCGACTGAAGATATGATTGGTCCATTATCCTTGCTTCCGGAAGAAGAGGAAGTTTTGCAAGGGATTCGTCAGCTTCAGAAACCCGGAAATAAAGATGTCATTGATGATATGATTGCTGAGTGGGAAAATATGGCAAGCATTAATTATATTCAAATCAATAAACCGGAACCAATGATTGCGGCTTTTGAGCATGCTTATCGAGTAGATCTTTATCCAGAGGATTATAAAAAGGTGACACTCAAATATTTAGCTGAAAAATATCAAACAACAACTGGGTCGATTAGTAACCGAAAAAAACAAATTGAGGAATATTTTGATGATAAAATGGAATCGCCGATTATTACCCGACAATCTCCAGCAGCGGATTTTTCCAGTCCGACAGAAGATATGTTTCGCGCGTTGAACGAACAAACTTTTGAGAGTGAGGAAGAGTTCGAACAATTTATTCAGAAGTGGAATGAAACCGGTGGTGTAGGAATGATGCCGGATAAAACCGAAGCTGAAAGATTGTTCGAAGAAGCGGTCCAAGCGCCACCTCAGCAGCAAAAAGAGATACTTGAAAAAGTGTTGAACATCAATCCTAGTTATATCGATGCACTCGTTCTCTATTCATCTCACCTTCCACTCGATGAGAGAAAACGCTATTTGACAGATGCATTGAAAATCGGAGAAGAGGAATTCGATGATGAATTCGAGAGGGAAAATGCTGGTTCTTATTGGATGATGGTTGAAACAAGACCATATATGCGTGGTTTATATGCATATGCGCAATATCTTCTCGAAACAAATAATCAGGAAAAAGCAACCAAGTATTTTGAGCGTATCATGTATTTAAACGAGAATGATAATCTTGGTGTTCGTTATGATTTAATTCCGTTGCTGATCGAACTCGAAAAATTTGATCAAGCACAAGCGCTATTTGATGCGTTTCCAGAACAAACAACTGAAATGATGTATCATAAAGTGTTGTTTGATTATAAGGCTGGAAAAAGTGAGAAAGAATTAAAGAAAACGATTCAAGCTGCCATTCAATCAAATAATCAAGTCATCGTTGTGATGGGCATTTTAGATAATCTTCAAAATGGAGGAATCTCCCCTGAGATCGGCCAATCTGAATACGAAGCCTACCAATATGCGAGTCAGTATGCACACTATTGGGACGAGCCATTACGGGAGCTAGTCAGGGATATCCAATTTGGATAATCGATCGAAATTGAATGAATCAATAAATCCGAACGAATTTTCGTTCGGATTTTTGCTATTTGGCAAGTGAACAATTCGCTTTGTTTGTGGAAGTAGGAAATTTCTAAAAGAGGGTAGAAGAAAATTTTAGCTCTCTATCCATGTAAAGAGCACCTCTAATCGAAGTTAGAGTAAAATTTCGAAGCCCTATCTATGAATAGAGCATCTAAATCGAGGACAAAACAGAAATCCGGATACCTACCCTCGAATTGATTTCCTTCATCGATATCATATCAACATAAATCAGCAATCTGTTTTCAATACCATCCAATGACTTCTACCTTTTCTATTTTTTCACCCTACTTACAATCTAGTATCAGTGTGCTAAAATTAAAAGTATCATAATATTCTAATAAGTGAGGGGGAGTTGTATGCGTACCGTGCCAATTGTTGTTTCTCAGTTTACGCCGCCGAAAATTAGGGATCACTTTGTCATGCGCGCGGGTTTGCAGAAAAAGCTGCGATTCATTCCAGAATATCCGCTAACATTGATTTATTCTAGTGCAGGTTATGGAAAGAGTACTGGAATTAGCCAGTTTGTTGAAACAACGAGCGAGCGTGTCAGTTGGTTTTCGGTATCTGCATATGACCATGACTTCCTTCCTTTTATGAAAAAAATTATTTATTCAATTCGGAGAAACATTGCTCAATTCGGTCAACATATTATTGAAGAAATGGAATCATTGGACCACGCGATTCAAGATGCGGATATTTGGTCGTTTATGGCGATGGTCGTTAATGAGTTGAGCCAAGAACAAGAACGACTTATCATAATCATCGATGATGCACACCATTTAATGCAGTCCGATCCAATTTCCACATGGCTTCAACTATTCATCGAACATCTCCCAGATCACATTCATTTTGTGCTGTCTTCTCGGAATCTGCCTGACTGGCCGATTTTATCGCAGATGAGAGTGAAGAGTGAGTTGCTTGAAGTAAAGCAGGACGATTTGAAGTTGAACGAGGAAGAGCTGGAGCATTTGGTTTTTGATTTACATGGGATCGAGCTTTCAGAAGAAGCTGTACATAAAATTCATATGCTGACAGAAGGTTGGACGATTGCTTGTACGATGTTTGTCCAACAGTTAAAAATGGGCGAGTCGGTTCAAAATTTATTGCTGAACCAAACGGAATCACTGAATGATTTATTTGAGTATATGATGCTCGAGATTTTAATGAAGCAACCTATTGAAATTCAACAATTTTTACTTGATACGAGTGTGTTTGAGACGATTTCTACACCGACGATTGAGGAAGTGTTAGAACAAGATCAAGCGGGTGAGCAGTTAGAAAGACTGAGCAATCAAAATTTATTTTTACAAAAAATCGATGATGAGAATTTTCGCTATCACGCCCTCTTTAAAGTGTTTTTGGAAAAAAGATTGAAGCAGCAAGATAGCGATCGTTTTCACCAATTACAAATCTCAGCTGCAGAATTTTTCGAGAGCAATCAAAACTATGAGCGGGCGATCCAACACTATCAAGAGATTCAGGCTACGGGTAAAATTGCTGCACTGTTGGCAGAACACGGACTTGCTTTGTTGAAAGAAGGGAAGCTAGAGCTTCTCGAAAAACAGCTTGTTTCGGTTCCTTCCGATGAGCCGTTATTGATTTTCTTGAAAGGAGAAGTTTTTCGATACCGATCGAACTATGAAGACGCTGAGAAGTTATATGACCAATCCATTTCACTGGCGCGAGTGGAGGACCGAACGGACGTCATCAGTTTAGCTTCGGAAGGGAAAGCGCATATTTATTTGGATACCATTCGGCCGCTTAAGGCTAAACGGTTATTAGAGGAAGCGATTCGGTACCGCGAGCAGCATAGTGATAACCAGGAGGATTTAGCTCGACTTTACTATATGCTCGGCGAAAACTTGATCAATTCTGGATCTGCAAAAAAAGCAGGTATGTGGTTGGAGAAGGCGAAGCGGTCGAATCTATTTTTGGATGACGTCAATTTGGAGGCGCGGATTTATTTGCGAACTGGTGAATTGGAGCGTGCGAAACGATTTTTATTAGATAAAAAAGAACAGATGGCAGAAGTGGAATACAATCAGTTGCCAAAATCACACCGGAACACGGATATTTTATTATCAATCATCTATTCCATGTTAGGCGAACCGGAAAAAGGCAAGACATACGCGGAGATTGGTCTGCAACAAGGCGTCATGTATGATTCTCCTTTTGTTGAAGCATGTGGCTGGATGCGACTCGGACATACTGAACAACTATTGCAACGGTATGATCAACAAACGACGGAAGCTTGTTACGAAAATGCATTAGCGATTATGGAAGAGTTGAATGTTTCGCGTGGTAAAGCAGAGCCATACATGGGGCTGTGCATGTTGTATGCCAACAACCAAGAGCACGAAAAAGCGTTGGAAGCGGGCATGAAAGGTTTGCAAGAAACGGAAAAAGTGAATGACCTATGGCTTTCTGCGCTTATTTTAGTTTGTTTAGGAATCAGTTCACTTCAGTCTAATCGAATGAATAAAGCAGCTGAATTTTTCGAAGATGCTTCACTGTATTTCCATACGTGTGAAGATGATTACGGAAAAATGGTCGTTACATTTTGGCAGGCGTATTTGAGTCATCAAACAGAAGATTGGGCTGATTTTTATGAAAAGATGGAGCAGTTTGCACTCATTATGCAGTCAAAAAGCTATGAATTCTTTCTGAGAAAGAAGACACTTCTCGGTCCGAATGATTTACAGGTGATGATTCCATTATTGCATCAGGCTTATGAACAAGGAATTCAACAGAAATATATTGGTCGGTTAATTCATGAACTTGGCTTTAACCATGTCGATAATCATCCAGGTTATACGTTACATATCCGAACGCTTGGACGATTAGAAGTTGCCATTGGACCGAATATTGTGCGAGATTCAATGTGGCAACGGGAGAAAGCGAAAGAATTGTTAGAGCTGCTGGTGACAAAACGTAGCAAACTAGTAAGGAAAGATGAAATTTTCGAAGCTCTATGGCCTGGTGAAAGCGAAGCGAGTGCCAATAAAAAACTAAAGGTGACGCTGAATCAGTTGTTGAAAGTGGTCGAGCCAAAGCGGAAAGCGAGACAGGAATCCTTTTTTATCAAACGGGATGGAAACGCTTATGGACTGAATCCTCGAGCGGGCATTGAATTGGATGTCGATGAATTCGAACATTTGATTTTAGCGGGAATGGATGAAAAAAATCCAACGCAAGCGAAAGAGCTGCTTTTGAAAGGGTTGGAGTTATATGAAGGGGATTATTTATCCACCCGAGGCCCTTCCGATTGGGTGTTGAGCGAACGAGAGCGATTGCAAGTATTGTTCTTACAAGGCGCAGAATATTTGGCGCAAGTTTCCGTTCGGTTGAATGAGTACAATCGATGCCTTTATTGGTGCCAACGAATTTTACAACAGGAGATTACTTGGGAGGAGGCGTACCGGTTGACGATCTTCAGTTATTATCAGCAAGACAACCGACCACAAGCGTTGAAATGGTACAAACGTTGTGAGGATGTGTTGAAGCGGGAGTTAGGTGTTGAACCTACGATGGCCACGAAGGAATTGTTGAATTTATTGGAATGAGCGGGAGTGGGTTGTATATTCTCGATCAGGGCATAGAGAGGACACCCATGCCCGCTTGAGGGCGCATAAATTTTCAGGTTGGTCGCATAATTTCCAGAATAGGGCGCATAAATTTTTAAGTTGGTCACATATTTTCTTGCTGTGGGCTCATAAATCCGTCTGTCGAGACCATATCCGTCGGTAATAGGCTCATATATTTTTCAATTGGGGGGGCGAGCCGAATCATTATCGTCGTGACGGCGATATTCGCCTCGGCGAATATCCACCAATTCAATCGACAAACTCATAAATATAGTAAAACTCCCGAGCAAGTCGGGAGTTTTGCATCTTTTAGCCGAGTTTCTCACCTCATTGGGTCTGGCTATATAGTTAATTTTACCAACCGACCGATTTATTTCTGCTTAAAGCCTTTCACGAATTGATAAAATCCAAACGATAGCAAAAATGCGAAAAAGCCGATGAACACCAAACTCACGATATATATTGGACCACTTCCAAGATAATTTATAATCGTTTCGTTCACTGGCGGCCTTGATAAAAATAAGTAATTTGCATCTAATGTTGGGTTAACAAACACGCCAATAATGAAAGCATAGACAAGCAAACCGCCAAATATAGTGAAAAGATGCTTCAACGTAATTTGGATGTCAGTTACTAGCACTAAGTAAAGACTGGAAACTGAAACAATCATATGATGTAAGAAAAATTGCCAATATCGGTAATGTGGAAAATCATAAGCAAGATCTGGCGTCATCACCGCCAACCCAGTCGAGAGGAAACCGATGAAAAATGTAACCCTAATCAATCTTTTATTGAAGCTGATGAGCGCATAGATCGCTAAGAATCCTGAAAGGCTTGTTATATGAAGCGGGAGGCTATGTCCTAAGAGCCACGTGTCGTTACTTGCCATCCACATATGATAACTACTCACCGAAATGAATAGAATTCCAGCAAACAACCATCTAAGAAAATTCGTTAACGTTTGATTGGCAGCTAGCTTTCTATAGCTAATAACTAGTGTAACGATCATGATGAGGTAAAGAATAATCATCGTTATATGACTTGCGCTAAACAACGAAAAACGATTTGGTACATCCCCGCTAAAGAAACTGTCCATCTTGTCACCCGCCTCTCCGTCAAAGCCTTTTTACTATCGTACATTATATTCCATCCTAGAAAAAGAAGACTCATCGTAAAAAAATGCCCTTCTTTCTACCTCCACATCGTTCAATAGAGTCCTTTTAAATGACAAAAAACAAAATACCAACCAATATAACCGGCGCTATGTAACTCATTTGTAACTATGCCGTTTTACAATCAATTCAAAGCTAATCAGCTTATTAAAAATCCTTAAGGGGGAACGTTTATGTTTGTGAAACGAAAGTCTTGGCTGTTGGCCGTCTTGCTTATTGGTGTTCTTTTGATGACTGCTTGTAGTGAAGAAGCAAGTGGGGAAGATGAACCGATCAAGATCGGCGTGTTGGCATCATTATCTGGTGCATTAGAAGCCTATGGAAAACAAACGCAACAAGGATTTGACTTAGGATTAGAGTACGCGACGGACGGAACGATGGAGTTTAATGGTAGAAAGATCGAAGTCATTTATGAAGATACAGAAACAACTCCGGATGTTGCACGTCAAAAAGCGTTGAAGTTATTGGATGATGACGACGTTGATTTCATCGTAGGTTCATCATCTTCAGGGGATACGTTAGCTGTAACAGGATTGGCTGAAGAGTATGAAAAGATTATGGTTGTCGAGCCAGCTGTTGCGGACAGTATCACTGGTAGTGAATTTAACGATTACTTATTCCGTACGGGCCGTAGTTCATCACAAGATGCGGTTGCAGCAGCAGCGGCAATTGCCGATGAAGGTGTAAAAATTGCAGCACTCGGACCAGACTATGCGTTCGGATGGGATGGCGTTGAGGCATTCTCAAATGCTGCAGAAGAATTAGGTGCTGAGATGGTTTTGGAAGAGTTTGTTGATCCAGAAGCGACAGACTTCACGCCAAACCTACAACGAGTTATTGAGCATGACCCAGATTACTTGTTTGTCGTCTGGTCTGGTGCGAATAGCCCGTGGAACCAAATTGTCGACATGGACTTACAAGGTCGAGGCATCAAGTTGACGACAGGTGCACCGGATATTGCGGCTTTGAAAACGATGCAAGACTTAGTTGGAATGGAAGGCTTTACGGTTTATTACCATGAGCTACCTGACAATGAAGTGAATGATTGGTTAGTCGAGCAAATGGAAGAACAACATGGCACGGTTCCAGATTTATTTACACCGGGTGGAATGAGTGCAGCGCTTGCAATCATGGAAGCACTTGAACAATCAGAAGGAAGCACAGATGCGAATGAATTGATCGACATTATGGAAGGCATGAGTTTCGAAACACCAAAAGGAACGATGACTTTCCGTGAAGAGGATCACCAAGCATTGCAGTCACTTTATGCGATTACGCTTGAGGAACGTGATGGGTATGACTATCCTGTACCGACCTTGATTCGTGAGTTAAAACCAGAAGAAACCGCACCACCGATCATGAATGGTGAAGGGGAATAAACGATTTACCTGGGTGAGCTTCAACGACGTGTTGAAGTTCATCCGATACATAACTGTAAGGGGGTACTTCAATCCATGAATTCGATTATCGAAACGAAGGATTTGACGATTGCTTTTGGTGGGCATGTCGCAGTTAATCAAGTCTCTGTTCAACTGCCAGAAAATCAATTCACTTCCGTCATCGGGCCGAATGGTGCCGGGAAGACGACTTTTTTCAATTTACTTAGCGGACAATTGAAGCCGACAAGTGGGCAAGTTTTTTATCAAGGAAAAGAGATCACGGATTGGTCCGTCGTGGAACGAACGAGAGCAGGAATCGGCCGCTCGTTTCAGCTGACGAACGTGTTTCCGAATGTAACCGTTTTGGAAAATATTCGCCTTGCGATTCAGTCGCGGGAAAAAGTTCGCTTTAATCTGTTTCGCCATTTTAAAAGTTATACAGCATTTGAAGAGGAAGCGCATGAGCTTTTAGATATCGTTTTACTCGATGAAAAAGCCGAATCACTAGCTATTCATCTATCACATGGTGAAAAGAGAAAGCTAGAAATTGCGATGTTGCTCGCTTTGGAAACAAAGTTGCTTCTATTAGATGAGCCGACGGCAGGGATGTCACTGGAGGAAGTACCGACAATCTTACGTGTCATCGAAAATATTAAAAAACAGGAAGACCGGACGATTGTTTTGATTGAACACAAAATGGAAATGGTCCTCGATTTATCGGACCGCATGATGGTTCTGTTTAACGGTGAGTTGCTTGCGGAAGGAACGCCGGAAGAAATTATGAAAAATGAAACGGTTCAAGAAGCGTATTTGGGAGGTGATCCGAATGAGCGAGTCCATACTTAAGTTAGAATCGATCAATACGTATATCGACCAGTTTCATATTTTGCAAAAAGTGAATTTCGAAGTGAAAAAAGGTGAACTGACGGTGTTGCTTGGACGAAACGGTGCAGGCAAAACGACGACACTTCGAACGATTATGGGCTTGAACCCAGCTTCAGCAGGAACGGTGACATTCAAAGGAGAGAACATTACGAAAGGCGCTCCTTACCAAATTGCCAATAAAGGGATCGGTTATGTGCCGGAAGACCAAGGGATTTTTTATGATTTGACGGTTGGCGAAAATATGCGGGTTGCGATGCGTCATGAAAATGATGAAACAAAAGAGCGCTTGGATTGGTCGCTGGATCTTTTCCCGGATTTAAAACGTTTTTGGAAAAAGCCAGCGGGTCAACTAAGTGGTGGACAGAAACAAATGCTAGCGATTGCGAGATCTTTCATCAATGAAACAGATTTAATTTTAATTGATGAACCGAGTAAGGGGTTGGCTCCTGTCATTGTTGAAGCGGTTATTGATGCAATTGAAAAAATCAAAGACCGCACGACCGTCGTATTAGTCGAACAAAATTTTTCGATGGCTAAACGATTAGGTGAGAAATATTACATTCTGGATAACGGGATGACGATGCATCACGGAAATATGAAAGACCTTGAGCAAAACGAGGAATTGAAACGAAAATATTTAGGGATCGGATAGGAGGGTTAGAGATGGAACTGATTATTAACTTATCGATCAATGGAATCGCAACGGGGATGCTCATCTTTCTCATTGCCTCTGGTTTGACGTTAATATTCGGCTTGATGAGTGTGTTGAATTTCGCGCACGGTGGGCTGTTCGTCTGGGGTGCTTATAGCGGTGTATTTTTCTTCAGCTTAACCGGTAGCTTTTGGATTGGTATTTTATGTGCGATTGTAACGGGCTTAATATTAGGACTACTGACAGAGGTTTTCATTATCCGACCTGTTTACGGCAATCATATTCGTCAAATTTTAATTACGTTAGGTTTAATGCTCGTGCTGTCGGAGTTAATCAAGGTTGTTTTCGGCCCGAATGTCCTTCCGGCTCCTGTGCCTGATTATTTGAAAGGGTCCTGGTTAATTGGTGATATTACGATTATTAAGTATCGAATGTTCATCATTTTGGTCGGTGCACTTATTTTCTGTCTCATGTTTTTCACGCTTCGCTATTCGAAAATTGGGTTGATTGTGCGAGCGGGTGTCATGAATAAAGAAATGGTTCAGGCTCTAGGCATTAACATTAAAAAGATTTTCATTTTCGTGTTCATGGTCGGTTCAGCACTAGCCGCTTTCGCAGGTGCATTATTTGCTCCAAGTGCAGGCGCGATCTATTCAGAACTCGGCATGGAGTTTGGCATTTACGCTTTCATCGTTGTCATCATCGGTGGAATGGGAAGTATACCAGGTTCGTTAGTGGCTGCCCTTCTTGTCGGTTTGGCCAATACGTTTACGGCTTACTACGTACCGATTTTGTCAATGGTCGTGACGATGTTGTTAATGTTAATCGTCTTGTTGTTCCGTCCACAAGGATTATTCAATGTGAGCGGGGTGTCTAACAAATGATGTTGAAAAGAATGAAGCTGTCGACGAAAGTGTATTTACTGATTGGATTAGCGTTAGCGTTTTTACCTTTTATTAACGATTCACGTTGGTTCATGTTTTTAATGATTCAAATATTCGTTTTTGCCATTTTTGCGATGAGCTATGACTTGCTTTTAGGCTATACCGGAATTGTTTCGTTCGGGCACGCGATGTTTTTCGGTGTCGGTGCATACAGTGCCGCAATCGTCATGGACCGGATGGAAGCATCCTTCGTCAGTTTTCTGCTAGGGACACTTGTCGCCGTATTGATTGGCGGATTCATTTCCTTTTTAGCCGGCATGTTGACGTTGAAATTAAAAAGTCATTACTACGCGATGCTTACGTTAGCACTTGCAGGGATGTTCCTTTATATTGCTGAGCGGTGGCGCTCGGTCACTGGTGGAAATGACGGTTTTACATTCCGCATACCAGAGCTGCCTGGATTTTTAGAGGAACACCGAAATTTTGTCATTTACTTATTTTGTTTACTGGCAATGATCTTGTTGTTTTTCGGGATGAAACGAATTACTGAATCACCGCTTGGACGCGTTCTCGTAGGCATCCGAGAAAATGATCAACGGGTCGAGTCGTTAGGCTACAGGATCATGCCGTATAAAGTGCTGATCAGTGTCATTTCAGGAATGGTTGCGAGTTTATCAGGGGTCTTGTACGCCATAAGTATCCGCTTTGTCGATACGAGTGTATTTGATATCCAAGTGACATTGGATGCGTTAATGATGACGATTATCGGTGGTGTCGGTACGCTGACTGGTCCGATTATCGGGTCAGCAATCATCAATTTCTCGCACCATTACTTATCAGACTTAGCGAATATCCACTGGATTTTTCAACGTTGGATGATTCTTTTTGGAGCGATTTTCATCTTAGCGGTTATCTTCTTCCCGAACGGTATTGTCGGAACGATCCAGAACAAACTAGCCAAACGTAAAACAAAGAAAAAACAGTATGATACAACGGAAAAGTCTCTGCGAAAAGAGGGGGCATAATGATGAGTTCGTCGATTCAATCGTATATAATTCGTTATCAAGAACAAATGAATGATTCGAAGACACTCGTCAAAATTAAAGTGACGAACGTCCAAACGGATGAGAATACTTTTTTCGAAAACGTAGATGAAGCTCTCTCCTTCATTCGCACGAATTTACAACCGAAGCGGGGTGAGGTGGTTGAGTAACATCGGTATTGTTTCAACTGGCGTTTATTTACCAGAAAAACGAATGACAGGTGAAGAAATCGCCGAGCAATCAGGCGTTCCGGTTGAAGTCGTTAAAGAAAAGATGGGGATTGTCGAAAAACCGATACCTGGGGAAGATGACCATACAGTAGAAATGGGTATCCGTGCAGCGAAAAATGCCTTTGCGAAAAGTGCCGTAAAACCAGAAGATATCGACTTAATTATTTATATCGGCGAAGAGCATAAAGAATATTTGCTTTGGACCGCGAGCATTAAAATGCAAAAAGAACTCGGGTGCACGAATGCGTGGGGATTCGATGTCGCGCTTCGTTGTGGAACGACGATTATGGCGATGAAAGTCGCAAAAGATATGATGACATCCGATCCGACGATTCAAACGGTTTTGCTTGCAGGTGGTTACCGCAACGTTGATTTCATCCATTATGACAATCCGCGAACGAGGTTTATGTATAACTTAGGGGCAGGTGGAGCCGCAATGATTTTACAGGCAGATGCCAATGAAAATGTAGTGCGCGAAAGTCATTTGATGACAGACGGCGATTTTTCAGAGGATGTCGTCGTTGTCGGTGGTGGAACGAAAACACCGATGTCTGAGGAAGTGCTGGCACAAGGACTTTATCAACTCGATGTGCTCGATCCGGAAGGGATGAAACAACGGCTTGAGCAAAAGTCGATGGGTAACTTTTTAACGGTCATTCGCGAAGCTTTAAGAAAGTCAGGTTATACAGAAGCGGATATCGATTATTTGGCCATTTTGCATATGAAAAAATCGGCCCATGATTATGTGTTGAATGAACTTGGGTTGTCAGCTGATCAAGCGATTTACTTATCTGATTACGGTCATATTGGCCAAATGGATCAAATTTTATCGTTAGAGCTGGCTGTAGAGCGCGGGCAAGTGAAAGAAGGCGACCTCGTTGTTTTTGTCAGTGCAGGCATTGGTTATGCATGGGGAGCGACTGTCGTTGAATGGGGAAAAAGGAGGCTTACGTCATGATGACGACATTACAATCTGTTGAGATTCCGAATGGTGAGCAAATTGCTTACCGCGAACGTAAAGGAAACGGTAAGACCATTTTATTGATCCACGGAAATATGGTTTCTTCAAAGCATTGGGATGTGTTATTTGAAGCTTTAGATGAAGATTATCACTTAATTGCGCCGGACTTACAAGGATTTGGTGAATCAAGCTACAACAAGCCGATTCGAGAGATTAACGATTTTGCGAAGACGATTGAGCAATTCGTTGACCAATTGGAGTTAACGCCTTACGCGATGATCGGTTGGTCGATGGGTGGAACAGTTGCGATGCAATATTGCGCGAATCGTCCGCAGGCATGTGAGAAGCTCATTCTCCTCGCATCAGGATCAACCCGTGGCTATCCTTTTTATGCGACAAATCCGGATGGGACGCCGAACGTAGAGCAGCGGTTGAAAACGTATGAAGAGATTAAAAACGATCCGGCGAAAACGAAGACGATGGAGCAAGCTCAACGAAACCAAGACAAAGAGACGATGAAGCTCGTCTGGGATACAGCAATTTACACACAGAAACAGCCGGATCCTGCTAAATACGATGAATATTTAGCGGATATTTTCACGCAACGAAATATCGCTGAATGCTACCATGCTTTAAATACGTTTAATATTAGCCCAGTCCATAACGGGTTAGTTGAAGGGACGAATGAAGTCGAGAAAATCGATGTTCCCGTTTTAGTTTTGCAAGGAAATTTGGATTATGTTGTCTTGCCACAAATGGCAGAAGAAATTATGGAAGATTTAACAGGTGATGTGACGTATCAAGAATTGACTGGTTGTGGTCATTCACCGATGATTGATGATTTGGAAACGCTCGTGAAAACAGTCGAAGATTACTTACAGAAATGAAAGGATGAATTCAATGCGGTTGAACAATAAAGTTGCCATTATTACGGGCAGTGCGAATGGAATTGGCTTTGAAGCGGCCAAGCGATTTATTGAAGAAGGAGCACAAGTCGCGATTGCCGATTTCAATCGTGAACAAGGAGAAGCCCGGGCGAGTGAGCTTGGTACAAATGCGTTGTTCGTGCAAGTGAACGTCGCCGAGCGTGAAAGTGTCGAAGCGATGGTTGAACAAGTGAGAAACCATTTCGGAAAGATTGATATTTTAGTCAATAATGCTGGAATTACTCAAGATGCGATGCTTTCGAAAATGACCGTTGAACAATTTCAACGTGTCATTGACGTTAATTTGACCGGTGTTTTTCATTGTACGCAAGTTGTCTTGCCACACCTCATTGAAAACGGGAAAGGCAAGATCATCAACACCTCTTCAGTTTCCGGTGTATATGGTAATGTCGGTCAGACGAATTATGCAGCGGCAAAAGCGGGATTGATCGGCATGACCTACACGTGGGCAAAAGAACTCGCGCGTAAAAATATCAACGTCAACGCGGTCGCTCCAGGATTTACGGAAACATCTATGGTCTCGACGGTACCCGACCATGTCATTGACGGGCTTGTGAAGCAAGTACCGTTGAACAGACTAGGAAAGCCTGAAGATATTGCGAACGCGTATCTTTATTTAGCCAGTGATGAATCCGATTACGTCAACGGCCATGTTCTTCATGTCGATGGCGCGATTATGATGTAAATGTCCACTTAGAGGAGGTGTAGGGAAATGTTGAAAGGGTTGGATTGGATCAGTTCACGTGCCAAATTGTATCCGGATGAGATAGCGGTTATCGTATCCGAAAATGGACGCCGATATACGTATAACGAAATTAACCAACGTGCTGAACAACTTAGTCGATACTTGTTTGAAAATGGCATTGAAAAAGGCGATCGGGTTGCACTGCTTGCGCCGAATGATATTAGCTATTTCGATTTTCTGTTTGCTTGTATGAAGTCAGGTGTCATTTTTGTCCCATTAAACTGGCGTCTGAGTGAGTCGGACTTATCGTATGTATTGAAAGATTGTGAACCAAAGTTGGTGGCAGTCCATACAACTTTTGCGCAAGAGCATAATTGGATTGAAACGATGTACGAATCAGTTGCCATTATAGATGAAACATATGTAGATAATCTGGATATTTCAACTAGCGTTTCCTATCAAGTTTCCCTTGAAGAAACCGACCCACTCGCAATGGTTTATACAGGAGGTACGACTGGTAAGCCAAAAGGGGCAGTCCTTAGTCACCGCTCAATTTTATGGAATGGATTAAACACGATTGTCAGTTGGGGATTAACAAAAGATGATTGTACATTAACGGCGATTCCGATGTTTCATTCAGGTGGTTTGAATGCACTGTCGACGCCGATTTTGTTGGCAGGAGGGACCGTTGTCCTACAATCTACATTTGAACCTGAACAAGCGGTCAGCAATCTATTAACCTATGAATGTTCGATTGTATTATTCATTCCGACGATGTATCACATGATCACGCAAACGGAAATATTCCGTGCGAGTGATTTTCCGAAAATGAAAGTCTTCCTATCTGGTGGTGCTCCATGTCCGCTTTCAATCTATGAACACTTCGCCAAAAAAGGATTGGACTTCAAAGAAGGATACGGATTGACGGAAGCGGGGCCGAATAACTTTTATATCGATCCGAAAATTGCTCGGATGAAACGTGGCTCCGTCGGGCAAGAGATGATTTTTAATAACGTT
Source organism: Allobacillus saliphilus (assembly GCF_018138385.1). Lineage (GTDB taxonomy): Bacteria > Bacillota > Bacilli > Bacillales > Alkalibacillaceae > Allobacillus > Allobacillus saliphilus. The sequence continues at coordinate 27,087 of NZ_JAGSIE010000003.1, forward strand.
CAAGTCGTAGATGATCGAGGAAATGAAGTAGAACAAGGAGAAGTTGGCGAGCTGTGGCTTCACGGAAATCATTTATTCGAATTCTATTGGAATAATGATGAGGAAACGAACCGTTCACTAGAAAATGGTTGGTTGAAAACAGGCGATCTAGCAAGGATTGACGAAGATGGCTTCGTGTATATCATTGGCCGGAAAAAGGAAATGATCATTTCTGGTGGAGAAAATATTTTTCCACTCGAAATCGAACATTGGCTCCAATCGAATGAGGCGGTCAATGAAGTAGCGGTGCTGGGCATTCCAGATGAAAAATGGGGCGAGAAAGTCGTCGCTTACGTTTCGGTGAATGATGACCAAATAACGGAAGTCGATTTAGAAATGTATTGCGCTGAAAAATTGTCTCGTTATAAAATACCGAAAAGCTTTCATATAATCGATGAACTCCCGAAAACGCATGTCGGAAAAATTGATAAAAATGCGTTGATGACAACGCCGAATTGAATGATGAACTCGCCTAATAGAAGGCGGGTTCTTTTTTGTTTAATTTTTTTTATCGTAACCATGTATGAACTTGACCTAGTATAACCCTGTACTTTCAAGCTTCTATCTACTAAAATAAAATGCAACTATTCGTACGAGGTGAATTTTAAATGGATAAAAATATTGGTTTTATTGGCAGTGGAAAAATGGCTCAAGCAATGATTGGTGGGATGCTTGAATCGAGAATGGTGGATAAAAATCAGATTCTTGCTTCCGCTTTGACGACCCGCACGATCAATTGGATGGAAGAGCGGTACGGGATTGAAATGTTCAGAGATAATAAGAAAGTCGCTTCTGAAAGTGATTATTTATTTTTTGCAGTGAAACCGTATGTTTATCCAGAAGTGATCGAGGAAGTAAAAGGACATTTGAAGAAAGGTTCAATCATTATCACCATTGCACCAGGTGTTTCGATTAAAGATATTACTGATGTATTCGGGGAGCAAACGAAAGTTGTCCGCAGTATGCCGAACACACCTTCATTTGTCGGGGAGGGCATGACCGTCATTAGCCCGAATGAACACGTATCAGATGAAGAGCAAGGTGAAGTCATTAAGATTTTCGAAGCTTTTTCACAAGTGGAAGTGATGGATGAAAAGCAAATGGACGCCATCCCAGCAATATCCGGATCATCCCCGGCATATGTCTACGTCATGATTGAAGCGATGGCGGATGGTGCGGTGAAGCAAGGGATTCCACGCAGACAGGCGTATCGCTTGGCGAGTCAGGCTGTGTTAGGAGCCGCAAAGATGGTGCGCGACACGGACATTCACCCAGGAGAGCTGAAAGATCAAGTGTGTACACCGAAAGGCACGACAATTAAGGCAATCGCTGCTTTAGAAGAAAACGGGTTCCGTAATAGCATTATTAAAGCGATGGATGCGACAAGAGAAGAATAATAGAAGTAAGCGCGCTCTTCATACGATGAATGAAGAACGCGCTTTTTTGTGGGTGCTATGAGCGATTAGCTTACTTCTTTGAACGTTCATGCACTCTTTTTGAACGTTTAACGGGCTCCTTTGAACGTTTGCGTTATTCTTTTGAATGTTTAGCGCTCTTGTTTGAACGCTTAGCGCAGCCGTTTGAACGTTCACGCACATCATTTGAACGTTTAACGCTTTCGTTTGAACGGTTCAGCCCCACGCTCGTTAAAGTCGCATTAAAATTCAAACACTTTCTTAGCAATCGTAAAATTCTCCATCGCCTCATGATCGATGTCAAATCCGATCCCGGCGCCAGTCGGAACGGTTATTTGTCCGTTATCAACGGTAACTTCTGGTTTAATAATATCTTGATCCCAATAAAGTGCAGAAGCTGCGGTGTCTCCAGGTACAGTAAAGTTCGGCAGGCTTGTGAGTGCAATGTTATGTGCGCGTCCGATGCCTGCTTCAAGCATACCTCCACACCAAACGGTGATTCCTTTTTTGGCGCAATAGTCATGAATGCGTTTAGCTTCAGTGAGTCCACCGACGCGTCCGACTTTGATGTTGATGACTTTGCAGCTTCCAAGTTCAACAGCCTTCCGAGCGTCTTCAAACGAGTTGATGCTTTCATCTAAGCAGATTGGTGTATGAATGGCTTGTTGAAGCAAAGCGTGGTCAACAATATCATCATGTCCAAGTGGTTGTTCAATCATCATTAAATTTAATGCATCGAGTCGCTTCAAATGGGTAAGGTCGTCGAGTGTGTAGGCGGAATTGGCATCAGCCATCAATTGTGCGTGCGGGAATTTATTCCGTACCTCGGTCAGTGGCTCGATGTCAAAGCCAGGCTTGATTTTCAATTTCACCCGCTTGTAGCCTGCATCTAGTTTTTCTTGGACACGGTTGAGCAGTTCCTCAATTGTGGGAGCAATACCAAGACTAATGCCGACATCAATCGTTTGTTGACTACCGCCGAGTGCTTCACTCAACGAGATGCCTTTTCTTTTGGCGTAAAGATCCCAAACAGCGCCTTCAATCGATGCTTTCGCCATGTTATTTCGTCGAATGACAGAAAACCGTTTGGTGACTTCGTGCGGATGGTTTATTGGATTTTTCGTCAATAACGGAATTAAAAAATCAATGAGCATATGCTCTGTCGTTGCCACCGTTTCCTCGGTATACCAAGGCTCTGTGAAGGCAACGGACTCGCCGTAACCACGATTGTCTTCACCGTCTTCGATCTCAATGATAAAAAGTTCTTTATTTTGCAGTGTGCCAAAATTCGTTTGAAACGGATTTTTCATTTGCATGCGTAATTTATGCAAAGTGATTTTTTTAATCGGGATCATGGAATGACTCCTTTATGCATTCAGTTATTTTCTTCATTTTATCATATCGAACATGTGTTAAAATGGCAGGAAAGGGAGCGAGTCAGATGAAAACATTATTGTTAACTGGTTTTGAACCGTTTTTAAATTTTAGCGAAAATCCAACAATGACGATCGTTGAAAATCTAAATGAAATTGAATTGGCTGGCTATAAAGTAGTCGGGAAAATCTTGCCGGTCGATTATGAAAAAAGTGGTGATGCGATCATCAAATTGATCGAAGAATTGAAGCCAGATGCCGTTGTTTCATTAGGTTTAGCTGGTGGGAGAAATCAATTAACACCTGAGCGAATTGCGATGAATTGCAATGAATCAGATCAACCGGATAATGCTGGAAACACACCGAGAGGCGAGCGAATACATACGGACGGACCAGACGGGATATTTTCGACGTTGCCGATTCAACAAATGGTGGACCGCTTGCATGAAGCTGGGTATCCAGCGAAAATATCGAACTCAGCAGGTACCTATTTGTGCAATCATGTCATGTACAGAGCGCTTTATTATTTTCAACAAAATAACCAACAAGTGCCGACTGGGTTTATTCATATACCAGCATCACATCAACTGGCTGTTGAGCATGGTCGGATCCCGAGCTGGTCACAAGTGGATTTACAAGAAGCCGTAAAATTGTGTTTGGCATGTATGAAATGAGCTAGGAGGATAATTATGGGAGAAGTTGTCTCATTTGTGTTAGTGTTGATTGGTATTGTTTTTTTCATGTGGAAAGATCTAAAAAAGTTAAAGGTTCGCGAATGGATTGGATTCATTATTAGCCTTGTGACGGCTGTCGCGGTCGGTGTTATCATTATTTACTTTTTCGGTAACTGGATCTTAGATAAAATTGATCATTCTACACTGCATTGGATTCTCAGCTGGGGAATTGCCATTTTTGGAGTAGTCCTCGCATCTTATATCCATTTCAAACTGACTAAAAAGTTTACGAATGGAAAGTTATAAACTCAGCTCCATCTAAGCTCACGATGATTGAAAACAGAGCAATCAGGGAATAGTAAAGCAAAAGCAAAAAAAGGTGTGTCCCTAATGCGATGGATTTTTCGAATGTTATTTCGTGTATTTGTAGCTAAGAAATTATACAACAAAATTCGTGGCAGAAAATAACGAGGTGATTACATGAGTGAACTAGAAGGTTTAGATGGTACTGTAAATGTTTACGTCAACGGAAAAGAGGTTGAAGTATTTATGGGTGCACGTGTGCGAGATGCCCTATTAACCTATGATAAAGAAGCATTTAGTGAGCATTTGCAAGGTGAACTTAGAATCGAAGACCAAGAGGGACACCGATTGAGTCCCCAAGAGCGTGTCGCTAACGGTGCACATTATTTTATTGATGAAAAATAAACAGTTATCAAAAAAGCTTCAATAGCCAAAGTGCGCTGTTGAGGCTTTTTTTATATACTCTTGAACTTTGTCAATAATCAGAAAATATTGTATGCTGGATTTAAAAAAATACCGGGGAGGTTTCATATGGCTAAGAAAGGATTGGTCGAACGACTGAAGCGGGTTGGACCTGGAACGATTGTCGCTGCTGCAATTGTCGGGCCTGGGACCGTAACGACAGCTTCATCTGTTGGTGCGGAATTTGGTTACACACTCATTTGGGCACTCGTCTTCTCCGTCTTGGCGACGATGTTTCTACAAGAGATGACGACTCGTTTAGGTGTTGTATCTCGAATGGATTTAGGAGCTGCTTTCCGCAATCAATTTCAAAATCCGCTATTGAAAACAGCTACAATCCTCTTGATTATATCAGCGATTTTCGTCGGTAATGCGGCATATGAAGCAGGAAACATTACCGGTGGTGCCATTGGTGTAGCGGCACTTACGAACACACCTGTTAGTTATTGGTCAATCGTGATCGGCTTCATAGCTGCCCTTTTATTATGGTTTGGAAATTATAAAATGATCGAGCGTGTTTTCATCGTTTTGATTTCAGTGATGAGCTTTAGTTTTATTGTGACGGCGATTGTTATCCAGCCAGATCTTAGTGAGATATTTGGAGGATTTGCTCCTCAGATTCCAGACGGGGCAGCGATTTTGGTGATTTCTTTAATCGGTACAACGATTGTTCCTTATACACTTTTTTTACAATCGGCAACAGTGCAAGAGAGATATGAAGGAAAAGAGCGTTTAGGAGATAGTCGCTTCGATATCATTTTTTCCATGATCATCGTCATGGTGGTTACCGTATCAATCATCGTAACTGCAGCGGTTGCATTTCCGCTTGGAACCAACATCGAAAACCCAATCGATATGGCTAATCAAATAGAACCGCTGCTCGGTACTTGGGCGAAATATGTCTTTGGTTTAGGAATTTTTGCAGCAGGAATCACTTCAGCGATGACGGCACCACTTGCTGCAGCGTATGCGACAACAGGGGTACTCGGATGGAAACAGAATTTAAAATCGTATAAATTCCGCGCGATTTGGTTGTTCATTTTAATCATAGGTGTCGTTTTTGCTAGTATGGGTTACAGTCCAATTCAGCTCATCGTCTTTTCGCAATATGCAAATGGATTAATTTTACCAATCATCGTTCTGTTCCTGATGTTTGTCATGAACAATCGTCGAATGCTAGGTGAAAATACAAACCGAACCTGGCTTAACATCGTCGGTTGGATTATCTTTGCGATTACGCTGTTGCTTGCGTTGAATAGTTTTGAAATTATTTAATGAAACGGAATTGAATCAGTTTCGTTAAAAATAGAGAAGAGGTTTAGCTGATGTATTTTCCGTCAAAAAAAGATTTGTTTTTTATCATCGTTTTCTGGGGAATAATTCTGTTTTTAGTCGGCGTATATTTTGTAGGTGGCGAACCTGGTGGATATCAACTGATCACGTATGATAGCTTGATCGGCATCATCATTAATGTATTGTTGATTGGTTTTTTGTTATGGATTTGGTTTGGAACCGGATATTTAGTAAAGGATGGAAAGATTGTTATACGGTCGGGACCATTTAAGTCAACGGTTCCAATCGATGAGATTAAAAAGTTACGTAAAACAAAAAGCCCTTTTTCAGCACCAGCTTTGTCAATTGACCGGATGGAGATTTTATATGGCCATTATAAGGTAGCGTTAATTTCCCCAGACGATGAAGCAAAATTCGTTGCGATGTTGTTGGAAAAAAATCCAAGGATTGAATTGGATGAGAAACTGTAAGAGTAATTACGAGAAGAAAACTATGTATACTCCGCAAATGAAAAAAATGAGTACAGCACTCATCAAAAAGTAATCGACCAACGTATTTTTAGGCTTATTCGTTACTTTCGATTTGTAAATTTCATAGAGGGCACTGAGGAAAGCTGTAAATAGAAGAATGCTGATCGGATAGATCAGATTTTCATCCTCGGAATCAGAGATCAGTTCATCTGAAATTAACAAAAGACTGATCAAAAGAAATCCATATAGATATTTAATGGTTTTATAAACATTAGTTCTCATGATTTCCCCTCCATAAATCTAACCTTATGAAAAGCAGTCCAGCAAACTGAACTGCTTATTTTTTTATCGGTTAATAGAACGAGCCATACGGAGATATGTGTGACGCTTGCCACGGATGACAATAGAGTAATCCATGATGTTTTCCGGGATAGAAAGCCCTGTGTATCCAGCGTCGCCTAAATGGTGGATATCTGCACCGACCATTTTATTATGGAGAGCTGTTTGGCGAATCGTTGCTTGATCAGCACCTTCCTGGCTCGTCCCGATCGTTGTCATGACAAGAACACCTTTTTTATGGGCTACTTTTGCCCAATGGCTTGCGTGCTCAACAGTGATTCCTGGAATTGTTCCTGGAGGTGGCATCAAAAGGACGTCAGCTCCCGCCTGAATAAATTTTTCAATCCATTCGTCCGTAATAATTTCCCCACCTTGCTCACCAGCGACACCGGCTCCGTGCATTTTTCCAGCAATAATCATGACGTCTTCCTGGAAGATTTCTCGGGCCCTCTTGATTGCTGATTCGATTTCTGGGTTAGTGACGCCTGTTTGCGGATTTCCGGTAAAACAAACAAAGTCAACTCCAAGTTCATAAGCTTTTTTCAATGATTCATCGGCAGCTGTTCGTCCAATCGGCAAATCGTTCAAATCTTCAAGTCGCTCTGCATGAGGGTCGATTGGCTCGAGGTTAATTCCGACAGGCCTTCCCGTCAATCGCTTTATTTCACCGACTAAGTTTTCTGCATTCGCGGTCACACCATTAACCATCGGTTGAAAAACATCAAAGATATTCATCAAAATAAGATCGGCACCAATTGCCGCAGCCATCTCTGCATTGGTGACTTCCGGATACATCGGCTGGCTCGTTCCAATCACTTCGGACAAAACGACCCGGCCTTCAGATGCCTGGATGGATGCTTTTAAGTCTTTACCAGAGAGTTGTTGCATTTCGCTAGTTGTGCAACTGATTAGTCATTTCAATTTCGGATATCCTCCTTAGTCTGTAGTTTTCGATTACAATGGAAAAATTGTATAAGGATCGTCTATACCCCCGAACGACTGAGAAACGTTGCCGAAAAGTCGTATAGAGAGGCTCTATACTCCCGAACGGTTTAGGAAAAGTGCTGAAAGGTCTTATAGAAGTGCTCTATACCCCCTAACGGCTGATAAAAGTTGCTGAAAGGTCGAATAGAAGCACTCTATTCGCCCGAACAGCTCAGAAAAGTTGCCGAAAGGTTGAATAGAAGCGTTCTATTCCTCCAAACGACTGATAAAAATAGCTGAAAGGTCGAATAGAAACACTCCGAACGGTCGAAAGAAGCGCCCTAACGAGGGTGATTTTTTCGTTAGCGTCTGAAGTGTGTTCTACTTCATCTTTTTCAACATCGTTTGCTGTAGGGGCGCACCACCCATTTTGACATTTCGTTCAACGAGTACATACTTTTGTCCATCGACTTGAAATGTTCGGTCACCGATATATTTAGCCTCATAGTTTTTATTGGCTAATTCATCCAGAATCGCATGTACATAATCCTCAAATTTGATGTAGCGCTGATCGAATGTTATTCCGATATTTTCTTTTTTAAAACCTAAAAAGCGACTGAAAAAGAAAAGGATAATCATGCCCATTAAAAAGAAAAAGATCCATTCAATCAATGAAATAACCTCCCTTACCGTCAGTTTATCACAAGGATTTTAAACAAATAACACCTTTCTGAATTTTAACAATCAACTGTCAAATAAAAATAAATTTCACTAAATAGTCTTGAAATTTGATATTTTGTTTTATACAATAGATTTATAGTACTTAGCTTAAGTGAAAGTCTTTTTTTAAAACATCCTTTGTAAAGGCTTTCATATTTAAGTAGGAAGGTATGAACATGGATATGCTAACGAAGCTTACGACAGAAAGACAAAACCCAAAATCTTTGGAACTCGATCAAATGCCGATCAGCGATATTCTCCAGTTAATGAATGAAGAGGATCGAATGGTAGCTGATGCGGTTGCCAAAGAGCTACCTTCAATCGAGCAAGTGATTGAAAAAGTTCGCGAAAGTTTTCAAAACGGAGGGAGGTTATTTTACGTTGGCGCCGGAACGAGTGGGCGCATTGGAATTTTAGATTCGGTTGAATGTCCGCCAACATTCAGTACCCCGCCTGAACAAGTGCAAGCGGTCATGGCAGGCGGTGAACAAGCATTTCTCGTAGCTGTAGAAGGTGCTGAAGATGAAGAAGTGACAGGTCGAGATGATCTGTCGCAAAGAAACTTGACTGAAAACGACGTCGTGATTGGCATCGCAGCAAGCGGTCGCACACCTTATGTCATCGGTGCTTTGAAATTCGCCCAAGAAATTGGAGCAACAGCGGTCAGTCTCTCTAGTAATAAAAATAGTGAAATCAGTGAATATGTCGATTACGCTATCGAAGTCGAAACAGGACCGGAAGTCTTGACAGGTTCGACTCGGTTAAAAGCAGCCACAGCCCACAAAATGGTATTGAACATGATTTCAACCATTTCCATGGTGAAGGTGGGCAAGGCTTATAAAAATTATATGATTGACGTAAAAGCGTCTAATCATAAACTCAGAGAGCGTGCAAAATCAATCGTGGCAGAAGCCGCAGATGTCCCATATGAAGAGGCGGAAACTGTTTTACAAGAAACGGAATTTCAAGTGAAGCCGGCCATCGTGATGATTATGACGGACCAACCTTATGAATCTGTCAAACTTGCATTAAAGGCTTCGAATGGATTCGTCAAAGAAGCGATTCAACAATTGCTAAAACAGTAGGTGATAAAGATGGAATTACAAAAAGAAATCCAGGACATCACTGAATCTTATCTAACAAAAAACGATTTCAATACAGTCGATCTTTTATTCAAACAGGCTAACGACGAAATGGTCAGGTTGTCATACCGGGATGGTAGGTGGGTAAATGAATCACCTAACTCTATGATTTTTGATTTGGCGAGTTTGACAAAGATTGTCACGACGACGGGGATTCTCAGATTAATAACCGAGAAAAAGCTATCGCTTCAATCAACATTAGCTGAGCATTTACCACTACAGAACTCACTCATAGAAAAAATCGGACATATTACAATCGAAGAGTTATTGACCCACTCATCCGGTTTGAGAGCATGGTATCCATTTTATAGCTTACAAACGAGAAATTTTTTAGAAGCTTTGGCCCAAATTGAAGTTACACATAATCTAGAGAGAAAAACGGTTTATAGTGATTTGAATTTCATATTATTGGGTGAAGTGATTCAATCAAATACAGATATGCGTCTTGATGATTTTGTAACGAACAAAATCGTAAAACCTTTAGAACTTCGAACATTAACTTATGGACCAATAAAAGATAACGAGAACGTCATATCTACAGAGTTTGGGAACCAGACAGAGAGAAAAATGTGTTCCAAACGCAACATTTCCTTCGCTAGATGGAGAAATTTCGATCAAGCGATGAAAGGTGAAGTGAATGACGGTAATGCGCATTATTTTTTCGATGGTCAAGCAGGTCATGCTGGGTTATTTGGAAGTATAGATGATTTACAAATAATTATAGATTTATATAGAAGAGGGGGACTACATAAAAAAAACGAATTTATTGAGCAAGCGTTAGTAGACCGGTCACTTGGGTCGTTTATCGAACAGAGAGGACTCGGTTGGCATGCGGGTGAACCATTTCCGACAGGAGTTGGTCACACAGGGTTTACAGGAACATCAATATGGCTTGACCGAACCAATGAGCTGACGGGGATTATATTAACGAACCGATTGAATGTATCTACACCAAAGAACATTAATCCTTATCGCTTACAGGTACATCAAAAAGTAGTGGATTCGATTCAAAAATACTAGGAGGTAGAAAACCTTGAAAAATAACAAAATTCTTTTGGCTTTGTTTGCGATTACATTCATGATGGTGCTTGTGGCTTGTGGAGGAAACGAGGGTGAAACTTCCGGTGAAACAGATAATGAGAACACGGAAGATACGAATACAGAATCTGAAGAAAGTAATGAAGAAGATTCTTCTGGTGAGCAAGTGTTAAAGATTGCAAATGATCAAGAACCAGCAGGACTTGATCCACATATTACGCCAGCACATTCATCCGTTCGAGTCTATTCAAAGATTTATAGTACGTTAGTACGTTTCGATGAAAACATGGAAATTGCTTCAGATTTTGCGAAAGAATGGGACTGGAAAGATGATACGACACTTGTTTTCCAATTAAGAGAAGGTGTCAAATTCCACAATGGAGATGAAGTGACAGCAGAAGATGTCATTTATAGTTTTGAACGTATTTTAGATGAAGAAACAGGTTCACATATTGCTTCTTATCTAAGTTCGATTGACAGCATGGAAGCAACAGACACTTACGAAGTGACGTTCCACTTAGCAAGTCCGGATGCAACGCTGTTAACGAACCTTACAAACTCGAGTGCAGCCATTGTCAGTCAAAAAGTCGTTGAAGAAAATGGAGACTTGCAACAGGTTGCAGTTGGTTCAGGGCCATTCAAATTAGAAGAATGGGTTCCAGATAACCGTGTAACACTCACCAAAAACGAAGATTACTATGTTGAAGGACAGCCAGCAGTAGATAAGTTGGAATACTACACAATGGTTGAAGAAGCTTCAAGATTATCAGCAGTACGCACAGGTGAAGTCGATATGACAACTGTTACCGCACAATCAGCTGAGCTTTTGGAAAGCGAAGAGAACGTCAATGTAATGGATTATCAATCATTGGAATATAGCTACGTTGGCTTCGATATGAATCATGAGATTTTAAGTAACGAAAAGGTCCGCCAAGCATTAAGTCTTGCAACAAATCGTGAAGCCATTGCAGATATCGTATGGAATGGTCAAGCGACAGTGAGTGGTCCGATTGCACCTTCCATGGGTGATTGGTCGATTGATGTGAAAGAGCATGAGCTTTATTCAAATGATCTAGACCAGGCACGTCAGTTATTGGAAGAAGCGGACTATGGTGACGGTTTTGAAATCGAAATTACAGCGGCTTCTACGTATGCTGACATGATTGATACAGCTCAGATTCTACAGCAGCAGTGGGCAGAAATCGGTGTTGATGCATCCATTAAGCAAGTTGAATGGGGCGAGTATATCGATATTTGGAAAAATACTTCAGCAGATGTTCTTGTCGGAAGAAATGGTTCTGGAAGTGATCCAGACCGTGCAATGAACTACTTCTTTAATTCAGAAGGTTCCGCAAACGTTTGGGGCTATTCGGATGAAGAGTATGATGAGATTGTTACAAATGGTAAAACAACAATTGATGATGCGGAACGTAAAGAAATATATGTGAAAGCTCAAAATCATCTATTGGAGAAGTCTCCAAACTTATTCTTAGTTTCTCCGAAAAACTTTGTTGCTGTAAGGGACTCTGTTGAAAACTATCAACCATACCCACACAACTCAGAATATATTGTAGAAACAACAAAGAAGTAAGTTCATTATTCAATTGACTGGGCAATTCGATTTTAATTGATTGTCTCGAGTTAAAAAAGAATGAGAGGCTGCTTATCAATAAGCAGCCTCATCTTTCTACATAAGGGTGAGATTCATGTACGCATATATAATTAGAAGGCTACTTATGATTATTCCAGTGTTATTTGGTGTCTCGATTGTTATTTTTTTTACGCTTCGAGTCATCCCGGGAGATGTTGCGCAAACGATTCTCGGAACTAGCGCTACAGACGAATCATTAGCCGCATTACGAGATAAATTTGGGCTCAATATGCCATTGTATGAACAATATTTCACATGGATGTCCGGTGTGCTTGTCGGGGATTTTGGTGTATCCATGCGAACTGGTGCAGAAATTTTACCGGAAATTTTAAGCCGCTTTGCGATTACATTTGAATTGACCATATTAGCAGCCTTCATTTCATGGATTATTGCCATCCCTCTCGGCATCATTGCTGGAGTGAAACGAAATACAAAAACAGATTTTTCCGTTCGGGTTATTTCTTTATTAGGTGTATCTGTTCCAAACTTTGCATTGGCAACGATTTTGATCTTAGTTCTATCACTTAGCTTTAATTACAGTCCACCAGTTGGGTATGTTGGATTCTTTGAAGATCCATTAACGAACTTACAAATTCTTTTCTTGCCGGCATTTGTACTCGGAACAGGAATGGCTGGAGCAGTCATGCGTATGACCCGTTCATCCATTTTGGAAATATTGCGACAAGACTTCATTCGTACCATTCGCGCAAAAGGCGTAAGGGAACGAGTGGTCATCTTCAACCATGCGTTTAAAAATGCATTGATTCCAATTTTAACAATTATCGGAATGCAAATTGGTGTTTTGCTCGGTGGAACGGTCATCATTGAACAGATTTTCTCATTGCCTGGATTAGGGCAGATGGTGTTAACCGGTATTAACCAGCGTGACTTTACCGTTGTGCAAGGTGCTATTTTATTTATTGCTTTTGTTTTCGTCATGATTAATTTGCTTGTTGACTTACTCTATTCTTATTTAGATCCGAGAATATCGTACAAATAGTCTAGCATAGATGAGTATGAAGAAAGTGGGATTCGAATGAGAGATTTTACACGAAAAATAATAGAAGATAAAGTGGGGCTCGTCGGTCTAATCGGTGTATTGCTTGTTGTCTTGTTAGCTGTTTTCGCACCGATTATTGCGCCTTATGCGCCTGATAAAATGCACACGATGCACACAATGGAAGGTCCGAGTTCTCAGTTCCTTTTCGGTACCGATGAATTCGGTCGTGATATTTTTTCCCGTGTCGTTTATGGTGCGCAAGTTTCTTTACAAGTCGGCTTGATCGCTGTTGGAATCGGGGCATTTTTTGGTTTGTTGTTCGGCTTATTGGCTGGTTTCTTTCAAGGGAAAATCGATCAAATTATTATGCGGATCATGGATGTCTTTTTCGCTTTTCCGGATATTCTATTAGCTTTGACGATTGTAGCTGTTTTAGGGCCAAGCTTAACGAACACGATGATTGCCATTGGGATTGTGTTTACCCCTGTTTTCACCCGCTTGATTCGCTCAGCGGTGCTGACGGTTAAAGAAAATGAGTACATTACGAATGCGGAAGCGGTCGGTGTGAGCAATACGAAAATAATCGTAAAGCATATTGCACCGAACGTGATGGCACCGTTCATCGTACAAATTACGCTCGCATTGTCAGGGGCTATTTTAACAGAAGCCGGCTTAAGTTTCTTAGGCTTAGGTGTTCAACCTCCAGATCCTTCTTGGGGTGTCATGTTGAACGAAAGTCGCTCTTATATGGAAGTTGCGCCGTGGATGATGGCATTCCCGGTAACGGCAATCATCATTACGATTTTCTGTTTTAACTTATTAGGTGATAGTTTACGAGATTTACTCGATCCGAAGTTAAAACAATAATTTTCTAAAAAAGGATGAAAAACATGTCGAAGTTAGGAATCGGTTTGATGTCAGGTACTTCCTTGGATGGAATTGATGCGGTCCTTTGTCGGGTCAATGGTACTGGGTTCGAAACAGAGCTAGAAGTACTGCATGCTTATAGCGTCGCTTATACGGATGACGAAAAACAAAAAATTATGGCTTTATGTGATGAGCATACTGCTCGCGTAGATGATATTACAGCGATGAATTTTTATTTGGCGGAAAAATTCAGCGAAGCGGTTTTACAGCTCATCGAACAGTCAGATTATTCGTTGACAGATATTGATTTTGTAAGTAGTCATGGTCAAACAATTTATCATTTACCTGATGAAGGTTCAACTAAATTTCAACCAAAGAGTACCTTGCAAATCGGTGATATTTCGGTTATATCTGAACGAACCGGCTTGCCAGTAGTCGGTGATTTCCGAACTGCAGATATGGCAGCAGGTGGGCAAGGTGCGCCACTTGTATCCTTTTTGGATTACGTATTTTTCAAAGATGAAAAGAAATCACGTGCGTTGCAAAACATTGGTGGAATTGGAAATGTGACGTATTTAGGTCGTGGTGATGACCAACAACTGACTTCGTTTGATACAGGGCCTGGCAACATGGTGATTGATGAAGTGGTTTATCGATTGTCAGAGAAAACATTAACGTATGACAAAAATGGTCAATGGGCAGCGAAAGGGCAAGAGAATAGCCAATTTGTGGAGGAATTGATGGATCATGAATATTTCTCGCGGAAACCACCGAAAACGACCGGCCGTGAAGTGTTCGGCAAAGCTTATGTCGATGGCGTCATGAAGCGAGCAAAAGAGCTGGATCTATCAGCTGATGACCTCGTTGCTAGTGTGACGGCATGGACGGCGAAAACAATTGCGAAAAGCTATAAGGACTTCATTTTATCAGCAAATAAACCACTTGATGAAGTCATTGTTTCTGGAGGAGGCGGACATAATGAAACGCTTCTTCGATATTTGCAAGAGTACTTACCAGATCAGCGTGTCACAACAATTGATGAATTTGGGATCTCGAGTGATGCGAAGGAAGCTGCGGCCTTTGTACTATTTGGCTATCATTTCTTGCTCGGAGAAACCAATACTATCAGTGAATTTACGAATGCTGACCATGAAGTCATTATGGGCAAGCTGAGTTACACACAACCACAGGCATTTGAAAAGGTTCTTTCCATAAGGGGGAGTTAGCGTGGAAAGTTTATTGGAGCTAAAAGATGTTTCCATTGATTTTCAGTCGAAACGAAAATCATTTAACATTATTAAAAATATTAATTTAAAGATTGACCGAAAAATGAAGTATGGCATTGTCGGTGAATCAGGCAGCGGAAAAAGCTTGACTTCCTTGGCAGTGATGAATCTATTATCAGATAACCTATCAATTGGGCAAGGCGAAATTATTTTGCGAACTGACGAAGAAAAAGTGCTGAATCATTTGAGCAAAAAGGAAATGCGTAACGTTCGCGGTGAAGACATTGCGATGATCTTCCAAGAGCCGATGACAGCGCTAGATCCGCTTTATACGATTGAATACCAAATCATAGAAGTGTTAAGATATCACCGCAAAATGAGCAAAAAAGAAATGCGTGAAAAAGCAATTGCCATGCTGACGAGTGTTGGTATTTCACGACCTGAAAAAATAATGAATGATTACCCGCACCAATTATCTGGAGGCATGCGACAACGGGTAATGATTGCGATGGCATTGGTCACAGAACCGAAACTGTTAATTGCCGACGAACCGACAACAGCACTCGATGTTACGATTCAAGCACAAATACTCGATTTGATGAACGATTTAACGGATGAACACGGCACTTCGATTTTAATGATTACACATGATCTAGGTGTTATTTTAGAGACGTGTGACCGGGTTGCTGTTATGTATGCAGGTCAGGTAGTGGAAGAATCGACCGTTAAAAATGTGTTCGATAATCCGCAACATCCGTATACACAAGGGTTATTGAAATCGATTAAAACATTAGGGGACCGTTCTGAAAAGCTTTATTCCATTCCAGGTAATGTTCCGACGCCAGATGAATATCAAGAGCTTGGATGCCGGTTTGCCACACGATGCCCATTCGCTTTTGAAAAATGTTTCAACGAAGAGCCGCCAGCCTTTCAAGTAGGGTCTGATCAAACGAGTAAGTGTTGGCTTCATGATGAGGAGGCAAATCCGAATGAGTAATCAGCCAGTTGTTTTGGAAGTGAAAAATTTAAAAAAGCATTTCCCGATCAAAGGGGGAGTTTTTAAAACAACTCAAGGCTACGTCAAAGCAGTTGACGGCATTTCTTTTTCCATTAAAGAAAATGAAACGTTCTCAATTGTTGGTGAAAGTGGTTGTGGAAAGTCAACAGCAGGTCGAACAATTTTGCGTTTGTTGGAACCGACGGAAGGAGAAGTTTGGTTCAATGGCGAAAATCTTTATGACATTAAAAAGCGGGAATTTCGGAAAAAGCGGAAAGACTTTCAACTCATTTTCCAAGATCCTTATAGCTCATTGAATCCACGAATGACGGTCCAAGAGTTAGTAGTCGAACCGTTACTGACACATAATTTATGTACAAAAAAAGAAGCGACTGAAAAAGCGAAGGAAATGGTTGAACGTGTTGGCTTATCAGAAAAGCATTTAACTAGATTTCCACATGAATTCAGTGGCGGGCAGCGACAGCGAATCAGTATTGCACGAGCGTTGATCGTTCACCCGAAGCTGGTCATTCTTGATGAAGCAGTTTCGGCTTTAGATGTTTCTGTGCAATCACAGATTTTAAATCTACTAATAGACTTGCAGGAAGAATTCGAATTAACGTATATTTTCATTTCACATGACTTGAACGTTGTGAAACACTTAAGCGATCGTGTAGGTGTCATGTATTTAGGACAAATGATGGAATTAGCTAAGACAGAAGATCTTTATAATGAGCCTTTACATCCGTATACCCAAGCTCTATTGTCAGCGATTCCGAACCTATCGACGTCTGAGAAAAAAGAACGGATTATTTTGCAAGGGGATGTTCCGGATCCTTCTAACCCACCATCAGGCTGTCCGTTTCGATTGAGATGCCCTTCTGCCCATGATCGTTGTGTGTCTGAAAACCCAGTTTTTCAAGAAGTAAAAGATGACCATTGGGTTGCATGTCATTTGTATGATGAAAAAAATAGCTGATAAAGGAAAGGGATGCTGATGAATTCAGGGCTACTGATTGTGAAAGAAATGATGGAAAAGCTACCGAATTCGGAGAAGAAAATTGCCCAATATATTTTAGAACATCCTCAGGAAACGGTTTCTATGACGGTGACAGATCTCGGGAAAAAGAGTGGGACTAGTAGTGCAGCCGTCATCCGCATGTGCAAATCATTGAAGTTAAAAGGATTTCAAGATTTAAAATTACGAATCGCGGGTGACCTGCAACGTCAAGAACCGTTGGAAGAACGAGATATTAATCGTGATGAATCGATTGATTCCATTTTGCATAAGGTGACGACAATTAGTAAACAAACGATTCAAGAGACGGCAGATTTGCTGGATGTCGATCAATTGAAGAAAGCTGTTGAGGTCATCATGAGTAGCCGAAATATTCATTTGTATGGTGTCGGTGCTTCTAGTATTGCAGCTTATGATGCTCAACAAAAGTTTTTACGAATTAACCGAAATGCAATTGTCTTTTCGGATTTACATATGGCTGCTACGACAATCGCTAACGGGACAGCCGAAGATACATTCATGGCTATTTCTTTCTCAGGGGAAACGAACGAAGTCATTAAATCATTAGAAATTGCCAAGCGTTCGGGGATGAAGACGATCAGTTTAACGAAGTATGGTGACTCACCCGTCGCTCGGTTGGCCGATATTAATCTATTTACTTCAGCGACAAAAGAAGCGAACTTCCGAAGCGGTGCAACATCCTCTCGGTTGGCACAACTTCATGTCATCGATATTTTATTTATGTGCGTCGCTTCGCAAACGTTCGATGAAACAATCGAATACTTGGATTCGACACGGCAAGTGATCCGTTCGTTGTATGAATAATCAGGGGATATTTGGGTTTATTACGTACTCATTTTAAAGGAGAGATTACATGTTATCTCCAGCAATCATTCAAGAATTTGAACAGTTATGCGGGAAAGAAAATGTCCAGCATTCAAGCGCTACGAAGCTCGCTTATTCATATGATGCGACAGCGAATTTTCAAGCGTTGCCGGACTTGGTCGTCTCCCCTCGGAATACAGAGGAAGTATCCGGGATTGTAAAGCTTTGTCAAAAACATGAGATCCCAATTGTTCCGCGTGGATCGGGAACGAATTTGGCTGCAGGTACGACTCCGACAAAGGGCGGTGTCGTTCTTTTATTTCGTCATATGAATCACATTCTTGAGCTCGATGAAGAGAATTTGACGGTGACCGTTCAGCCGGGCGTAATTACAGACGAACTGCATGCATTCGTAGAAGATAAGGGATTGTTTTATCCGCCAGACCCAAGCTCTGGGAAAATTTCAACGCTCGGCGGTAATATTAGCGAAAATTCAGGTGGGTTACGTGGCTTGAAATACGGTGTGACGAAAGATTATGTGTTGGCACTCGAAGTCGTCTTGCCGAATGGAGAAGTGATTCGTACTGGTGGAAAACTAGCGAAGGATGTTGCGGGATATGATTTAACGAGCTTGATGGTCGGTTCAGAAGGTACACTTGGAATCGTAACGGAAGCGACGCTGAAACTCGTTCCGAAGCCAAACCATAATCAAACGTTATTAGCCGTATTTGATTCATTGGAAAAAGCAGCCGAGACAGTATCGGCAATAATCGCTGCCAAAATTATCCCGGCCACACTCGAATTTATGGACCAGGGGACAATTCAAGTCGTGGAAGGTTACAAACAAATTGGATTGCCGCTCGATGCGGAAGCGATTTTGTTAATCGAGCAGGATGGACCAGAAGAGATTGTCGCTTCTGATATGGCAACTGTGTTAACAATCTGCGAAGAATACGGAGCGAGAGAAATTTCCAAGGCGAAAAATGAACAGGAAGCAGAAGATTTACGCCGCGCTCGTAAGGATGCACTGTCTTGCTTGGCGCAACTGACGCCAACGACGATGCTTGAAGACGCGACGGTTCCGCGTTCCGAAATTGCGCCGATGGTTCGTGAAATTATTCGGATTGCTGAGAAATATGACGTTCGGATTCATACGTTCGGTCATGCGGGTGATGGAAACTTGCACCCAACCGCCGTGACGGACGCGCGAAACGAAGAAGAAATGAAACGTGTGGAAGATGCGTTTGCGGAGATTTTCGAAACAGCCGTGAACATGGGAGGAACGATTACCGGTGAGCACGGTGTTGGTGAAATGAAATCTTCCTATTTGGAGTGGAAAGTCGGCCCGAGCGGACTGGCTATCATGCAAAGTATCAAGCAGGCAATCGATCCGAATAATATGATGAATCCTGGAAAGATGTTTGCGAAGTCTACGAGAAAACGGGTGGTGGTCCATAATGGCTGAAGCCCAATTGCACGTTCGGATCCAAGAAGGCTTCCAGCAGGAAGTGGAAGAAGAGAAGCTGCTCGATTGCATGCGTTGTGGATTTTGCTTGCCAGCTTGTCCGACTTATTTGCATTCGAATTTTGATGAAACCCAATCACCACGCGGACGAATCGCCTTGATGAAAGCTGTCCGCGATGGAATGATACCGTTTGATGACTCGATTGAGGAATCGCTTGATTTATGTTTAGGTTGCCGTGCTTGTGAACCTGCTTGTCCAGCGGGTGTCGAGTATGGATCATTATTGGAAAGTGCTCGCAATGTCATTCAACGGGAGAAAAAACAGTCGATGACAGAAAAAGTAGCTCGTCATGGTGCTTTCAAACATTTATTTAAAAACCAACGGACAATGGAGCGGACGACAGGATTAATCCGGTTTTACCAGAAGTCAGGCATTCAAGCGTTAACGCGCAAAACGGGAGTTCTATCATTATTACCATCGATCATGAAAGATATGGAAGCAATTTTGCCCATCATTGATAAAAGCAAGATTAAAAAAGGCCATACGTACGAAAGCACGAAAAAAACGACAAAGGTTGCATTTTTCACGGGTTGTATGATGGATACGATTTTCTCACAAACGAATCAGTCAACAGTTAAGCTATTGCAACAATTAGGTTGTGATGTTTGGGTGCCGGAGAACCAAGTATGCTGTGGTGCATTACAAGGACATAGCGGCGAACTTGATATGGCACGTGAAAATGCGATTCAAAATATCGAAGCCTTCCTTGCACAAGATGTTGATTATATTGTCAACAACGCAGGAGGTTGCGGAGCCTTTTTATCCGAGTATGATCATTTACTGAAAGATCATCCAGCGTTGTTGGAAAAAGCTAAGGCTTTTTCCGAGAAAACAATTGATATATCCACGTTAATTGAAAAATTAGGTATAACCGGACGTTCGTTGAAATTAAAAAACGGTCGCCAAGCCGTTATTACGTATCAAGACTCCTGTCATTTACGAAACGTCAATCGAGTTGTCGACGAACCACGAGAAATCATGCAATCGATCGATGGAGCAACTTACGTGGAATTACCAACAGCTAACCAATGCTGTGGCTCGGCAGGAATTTATAATTTAATTCATACAGAAATGTCGATGCGCATACTCGATTCGAAAATGGAAGATGTCAAAGCGACCGAAGCTCAATTTTTACTGACATCGAATCCAGGGTGTCTTCTACAAATGAAGCTCGGTATCGAGAAAGCCGGAGTGTCCGATCACATGGAAGCTATGCATCTCGTCGACTTTTTGGCTGAGTATGTTGAAGTGGAATGATACGAGGTGAGAACTTATCACGGGGCTCATATATTTCAAAGTTGGTCCCATATATTTCTGCGAAGGTCGCATAAATCTTAAGAAAGGTCGCATAACTGCATCATGTCGGCATATATTCATGTCGAGATGGCACATATTTTCAGATGTAGGTCGCATAAATCCTGTAAGTGCTTCATTGAATCTACAAAAAATAAGCAGGGAACATATTATTTTGATGTGGTCACATAAAAATTCGAACTGGTCGTATAAATTTCACAAAAGGGTGCATATCCCAGTGACATTGGCACATTTCCTTGCCAAGTGGGTATATATATTCTGACCAAGGTCGCATAAATACAAAAGTCTCATGATGAAAAAAGACAGGACCCAAAAACTGGGTCTTGTCTTTTCTTCTATGTCCGATTCCAAAACCGCTGCTGTGCAATAGCTGAAATAAAATCTTCCCCGAAGTCGAGGTTGTTTTCAGCAAAGACGACACCAGCGAGGTTGTTTTGTTCGGTTGCTTGAATGTAATAGTCAGCGCCGATTGCGACTCCGATTGGTTTGTATCTGCGATAGGCTTCGTTGACGTAATGCATAATCTCTTGGTTGAATTTTCCTTGGTTATTCGCTTCACCGCCGACAACATAAAGTGCGTCATATAAGACGGGATAAGTGGTTGATAATGTTTCGTTCACTTTGATTTTCGTTCCATCCGAACCGACTGCCGGGTTTAATGTTTCACCGATCACATCAAAGAAGACACCGTGCTGTTCAAATAAGTCGGTCACGTACCGGACTTCATCGCAGTTAAATCCATTGCCGATTAGGATTGCGACTTTTTGGGTGTAAGCATAGTGCGGTGTGTTCGCTTGACTGATTGCAGGCGAACTACCGGTAACAGGGACGTGTGATTTCTTCGGTGGATGGACACCAATTGCTTCGGCGATCTTTGTTGCCATACCTTGGTCGACATTTGCCCACATTTCGATATTTTGTTCGCGTACCGATTTACTCTCAACGTTCGTAAGATGAAAAATAAACGTGTCGACGAGATCTTGCTTTTCGACTGGTGATAAGCTATTCCAGAAAAATCGAGCTTGAGAAAAGAAATCTTCAAACGATTTGCTAGGAACTTCGCGCGTGACGTGGCCATCGACTTTCTCAGGATAATGTACATAACCGCCTTCTTCCCAGGAGGATTCGGACGGCGTGTTGCCAGCAAGAGAATTATTATGATAATCTACTTCATCCACATCAATGCGGTGTCTTTGATAGCTGTCTCTTAAATTATAATGTTTCGGGACAATCGGTTTGTTGACAGGGATGTCTTCGATATTGGCAGAGTGCTGTCGGTACAGTTCGGTATCTCGGTAGGCAATCGCTCTTCCTTGAAGAACTGGATCATTTGTAAAATCAATTCCTGGAACAAGATTACTAGGATCGAATACAGACTGCTCTTCTTCGGCGAAAAAATTATCAACTAATCGATTTAATGTGAGCTTGCCGACTTTTTCTACGGGAATGACTTCTTCCGGCCATAACTTTGTATCATCGAGAATGTCAAAGTCATAATCGAACTGTTTTTCCTCCTCGATTAATTGAATGCCTAAGTCATATTCGGGGTAGGCACCTTTTTCAATCGCTTCGATTAAGTCATGCCGGTGATAATCCGGGTCGACACCGCCTATAATATTGGCTTCATCCAATAACAACGAATGTACTCCAAGACGAGGAATCCATTTAAACCTGACGAATGTCTGCTTGCCCTCTTCGTTAATGAATCGGAATGTATTGATTGGCCAGCCGTCCATCATGCGCCAGCTTCTCGGTCGTCCGCGCATCGACATGAGCCACATGACCATATGAGCGGATTCTTGATTGTTCGCAACATAATCCCAAAAGCTATCATGAGCAGTCGTCGCTTGAGGGACATGGGTTTTTGGATTTGGCTTGGCCGCATGTGTCACATCCATAAATTTCATTGCATCGGCTAAAATAAATACAGGGAATTGCAGGGCGAGCATGTCATAGTTTCCTTCTTGCGTGTAAAATTTTGTCGCAAAGCCGCGAATATCAATTGCTGTATCTTTTGAACCTTTGCTGCCGATAAAGTTTGAAAAACGGACAAAGACAGGTGTTTTACAGCCGGCTTCTTGCAAAAAATGCATTTTCGTTAAATGTTTCAATGATTTGTATGTTTCAAATTCTCCGTATACACCAAACCCTCTAGCATGAACGACTTTTTCAGGAATACGTTCCCGGTTGAAATGCGTTTGTTTTTTATAAAAATGGAAATCCTGCAGTAAAGTCGGCCCGCGTTTGCCAGCTCGAAGTGTTTGTTCGTCATTTGATATTTTTTTGCCACTTTCATCGGTCATTTTCTTACCCGGACCTGTATTTTTGTGCTTGTATTTATTCAACTGTTCTTGTTTTGCATCTCGGCTATTTGATTGGCGATCTTTATCCTTATCCACTGAATCACCTTTCTTCGCAAAATATTTTCATCCATTGAAATCATATGCCTTGCAAATGGTCTTTATTCGATGAACTTCATCGTCGATTTTTGTGTGGGAATTGTGCTTTTGACAGCAACCTTATATACTGAATGAACAAACAGTAGATAAAATCAAGGGGTGGTTTTCATGACATCAAAAGAAAAAGTCATCTTGGATTGTGATCCAGGTCATGATGATGCGATTTCAATTATTTTAGCAACGTTACACGAGAAGGTTGACATTGTCGGCATTACAACGGTCGGCGGGAATGTCAGCGTAGAAAAAACAACGAAAAATGCGTTGAATATTTGTGACTTGGTTGGATTAAATGTGCCGGTTGCCATCGGAGCCAATCGTGCGCTCACGAAGCCACTTTCGGTAGCTGAATCCATTCATGGTGAATCTGGATTGGATGGACCTGAACTACCTGAAGAACCGACACTTAATCCAATCGATCAGCATGCGGTTGATTTCATTATTGAAAAATTGCTCGAGTCAGACGGAGACATTAAGCTTGTACCGACTGGCCCGCTTACGAATATCGCTTTAGCAATGATTAAAGAGCCAAAAATCATTCCGAAAATCAGTGAGATTGTTTTAATGGGTGGAGGCACATTTGGAAACTGGACGCCGGCAGCAGAGTTTAATATTTGGGTAGATGCGGAAGCGGCTAAAGTCGTTTACGAGAGCGGAGTTCCGATTCGGATGTTTGGCTTGGATGTGACACATCAGGCGTTAGCAACGAAAGAGGTTACGAAGCGTCTTCAGACAATTAACAACGATGTAGCTGATTTTGTAGTGGAACTTTTAGATTTCTTCATTCACACATATAAAGAAGTTTTTGATTTCGATGGTGGACCGGTCCATGATGCTTGTACGATTGCTTATTTGATTGACCCTAGCTTGTTTACGTTCAAGCATGTTCACGTTGATATTGAAACAAAGGGTGAGTTTACATACGGAATGACGTGTGTAGATTTATTGGAAACGACAGGTAAGGAGCCGAATGTTTATTTTGCTGATGCATTAGATGTGGATCGGTTCTGGGACTTGTTTGACGAGACATTGCAGAAGTTTTAAATCGAAAGGAGGGAATCTCATGAATGTTCTTGTGATTGGGAGCATTAATATGGATTTGGTTTTAAGTGTGAAAGATATCGTGAAACCTGGAGAAACGACATCTAGCACTTCCTATACGACAAATTTCGGTGGAAAAGGTTCTAACCAAGCGGTTGCTTGCCGTCACTTAGGTGCGAATGTTTCTTTCATCGGAAGTGTCGGTGCGGATGAGTTTGGCGAAGCGATTTTGACAAACTACGATGAGCTGGGCATTGAAACATCTGGAATCTCCAAAGAAGGACAAACGGGAATTGCGATGATTCAAGTAAATGAAGCTGGTGAAAACTCAATCGTGCTCGTTCCAGGGGCAAACTACCAAGTGTCGAAAGCAGATATCGATCGTCATCGTTCATTGATCGAAGCATGTGATATTGTTTTAATGCAGCTCGAAATACCGATTGAAACCGTTGAATATGCGATTGAACAAGCGAAAACACTTGGTAAGAAAGTTGTGTTGAACCCAGCGCCAGCTAATGAGATTTCACGAGAAGCCCTTCGTCAAGTCGATTTATTGACGCCGAATGAAACCGAATTAGCTGGTTTGTCCGGTCTGCCTGTCCATGATTTGGAGCATGCAGAAGCGGCTGCGAAAATGCTTTTGGATGAAGGTGTTGGTGAGATTGTCGTCACATTAGGCCGGCAAGGTTCGTTATTGGTTACTAAAGAGGAAAGCTTTTATTTGGAAGCAAAAAAAGTAGAAGTCGTTGATACGACAGGCGCGGGTGATGCCTATAATGCAGCATTGGTGACAGCATTGAGTGATGGGTTGACAATTAAACAAGCGATGAAGCTTGCGACATTGGTAGCCGGGTATACGGTCAGTGTTAAAGGGGCGCAGCCTAAACTTCTGTCAATGAATTATTTTTTGGAACAGGTAGAAAATGATTAAAAACAAATCAGTTATCAGTGTTTCACTTTTATTGCTGCTCAGCTTGTTATGGGGATCTTCGTTTTTATTTACGAAGATTCTCGTTGAAGACCTTCACCCGGTCAGTCTTATTTTTATTCGTTGTTTATTTGGCCTTATTATGTTGGGGCCGATTCTTTATTTCAAGCGAATTTCAATTAAACGAAAATTGACGTTTACGTTTGTCAGTTCTCTAAGTCTCGCGGCAGGAATTCCTTGGATGTTGATGGCATTTTCATTAGTCTCTTTACATAGCTCGGTAAGTGGTATTTTGAATTCATTCACATCGATTTTCACGTTTGTGCTATCATTGATTTTTTTAAAAGTTAAACCGCTTGCCAACCAACTCGTCAGTCTTGTGCTTGGGATGCTTGCATTGATCATTTTATTTCTCGACACACTCCAAGTAGATGCATTTGGCTTTTTCAGTGTTGGTTTAATGCTAACGTGTACGCTTTGTTATGCGACAAATTCGATTATAGCCGGACGGTATTTCCAGGGAATTTCGCCGTTCGTATTAGGTTTTTATACATTATTGTTCGGTATGATTATTAATGGCATTCCGACGATATTCATCCAACCGGAAGTGTTTTTACTTCTTGGTTCTTGGGATATTCTCATCCCAGTAGCGATTCTTGGATTTTTAAGTTCCGGGCTTGGATATGTTATTTTTTATCAATTAATTGAAAACGGCGGTCCAGTTTATGCGACGTTTGTTACCTTTTTAATTCCATTCGTCTCTGTGTTGCTCGGTGTCGTTGTATTAAATGAACCGTTTCGGGTTTACATGATTATTGGCGGTGTCATGATTTTCTTCGCACTTGTTGCGATGAACTGGCATCTGTTTACGAGAAGAAAATTTAATGTCACCTGAGCCAGTTTTTCGGTTCAAATAAGGAGGACGAGTATATGACATTTTTATTAAGCACCTGGGATTACCTGCTTGTTTTCCTACTGGCTGCTGTACCGTGGTTTGAAATCGGATTAATTATTCCTGTCAGTATTCTTGCTGGAATGAATGCTTTTTGGGTGGCAGTTTTAGCATTTTCGGGAAATTTACTGACGGTTTATTTGTTAATTATCTTTTTTGATCGATTAAAAGGATGGTTTCTTCGAAAGAAAAAGAAAGAACAGGACGATCAGGAAGAAGCAGGTCGGTATGCGAGAGCGAACCGTATGTGGGAAAAGTATGGCGTGTCTGGTTTACTACTCGCAGGACCACTCATAACCGGCTCGCATATTGCAGCAGGAGCAGCGATTTTATTCGGAGCTGCCAAAAGACGCGCGCTGTATTGGTCAACGATTAGTCTGGGGCTTTGGACGATCGTTTTTACAGTTGCCTCGATATACGGTATTGGGTGGTTCACTGATATCAATCTTTAATGAGGAAGATTACCGATAAAAGCAGGATTTTCGGTGATTTTGACGAATTAAGACGATAGAAGGATTTTAATTGGAAGAATGGATAGGGACATCGTTTCGATCGATGATGACGACATAGATGGAAGGTGGGAGATGATGAATAAACCAGTGACCGTTATTGGTATGAACGAAGTTGGATTAGCAACCGCTGCTGACTTAACAGCGCGAGGTTTTGCAGTCACGTTATACAATTCTGAATTAGATGATAAATTGTTGAAAGATAAAGAGGGCGGAATCCACTTTAATAATGAATGGGTTTTCCCGGAGCCAGTAACTTCTGATGTAGAAGAAGCTCTATTTGCTTCGTCGCTCGTTTTGATTACGGAGTCGGTGAATCATATTGAACTTTTAGCTGAGATGTGTGCGCCTTATTTAGCAGACAATCATCGTGTAGTATTTCTTGGCCACGGTTCCCTTGCCAGCATTCGATGGACTCGACGATTAAAAGAGTTAGATGTCGAAGCGAACATATTAGTTGGTGAAACACATCTACCGCCTTATGAAACAAAATATAATGAAGATACAACGGAAGTAGAGTTACTTTTACGAACAAAAAAACTCTTGTTCTCAACATATCCTGTGGCGGACAATGATGAATTTTTTCGAGGAATGCGTTCAGTTTATCCAAGCATTGAAAAAGCGACAAACAGTTGGGAAGTACTTTTGAATAATTTACTCCCTGAAACAGTGGTTGCACCGTTATTATCAAACCTAGCGAAATTCGATCAAGATGATGCGCATTTTCAAGTATATCTAGACGGGCTTTCCCCTTCAGTTGTGAACGTCATTCAAGAGGTCGATCAAGAAAGACAGAAAATATGCCGGGCGTTAGGACTTGAAGCAAAGAACCTTGAAAGGCGTCTAGTAGAGACAGGCTATGCGAGGCCACTAAATGAATTGATGGAGCAGCTTAAGGAAAGTGATGTACTTAAGAAAAAATCAATCGTTGCATCGGATGAAAACGCTCAATTGATGGAAGGGCTACATTTTGCTATCGTTCCATGGATCGAATTAGCGAATATGCTTGAGCTTGAAACACCTACGCTTAATGCATTGTTACATATCGGTTCTGTTTCTCTCGATCGCTTGCTTGTTCAAGAAGGGTTGACCCTTGATAAAATTGGTTTCTTTAATGAAACAGCAGATTCATTAATAGCAGCCGTTCAAGAAACCTCAGAACAAGAAAATGATGAAGAAACAGATGAACCACAGCTTTTAAAATGATAAATGATGATAAGCACTGACTCCGGTCGGTGCTTTTTTTGTGTGCAAAGGGAGAAGCTGGCGAAGGAATATAGAAGGCGTGTTCAGTAATGTTGATGATTCGTAGATTAATGTTGAAGAAGCGCGAAAACACTGAAGCCGCGCAGATTAACGCTGAAGGATTGCAAATAAACACTGAAGCTCCACAGATTAACACTGAAGAATCGCAAGTTAACGCTGAAGAAATACAGAGAAACATCGAAGCAGAATGTAGTAAAAATGTTTCTTTTCTACTGAACTTGTCAACTAGATGTGTAGGAGATGTTCGTAGAAAGTGGTGAGTCCATGAAAAAATTGCTTGCGAAAATGAAAAGTCAAATCGTATTCACCATATCGGCAATCGTCAGGGCATAATCGGCCCTCAATCAATGGAATCTACCACAACAGCGTTGATGGATGGTATGACGAAGCATCTTGGTTGGTTTATGTAGCTGTAACAGCTTTTTATATAGGGTTTTGTATTTATTTAGGAGTTGGACCTTACCGTAAGATGAAACTAGGGAAGAAAAACGATCAGCCGGAGTATTCTTATTTTGCTTGGATTGGCCTATTATTTGCGGCAGGAATGGGTGTCGGTCTAGTGTTTTGGGGATTTGCTGAGCCTATTTCACACTACATTACTGCACCAGGTGCAGCAACCGAGCCAGAAACGGAAAAAGCAGTTAGACATGGCCTGTTACTGGGCGTTTTTCATTGGGGGTTTCAGCCATGGGCGATATATGCAGTCGTCGCACTTGGATTAGCTTTTGCGAAATTTAGAAAAAATCTTCCGGGGTTGATCAGCTCAACATTTTATCCATTAATCGGAAATCGAGTACATGGTTGGCAAGGTAAAACGATTGATATCATTGCCATTGTCGCTACAACGGTTGGTATTGCTACTTCTTTCGGACTGAGTACGATGCAATTTGGAGAAGGCTCGTCTGAAGTTTTTTCATTGCCAGATAATAATTGGAGGCTAGTCGGAATCGTTGTCGTAATAACAGTTATTTTCCTTACTTCTGCTTTAACGGGTTTAAATAAAGGGATGAAATACTTAAGTGTCGGCAACCTTTGGCTATCAGTGGTTGTTTTGATTGCTGTTTTATTGGTTGGTCCGACGTTTTTTTTACTTGAACATTTATTGAAAACGATTGGTGACTATGGGGCGAACATTTTCCAATATACGTTTAACACGACACCTTACTCTTCCGATAATCAATGGATGGGTGATTGGACATTGTTTTATTGGGCTTGGATTATTTCATGGAGCCCTTTCCTTTCGTCGACACGTTTATTGCACGCGTTTCGAAAGGCCGCACCCTCGGTGAATTTATGTTCGGTGTACTTGTCGTACCAACAGCGTTGACTATTATTCGGTTTGTCATTATGGGAGGCACCGGATTGCATATGGAATTAACCGGACAAGCAAGTTTCGCTGAAGAAATCAAAAAGACACCGGAAGTAGGCTTATTCCGTGTGTTCGAACAACTTCCAATGGGTCAGATTTTATCCGTTCTTGGATTGATTTTAATCGGCATCTTTTTCATCACTTCAGCAAATTCAGCTACGTATGTGCTTGGTGTATTTTCGGAGTCAGGTCGTTTAAACCCTGGGAAGAAAGTTTTATTGACATGGGGATTATTGATTTCAGGAATTGCGATGGTATTGTTGTTAAGTGGAGGCTTACAAGGGCTACAAGCAATTGCAACAATTACAGCTTTTCCATTCGGGATTATTATTATCTTCATGATCTACGGCATCATTCATTCCTTACGACAAGAAGGCCGCGAAGAGCAACAGGTTGAAGAAAAAGAAGATTGGTAAGAATATGGAGCGCATGCAGTTGTTAGGAGGCATGCGCTTTTATCGTCAGTTAGGCGGTGTTTATCGACAGTCAGCGCGCTGTTATCAACAGTTAGAAAGCGTTTATCGACAGTCAGCGGGCGTTTATCAACAGTTAGAAAGCGCTTATCGACAGTCAGCGCGCTATTATCAACAGTTAGAAAGCATTTATCAACAGTCAGCACGCTATTATCAACAGTCAGCACGCTATTATCAACAGTCAGCACGCTATTATCAACAGTTAGCAAGCGTTTATCTACAGTCAGCCCACGTTTATCAGCAGTCAGCTCACATTTATCAACAGTCACAACACATGATCACCTATTTCGTATGTCCTTTATACCCCCGACCATAAACTTCTTGAACACGGTGAACGGTAATGTAAGCATCTTGATCAATTGAATCGACAATTTTTCGGAGTCGAACGATTTCCCGTTTGTTTACAACGATATAGAGAACTTGCTTGTTCATTTTCGAATAACCGCCGCGACCTTCTAAGACGGTGACACCTCTAGCTAACCGGTCTGTAATAGCTTCCAATAATGCTTCCGATTGGTTGCTGATGATCATGACAGCGCTTCGGGCATTTGGTCCTTCTAATACCATATCGATCACTTTCGCACTGATATATACAGCGACTAATGTGTACATGGCTCGTTCTTGTCCGATGACAAATGAAGAACCAGCGATAATCACAAGGTCGATAAACAAAACGACTCCGGACACACTGAATCCGAATACTTGGTGCATAATTTGTGCAATGACGGTTGTACCGCCAGCAGTGCCGCCTGATCTGAGCATAAGTCCAAGACCTAACCCGATAAAAACCCCTGCAAATAATGCAGCAAGTAATGGGTCATCATCAATTGGACTACTCCAACCTTCCGTTACCAATAAAAATACAGCTACTGAAACAACCGATAGTGCTGTATAGGTTAACGCTCGTTTGGAAAAAAACTTATAACCGACAATTACTAGTCCGGCGTTCAATGCAAAGTTAATCACACCAGGTGACCAGTCAAAAAGATAAACGAGAATAACGGTTAGACCGATAACACCACCTTCGGAAAGCATGTTCGGAATGATAAAGTAATTCACACTGAAAGCAAGAACAAAGGCACCGATCAATACAAAGCTTATGTCTCTTAAATGATTCCAATGGTGTTGTTGCATGTTCAGTCCTCCCTCTATGTAATACAATTTATACAAAGCGCACGTTTTTTTCATTATAGTACATTGGTAATAGAAAACAAACGGATGACCTGGTAAGAATTTCATGAAAGCAAAATAATGATGCAGTTCACGTGTGCGTTTGACACCCTCTCAAATAAACGAACCAGCTATGCGGTTTTCACTACTTTTTTGGTGATATAAGTGGTACAATTTTAGAGGAAGTGGTTTCATACATACGATTTAATGATTGGAATTTTTCATATAGAAGAGGCGATTGTTGTGAACCAGTTGTTGATTAAAGGTGGCCAAGTTGTTGGGCATGAAGAAGTGTACCAGCCAGGTTACATACTTGTGGAAGATGAGAAAATTAAACGCGTCGGTCCGATGGAAGAAGTACCGAACGATGAAAGTTTTCATATCATTGAACTGACTCCGGACCAAATGGTTTTTCCAGGATTCATAGACATTCACATCCACGGAGCGAATGGCTATGATGTGATGGACGGAACGATGGAGGCACTGGAAGAAATGACTTCAGTCTTGCCTCAAGAAGGAACGACAAGCTTTTTAGCGACAACGATTACAGAAAGTAAGGAAGCGACAGATCAAGCTCTTCAAAATGTCGCACGTTTCGTTGAGACTGATTATACAGGAGCGGAGATTCTTGGCATTCATTTGGAAGGTCCATTTATTAATGAAAAACGAGCGGGAGCGCAGCCCGTCAAACATATTTTACGACCAGATTTAGACCAGTTCGATGCGTGGCAAGAACTGTCCAATCGATTAATTAAAGTCGTCACGATGGCACCTGAAATGGAAGGTGGTCAGGAGTTCGTCAAGCATTTGAGCGACCAAGGAGTCATTGCGTCAATCGGCCATTCGGATGCTATTTATGAAGATGTAAAAAAAGCAGAACAAAATGGCTTGAAGCATGCGACTCATCTTTTCAATGGCATGCGTGGAATTCACCATCGTGAGCCAGGAGTTGCAGGATCCGTATTTTTGAGTGATCAACTTAAAGCAGAAGTTATTTTTGATGAAATTCATGTCAATCCAACGATGGTTCAATTGGCTTATCAAAATTTGGGTGCTGAACGGATGATGTTGATTACCGATTCGATGCGTGGTAAATGTTTGAGAAACGGCGTTTACGACTTAGGTGGACAGGAAGTGACACTCCAAGACGGTGAGGCACGTTTAGCGGATGGAACGCTAGCCGGAAGTGTATTGAAAATGAATGAAGCGGTGAAAAACGCTGCTCAATTAAAGCCGATGGACCTCATGAAGCTTGCACAATTGTCTTCAGGAAATGTTGCTAAATCATTAGGTGTCGATCATTATAAAGGGGCCATTCGAGAAGGGCTCGATGCCGACCTTGTCGTTTTGACAGAAGACTTCGAAGTGAAGAAAACATTTTGTAGAGGTTATTTGACCATTGATAAATAAAATAAGGGTGAGGGATGCAACATGAACGTGATTGTCGTAAAAAACTACGAAGAGGTTTGCCAAAAAGGTGTAGAATTTTTTATTGAGCAAATCCAAAAGAAAAACAACATTAATTTAGGACTTGCGACAGGCAGTACACCACTTGGGTTATATGACAAATTAATCGAATGGGCACAAGAGAAAAACGCTGATTTGTCCCATGTTACGACGTTCAATTTGGATGAATATATTGGTCTACCGAAAGACGATCCAAATAGCTATTATTACTATATGAAAGAAAAACTATTCGATCCGCTCAACTTATCTCCAGAGCAGACTTTTTTACCTGATGGTCGAGCGACGGACATTGAAAAAGAGTGTCAAGCATATGACCAACTCATCAAAGATAAAGGCGGCATTGATTTACAATTGCTAGGTGTTGGCGTTAACGGGCATATTGCCTTTAACGAGCCTGGAACGTCATTTTCATCTAATACACATGAAGTAAGATTAGCTGAATCCACACGTGAGGCAAATTCTCGCTTTTTCAGTTCGATGGATGAAGTACCAACACATGCGATTACGATGGGCACCGGTTCTATTTTGGAAGCGAAAGAAATCGTACTAATCGCCAACGGAAAAAATAAAAGTGAAGCGATCCAGCAATTAGTAGAAGGGCCACAAAGTGAAGATTGGCCAATCACTGCACTTCAATCACATGACCATGTAACAGTCATTGTAGATGAAGAAGCGGCATCATTACTTAAAAAATAACGAAAACTCCCTTTCGTAGAGTGACTTACGGAAAGGGAGTTTTTTGATGACATAAACGTAAGACTACTTTTTTCTTGATTAACTTAATAATAATTAGAATTATTTAGAAAAATATTCTAAATATAATGCTTTTTCGATTTTCATCGTCTAAAATGGCTGTAAGTAGTTTTTTAATAGGGGGGCTTCGCCAATGGAAAGACCTGATCAAGATTGGCGATTTAACATTGCGAATCGGGACGCATTGATCGGATGTGGACTGGCCGTTTTTAACTTTATTTGGTGGTATGGCTTTGCGTATGGATTGGGTTCCAAGCCACCGGAAGAATATACGTATATTTTCGGTTTTCCAGCTTGGTTTTTTTGGAGCTGCATCGTCGGTGTCTTTATAATAATCTTTTTGGTAATGATTGTAACTAAATTTTTCTTGAAGGAAGTTCCCTTCGATGAAGATGAGGAGGGGAATCCGTCATGAATTGGGCAGTTCTCGGACCGTTAGTGGGCTTATTAGTGATTATCTTTTTTATTGGCATTTGGTCGAGTCGCCGGATGAATGATTCGAGTTCATTTCTAAGCGATTATTATCTAGGGAACAGACAGCTGGGCGGCCTTGTTTTGGCGATGACGATGACGGCTACATATGGAAGTTCATCGAGTTTTCTCGGTGGCCCTGGAGCGGCGTATGATATCGGTTTAGGCTGGGTTTTATTAGCGATGACTCAAGTCGTCACCGGGTATTTTGTTTTACTCGTACTAGGGAAGAAGTTCGCAATTGTCACGCGAAAAATGAAATCAGTGACATTGATCGACTTTCTGAAAGACCGTTATCAGAGCACGACTGTCGTCTTACTATCGGCAATCAGTGTTGTTATTTTCTTGTTTTCTGCTATGGCGGCTCAATGGATCGGTGGCGCACACTTGATCGAATCGTTGACGGATTTAAGTTATACAGGGGCGTTATTCATTTTTGCCGTTGCGGTTTTGATTTATGTAGTTATTGGTGGATTCCGCGCCGTCGCAGTGACGGATGCGATGCAAGGAATCATTATGTTTGTCGGAACGCTGATTTTATTGGTTGCTGTTGTGATTGCTGGAGGAGGCGTGCAAAACATATTCAATGATTTGGTTTCAGAAAATCCGAATCTAGTAACGCCTTTCGGGAATGATGGTAATCTATCAGCGGCTTATGTATCGTCTTTCTGGATCTTAGTCGGTGTCGGTGTTATCGGGTTGCCGCAAGTTGCCGTTCGTGCGATGTCCTATAGTAATTCACGTTCGATGCACCGAGCATTAGTGATTGGAACCATTGTTGTCGGGTTAATTATGTTGAACATGCACTTAATTGGTGTGTTCGCGCGGCCTGTATTGCCGGGAATTGAAGTGGCAGACCAAGTCATTCCGTTAATTGCTTTAGAAACGTTACCACCATGGGTCGCCGGAATCGTTCTTGCAGCACCAATGGCAGCAATCATGTCGACAGTCGATTCATTACTGTTATTGGTCAGTTCAGCTGTCGTGAAAGATATTTATATTAACTATATAAAACCAGATGCAACATACAAACACGTCAAAAAGGTGAGTATCGGATTTACCGCGATCATCGGGATCATAGTGTTTGTCATGTCAGTCAATCCACCAGAGTTATTGATCTATTTAAACCTATTTGCATTCGGTGGTTTGGAAGCAGCGTTTATTTGGCCAGTTGTTTTTGGACTTTATTGGAAATATGCAAACAAACATGGAGCGATTGCGTCAATGGTTGTCGGTATTGGCTCTTATGTCGGTATACATTTTTATAACACAGCGAATGGTGCGTTATTCGGTGTTCATACGGTAACATTGCCGGTATTATTTTCACTGATTACGTTTGTCGGCGTTAGTTTATTATTTAAACGCGAACCATTTTATTTTTCGATGTATCAAGCGAAATAAAATAATTGTAAGCGACCTGGTGGGCGTAATTGTCCATCAGGTATTTTTTTAAATATAAATGGAAAGTAAGCTTTACATTTTGTGAATGATTAGTTATAGTTAAATGGAAAGTAAACTTTCCATTTGGGGATAGGTATATGAAAAACAGATTAAGTGAAATTAGAAAAATACATCGCATGAATCAACAAGACTTAGCCGACGTGCTTGAGGTGACTCGTCAAACGATTGGATCGATCGAAAATGGTAGGTATGATCCGTCGTTGCAACTCGCTTTCAAGATTGCGAGATATTTTGACATGGCCATCGAAGAAATTTTTAGTGATGAAAGAGGTGAAGGAAATGAATCTTAAACTGTTTTGGTCACTTGAAGTGATCGGGGGATTGCTGCTTGTGCTTGGCGTAGTTTTAGGAATCGTGGGTGTTGAGGAGTTAGGTGTATCCATTCCACAAATTGACTATGCTCCATTTGCCATCGTATTTATGGGCGTTTTCTTAATCATGATTGCAACAGTACCGATTTTATATGAAAAAAACAAAACGAAGCAACAACGAATTGAAGAAAAAGATGAAAGCTTGATGGCAATTTATCAGTCGGCGAAAGCGAAAACGTTTAACTTAATGGCAGTTTCAATTCCGTTTGTGTTAATAGGGTTAGCGTTATTCGGATTTATGAGTAAGGTATCTTTTTTTACATTAGGCGGATTATATTTAATTTTCGTTGAGTATTATGCTTTTCAAGTGATTAAAAATGAAGAAATGATGTAAGGGAGATGGGTGTATAATGAATCAATTAATTAAAATTGTAAGCATTGCATTGGCAGCTTTTATTGTCAGTTATTTGGTTGCAGGTGCTGTCGACCGATTCGGTTTCGACACTTCGAAGTGGTATGTCGGTGGTGTGGTTGTCTTGATTACGGTTATCCTTATTTTTGGTGTATTGAATATTACTAATAGATATGTTTTGAAAAGAGCGAAATAGTTTTACCGCAAGACAAATGTTTAGAAAACGATGAACTTGGCTATTTTTTAAAGAAAGGCCAAAGGAGATGATCGTATGCCTTGGGATAAAAATGACTATCCTAGTTCATTGAAAAACTTTGACGAAGCGACTAGAAACAAAGCGATTGAAATTGCCAATGCTATGATTGAAGAAGGCTATGATGAAAATCGTGCCATTCCAATCGCAACTGACCAAGCGAAAGAATGGGCTGATGGTGCGAGTAAAGATGAAAAGGATGAAATGAAAAACATCAGTAATTCGACGTTAAAAGATCATGAAGAAGATGAATATGATACAGACTTAGACCTTCTCGATAATGACGTGCTCGTTAAACCACATGAAGATGGTTGGGCTGCTCAAACCGTTGGTGCAGAAAGAGCTGACCAAGTGTTTGATAAAAAAGAAGATGCGATTGAGCGGGCGAAGGAGATTGCGGAGAACAAAGAATCGAAAGTCCTAGTTCAGGATAAAGATGGGAATAAACAAGATAAGATTTCATTCGAATAATAAGAATCACCTGCCGAGTAGGTAGGTGATTTTTTTGATAGAAAACTACTTTAGGCTATACGGTCTATTCGTCGATTCCTTTTTATAGTTCTAAATATTCACAGAAGTGATATAATTGAAATTGTAAACTTTAAAAGGGGGAATTTAGCAATGAAGAAAGTCTGTCAAAACTGTCAGACGGAAGTAAGTGAAGACAGTAAGTTTTGTACGTCGTGTGGCACGCAGTTGGAAAATGGTGCCGAAAGTCCGGTAGTCGCAGCTAAAGAAGAGAGTGCAGCAACTGCTGGTGGTACATCAACTAATGATTACGCAGAACAAGGAAAGGAATTGGCGAAGAACTATTGGCAGCATCTCGTCCATATCGTAAAAAGCCCAATGCGTCATGGAAAAGCAGAAGGTGAAGGCAACTTCGTCAATGGACTGATTACGCTCGTATTATTTTCCTTATTTATTCCACTGACCATTTATTTTGGGATAAGGGCAATCGCCAGTTCGACGTTCGGAATGGGATCGGCTGTTCCATTCGGAACCATGTTTTTTAAGCCATTTTTCTTTATTTTACTATTTGTAGCGGTCGCCGTAGGAATTATATTTGCAGTCGTTAAACCAAGTGTTGCAGATTTGCATATTAAATCCGTCGTCGGTCGGTTTGGTGCATTCATGGTAATCCCAACCGCGATTATGTTGTTATCATTATTAATCGTCAGCTTAAAAATGTTTTCGGTCTTTTTCTATGTCTTTTTCTTAGGTTTTATCGGTTTATTTATCGCTGCGACGTTCGCCATTTACAGCTTTGTTCATAACAAGGATAAAGGAATCGATGGTTTTTATGGTGTATTGCTCTTTTACTTCGGTTCATTTTTGTTCCTAAAGATTGTATCTGAAAATCTATTTATCAATCAATTCTTAAATGAAATGCTTTATTTCTAAGAACGGTTCTGCACACCGACAACATCCTACTACCGAAAATGGTAGTAGGATTTTTTGTGAAGAAGATGGATATGTGCCCTCTTTGCTGACATATACTCCTTTGATTGGTGGATATGTGCCTGAATTTTTCTTTTATGGTCCCAATCTAAAATTATATAAGACTTAATTGTTCAAATATGCGATCGGAATTAGAATTTATGTGCCCAAAAGGTGTTTTCTAGCACTCCAGAAAATAATTGAACAAAAACATAATTTATGCAACGGAAACTTTGCCAAAAAGAAAATAAAAGATGAAAAATAATAAAGTTATGGTATGATAGTAGTAATAATTCAAACATTTTGTAAAATACAGATTAAGGGAGAGATCGTATTGGTTCATTATGATGCGCGTTATCACCCGTATGCTTCTAAACGAAATACGGTTTATAGTCGAAATGGTATGGTGGCAACATCCCAACCGCTTGCTGCGCAGGCTGGATTGGATATGTTGAAAAAAGGTGGAAATGCGGTTGATGCAGCAATTGCGACAGCAGCAGCATTGACTGTTGTTGAGCCAACTTCAAATGGAATTGGTGGAGATGCCTTCGCGCTCGTTTGGATCAAGGATGAAATATATGGATTAAACGCAAGTGGTGGTGCTCCAGCTGCAATTTCAATCGATAAAGTGAAAGAAAAAGGTCATGAAGAGATGCCGACATTTGGAATGACTCCTGTTACGGTACCAGGTGCACCGTCAGCATGGGCGGCTTTATCCGAGCGTTTTGGAAAACTAGATTTTGCTGAACTGATGGAGCCAGCAATTCGCTATGCTACGGAAGGGTATCCGGTTACGCCAGTACTAGGCCATAATTGGGAAAAAGCAGTGAATAAATTTAAAGAAATATTTACAGAAAAGGAATTCAACCATTGGTTTGAAACATTTGCTCCAGACGGCCGTGCGCCGAAAATCGGGGAGATGTGGAAATCTGAAGGTCATGCAAAAACATTGAAAGAAATTGGGGAAACGAAAGCTGAATCATTTTACCGCGGAAATATCGCTGACCAAATCGATGCATTTTTCCAAAAGAATGGTGGGTTTTTGTCTAAAGAAGATCTTGCAGCTTATGAGCCAACATGGGTGGATCCGATAAAGGTAAATTACCGTGGTTATGACGTTTGGGAGATTCCACCAAATGGTCAAGGACTCATCGCACTTATGGCGCTTAACATGCTGAAAGGCTTTGAATTTACCGAAAAAGACTGCGTGGATACATACCACAAACAAATGGAAGCGATGAAGTTAGCTTTTACAGATGGACTGCAACATATTACGGAAGATAAAGAGATGAAAGTTCTTGTAGATGATTTGTTGTCTGAGCAATATGCGGAAGAGCGTCGTTCATTGATTGGCGAGGAAGCGATTCTGCCTGAAGCGGGCGAGCCGAAAAGCAGTGGTACCGTTTATTTATCAACTGCAGATGGAGAAGGAAATATGGTTTCCTTTATCCAAAGTAATTACATGGGCTTTGGGTCAGGGATTGTCGTACCTGGTACAGGGATTGCGATGCAAAACAGAGGACATACTTTCTCCTTAAACGAAAAGGATGTCAATGTGTTAAAGCCTGGAAAACAAACGTATCATACGATTATACCTGGCTTCCTCTCTAAAGGAGATCAACCGGTTGGTCCATTTGGTGTGATGGGTGGGTTTATGCAACCACAAGGACATGCGCAAGTGGTCATGAATATGATCGATTTCCAGTTGAACCCACAAGCAGCATTGGATGCACCGCGTTGGCAGTGGATTAAGGACAAGCAAATAAAAGTCGATCCATCGTTCCCTGAACATCTAGCACAAGCGTTGCAACGAAAAGGACATCATATTATTCGCGAAGTTGACCACGGGGATTTCGGTCGGGGACAAATTATTTGTCGCGATCCAGAAACAGGTGTATTGGCTGGCGGAACAGAAATGCGTACGGATGGTTCCATTGCAGCGTGGTAAATGGAATATGAATAAAAAATCTCCTGTCTCTTTAACATGAGACAGGAGATTATCTCTATAGCTTCAATCCGGTTCGGCTCTTGAAGCGACGAAGCAAAATATGACTTTCTACATGGCTGATTCCTTCAAGTGCATACAACTCTTCGTTGATAAATTTTTCCAAACTCGTAAAATCCTCTACGAGTACATGGGTATGTAATGTACTTGGTCCAGTCATTTGGTAACAGCTTGCGACATTCGGATTTTCTGCTAGTTTTTCAGCGACATAAACGAGTGAATTCGGTTCACAGTCAACATTGAAAAATGCAGAAACGCCTTTGCCGACTTTTTCAGAGTTGATGACAACGCTGAATTTTTCAATAATGCCGGCTTCCTGCATTTGATAGATTCGGTCTCGTACAGCGACACGTGAAAGATCCAATTCTTTTGCCAAGTCGACATATGACATGCGGCCGTTGTCACTGAGCATATTGAGAATTTTTAAATCCGTATCGGTCAGTTTCAAAATGTTCACCACGTTTCTTGTAAATTACTTCTATTATAAAGAAGATTGATTGTTCTGTCACTTTTTGTTTAATATTGAAGTGTTTTGTTATCACTTTGAACAGATGGTTGCACAGAAACGTATAAAATTGAAACAAATGACTGGCTGCACTTTTTATAGATGTCATATATAATCCAAAAGTTATGACATACGCCGCTTTCAAGACCAGTTATCGACTCTGAAATTTAAAGATATGTACCCGATTCAAAGACATATGGGCCCAGCCTAAAATTGTATGCACCAAGAAGCGAGATATATGTGCCCAATCTAAAATTATATGTACCTAAAAGTGAAATATATGCATCTAACTTGAAAATATATGAGCCTGATTGATGGCTTAAAGAAAGTGAAAGGGGGATGCCATAATGACGAAATCGAAATGGGCTGTCAATAAAGATTTATTCATTAGTTTCTTGAGAACGGGCTTATTAGGATATGGTGGGGGTCCATCTACGATCCCGTTAGTTCATAAGGAGGTTGTTCATCAGTATAAATGGATGGATGACCAGGAGTTCGGTAATGTGTTGGCGCTCGGAAATTCACTTCCAGGTCCAATTATGACAAAAATGGCCGGTTATATCGGGTACCGGATCGGTGGTTTCTCAGGGATGATCGGTGCCTTAATCGCTGCGGTGCTACCAACTGTGCTTTTGATGGTTGCGTTGATCAGCTTTTTAGTCAGTTTTCGCGACTCTTCCATTGTGCAAGGAATGACACAAGCAATCGCGCCAGTTGTCGGCGTGCTCCTTTTTATGTTGGCGTTTAATTTTTTCAGAAATTCGATTAAAGGGTTAGGATTACCGATTGCGATTAGTTTAAGTGTTGTTAGTATTATCGTTTATGTTGTGCTGAATTGGCATCCAGTTCTCTTAATTGGCGCACTGATTATTTATGCGTTGACGACAAAACCGAAGAAGAAGGAGGCGTAACGGATGCTGTTGGATTTATGGTATTTATTTCTAGCTTTTTTCATTCCAGGAATTGTTGGTTATGGTGGCGGTCCGGCAATTATTCCGTTAATCGAAATTGAAGTCGTTCAGCGGTATGAATTCATGACACGTCAAGAGTTTGGTGAAGTGTTGGCGATGGGAAATGCTCTTCCAGGCCCGATTGCTACGAAAATGGCTGGGTATATTGGATTTGAAGTAGCTGGGGTACTTGGTTCATTGGTTGCGTTAGCGGCAACGGTTATACCAACGTTAGTTGCTATGATTCTTCTTCTCAATTTATTAAATAAATTTAAAGATTCACCGAAAGTAAAAAGAATGACAGCTTTAATACGCCCGACGATTGCAGTGTTATTGGCCGTTTTAGCCTATCAGTTTTTTGAAACGTCTTATTTTGATGCAGGAATCGTTCATACAATTATCTTGGTTGTTTTAAGTTTTGTATTTTTAGAACGGTTAAATATTCACCCAGCATTGGTTATTGTTGGAGCACTGGCTTATGGCGCGATTTTCTTATCATAGAACAGGTGTGGTTCGACAAAATTATTTCCTCGGAAATAATTGTCGAGTCATGCTATCTTCTACTTCCTCTTTTGTGACAGCGACTTCGGTGAATTCATTTCGTTCATAGATTAAGCAGTTTAGTTGGTAGCCAAATGTATAACCACCATCAATACCGATTTTATTGTTATCAAAATAAACGTGGGCATGAGCCTGTAATCCTTTTGTTGGTGTATGACCGAATATGATTGTTTTGTCGGAATCGATTACGCTGTTATGAAATTCTTTCCGAATCCATAAAAAGTTTTCTTTCGAAGTGTTTTTCCAATTTGCTTGGAGTGGGTCAATGCCAGCATGAACACAGATCAACTCCTCGTGTTCATAATAAAGAGGCAATTCTTTTAAAAAATCGACGTGTGTTGGATAATTATCTCGAATATAGGAAGCCCATTCGGCTTGTGCTTCTACCGAATAATCATCACCTAATTCACCGATATACGATTGGATTGTTTCAATGCCACCATTTAATAAGAAGTTTGGCGATACTTGACTTGGGTCTTGCAGCCACTGGAGAAACCAGTCATCGTGATTTCCGCGTAAAGCGATTGTTCCATTCGCTTGTAAATCCATGACAAATTCAATTGTTTCCTTACTGGATGGACCCCGGTCAATATAGTCTCCTAGTAGGATTAGTTGATCACTTGCAGGTTGAAAATCAACTTTTTCAAGTAACTGCTCAAACGCATTTAAATGTCCATGAATATCACTGATCATAAGGTTTCTATTCATCCGCTTCCATCCTCACTTCATCCTCGTTATTGACCGTTCTGTGTTAAATAATACCAAAAATCTTTTTTGTTTTGATGCGAGTTGGTGGTTCTGCAAAGATTGTTTCATTTTCGATTAACGCTTGGGTGTTCTATAAAAAGTAATAATGCATTGGTTTACCGAAACTTTTCTCTATCTTTTTGTAAGCTTCTTTTAATTCAAATGGATACCTTCTCGTATGGTTTGCTTCAGAGGAAATGAAATGAACTAAATTTGCTTCGATCATTTCATGTGCAAATTTAGCGACCTTCTTACCGAATCTTCCAGTGACACTGCCAGCTGTCAGTTGGACGAGCATTCCCTTCTTAACCAAATTATATAAGAATTGTGGTCTTTTTAAAAACTCATTGTTTCTTTCTGGATGAGCGATGACCGGGATGTATCCTTTCATTTGTAAATCGAATAATATTTGCTCGGAAAATTTCGGAATATGGTTGGACGGAAACTCGATCAATAAATACTTGGATTGTTCATTAATCGGAAGTAATTCATTTTTCTCTAAACGCTCCAGGAGATCCCAAGATAATCGGATTTCCTGACCTGCTAATATCGTTAGCGCGATATTCGCTTGCTCCAATTCGTTTCTGAAGTGGACGATATCCTTCAGTATATCCAGTTTCGGGTTATCATTATTACCATCGAGGTGACGAGGCGTCGCAACGATGGTACGAATACCGTGTTTGGTTGCATCCTTTGCCATCTGCATACTTTCGTGGATGGACGTAGGTCCAGCACCCCTTCCCGGTAAAATATGACTATTCATTTCTATCAATATGTACCCCTCCTAGTCAAAAGTAACTAATCATTTAACAATTTTTTGTATTAATAGTCTATCATATTTCCTTAACTAGGTGAAGGAGGTTTTTTTGGATGGTTTTGTCATTAGGTGTCGGTAAATTTTTTTAAGCGCTTGTCGTTTCGCGCTATTTCGCCAAAGCTTATGATGCGTTATAGTAGTAAAAGAAGTATGTAGCTAGAGGAGATGCAGCCAGTTGTCTATTTTTATTGAAGTAATATTACCGATTGTATCTATATTCCTTATCGGATATATCTTGCAGCGTATCCGTAAGATGGACGTACGTTCTGTTTCTGCAGTAACCATTTACATATTTGTTCCGGCACTCGTTTTTGAAGCCTTCTATACGAGAGATTTATCTGGGGAATTCAGCACGATTGTTATAATGTCTTTCATTATTCTATTTGCGATGATTTTGATAAACAAAATTTTATCCATGTTATATAAATGGGAACGATCTGTTGAAAGTGGTATGATTTTATCAAATGCTTTTATGAATGCCGGGAATTACGGCTCACCCGTTATTTTGTTTGCATTCGGTGAAGAAGCTTTTGTTTATGCAATCTTATTTATGTCTATACAAACAATACAAATGAATTTTTTCGGCATATATTATGCGTCTCGCGGGGTAAGTGGTATGAGACAAGCGTTATTGACCATTTTAAAGATGCCCGCAACATACGCGATGCTATCTGCATTTTTGATGAAATGGTTAAATATTGAACTTGCGACACAGGCGATGGAAGTCGTTGATATGTTGGCTGCAGTTGCCATCCCGCTCATGATGGTCGGGCTTGGTATGCAACTCGCAAATATCGCATTCCGTGAGTTTGATGTCAGTAAAGTGGTTTTATCTTCTTCATTACGATTGATTATTTCACCACTCATTACGTGGTTGTTTGTCTTACTCATTCCGATGCCTGAATTGCTCGGGAAAGTGTTGATTGTGATTGCTGCCATGCCGACCGCTGCGACGACAACGATGTTTGCGCTTGAGTTTCGTGCACGGCCTGATTTAGTCTCAAGTATTACGTTAGTCACGACAATACTCAGTATATTTACGATATCTGGTTTGTTATGGATTTTGACATAAGGAAAAGGAGAGAGTACCTATGAAATTTATCGCTTTTGAAACCGATCATCAGCATTATTGGGGAGTTTTACAGGGGGATCGCATCGACTATTATCCAAAATTAGTCGAGTTATTTCCGACGCTTTTATCCGTCATTCAAGGATTCCAGTTCGTTGATTTTGAAAATGAAATTAAGCATTCGATTTCAATCGACGAAGTAAATGTTCGTCCCCCTTACATTCCAGAAAAAAAT
Organism: Allobacillus saliphilus; assembly: GCF_018138385.1. Taxonomy (GTDB): domain Bacteria; phylum Bacillota; class Bacilli; order Bacillales; family Alkalibacillaceae; genus Allobacillus; species Allobacillus saliphilus. Next base: position 71,321 of record NZ_JAGSIE010000003.1, read on the forward strand.
ATTATTAGTGTCGGGAAAAACTATCGCGATCATGCCATAGAGATGGATGAAAATCGTGATGAAAAAGCCGTACCAAAAGACCCGGTCATTTTCTCCAAATCACCGACGTCCATTATTGCCAATGGGGAAACGGTTGACCCTCATGAAGCAATAACAAGCGAGTTGGATTACGAGGGAGAATTGGCCGTGATTATCGGAAAACAAGGTGTGAATTTCAGTGAGGAAGAAGCCTTGGATTACGTGTTTGGTTACACGATTTTGAACGATATTTCGGCTCGGGACTTGCAAAAGCGACATAAACAGTTTTTCCGTGCCAAGTCGTTGGATACATTCGGTCCGATGGGGCCGGTCCTTGTGACGAAAGATGAAGTGACACAACCAGATAACCTCTCCATTCGCACGTATGTAAACGGTGAAATGCGCCAAGACGGTAATACAAAGGATATGATTTTTAACGTACCTCATTTATTGTCATTATTATCAACGGGAATGACGTTATACCCAGGTGATATCGTTACTACAGGAACGCCGAGTGGTGTCGGAAAAGGGTATCAACCACCGAAGTTTTTGAAAAAAGGAGACAACGTTCGCGTAGAAATCGAGGGAATTGGAGCGCTTGAGAATCCGATTGGTGAGCAGTAGTTCAAATACGATAATACTATTTAAGAATGATCTCGACTAGATTCGGGATCATTTTTTGTGTTCAGCGAAAGAAGAGGCCATTTACTAGAGTGGAAAGTATTGGACTTTTCTCGCTAACTTATTTTAGTTTAATGGGTAAAATTGCGGGTATTTATGTTGGAAGAAGAGTTAGGAAGCAAGGAATTTAGGGGGCATCTTTTAATGAATTGGCTAAGAAAAATGGATCGTATTCAAGCGAAAGTAGAAGGCTGGATGATCAGTTATGCTTTAATCGCCATCACCCTTGTTTTGCTCGGAAATGTCATTGCGAGGAGTGTTTTTAACAATTCGTGGACATTTGCGGAGGAAGTGGGGCAGTTTCTGATCATTTTGATTACGTTTGTCGGTCTCAGTTTTTGTGCTCGCTGGGGAAGACATTTGAAAATGACAGCGATTGTTGAGTTTTTACCCTATAAAGTGAGAAAAGCACTCGTTATCTTCGTAACTATTTTTACATCCATTCTATTATTCTATTTAAGTTACTTATCTGTTCAATATGTTTTCATCTTAATGGAGACCGGAAGAACGACACCAGCCTTGCAAGTTCCCTATTACTTAGTATCCATCTTTATCCCATTAGGATTTTTTTTCGCAGGAATCCAATATGCGATGGAAGCCGTCTTAAATATCCGTAACAAGGAACTGATTGATGGGACACAGGATCCGATTTTGAAGGAAATCAGACGGAGAAGGGAACAGGGAGATGATTCGTTTGTTCATCGAAGTGAAGTGAGTGAAACAGCCCCTTCCGACGGAGACAATGAACAGCGCGAGAAGGATGTGGAGCTGCAAAAACAGAATCCAGGCTTGCATCAAGGGGGTCGTAAAAAATGATATGGATTATGTTAGGGGTTATGTTTCTATTACTGTTTTTAGGTTTTCCGATTATGATCCCATTGATCGTTGCACCATTACTTATTGCGATTATTTATTTTCCTGATTTGAATTTAATGGTGCTCATTCAGCAATTCTCTCTCGGGATTCAGACGTTTGTGTTACTCGCTGTTCCGATGTTTATATTTGCCGCTGATATTATGGCGAAAGGAAAAACGTCTAGTAGATTGCTCGATTTTGTCGGTGCATTCATCGGCCATATTCGAGGAGGATATGCAGTGACTACGGCAGCGGCTTGTACGTTGTTTGGGTCCATTTCCGGTTCGACGCAAGCGACAGTCGTTGCAGTTGGTAAGCCAACGCGTGAACGGATGCTGAAAGAAGGCTATAAAGATTCACAGGCGATCCCGTTAATTATCAATGCGAGTGACTTGGCACTGATTATTCCGCCGAGTATCGCAATGATTGTTTATGGTGTCGTCACAGGAACCTCCGTCGGTGAACTTTTTATCGCCGGCATTTTACCTGGTCTTATTATTTTCGCGATGTTCGCGTTATATAGTTTCTTATTAGCTAGTAAAAATGATATCGGACGAATTGAGAAACAAACATGGAAACAACGCTGGACAGCTTTTCGCAAGGCTTTATTGCCGCTCGGTTTTCCGATTGTTGTCGTTGGTGGTATTTATACAGGAATTTTTAGTCCGACAGAAGCGGCAGCCATTTCCGTGGCTTATGCATTTATTTTGGAAGTATTCGTATTCGGCGATGTGAAATGGAAGGATATTCCGAAAATTGCCGAATCATCTGCGGTTGTTACAGCAGCAGTCTTTATTCTTGTTGCTGCAGGAACAGCGCTTAGCTGGGTGTTAGCTTATGCGAAACTACCTGAAGTGTTGACTTCTGCTGTGCTTGGTGCTGACCCATCAGCTACGTATGTATTATTTATCGTTGCGGTATTTTTCTTTATTGGTTGTATGTTTGTCGATCCACTCGTCGTCATTATTATTATGACGCCAATATTTTATCCAGTGGCGATGGATGCAGGTGTCGATCCGATAGCTTTAGGAGTGATCGTCACGTTACAAGCTGCAATCGGCTCAGCAACACCACCGTTTGGCGTAGATATTTTTACAGCGATTGCTGTATTTGAAAAACCGTATCTAGAGGTCATTCGAGGCATATGGCCGTATATCTTAATTTTATTTGTCGCATCTGCGTTATTCATCTTATTTCCAGAAATCATTACAGCGTACCAGATGTTTTATTCCGATTAGAAAGAAGGTGAATGGGTATGAAAAAGCTAAGTCTGCTCTCGTTTTTAATGGCATTTGTTTTACTCGCCGCTTGTGGCAATCAAGGAAATACAGTGTCCGAGGCTGGAGAGAAAGGGCCTGAGCATGTAATCCGTTTTGTTCATGAGGAGCAGATCGACTCTGTGCAACAAAGTTATGTCGAAGAGTTTAAAAAAATTATTGAAGAGAAATCGAATGGTGATGTGCACGTAGAAATTTATCCAGTAGGACAGCTCGGGGATGCGACGACACAAGCTGAGCTGCTGCAGATTGGTGCTGTGGATATGGCAATCGTTTCACCGGGTAATATTGGAACGATGGTGCCCGAATCACAAGCATTGCTATTACATTTCTTGTTTTCTGATGATATGCAAATCAATAAGCAAGTTTTAAATGAAAGCGAGGCGCTCTACGGTCCGATGAATGAAGCATTTCTCGACAGACGAATCAAGGTTTTATCTTATTGGACAGAAGGCTTCAATCATTGGACAGCGAATAAAGCGTTAGAGCAACCGAGCGATTTTGAAGGGAATCGGTTCCGGACGATGCCTTCACCACTTATCGTTTCATCCTATGAAGCATATGGTGCAAATCCGACACCGATGCCCTATGAGCAGGTGTATAGTGGTCTTCAATTAAATATGATCGATGGACAGACGAATCCATTGTTTGCCATTGAGCAAATGAAATTTTATGAAGTGCAAAGCAATATGACGTTGTCTAGGCATTCATTATATGTAACGACGACAGCAATTAATCCAGATTATTACGAAGGATTACCAGAAGATGTGCAGCAAATGATTGATGAAACCGTGGAGGAAATGAAGGATAAATCATTTGAAATTCAAAACGAACAAAATAGTGAAGATCTAGAAACAATCAAACAAGAAAGTAATATTGAATTCAATGAATTGAGTGCAGAACAACGTGAAGCGTTTCGCGGAGCTAGCAAGCCAGTGCGTGAGGAATATGTTGAAATGGTCGGAAATGAACGCGCACGTGAAATTATCGATACGCTGGAAAAGGAAATACAGGAGCTGGAAGGGAATTAAATAAGGTCTTTATTTTTTGGGGCGGTTATCTGATTGATAGCCGTCCCGTATAATTTTTAACTTCTAGACGACATTTCAAAATAGGATTATCCTCTATATTAAATCTAAAATTTATCGACGGCTTCTCCCGGTTTATCGACGGCTTCTCCCGGTTTATCGGCGGCTTCGCTCGGTTTATCGGCGGCTTCGCTCGGTTTATCGACGGCTTCGCTCGGTTTTTCAGCGGCTTCGCTCGGTTTATCGGCGGCTTCGCTCAATTTTTCGATGGCTTCACATGGTTTATCGATGGAACGCTTTACCCATAAGACGTGTGCTGTTTTAGCGGAAGTTTTTTATTTATCGGCCGCTCGGTTCGCCACCAATGCAATCTGAAAATGGTGATAAGCCACTCCTTCTGGCAATCTACCACCCAAACTGGTCCAGCTGCTCATAGTAGTTCGTAATGTAGTCATAAAAGACGTGCTCTGTTGGCCCAATGCTCCGATGTCGCGGTGTAATCAATCCAACTGTTCTTAAGACATTAGGGTCGATAATTTTCAAAGCAGTTGTTTCTTTACGTAAGCGATTCGATAAAGAGATTTCCGGAAGCATGCTAATGCCAAGGCCTGCACTAACGAGTGATTGAATCATTTCGATATCATCATTTTCAAACCCGATGACAGGATTGAAGCCGACTTCCTGACAAGCACGGACGGCAATGTCACGTAGTTCATTTCCTTCAGGTAATAGAATAAAAGATTCGCTTCGTAACTGATTCAGTCGGAGATCGGCTTCATTCGCGAGTTTATGATTTTTTGGTAATAAAGCCACGACCTGCTCGGTGAAAAAAATGTTTCCGTTTAGTTGAGAATGTTCTGTTGGCACGGGTGAAATGAATGATAAATCGATTTGCCCTTCAATGACATGGCGTTCAAGTTCTTTCGTCTCTCCGGCATATAGCTGGAAACCGATATGTGGATATTCTTTTCTGAAGCCAGCAATTGCTTTTGATAGTGAACGTGCAGATAAACTGCTCGGCAACCCGACACGTATGACACCTGTCTCCGGGTTTAAGTAATCCTCTATTTCTCGCTTCCCTTTATCTAACTCCAACAAAGATTGATTCACTCGTTCTAAGAAAATCTTTCCGACAGGGGTTAGGTGAATCTTCCGCCCACTGCGAACAAAAAGTTGCACACCAAGCTCTTCTTCAAGATTGGAAATTTGTCGACTGACAGCAGATTGGGCGACATGTAATTCAACCGCCGCATCACTCATATGCTCTAATTCAGCGACTTTTTTAAAGTAATACAATTGACGTAGCTCCATTTTTTCCCTCCATCAAACGCTATCAAATCAGCATTTTCAATTCATCTATCTCGTTTTGATATGCTTTTTATCGAATATATATATTGAAAGCATAACAGAAAAAACATACGATGAAAATACCATTTTCTGAATATTGGTACGGATGAAGGAGGAGGAAAACAATGATTCAAACAGGACTTCCCAAGAAGCAAGGTTTGTACAACCCAGCCAATGAGCATGATGCGTGCGGCATCGGCTTTATCGCACAGTTGGATGGTCAATCGACACACGAAATGATTGGTGATGTGATTACCATTTTACGTCGGCTTGATCACCGTGGTGGCCGCGGTTCTGATCGCAAAACGGGTGACGGGGCGGGGTTGATGGTTGAAGTTTTCGATGAATTATTTCGAAAAGAATGGAATGCGATGCTTCCTCCGAAAAATGACTATGCGGTAGGTATGCTTTTTTTACCGAATGAGGAAAGACGAAGACAAGCGGCTATTCAACTCATTGAAGAAACATTAGATGAAGAGAACTTACCATTAATTGGTTGGCGTGAGGTTCCTGTAAATGAAACGATATTAACCGACAGCGCGAAGCAATCGATGCCGACAATCATGCAAGTATTTATTCGAAAACCAGCTCAGATTTATCAACTGAAAGCCTTCGAACAAGGGCTTTATTTGGCTCGGAGACGGATGGAACAAAAAGCTGAAGCCAATCACGAGCTAAAGGAAGGGCCTTTTTATTTTGCAAGTCTTTCGCCGAGCATCATCGTTTATAAAGGGATGCTTGCACCGGAAGAACTGGCGACTTTTTATTTGGATCTTGCTAATCCACTCGCGAAAACGAATATTGGAATGGTGCATTCGCGGTATAGCACGAATACGTTTCCGTCTTGGGAGCGGGCTCATCCGAATCGAATGGTCATGCACAATGGAGAGATCAATACAATCCAAGGAAACTTGAACTGGATGCGTGCCCGTGAAAATGCAGCCGTTTCGAGCGTTTATGAAGAGCGTCATAAGGAGCTTCTCCCTGTGATCGATGAGCATTCGAGTGATTCAGGAATGCTCGATCAAGCCTTTGAATATTTAACGATGAACGGTCGTTCGATGGCAGAGTCGGCGATGATGATGATTCCAGAAGCGTGGGATTTAAATGAAGCGATGAAAGATCCGGAACGTGCTGCGTATGAATATTTAAGTACAATCATGGAACCGTGGGATGGCCCAACGGCACTTGCGTATTCCAATGGAAGACAGATCGGGGCATCGATTGACCGAAACGGGTTGCGTCCTGCTCGTTTTTACGTCACAGATGATCGCCGGATTGTTTTTTCTTCTGAAGTCGGTGTGTTGGATATTGATTCAAATGCTATCGTGCAAAAAGGTCGGTTGGCGCCGGGTGATATGATTTTAATCGATTTAATGGAAGGGAAAATTGAATTGAATGACGAGTTAAAACGGCGACTGGCGACGAAATATCCGTACCGTGAGTGGTTGAATGACTCGTTAATTCAGTTGGAAGGATTATCTGAGGCGAAAACCGATAAAACGATTGATGATGATACCTTGCTGAAAATGCAACTCGCCAATGGCTATACGAAAGAAGAGTTGTATAAAAATATTTTGCCAATGGTGACGGAGAAAAAAGATCCGATTGGTTCCATGGGGAATGATACGCCACTTGCGGTGTTATCCGAACAGCCCCAGCTGTTGTTCAATTATTTTAAACAGTTGTTTGCCCAAGTGACGAACCCGCCAATCGATGCGATTCGTGAAAAAGGGGTGACGTCGACGACGACGTATCTTGGTCCGAAAGGCAACTTTTTAATTGATGGGAAAGAACATTGCGAGCGGATTCGTTTATATTCTCCGATTTTGAAGAAGTTTGAGTTCGATGCCGTCATTCATAATAGCCGGAGTGATTTTCGGTTTGAAAAATTTTCGCTTTGTTATTCGGTTCAGTCAGGAAATCAAGGACTGGAAACCGCCTTGAATCATCTATTTTCAGAAGTGAGTTCAGCGATTGAGCAAGGTGTCTCGATGATCGTGTTATCCGACCGTGATTTGGATGCGGATCATGTAGCGATTCCGTCACTGCTCGCGGTCGCAGGATTGCACCATCATTTAGTTCGCATTGGACTCCGGACGAAGGCTTCTATTTTGTTAGAGACTGCAGAAGCGCGAGATGTCCATCAGTTCAGTGTCCTGCTCGGTTATGGTGTAGATGTCATTTATCCGTTTCTCGCTTATCGTTCCATCGAAAATATGATAGACAGTGGACACATTAAAGAGTATTCCTATGAAAAAGCGGTCGATCGCTATGTAGCTGCAGCGACTTCCGGCATTGTGAAGGTCATGTCAAAAATGGGGATTTCATCGATTCAAAGTTACCGAGGCGCACAGATTTTTGAAGCGATTGGAATTAGCCAAGCGGTGATTGATCGATATTTTTACGGAACACAGTCGCAGCTCGGTGGAATTGATTTAACAACAATTGCCGAAGAGTCGTTTATGCGTCACCGCTTAGCTTATGAAAATGCTCAGAAATATCTACCGGCTGGCGGTGATTTGCAATGGCGCAGTGATGGTGAATATCACTCGTTTCATCCGAAAACAATTCATAAACTCCAGCATGCCGCTCGGATGAACAGTAGAACGTTGTATGATGAATTTTCCAGCTTAATGGATAATGAAAAGCCGACATATTTGCGTGATTTGATTGAGATTGATGGCGATTTGGATTACAAAATTCCGGTAGAAGAGGTAGAACCGATTGAGCAGATTTTTAAGCGGTTTAAAACAGGTGCCATGTCTTATGGTGCATTAAGCGAAGAGGCGCACGAAGTATTGGCGATTGCGATGAATCGAATCGGTGGTAAAAGCAATAGCGGTGAAGGTGGAGAAAATCCGGACCGGTTCACACGAGATAGCAACGGAGATTTTAGGCGGTCGGCTATCAAGCAAGTTGCCTCTGGTCGTTTCGGTGTGACGAGCCATTATTTGACGAACGCTAATGAAATTCAAATCAAAATGGCGCAAGGTGCGAAACCGGGTGAAGGTGGACATTTACCAGGGAAAAAGGTCCACCCGTGGATTGCGGAGGTCCGGAAATCAACTCCTGGCGTCGGCTTAATTTCACCACCCCCGCACCATGATATTTATTCAATTGAAGATCTCGCTCAATTAATTTATGACTTGAAACATGCGAATCCGAATGCACGTGTCAGTGTGAAATTAGTGGCAAAATCAGGCGTCGGCACGATTGCAGCTGGCGTTGCGAAAGGGTTAGCGGATGTTATTTTAATCAGTGGTTATGAAGGTGGAACAGGAGCCAGTGCAAAAACATCGATTCGACACGTAGGACTCCCGTGGGAGATTGGTTTGGCAGAAGCTCATCAAACCCTCGTGTTAAATGGTTTGCGCCATCAAGTTGTTTTGGAAACGGATGGAAAGCTTTCAACGGGGAAAGACGTCGTGAAAGCGGCATTGCTCGGTGCAGAGGAGTTTGGATTTTCGACAGCACCAATGGTCGTTATGGGTTGTATCCTCATGCGTGCCTGCCATTTGGATACGTGTCCGGTTGGGATTGCGACGCAAAATCCTGACTTGCGTAAACGATTTGAAGGCGAAGCGGACCATGTCGTGAATTATATGACGTTTATTGCAGAAGAAGTTCGCGAATGGATGGCACGTCTCGGTGTGCGTACGATGGATGAATTGATCGGCCGGACGGATTTATTGAAGGTATCTGATCGCAAAGAGTCGCATCCAAAGGCAATACAATTGAATTTAAGCCCATTGTTGCAACAGACCGATGAGACGTGGAAAAAGCATGATCGTGTCCTGATTAATCATTACGACGAACAACATTTGGATGTATTTGAGTTAATGCCACATACAACAAAAGCGATTGAGAAACGTGAACCTGTTGAGCTTGAACTACCGATTACGAACGAGAACCGGTCGGTCGGAACGCGCTTAGGTTATGAAGTGACTAAAAAACATGGAGAAACAGGTTTGCCGGAAGACACCATCCAATTGAATTTCCATGGATCTGCTGGCCAAAGTTTCGGCGCGTTTGTGCCACGTGGAATGACGTTAACGCTGGAAGGTGACGCGAATGATTACGTCGGAAAAGGCTTATCCGGTGGGAAACTGATCTTGAAGCCTCATCAGCCACCGACAATTCATCGAATGGGTGAAGTATTGATTGGAAACGTTGCCCTGTTCGGTGCGACTTCAGGGGAGGCGTATATTAACGGCGCGGCTGGTGAACGTTTTGCGGTTCGGAACAGCGGTGTTGAAGCGGTTGTTGAAGGTGTCGGTGACAATGGTTGTGAATATATGACAGGCGGACGGGTAGTTGTCCTAGGTGAAATCGGAAAGAATTTTGCTGCTGGAATGTCTGGAGGAATTGCTTATTTGTGGGCTCCTCAAGCCGACGAAGCGAAGAAACGCTGCAACCGTGAACTGGTTTTGTTTGAAAAATTGACGGAACAAGAAGAAATTGATGATGTTTATCATATGCTAATGAACCATGTACGTTATACAGCCAGTAAGAAAGCGAAGCAGTTATTAAATAATTGGGACGTTAGTGTTTCACAATTTTTGAAAGTCATCCCGAAAGAGTTTAAGGAAGTGCTGAAACAAGAATCGACGGATGGATCGAAGGTTGAAACGTCAGTTTAAAAGGAGGGAGACTAGATGGGCTATTTAACCGGTTTTATGGAATTTTCCAGAAAAAATCAAATGAAAAGAGACCCGATTGAACGGATAAAAGACTGGGAAGAGTATGTCGAGCGCTATGAGGAAGACGACTTGAAAAAGCAGGCTTCCCGCTGTATGGATTGCGGTACGCCGTTTTGCCATACAGGTACCGAATGGGGACGCGATATGGTCGGTTGTCCAGTCAATAATTTTATTCCAGAGTGGAATGAATTGGTTAGTAAAGGTGATTGGAAAACGGCTTTAGAGCGATTGCATGAAACGAATAATTTTCCGGAATTTACAGGACGAGTTTGTCCAGCCCCTTGTGAAGGTTCGTGTGTTCTCGGCATTAACGATCAACCGGTGACGATTAAGTCAATCGAAAACGAGATTATTGAGCGTGGATTTGATGAAGGTTGGGTAACAGCTAAGCGGCCAGCTGCTTATTCAGGCTTCAAGGTAGCTGTTGTCGGTTCAGGCCCCGCTGGATTAGCCGCGGCTGAGCAGCTGAACGAGCTCGGACATCGGGTGACGATTTATGAGCGTGACGACCGACCAGGTGGCTTGTTAATGTATGGCATTCCGAATATGAAACTCGAGAAGGAAACGATTGACCGGCGGATTTTATTAATGAAAGAAGCGGGCATCCATTTTCAATGCAATACGGAAATTGGCATCGATTTTTCCACCGACGAACTGCGAAATCAGTACGATGCGGTGATCGTTTGTACCGGTGCCCAAAATCCTCGCAATACTGAAATTGAAGGTCGGGAAGCAAAAGGCATTTATTTTGCGATGGATTATTTAACCGGTGCGACAAAAGCGCTTGAAAGCAATCCGGATCATGCTCCAATCCACGCTAAGGATAAGAATGTCGTTGTGATTGGTGGCGGTGATACCGGAGCAGACTGCGTTGCGACAGCGATTCGCCAAGGCTGTAACCGAGTCGTCCAATTCGGGAAGCACCCGGCCTTGCCAAATGACCGCACGGACAATAATCCATGGCCACTATTTCCAATGACGTTTGAACTCGAATATGGTTATAAGGAAGCAACGGAAGTCTTTCGAGAAGACCCACGGAAATATGAAGTGTTGACGCAATCCTTTGAGATGGATGATTCAGGCCATGTCACAGCTTTGCATACGTTAGACGTTGAGAAAGTGAGAGAGAACGGCAAGCTTGTTGTCAAAGAAATTCCTGGAACAGAAAAAGTATGGAAAGCGGATCTCGTTTTGATTGCCATCGGATTTACAGGACCAGAACAAGCCGTGTTGGAATCGTTCGGATTACAAACAGATGAACGTGGACGCGTCTGGACGGTCGGAAGTGATCAAGATTATCGCACGAATTTAGATGGAGTTTTCGCAGCAGGCGATGCACGTCGTGGCCAAAGCTTAGTCGTCTGGGCAATTCGTGAAGGCCGAGAAGTTGCTGAACAGTGTCATCAATTTTTGAAGTCAATTGATTTTGTGAGCTAGGAGTTTTTCCTGAATGAAAGAGTGCGACGCTCTTTTATTCGGGAATTTTTTTGATTCATTATGATATTACATACGGCTTAAAAATTAGCTATAATTAACATACATGCTACTTTGCTTTGAAATGATTGGTGGATTTTATGAAACGAATTTTACTTTATTGGATGCTCCCCCTGAGTTGGGCAGCTGTCATTTTTTATACATCATCCATGCCGTCGAGTGAACAAGATATCAAACCGGCTTTAAGTTTTTTGACAATCGCTGAGAGCTTGGAGCCAGTCTTGCGCTTGATCGAATTTCAATACTATGGAGAAATCCGAAGCGTCGAGGCGAACGGACTCTTGCCATTCACTGAATTCTTAATTCGAAAGCTCACTCACTTCGGCGTCTATTTTGTGTTGGCTATATTGATGTTTTTTGCCTTGCAAAAAACGACCTCAATGAAATTATCAATCAGCCTCGCATTTGCATGGATGCTTACCGTTCACTTTGCGATCGTTGATGAGTTGAATCAAAGCTTCACACCCGAGCGAACGCCCTATTATTTCGATGTAGCGATTGATAGCGTCGGGGCGTTGGTCGGTTTGCTGTTTTGTGGCTTGTTTGTTTGGTGGAAGAAGCGGAGGAAAGGGTAGCCGTTCGCTCGATGGGTGGTTCCAGCTGCCTGACGAAGCGCGCCAAGCCGCCCGACAAACGGTTGCAGCCACCCGACGCAGCGTTCCAGCCACCCGATTACGAGCTCCAGCCACCCGACAAACGGTTTTAGCCGCCCGATGCAGCGTTCCAGCCACCCGACAAACGACTCCACCCGCCCGATTACGAGCCCTAGCCGCCCAATGCAACGCGCCACCCGCCTGATTACAGACTAAATACCCCTTGCTTAACCGCTAGTTTTAACTATAATTTAAATTAGAATAATAAAAAGGAGAGATTACCAAATTGTCCACGAGTAAAATACCTCACAATGTTCCACCCCATGTACTTATGCTTCAAGCACTCTATCATCGAATCCCACAAAGCCATGACCAATTCGCATACATCGAGAAGAAAATGAATAATGAACTCGCCGGTTTATATGGTGAAAGTAGATTGCTATATCCGCTTAGTAAATTTCCAATCCGCAAAGTTAGCCTGCCGAACATCCGGCTCTCCATAGATTCAAATTACTTTCAAATTGATTATCTTATACTGACATCAAAATTCATGCTTATATTAGAATCAAAGTATTATAGTTCTGACCTGACTTTTGATCAATTGGCACATCAGGTCGTGCAGCGTATAGACGAAGAATATAAAGTTTATGATGATCCTGTTCTTCAAGTTGAGGAGCAAGTATATCAGCTATCTAATTGGTTTAATGCCAATGGATTTCCAGAACTTCCAATTGAATCGTTTGTCGTTATGACTAACCCACGAACAAGGCTGCGAATCGACGCTACGAATAATCACCACGCAGAAAAAGTCGTATCACTGCAACGTCTACCTTCCTTATTCCGCGAATTAGATGCTAAATACGAAAAGAATATCATCTCCCCGAGAAGTATAAATGAAATAACTCACAAACTAATCCAACAACATAAACCGTACTTGCCGAATATTTTAGAAAAGAACCGAGTATCCAAAAATGAATTGTTAAGAGGAGTCTACTGTTTACAATGTGGAAGATTAGGAATGAAAATGATGCAATATCGGTGGCGATGCCCATGTGGCTATCGAGATCGAACGGCTCATGAAAATTCTTTAAAAGATTATTTTTTGCTCATAAGCAGTGAGGTCAGTAATCGAGAGTTTCGTGAGTTTACTGGCTTAACATCTAGATATACAGCGAGAGATATTCTTAGAAGGAATTCCAGTAAATTAGTTGGGAAAACTAATGTTATTAAACATCGTTTGTCGTATGACTATCAAACTGACTTTGAATATCTAAACGTGATTACAAAATTCTTGCAAACTAGAAGAAAAAGTAGGTGAATAAAATATAACCAGGTGAGCGAGCCGCCCGACAAGCGGTTCCAGCCGCCCGACCCAGCGTTCAAGCCGCCCGACAAACGGTTCCAGCCACCCGACGCAGCGTTCGAGCCACCCGACAAACGGTTCCAGCCGCCCGACGCAGCGTTCGAGCCGCCCGACAAGCGGTTCCAGCCGCCCGACGCAGCGTTCGAGCCGCCCGACAAACGGTTCCAGCCACCCGACGCAGCGTTCGAGCCGCCCGACAAACGGCTCCAGCCACCCGACAAACGGTTCCAACCGCCCAACAAACAGGCTCTACCCGCCCGACTGAACACAAAAAAACAACCCCCGAATCAGACGGAGGTTGCTCAATTAGCGATTAGAACATTTCTTTGTTTCGTAGTTTGATAATCTGCCAAATGTGACTGACGATGACTTTACCGACAGCGTAGGCTGGTACAGCGACAATCATCGCTACGATGCCACCGATACTTCCGGCGAATAGAAGTAGGAAGATAATCGTAATTGGGTGAACATCTAATTTCTTACCCATGACTTGTGGTGAAATCAAGTTACTTTCGATCTGTTGAATAATGACAATCATGACGACGACGAGTAACGCTGTGACCGGTGATTCGAAAAAGCCGACGATGACACCGGGTGCCGTTCCGATCCACGGTCCAATGAATGGTATGAAATTCGTAAATAAGGCTATTAAACCGAGAATCAATGCGTATGGCAGACCTAATATTAAGTACCCGATATAAGCAAGAACACCGACAAAGCAAGCTACGATCACTTGTCCTTGGATGTAAGAACTTAATGCATCATCCATATTGTCGAGAATTTCTTCCGTGTCGTCACGATACTTTTTCGGCATAAATCCGATTAATCGTTTCGGTAGACGTTCGCCATCTTTTAATAGATAAAACAGAACGAAAGGTACAACAATTAAAATGATAATTGTACTTGCAATCATGCTAATATAGTCTGTAATGTGAGTTGCGACCGTTGATAAAATTTCAGTCAATCGACTTTCCAACCCTTTTAACCATTGCGTAATTGCATCTTCTTCTGGTGCAACCGTTTGAAACCAGTTACTATCTTGAATGTTCAAAAGTAATTGGTTTGCATCATCGATTAGATCTGGAACGTTATTCACAAAGTTATTGAACTGTCGTTGGATCTCCGGTGCACCAAGAACGATCAATCCGGTGATCAGTCCGATCCCAGTTAGATACATAATGACGACGGCGAGGGGTCTTGGAATTTTCTTAGAAAGGAATTCGACAATTGGCCGTGTGAGATAATACAAAATTCCCGCAATAATAATCGGGGTAAATAAAGTTCGCACTAAAACAAAGATCGGTTCAAAAACAAATTGCACTTTCTTTGCCAATAATAAAATTAATAAAACTATGATGATTCCATAGCCGATTCGGAACCACTTTCCATTTGGCACAACATCACCATCTCTCTATGACTTTTTGCTAATTTTATTGTAATACAGCTGTGAGTATCTGTCTAAATATAATAAACTAATAATGAAGAAATGAAACGTTACGTGATATAATGGGCAGCAGACAAGGAGGTTGTACGATGGAACGACGACCGAGAAAAGACTTTAGTGAATCAATAATGAAACCTCTATGGAAGGCACCGTGGTTTTGGTTAATTATCGTAGCTTTGTTTGCTTTGACCTTACCGGTTTTTGAAGAAGAAGAAAAGCAAATACCTGAGGATATTAATGATTCCTTTTATTACTCTGCTCGGGATGCCTATCATGATTTTATGGAAGGTTGGCTTGATCGCCAAGTGCCTGAACAGTCTGTCTCTGTCGAATGGACGACCTATCAGTATGAACAAATTCAATCGGGAACAGAGACGACGTCGGACCGTGAGCCACTATCTTCATCTGAAGAAAGGGTTGTTGAATTGCTCCATACGATGCTTTCAGAATTGAAGAATTACGAAGAAGCCTGGTCGAACGATCAAGCCTATGAGCGAGAGCCCTTTTTCTCTGCTGCCAGTGAAGTAGCCAATCAATTAAATATTGAGGCCGAAGATGTGAACCCAGCGGAATAATCGATGATGATTTATTCCGCTTCTCCTGCCGTGAACAATTCATTAGCTTTCTCCATAACCTGATCGACGAGTTTTTTCTTGGCTTGTTCATATTTACGTGTGTACTTTTTCTCCAAGCGATTCCACTCCTCATCACTCGTATCTTCTTTTACCTCTTCCAAAAATCCATCAAAACGAAGATCGATTTCCTCTTCGAAATCCCGTGCCTTTTTTTCATATTTTAAAAACAACATACTTTGTGAAAGAGCATTTTCTTGATTTGCCAAGTCATTTTTAAACTCATTTGCCAACTCCTTAATTTCCGTCAATGTTTGTTGATGTAGCCGTTCGAATTTTACATCGTATGGTGAAACTTCATACGGTTCGTTAATCGCGGCAACGGGTGAGTCTGTTTCATGAGAATCCTGTGTCCGTTCTTGGGCGACTTGTGGCAATGGTTCGTCAGTGATTTCCACAGAATCCAAATCGATTGACTGAAATGTTTCTACAGCATCTGGAAATTCATCCGCCCAATCAACGACAGGTGATGTCTCAATGTATGAGTAAAGCCGGAGACCATTGGAAATAACTATGTATAAAAAAGAGAGGATGAACAATAGAGATATTTTTTTGAGAAATTTCATGTAATCACCTAGCTTTCTACTCCATTATCGACTGAATAAAAGCTCCTTATACGGTGTTTAACGATAAAATTTCTTTGATATTAAGCTGTATGATACGAAAAGATATCGAATTTGCGTACGAGGAAAAAATATAATATCAATTTTTGGGCATTTCGATAGCATCCTTCTTCTAACTAACTCTCATGTCCGTTGAATAAAATCGTAAAAAATTTTAGTGATACAATACATAACGGAATATAAAAATGATATTTGGGTATAGTTATTACATTAACAAACAAGAAGGAGTCCAATGTTTTGAGTAGAAAAAAAGTAACGAAAATTGAAAAGAGAGAAACACTAGATCGTACATTAAAGCCACATTGGGTGTGGGCGATTGCACTCGGTTCCTCGATTGGTTGGGGATCATTCGTCATGCCGGCCACATGGATGGGGCAAGCAGGACCTGCTGGAGTCATTATTGGGTTGGGGATTGGTGCCTTATTAATGGCCATCATCGCCATTAGTTACGGTGTGTTAATTCGCAACTTCCCCGTTTCTGGCGGTGAATTTGCTTATGCTTTCTTAGGTTTAAACCGAACGCACGCTTTCATTAGTGGTTGGTTCTTGACTTTAGGTTATATATGCATTGTGGCATTGAATGCAACAGCGTTCGCCTTAATGTTAAAGTTCATTTTTCCTAATTTCATTCAGCAAGGGAAGCTTTATGAAGTTGCTGGTTGGGATGTTTATCTTACGGAGATTTTAATTGTCTCTACATTGATTTTCCTATTTGCAGTCATGAATATTCGCGGCTCCAGTTTATCTGGACGTATGCAGTTCATTTTCTGTTTACTGCTCATTCTTGCTGTAGTAACGGTATCTACCTTTATGGTTGGAAGCCCGGTAACGTCATTGAGTAATTTATCACCGGCCTTTTCACCAAATATTTCAACACTCGGAGCCATTTTGACGATTGTAGCAATAGCACCATTTGCTTATGTCGGTTTTGATAACGTACCGCAAGCGGCCGAGGAATTTAATTTCTCATCGAAAAAAGCATTAACACTGATTATGTTGGCAATTGTTTTCGCATGGGTCATTTACGCGTTAATGATCGTAGCAACCGCTGTCGCGACACCTTGGATTGAGACATCTGAAGCGGGCCAATTATGGGGAACAGGAACCGTTGTTCAAGAAATACTCGGAACATGGGGATTGATCATTCTCGCGATCGGGTTATCGATGGGAATATTTACTGGACTGAATGGATTCATGATCAGTTCTAGTCGAGTGCTGTTCGCGATGTCTAGAGGGAAAGTTCTTCCAAGCATCTTTTCTCGTTTGCATAATAAGCATCACACACCACATTGGGGCATTATTTTCACGGCAATTATTGTTTTAATCGCACCTTTCTTTGGACGTAACGTTCTCGGATGGGTTGTTGACATGTCTTCCGTCGGTGTTTCCATCGCTTATTTCTATACTTGTTTTACAGCCTTTAAAATTTTAAGGTGGAAAGATGACGGTGAGATTGATTCAGCACGTGAAATCGTCGCGCCAGCGAAAAAGTCCATTGCCATGCTTGGTATGATTTCATCGATTGGATTTTTATTATTGTTGTTAGTACCGGGTTCACCTGCTGTACTAGGAAAAGAATCCTTCATTGCGTTAGGTGTATGGATTGTCGTAGGCTTAATTTTTTACTTAGTAAAACGAAAAGATTTAATGAGTTACAAGCGCAAAGATTTGGCTTATTTCATCTTAGGGAAAGATCAGTTCGACTTGAAAGACTCGAAGGATGAGGAAAAACAGTTTACTGACGGAGCGGTTTGACTCGGATTATAAGGATGCGGAAGAGTTTTAATAACTCTTCCTTTTATTGTTTAAACAGTTGATGAGTATTATTCTTTTTGCAAATGGAGCGCAGAAAGCCGTGTTTCCAACACTTGTAATAGAGGGTAGAGCACCATTTTTGCTTGCTAGCGTTGAATAAAGCGCTTCTAATCGAAGGTAGGGCATCATTTTTTCCATGCTACCGTTGAATAGAGCGCCTCTAATCGAAGGTAGGGCATCATTTTTCCACACTACCGTTGAATAGAACGCCTCTAATCGAAGGTAGAGCATCATTTTTCCGCGCTACCGTTGAATAGGTCGGCTGTCAGGTTTCTTTATGCTTGAACGCTTCCTCTACTTCAACATCAAAAAAGGCACCGACCGAAGTCAGTGCCTTTTTTCTCAATAACAATCTTATCTTACTGCATCAAATGCATTTAAATGACCATTACCAAACTTTTTCTTTTCTTTACCTTTAACTTTTTCAACGCCTTTTTTGTAAAGAATATTTTTCACCTGATTCGGTTTTAATTCACCATTATGCTGATCGATAATTAAGGCTGCAACAGCAGATGCTTTTGGAGTTGCCATGGAAGTTCCGACACTGAAGTAGTAACCGGCACCTTCTGAGTCAGCACTTAACGTAAATTCATTGTAGTGCATATTGTTGGCTAAGTATTCATCAAGTCGACCTTCAGCTGCGTACTGATCGTACAAGCGTGTATCGCCACCGACTGTAGCTAGATCAACAAAGCCAGCACCGTAGTTTGAATATACAGCTAGCTGATCATTTGGGCCTGTTGCAGAAACGTTGATGATGCCAGCGTAATCAGCTGGTGCAATTTTCGCTGTTCCACGTAATTGAACATCTTCGCCAAGGCTTTCGTTAATGAATTCAACTACTTGTTTGTTGTTTCGTGCATCTAAACCGTCGTTTCCAGCTGAAGTGACAACGACTGCCCCTTTGCTTTCAACATATTGAAGCGCTCGTTTATAAGCGACCATATCAGCACTATTGTTTCCTGCATTTTCCCATTTGCCTGTCTCCGGATTTTTCTCGAAAACTTGTCCAAGCAAATCAAAGCCACCAAGGCTCATCGATAAAACATCAGAACCATCATCTGCTGCTTGTACCATCGCAGCTAAAATCCAAGGCGTTTCAGCAGAGCTTTGTCCAAATACACGATATGCGCGTAGTCCTAAGTCAGGACCGACACCTAACATGTTTCCGTTACCAGCAATATGACCGGAAACGTGACTTCCATGTCCGTGAAGATCTTGTACTTGGTTCACATCACCTGTTTCAGCAGGCTCTGTCCCGCGGAAACCACCGGCAGGAACAAAGTTTTTAGATCCTTCAACGATATTCGGAGCTAAATCAGGGTGTTGCAAGTTAATCCCTGTATCGAGTACGGCGACAACAGTGTCGTGAGAACCTGTGTGAACATCATAGCTTTTTCCGTTTTCTGTAATTCGCTGAATATCCCACTGAAGCGGCCACATAGCAGCTTGTCCAGTATCTACAGCCTCTAGTTGTGCATCAAGTTCTTGTTGAGACATCTTGATCTTTTCTGTTTTCTCTAAATCCCACTTTAATGAAGGGGAAGCAGCTGCGACATTATTCAGCTTGCTTAAGTTCGCTACTTGGCTAGGTGTGCCTTTCACTTGATAATAGCCTAATTCTGGAACTTCATACACAACTTCAGCACCAGTATCTTTTAAATCTTGCTTAAACTGGTTAACTTGCTTGCTGTTGTTCAAGACAACTGAATAATATTCTTCAGACTCTTGAGCGGATAGTGCAGAAACTGAAAAGATTAGTACAAATAAAAGAACAGATAATGAAACGAGTTTCTTCATTTAATTCCTCCTTGGAAAATTTAGTGATACTAAATAGTATAGCGAAAAAGTCACAATATTCATTGAGTATTTAGCATTAAATTTTTTAAGATAAAAAATACCTAGAATAGTTTGAATATTTACGCGACAGTTGTCGGCTAGAGTGTATATTGAACTAGGTAGTTTTTACTATAATAAGATAGGCATATCAATAAACGTGAGTAAATTAAAAATATTCCTTTTATAAATGGTAAATCGTTGATAAATAAATGTCAGTTCTTATTACCTATGTTCTATGTCCTTTTTATTGCAAAAAACCTTTTATAATTATTATTAAGAAACACTAATTCTAATAACATGAACAAAAATATAACTATCATTGTATTTTAGCAATCTTTTTTTATTTTATTTCTCAATAGAGGATGTATTGTAAAGCGTAATGACGTGTATTACAATAGAGTTAACCTCGATCATAAGGTTTTATTTAGACGCTATCTTTTTGCCACCAACATCTGTGTTGGTGGTCTTTTTTTGCATAAAAAAACCTTCCGGAACGGAAGGTTTAACAAATTTTACAGCTCTTTGTAAAATTTTTCGTATTTACTGCATTAACTACCTGATTTAATGGTATTTTTCTCGTTCGTTGAATCTGCCACTGAAGTCGGAAGGCCTAAATGCTCCCTTAAATCGTGTTGAATCGCTTCAACGCTTTCATTCTCCAGTTCGAAATAATACACACCATTTTTCATTAAGTTATTCCCACTTAATTGCATTTTGTCCATTTGAACACCATTTATGTCTGTTAAATAACTGTGCAGACTCACCATTTCATTAAACGGCATATTGGTCGTTAAATGATCGCTAATGTCGTTGATCAAATCACCGTACTTCGTCAAATTGGAAACCGACATTGTTTCTTTCAGTATCGTGTCCAACAATTCCATTTGGCGTTGGCCACGCTTTAAATCGTTATCGTATTTCCGTGTCCGAGCAACCGCAAGAGCTTCTTCACCAGTCAATTGTTGTTTACCAGGCTGCAAAACGATGGACCCTTTTTCATCCTGACTATTTGATTCTTCCATGTAATATGGAACATCGAATGGCACACCACCCAACGTATCAACCACTTTGACAAACGCTTCGAAATCCAACCGCACATAATAATCAACTGGAACATCGAGCAATTCTTCTACTGTATCAACGGTTTCGTCCAACCCTGCTTTCGCATGAACGTGGGTAATTTTGTCTTTTTTAGATTGATAAGGCACATCCACATAGGAATCTCTCGGAACACTGACTAGATTAATAGAGTTTTCTTTTTTATTGAACGTTGCTAACACAAGTGCGTCTGCTAGGCTTGAAGAGCCTTCACGTGCATCGCTATCGTCAACTCCAATAAACAAAATCGATACATTATCTTTACTTGGATCCACTTTTTCTTCACGCTTTTCCGACTTATCGCCGCGCTCCAATTCTTGTTGCGAAGCGTCCACAGCTTTTTCTGCCTCTTGATAGATTGAATGACCATAAACAAAGATACCTGCCAGGCTAGTAAACAGAACGACAAGTAATCCGATCATTATTTTTGTTCGTTTTCTCATTCGCCGAAATCCTTTCTTATTCGTTTAATGACACATCTACTTCCATATGACGTTCGTTACCGACAGAAAGTTTCACTTGAGCATTGGTAAAATCCGTCATCCACTGCTGAAATGATTCGGTATCGGCAATAGGTACGTAAACATGGAATTTCACAAGATCTGCATAATCAATCGAATCAATCAAGTGATTTTGATTGCGCAGCTCATTTTCCACTTTACCAAGTAAATGATAGTCTGCTTCAATAATGATTTCTTTCATTAAGGAACGTCTAACGACTCCAACATGCTTGATTGCTTCGGAAGTGGCGCTGGAATAAGCACGGATTAAGCCGCCTGCCCCCAACTTAATACCACCAAAATAACGCGTTACAACGACACATGTATCTTTTAAATCCATCTTTTTTAATACCTCAAGCATAGGTACACCAGCTGTTCCGCTAGGTTCACCGTCATCATTTGCTTTTTGAGTCAGGTTTTGTTCTCCAATCATGTATGCCGAGCAATTATGGGTCGCTTGATAATGCTTCTTTTTAATTTGCTGGATGAATTGCTGTGCCTCTTCTTCGGTTTCTGTACGTTTAACATATCCGATAAAACGAGACTTTTGGATGACAATCTCATGTTCACCCTCGCCCTTAATCGTTAAATAGCTTTCTAGCATTGTAAATCCTCCTAAGCTTATAGTATATAAAACTGGACAAAAAACGGCAATGTATTGGACGTGAAAAAGCAAATTAGTTAAGAAAAGAGAAAGTTACTATTAAAAAATATAAAAAATAAGGGTATAATAACAAATAGATAAATAATTTTACTAGTTTATAGGAAAAAATCATTTAATGATAAGAAAAACGTATCGAAAATGAAATAATTGTACTTCGTTAGATAGAAATATGCTCTATTGAATGATGAATATTAAAGGTATAGTAAAGGATTTGTTAGCGAACTGTAAAGGCGAATGGGTAATAACTGTGATATGATGAATTATAATTAAAGGTTGACCACATAAAGGTTAAAATTTATTTCAATAGCCCCCCAATAACTGACCTTTGCCCGACGAAAGTTATAGGTAAAATGGAGGTCGAATGAATGTCGACAGTGCAAGATTCCGAAAAAGCATTGGACCAAATTATCAATGAAATGGTTGAAGTGGTCAGCAATAGTAAAGATGAAATTTTCTCTTTAGGAGAAGAATCACGCAAACAACAACAAGCGCTAGAACGAGAATTGACGAATATTAAGCAAGAAGTAAAAAATTTAATCGATGAAAATGATCAACTCGAACGAAAATTAAAACTTTCCCGGTTGCGCTTATCAGAAGTCAGTAAAAACTTCGATCGATATAGCGAAGAAGAGGTTCACGAGGTTTACAACCACACGCATGACATACAGACACAAATTGTCTTGCAACGGCAAAAAGAAGAAGGGTTGATTAAACGCCGCGAAGAACTTGAACAGCGCATTCGGGCATTAAGTATTAGTATTGAACGTTCTGAAAATTTGATGAGTAAAACGAATGTTATTTTAAACTATTTAATGACAGATTTTAAAGAAATTAATGAAACAATCCAATCAGCGAAAGATAGCCAAGAATTTGGATTGAAAATTATCGAAGCTCAAGAAGAGGAGCGAAGAAGTCTTTCGCGAGAAATGCATGATGGACCTGCACAAATGCTTGCCAACGTCATGATTCGATCCGAAATCGTCGGAAAAACTTTCCGAGAGCGGGGCATCGAACAAGGCTTAGGAGAAGTCAAAACGATGAAAGAAATGGTACGAAAAGCCTTATATGAAGTACGGCGTATCATTTATGATCTTCGTCCAATGGCATTGGATGATCTCGGTTTGGTCCCGACTTTACGCAAATATATTGCAACAACAGAAGAGTATCACCAAGTGAGAATTGAATTTATTATGCGCGGAAGAGAGCGGCGGTTTACGCAGCAGTTTGAAACAGCTGCATTCCGTTTAATACAGGAAGCACTGCAAAATGCTCTGAAGCATGCAGAAGCTCGCATCATCCGGGTGGTTTATGAAGACACACCGGCAAAATTGAATTTGCATATTACCGATGACGGAAAAGGATTTAATCCAAATGAAAAAAATGAGGAATCGTTTGGATTAATAGGCATGCGGGAAAGGATTGATATTCTGAATGGCGAATTTTCAATCGAATCTAGTCCTGGTAGCGGTACTCGCGTAAAAATCTCCATTCCGCATCAATCGAAGTAACACAATGACACGTAGCAAAGATGGTTGTATCTATAAAAATGATCGAGAAAAAGAGACAAAACGCTACTGTCCTTTTAATTTTTTATAAAATACCGATAGTTTATATAAGAGAACTAATAAAGTGAACTTTATGGATTGCTAAACTTATTGTAGGTTGCAACAAACAAATACGAATCGAAGCTTATTCCCAGTAATAGAACTAGCACTTTTAGGAGGTAAGTTAATGACGAATATCGTCTTGATTGATGACCATAAATTATTTCGAGAAGGAATAAAGCGAATTTTAGAATTTGAAGATGACTTCCGAGTGATTGCAGAAGGTAATGATGGAACCGAGGCATTGGACCTCGTCTCGAAATATCGCCCGGACGTTGTCATCATGGACATTAATATGCCACATATAAACGGTGTTGAGGCTACCCAGCAATTAATCGACCGTTTCCCCGATGTACGAGTCATCATCCTGTCTATACATGATGATGAATCTTACGTCGTTCATGCCTTGAAAACGGGTGCACTTGGCTACATGTTAAAAGAAATGGACACGGACGAGCTTGTTAATGCCATTAAAATCGTTAGTGAAGGCGGTTCTTATGTGCATCCGAAAGTGACACATAATTTATTAAAAGACTACCACCGTCTTTCTTCACGAGAAGGCGACGGATTTACCCATGTTGAATACCGCAAGCCGCTTCACTTATTGACAAGAAGAGAATGTGAAGTATTGCAGCTAATGACCGACGGAAGAAGCAACCGGTCGATCTCAGAAGATCTTTACATTAGTGAAAAAACGGTGAAAAACCACGTCTCAAATATTTTACAAAAAATGAGTGTGAACGACAGAACCCAAGCCGTTGTCACAGCCATCAAAAATGGTTGGGTGGAAGTGAAGTAATGTGTATTTAAGAAGAAACCGCGCAGGTCGCGGTTTTTTTGGTTGTTGGGATGGAGACATTGAAAACGTTAAGTAAGCCGCCCGACAAACGCATGGAACCGCTCGACCAGCGCGCGGAACCGCCCGACCAGCGCGCGGAACCG
Organism: Allobacillus saliphilus; assembly: GCF_018138385.1. GTDB lineage: Bacteria > Bacillota > Bacilli > Bacillales > Alkalibacillaceae > Allobacillus > Allobacillus saliphilus. The sequence continues at coordinate 95,841 of NZ_JAGSIE010000003.1, forward strand.
CTCGACCAGCGCGCGGAACCGCTCGACGAACGCGTGGAACCGCTCGACGAACGCGTGGAACCGCTCGACAAACGAGTCGAACCGCTCGACCAGCGCGCGGAACCGCTCGACGAACGCGTGGAACCGCTCGACAAACGGGTGGAACCGCTCGACCAGCGCGCGGAACCGCTCGACGAACGGGCGGAACCGCTCGACGAACGGGCGGAACCGCTCGACAAGCGTGCGGAACCGCTCGACGAACGCGTGTAACCGCCCGACAACGGGGTTGTAACCACCCGACCATAAAGCTATCCGCTGCACCAATCCCCGCGTCACCACTCGCAAAGTAAGCAATCTCGAAAATACAAGTGCATTAATTAGTAGAGTATAGTAAAATATTTGCTATAAAGGAGGTTCATATTAATGAAAACAGCAGTATTAACTGACAGTACCGCATACATACCTGATCATCTAATAAAAGAAAAAAATATTTATGTTGCGCCACTTAGCGTAACATTTGGACAAGATACTTATCGTGAACTTTATGATATAACAACCGAGGAATTTTATGAAAAAGTAAAGATTGAAAAAGATTTGCCAAAAACATCCCAACCTTCCGTCAGCGAGTTTACGACGAAATACGAAGCAATTGCCCAAGAGCATGACGCGGTCATTTCCGTCCACCTTTCGAGTGGAATTAGTGGAACCTATCAAGCAGCTGTATCTGCCGGCAGCATGATTGAGGGTGTCGATGTGTACCCGTTTGACTCTGAGATTAGCGCTTTAGCACAAGGATTTTATGTGTTACGAGCAGCTGATCTAGCAGCGGAAGGAAAGACACCGCAAGAAATCATGCAAGAGCTTCAGTCAATGAAGAAAAACATGAATGCTTATTTTATGGTTGATGATCTAAGTCACTTGGCGCGCGGTGGCCGGTTGACAGGTGCGCAAGCGATGATTGGAAGCCTGCTTCAGGTGAAACCACTTCTCTATTTTGAAGACAAAAAAATCGTCCCGTTCGAAAAAATTCGTACGAGCAAAAAAGCATTTAAACGCATGGAAAATTTGTTGAAGGAAACAGCGGACAACGCAGAAGAAGTGAAGGCTGCGATAATTCATGCTCAACGAGAGGATACAGCAAAACGATGGCGAGACGAGCTATCTGAAAAGTATCCGAATGTCGAATTCGAGATCAGCTATTTCGGACCTGTAATTGGCACTCACCTCGGTGAAGGCGCCATTGGAATTGCATGGTATAAAGTGAAGTAAAAACTGATGCCCCTGCGAGATCAAGTTGAGCTCGCAGGAAATCCCTTTTAAAATCCCCTCACATTCAAGGAGGTCTCTTTATGAATGCCAACCCTTGGTCCCCGCGCTTTTCCGGAAAACGTTTACTGAAAAATGAACTCAACCTATCTGAGACTGTTTTCCAAGGCTTATTAAAAAAAGGAAATTTAATAGAAATCCCCGGTATCAAAGAAATGTTTTTTTATAATGAATGTCAACGATGTCATACCCGAAAACCTTCCCATTTTGGAAAAATCCCCACTGAAACGAATCAACCAATACCCCACAAAAAATTACGATCAACTAAATCAATTACCTATTGCCGAAACTGCATTCAAATGGGCAGAGTAAGCACATATGAACCCCTTTATGAGTGGAATGGTCCTGCTTCCAGGCCACCAAAAATGAAGCAACCTTCCGTATGGCGTGGCGAATTGACCCCACTACAAAGCAAGGCGGCCGATGCGATGGTGGAGGCCATACGAAATCAATCAACATTACTCATCCATGCGGTATGCGGTGCAGGAAAAACGGAGATGCTCTACAGAGGTTTGTGGATTGCTTTTCGAAATGGTTTTCGCGTCTGTATTGCGACTCCACGAGCAGATGTCGTAAGGGAACTTGCCCCACGATTGCGCAGAGACTTTCCATCGATTGAGGTTGCAGCTCTTTATGGTGGCACACAGGACGTCGATGTCAACGCACACTTGGTCGTCGCAACGACACACCAGCTTTTGCGTTATTCAAAGTCATTTGATGTGATGATTGTCGATGAAGTCGATGCTTTCCCTTATCACCACGACAAATCGTTACCAAAAGCTGTCGCCCGCTCTGTCAAACCTTGCCACGCACTCATTTACTTAACCGCGACCCCTCGCTTGGATTTAAAAATGGCATCCCGACTGAAACAGATTCAAACCATTTCGATTCCATTACGCTATCACGGCCACCCACTTCCACTTCCTAAGCTGTCGCAAGTTTTCAAATTACATCAACATCTCCAAAAAGGGACACTTCCGAAAAAAATAACCCATTGGATTGAACAGAGAAAAGCTGCTAAAAGACGATTTTTATTGTTCGTTCCAACGATTGAAAGCGCCCATGCCCTTTCCAAAAAACTCAACATCCCATATGTTCACTCGGAAAGCTCAAACCGTGAGGAACTCATCCATCATTTTCGAAATCAACGTTATGAAGCATTGATCACGACGACGATTCTCGAGCGTGGTGTGACGTTCCCTTCGATCGACGTAGCAGTAATCGGTGCAGACCATGACGTATTTGATGAAGCAGCCCTCATACAAATTGCCGGACGTGCAGGTAGAAGCGCCGATGATCCAGATGGTGATGTGACGTTTTTCTATAACGTCAAAACGAAAGCGATTGTAAAAGCTCGCCAATATACCGAGCTGAAAAATTTGGAAGGTAAGAAATTTAAAAAGGAGTTCGACTAATGCACTGTAAAATTTGTCTACAGTCAATCGAAAAAGACACGACTTGGTCCACGTTGTTTGATTTTCGTGAGCGAACGCTTTGTTTGTCATGTGACGAGCAGCTAGAAAAAATCCGAGAACCGACGTGCAAAAAATGCATGAAACGAACAGAAGAGAAGCTTTGTTCCGATTGCATGTTTTGGGAGCAACATTTAGGTGAGGATCCACTCGACCGAAATATTTCCATTTATACATACAACGAGTACATGAAGGAAATGATGTCACGGTTTAAATATCGAGGGGATTACGAGATTGTATACGCTTGGAAAGATTCCTTCCAGCAAGCTTTCCATGCACATTTTTCGAAAGGAATCCACCTTCTACCAATCCCGTTAGCAGAAAGCCGAATTTTTGATCGCGGCTTTAACCAAGCCGAAGCGCTCGCACGATTGTTAGACCAACCGTTATTTGCAGGTATGATTCGAACTGGACAAGAAAAACAGTCTAAAAGAACAAAGTGGGAAAGACTTTCGGCCAAAAATCCATTCGAATTAATTGAAACACCTCCAGAAAATGTCATCATAATTGATGATTTATTCACAACTGGTTCGACGGTTCGGTTTGCTGCACAGTTGCTGAAAAAGGCTGGTGCCAAGTGTGTTTCGTCGCTCACATTGGTTAGAAGCTGATCCAACAACAAAAATTCCTACCAAATCCTCTTTCAATTCAATGAAAGATACCGATATAATACGTAGTATGAATAAAAGGATGATGAAAAATGGGCGAATTGGCGAACTGTCCAATGTGTGGTGAGCTCTTTTTGAAAGGAATGTTAACGGTTTGTCGAAGCTGTTATGAAAAAGAAGAAGAACAGTTTGAAACCGTCTATAAATATATCCGGAAGAAGAAAAACCGCACCGCAACAGTCGATGAAGTAGCTGAAGCGACAGGTGTTAAAGAATCGTTAATCCGAAAATGGGTCAAGGAACGTCGCATTCACCGAGCAGATTTTCCGAATCTAACCTATTCGTGCGAGCGTTGCGATGAACAGATTCAAGAAGGAAAGCTTTGTGACTCTTGTAAAAATGAACTTTATCAAGACCTGCAAGCAAGCGAAGAACCAACGATTGCTGACAAGGTTAAAGAAGAAAAAAAGAGCGATATCTATTATAATGTAACGAAAGACCGATCGTGGCGGTCGTAATTAAAATTAAACTAATTCCGAAACATACCGATATAAAAGAGTAGAGAAACGTCGTAAATCGTGAAAGGGTGAGCCGGATGAAAATTAATCCATTGAACAATCCAAAAATCAATGCCTATAAACCACAAGTACAGCAACAGCAACAACAGATGCAGTCCAAAAACCAATCCACTGACCAAGTTCAAATTTCAGAAGAAGCAAAACAGCTTCAACAATCCAATCCGATTGTCGAAGCACGACAAGAAAAAGTCGAGAATTTGAAACAAGAAGTCCAAAAAGGAACCTATCAGCTAGATCCGAAACAAACCGCTGAAAAAATGGTTGAATTTTGGAACGGTCGTTAAACCGTCTGAAGGAGGACAATCCGTTGTCTATTGAAAATCAAGTACAATTGCTAGAAAAAACATATCAACTGCATCAGAGCTTGCTAGAGATTTCGAAGCGGAAAGAGCAGCTCATTAAAGACAATGACATCGATGGCATGCGTCAAGTGCTCATGGACGAACGGAAGCATGTCAAAGCCATCCAGCAATTGGAAGAGAAACGTGTGGTTGAGACAAGTGAATGGTTCCAAACGTATGCACCGGAAGCGGAAGAGCAAACCATTCAACAAGTGATCAATCATTTACAAAACAACGAAGAAAAAGAACAGCTTCAAGCCATCTATGAAAACTTCATCTATGTGCTTGCTGATTTAAAAAATCAAGAACAATTGAACCGGGAGCTGATGGAACAATCGCTTCAGTTCGTCGAGTTATCGCTCGATTTGTTAAAGCCAAACCATGAGAAAAATATGAATTATGATAAAAAGCAAGTACAACAAAACAAAGCGAGTCAATCGGTTTTTGATTCGAAAGCTTAACGAATGAAAGTGAGGTTCGCTCATTATGCGATCAACTTTTTTTGGACTAGAAACAGCTCGACGTGCACTTTTTACACAACAAAGTGCACTACATACAACTTCTCATAACGTCGCGAATGCGAATACGGAAGGATACTCACGGCAACGCGTCAATTTTGAGGCGGAAACCCCATGGCCTGCAGGCGGCATGAATCGTCCAGAGCTCCCTGGTCAAATGGGAACCGGTGTTAAAGCGGGTGATATTACACGAATCCGTGATAGCTTTTTAGATTTGCAATTTCGTAATGAAAATTCCAAGGCAGGTTATTGGGAATCAAAAGCTGAAGCACTACGCCGCATGGAAGACGTCATGAACGAACCGAGTGATGAAGGCTTATCGAAAGTGATGAACCAATTTTGGTCATCGTTACAAGATGTAGCGACAAACCCAGAAGATGAAGGCGCACGGAAAGTCGCGGCACAGCGAGCGGTTGCTGTTGCGGATACAATCAATTATTTACATAACACTTTAAGTGGCGTCCAAGGTGAGATTGACTATCAACTCGAAACCGAAGTCGACGAAGTGAATAGTTTGCTTCGTCAAATCAATGATTTAAACCAACAAATCGGCGAGGTCGAGCCACATGGTTATTTACCAAATGATTTGTATGATCAGCGTGATGTATTAATTGACCGCTTATCCGAAAAGCTCGATATCGAAGTCGGAACAGAGCCAAGTGGTGGTAATGCAAAAGATATTGCGATGGGGAAAACAACCATTTCGTTTACACTCGCTGATGGTACAAAGCAGACACTCATTGGTAAAGATGGTGAGTTGAACGGATTATCTGTCAATGATGGTAATTTCTCTGTCGGGACGATGGATGAGGACGGAAAAGTAGCTGCAGGAACAGCATTTGAATTAACAGCTGTCGGTTCTTTACGTGGATTGAAGGAATCAAGTGAATTTTACGGCGAACAACTGACCAATTTAGATAAAATGGCTAATGCATTTAAAGAAGCGTTTAACACGCAACACGCTCAAGGAACGGATTTGAACGGTGATGCAGGCGGTGAATTTTTCACTGGAAATGGCGCGGCTGACTTAGCTGTATCCGATGCAATTTTGAATGATGTAAATAAAATTGCGGCTTCACTTGATGGCTTTGCCGGTAATGGAGACAATGCGATTGAACTTGCAAAAGTGAAGGACCAACCGATTGCAGGTTTAGACGATCGCTCGGTTCAAGAATTTTATGAAGGAATGGTCGGTGAGCTCGGTGTTCAAGCACAAGAAGCGAACCGCTTGAAAAATAATAGTGAAGTACTGAAGAATTCAGTGAACGCAAATCGTCAATCTGTCAGTGGTGTTTCACTGGATGAAGAAATGTCGAATTTGATTCAATTCCAGCATGCATACAATGCAGCAGCAAGAAGTATGACGGTCGTCGATGAAATGCTCGACCGAATCATAAACCAAATGGGAATTGTCGGGAGGTAATGAATAATGCGGATTACACAATCTATGATCAGTCAAAACATGCTGAAAAACATTAGTAATAGCTATTCACAGATTGATAAGTATATGGATCAATTGTCGACTGGCAAAAAGATTAATCGCCCTTCCGACGATCCAGTCGTTGCGATGCGTGGAGTGAGCCATCGCGATAGCTTAGGAAAAATTGAACAATATGAACGAAATATCGCTGAAGTGAATAACTGGATGGATAATTCAGATGATGCATTGAATGAAGCGGGACAAGCCCTTCATCGTGTACGTGAATTGATCATTCAAGCGAGCAATGACACGTATGAGGAGAATCAGCGGAATAATATCAGTAAAGAAGTCGACCAGCTCAAACAGCATTTAGTCGATATCGCCAACACGAAAGTGAACAATAAATACATTTTCAATGGTACAGATACGACAAATGCTCGTTTTGACCAAGATGGACAACTGTTTAATGCGGCCGAACCAAACAACAATGATGTCGATATCGAACTGGCAGATGGCATCAAAGTGCGAGCGAACGTAAACCCAGCAAACGCATTTCCGGCTGATTTATTTGCGAAGCTGGATGATGTCGTTGCTGAATTGGAAAATCCAAATGCGAGCAACGCGACCATTGAAGGGTTCATTGAAGATATTGATGGCTTTACACAAAGCCTGACAAATGAACGCGCTGACTTAGGTGCACGCATGAACCGAGTGGAATTGATGGAGAACCGAATCGCACAGCAACGTGTCGCGACAACTGACTTAATGTCTTCGAATGAAGATGCCGATATGGAAAAAGTCATTATGAATTTGGTCCAAGCGGAAAGTGTCCACCGTGCGGCACTTGGCGCAGGTTCACGAGTGATCCAACCAACATTACTTGATTTCTTACGTTAATAGATTACTGGATAAGCTATCTGTGTTTGATGCAGATAGCTTTCTTTCACGAGAGGAGGAGAAGCGATGCAATTTCCACGATTAAGTATTCAGTCACAACCTGCACTACTCGGCATGAACGCCCAGCCTGCTTCGCAACAAATGCAGCAACCAAAAGCCGACATGCAAATCCAACAACCAAAAGCAGACCTGTCGATCACACAGCGACCAGGCAAACTATTGATCGACCAGTCACAAGCATGGGCTGACATGGGAAAATTCGGAGCTTTAGAGGCAACGAAAAAAGCAGCTAATCAAGGAAAACAGGCAGTCATGGAAGCGATTAGTCAAAAAGCGAATGAAGGCAACCAACTCATGAAAATTGAAAACGGCGGTAACATCATCGCTTCTCTTTCGAAACAACAAACGATGTCAGATGTGAAACCCGCAGCACTCGACTGGATTCCATCACATTTTTCCGTAAAAACGAGCTATACACCAGCTGAAGTGGAGATCTCAGTACAAGCAAGAGAACCAATGATCAATGCAACACCACAAAAAGTGGTTCACGAATACCAACCGGGGAACCTAGACATTTATGTTAGACAACCAGCAGACCTGCAAATCGAGTTCGAAGCATAGAAAGGATGATAGAGATGAAGATTCAAACGAATTACTTTGGCGAGATAACAATTGATGAAACGAAAGTGATCAACTTTGTAAACGGCCTACCAGGCTTTCCGGATGAAAAAGAATTTGTCATTGTCGATCTAGAAGGCAATCCCGCATTCCAAGTGTTGCAATCAATCAAAAACGAAAATCTAGCATTCGTAATTACTGACCCATTTTTAATCTATAAAAATTATCAATTCGACTTGAAAGATTCAGTCGTAGAACAACTAGAGATCGAGTCTGAAAAAGACGTGTTGATCCGCTCGACCTTAACCGTACATAAACCATTCGACCAATCGACGATTAACTTAAAAGCACCACTAATTATTAATCAAACAAAGAAACAAGCAAAGCAGATTGTATTGGACGATGATACCTACACAACAAAACACCCAATCCAAGCCGTCAAGCAAGGAGGGGAATAAGATGCTCGTACTCACACGGAAAACAGGCGAATCCATTCAAATTGGCGATGACATCACTATCAAAGTTGTAGCCGTCGAAGGTGATCAAATCAAACTCGGCATCGATGCTCCTAAAAACGTGGATATCTACCGGTCAGAAATCTATCAACAAATCATTGAAGCCAACCAGCAAGCATCCCTCAATGAGGAAACAAAAGATTTCATTAAAAATCTTAAAAAAGAGTAAACAAACTAAAAGATCCACCGATATATCTAGTAGAAGATGAAACAAACGTCGGCCGACGAACGTTTCGTTTTACTTAGCCGCCACAAGGACGTGGCGAAACACAATTCAAGGAGGAAATTATTTATGCGTATTAATCACAACATTGCTGCGTTGAACACACACAACCAGCTAACAAACAACAGCAACAACATCCAAAAATCTTTGGAAAAACTATCTTCAGGACTTCGTATCAACCGTGCAGGTGACGATGCTGCAGGTCTAGCAATCTCTGAAAAAATGCGTGGTCAGATCCGTGGTTTGGAAATGGCATCTAAAAACGCTCAGGATGGAATTTCATTGATTCAAACTGCTGAAGGTGCTTTGAATGAGTCCCACTCTATTTTACAACGTATGAGAGAATTAGCTGTTCAGTCTGCAAACGATACTAACACTAACGAAGATAGAGCTGAGCTACAAAAAGAAGTGGATCAGCTTGCAGAAGAATTGAGTAGAATTGCAAATAATACTGAATTCAACACACAAACACTGCTTAATGGAGAGCTAGATACTAGTGTAACAGGAACTATTACAAATGCAGATGAAGTTGGTTCATTAGAAGTAGTTAGCCTTGGTAACAACATTGAAGATGCAGACTCAGTATCTTTAACGCAAACTGTTAACTACGAAGCTGAAGAAAATACAGGGCAAGCAGATGGAGCTTTTAAAGATATATCTATAGAGGTTACTTCTGATGGTAATAGTCAAACTGTACAATTTTCTAAACAAGATTTAGAAGAGGGGACTTTCTCTAAAGAGGTAACAGTTGACGGAGCAACTTTCTCTGTTAATCTCGCAGATGGTGAGGCTTTAGCAGCTTCAACAGGTAATGGAACAGGTACTAAATCCAGTGCAGATTCTTTAACTGTTGATGATAATTCTGTCGCCTTTCACATTGGGGCTAATGCTGGACAAAGTATTAAATTAGCTATTGGTGACATGACTGCAAGCAACTTAGGTGTTGATACCTTAAGTATTACTACTCAGAGTGGTGCTAATACTGCTATTGATACTTTAGATAAAGCAATTGCAGACGTATCTACGGAGCGATCCGCATTGGGTGCATATCAAAACCGTCTCGAACACACAATCAACAACTTAGGTGCTTCTGCTGAAAACCTAACAGCTGCTGAATCTCGTATCCGTGACGTTGACATGGCTGCTGAGATGATGGAGTTCACAAAGAACAACATTCTTTCTCAAGCTTCTCAAGCGATGTTAGCTCAAGCGAACCAACAGCCACAAGGGGTACTTCAGTTACTTCAGTAACATCCAAAAAGTAAGTAAAGTATATAAGCCTAATCCAAATATTTTATTGGGTTAGGTTTTACTTTTGGACATTGAAATATTGACCAGACAGAAATATCTTGGGGGAGAAAGTAGAATGGGAATAGCATTATTATTTAAAAATAATTTAGCCGGACTAAGTCCCTATTATCGTGCACTAAATGACTTAGTTTCTTTTTCAGGAGAAAAACTTATTTTAAGCAGTGGATATACTAGTGTTCAAGATAATACGCTATTTAATAATATAAATAGAGGCTTTCGTAACGAGCATAACTCAGAACTGATAACAATAGCAGGAAACTTTAAGCCATATTGCAGTTGTACAAAATCAAGTAACCAGGGTTGTCATTTTGACAAATATGGAGACTTTATTTTGTCCCTTAATTTTCAATGTTTAAGCAATCAAAAGAGATTTTTGATTGATAGATATGGAAATTGGCATGCTAAAATAAGTATGAAAATACGTAACAATTTTCCAATTGCTATGGTTATTGGAAGTACTAACTTAAGTCGTACTGCTTTAGGCTTAATTCCAGGACGCGGAAGTCATGAAGCGGATGTTTTAATATGGAGAGATAGCTATTGTAGTTTTACTAATTCTTTTTCTGATTTAAAAGAGGGTGATTACTGGAGATTTTCACCTTATTACCAAGGTCAGGAAGAAGAGCTTTTAACGAATCAATATAAATATTTACAAGACTATATAAATAATAACCAAAAACACACTAACGCTTTAGAGTTATATTGATTATTAATGTCATATTGGAGATTTAATTTACAGTAGCACCCAATAGCTTATATAGCTTTTGGGTGCTCTTACACTATATTTTCATTCTTACATTCTTCATAACAACCTTGCTCTTCGGCCTACTCGGTGGATGAACCATACTATAACTTAAATCCTGAGGTGGAACTTCAAAATCAATCTTCTCCACAAAATAATGCAAGAAAATCTGCATCATTCTTATCGTAATCCATTCACCTGCACAACGGTGGCCACCGAGGTAATCTCCTCCACCTTGTGGGACAAAGTTAAACGGACTACCATCCCAATCCTTAAATCGATCAGGTGTAAACAAATCAGGATTATTCCATATTTTCAAATCGTTATTTGTTCCATGAAAGTCAAAGATTACTTGATCATTTTCTTTGAATGCATGACCTCGGTAAACAAAGTCTTCTTTCACACGAGCGACATTAAACGGAAAGAATGGATAAAAGCGGCGAACTTCTTGAATAAATCGTTTATAAGCATCTCGGTCATCATGCGCTCGTAATTTCTCGACTTCTTTTGGATGATGAATTACCGCATGAGCAGTAAACGCCACATAGATCGATATGGCAACCATCGGGCGAATGATGTTCAATAGATCATCAGTAACCGCATCTAAATCTTCCAATTTACCTTCCAAGTCTCTATGCCAAGCAATTACATGTAAAGCCGTTTTCTCAGGCGGATGAATTTCTTTTTCACGGGTTTTCATAATCAAATCTTTAGCCCAGTTTTCCAGTTGAATTCTCGAATTTCGTCCTTTGAACTGTTTCAATCCAACCGTTGCAGGCGATTCAAACAAATCAGCTGTCTTAGGTGCGAGATTTCTGATTTCATGCTGTTCAAGTGGAATTCCAGCCCAATCACAAGCAATCTGGAAAATCATCTCTACCGCTTCATCATATAATTGAATGCTTTTTTTCTTTTCCCATTTCTCAATGTATTGATCTAAGTATGTTTCAATCGTTTGGTCCAATACTTGCAGACGTTCTTCGGACATTAAGCTCATGAGCATTTCTTTTCTGTGACGATGTTGTGCTCCATCTAACCCTTGCACACCATGTTCGCCAAGCAGCGTCTTTTGAATTCTTTTCGGTGCTGCTCCCTCTCGCTTAAAATAATCCGTATTGTAAAATAGTTCCGCAGCTTCTTCGCCACTCATGAAAACCGTTTTTTCACCGAGTATTCGTGACTCAAAAAAGTCCGATTGAAAGGCTTTTTTCCTATTTGGAATATATTGATAGCCTTCTCGGAGAACATCTTTCGTATGGTCTAAACCAACTTCACGTGGAATGCTTGATCTTCTAGTCATGTTAACACCTCGTTTTTTTAATGCTTCTATTCCATTTATACCCTGAAAGCAGTAGTTCAAACGATACCTACCCTAAAAGCTAAACATTCAACGCAATAATCCGATATAATAAAAAAGAATAGTAGAGGAGCAAATAGGATGAAATTGGACACATTACTCAAAAGTTCTCCTATTTTGCGGCAACCGGCATCAACTCATGAATCGGTAAAGGTCAAGCAACCAGAACATCCGGACATGCAGCAAACAATAAAAGAAGAATCAGTTTCAAAAGAAGAAGCGGCAGAGCTTGTCAAAGGATTGAATGATTTTGTCGAACCGATGCACACATCGATTAAGTTTGAACTTCATGACAAGCTAGACCGTTATTATGTATCTGTTATTGATAAAAATACCGATGAAGTCATCAAAGAGATTCCGCCGAAAAAAATGCTTGATATGTATGCGGCGATGGCAGAATTTATGGGCTTTATCGTGGATGAGAAAGTGTAGGAAGGTGTTTATATGATTAACAATACCATGCGTGTCAGTGGGCTAGCGTCCGGAATGGATACGGATCAGATCATTGCGGATTTGATGAAAGCTGAACGTATTCCAATGACTAAGATGCAGCAGGATCAGGAATGGCTGACGTGGCAGCGTGATGCTTATCGTGAAACGAATTCTAAACTGTCTGAGTTTAAAAATATGTTCAGGGATTTAAAGTTTTCTGATGCTTACCAGTCGAAGCTAGTTACGACATCAGCAATCGGTGTAACTGCGTCAGCAACAAGTGCAGCTAAAGAAGGCACACACTCGATTTCTGTCAGTCAGTTGGCTTCGAAGGCGATGCGGGTTTCAGAGACAGGTATTTCAGGAGATGGAGAAAAAATTGATCCAAAAGAAGCTTTATCCGCACGCTTTTCAGATCTATCTGGGAAAACGTTTACCTTTCAGACATATAATGAGGACGGACCCGTCCCGCATGAGATCACGATAAATGAAGATGATTCCTTAAATGATGTCTTCAAAAAAATTAATGAAGCATCTGACGGAGCTGTACGAGCTTACTATGATGCAAACTCTGATAAAGTTTTCATGGAACGCACAGCTTCGGGTGATTTCAATCCAGATGGAGCAGAGATCACATTCGGAGATGGCGATGCGGGTTCATTTTTTACGAATACCCTAAAACTCACTGGAGAAGAATTCGGTGGAGAAGACGCTGTATTCACCTATAACAATGTTGAGTTAACGTCTAAAGAAAACTCATACACACTCGACGGAGTCACTTACCAATTTAATCAAACAGTCGACAACGCAGTCCTCAATGTACGGACAGATACACAAAAAACTTTTGACAAAATCACTGAGTTTGTCGAAAAATACAATGAATTAATTGAATTCACATCCGAAAAAACGAGCGAGAAGCGGCATCGTGATTTTCCTCCATTAACTGAAGAACAAAAGGACGATATGACTGAACGAGAAATTGAACTTTGGGAGGAAAAAGCGAAAAGTGGTTTGCTTCGAAGTGACAATATCATTCAAAGTGGCATGACGGGAATGCGTACTGCTTTCTATTCGGATGTACAGAATGAAAATGGTGCGTTTAATCGCTTAGCGGATATTGGAATCACAACGTCCACTAACTATCGGGATAACGGAAAGTTAGTGATTGACGAAGACAAACTTCGAGGAGCGATTGAAAACAATTCGGAAGACGTTAGAAGATTATTTTCAAATTCTGCAGATGATGATTCACGTGGGTTAGTCAACCGCGTCGAAGATAATCTCGACAATATGATCTCTCGAATCACGGACAAAGCCGGAAACGAAAATCGTACCGAGCAGACATACACGATGGGTCGTGAGTTGCTTGGCATTGAAGAGCGAATTACTGATTTTGAACGACGATTGGCTCAAGTCGAGAATCGTTATTACAAACAATTTACTGCGATGGAAACGGCCATCCAACGTATGAACCAGCAATCTGCCCAGTTGATGAACCAATTAAACGGTGGCCAATAATAACCAGTAGGAGTGTTATCATGAATTACCAACAACCACACCAAGCCTACCAACAAAATTCCATACAGACTGCCAGCCCAGGTGAGCTGACGATGATGCTTTATAATGGCTGCTTGAAGTTCATTCGGCTTGCCAAAAAGGGCATTGAAAACGAAAATATTGAGCAAAAAAACGTCAATATTCAAAAAGCCCAGAACATCATTAATGAATTGATGGTTACATTGAATCCTGAGGTGGAAATCTCCAATCAAATGCGTCCGTTGTATGATTATATGAACCGTCAATTGATTCAGGCGAACATTAAAAATGATGTGGAGATTTTATCAGAAGTAGAGGGCTTGGTCAGTGAGTTTCGCGATACGTGGAAAGAAGTATTGAAGCTAAATAAACAACAAAAGCAGGTTCCTGTGAATGGATAATAAACTCAGTCAGCTTAAGAGTATACTAGAGGGAACGATTGAAAAAGTTGAAAAGTTAGCAGCTGAGCATGACCACGAGGCATTTATTGAGGTGATTGAGGCGAGTGCTGATGAGCGAGAAGAGTTGTTAAACGGATTGAACCCTTCTAATGAAGAGAGGGAAGCCAATCAAGCGATGATTAGTGAAGTACTCGAGCTTGATCAACAACTCAACCGCATGGTGAATCAATACTTTGATAGCTTTAAAAGAGAAATCATTTTACTAAAGAAAAAGAAAGATACGAACATGAAATATACTAATCCATACAGTAAGATGAAGAGTCCTGATGGAGCTTTCTTGGACAAACGGAAATAATGAGACAACGACGTAGCATTCATGAGATGGATGCTACTTTTTTACTATACAAAGGGGATGAAGAAGTGAACATCGAAACAATTTTTCAGGATTTACCGACATTAGAAACCGAACGACTGATTTTACGTAAAATTACCTACCACGATGTAGAAGCAATCTTCGCATACGGCTCAAAAGAGGAAGTCTCACAAACTGTCACATGGGATGCACATCGAACCATAGAAGATTCGAAAGCATTCGTGGATTTTGTGTTGAATCAATATCGTAAGGGGCAAATTGCTCCATGGGGAATCGAACACAAAGAAAGCGGGGCATTTATTGGCACAATTGATTTTGTTTCCTGGCAACCGCAACATAGAACGGCCGAGATTGGATATGTCTTATCACCTGATTATTGGGGTAAAGGACTGGCCACAGAAGCAGCAACTAAACTCATCCGATTCGGCTTTGAACAAATGGACTTGATCCGCATCCAAGCCAAATGCTTTGCGAACAACAGGGGTTCTGAACGAGTGATGCAAAAAGTTGGAATGACTTATGAAGGAACGCTTCGGAAAAGAATGTATATTAAAGGAGCCCATCAGGATTTGAAAATGTATTCTATTTTGAAAGAAGAGTACTTCCAAGAGGCTTAGTAGTTGTATTTCTAAAGCAGGCGATTAGGCCTGCTTTAATTAAAAATGGATGCAATAATAATTTACTTATTTAATCATCCCTATATAACATCTATGCTTCAACTAATGGATATATTTTATGCAACCAATTGGGTAGTTCACTCACTTTTACTGAAGCGATTTCTTCAAATGTGTATCCTTCAACAAATAAAGCTTTCACAATCTCCCATCCAACATAATAGGCTTCTCGTTCGGTGTTTGTCGACCCCGTTCCCATAGTAAATTTATAAACCGTTTCAGACGAATCGTCATTCAAATAAGGTCGTATTCCATGGATCATTTCACTCTTTTTAACACGACAAGAGGCAAGCCAACCTTCCTCGTGCTCAATATAAACCCGATCTTCTTTTCCGGGTACCAGCTTTTTACTTACATGAGTGGCTAAACCTTCCTGAATGATTATGGAAGCAATGGTTCTCTGCCAATCAGCATTCATGTTGGCGCTCTTTATATGAACGACATGCGTAAGTTCATGGCATAGAGTTATATCAGAATTACCATTTTCAATCGGCAGGCATAAGGCTAGTCGCTCATCATCATAAGGAGCAACAAACGCATTATTTTCAAATGCGCCGACAAAGTAAATTATCACAATCTTGATTGGATCCTCACAGCCTAATAAGGATTTAATTTCGGATAAATAGTCTGCAACTTTCTGATGTTCTGGTTCCCAATTTTTTATGTAATCAAATCTTTCTTCATATTGATCCCACGCATGCTCCAGTAATTCTTTTGCAAGTGTCTGTCCGTCTGGACCAGGAGGGATTGCTGCAAAATTATAATGCTCTTTCCATAAATTCCACCGTTCCTCTTTGGTGCATTTCTGCTTAGTCGCTTTTTCATAAAAAGTTATGAATTTAGGAATAAAACTTTTTACTTCGATTTGATCCATATGAGTGTTTGCCTCCTTAATTACTAACATAATAGTTAGAATTTTTAGTATAATAAGTGTAATATCAATGGATGTAATTCGTCAATTTGATGAAAAGGAGATTAACGAATGAAACTCGGGAAAATGATTGGTGAAGGTGGTAATTCCAAAGTATTTGAGTAGGGCAAAGATCAAGTGATCAAGCTAGCTAAACCGAATACTGGGGAAGCCGAATTACAACGAGAATACAAAAATACATTAGCAGTTTGGGAACTAGGTTTGCCGGTTCCTCAGCCATTTGGTGTGCTTTATGTTGGTAAACGACCAGGACTTGTTGTTGAACGAATTCATGGTATGTCACCGAAAGAACGGTTATTCCATGAATTGCTTCAACAGGATGAAGGCCAACTCCGTTTACCGACAAATGACATCAAAGAGACGGCGCGCATGCTCAGTCAAATCCACCAACATACGCACACTGCATTACCTTCACAAAGAGACTATATAGCAAGAAATATTTTGTCTGTCGATTACCTAACAAACGAAGAAAAGCAAACGATTTTATCAATGATGGATGCCATTCCGATAAAACAACAAATTTGTCACGGTGACCCGAATCCAAATAATATTATTGTAAGCAACAGACGGCATTTTTTCATTGACTGGAACGATACGACAATCGGTAATCCTGAAGCGGATATCGCGGAATACATTGTGATGATGAGGCATGCTATTCTGCCACCTGAAACTCCTTCAAAAATCATTCACTTATTCAATCAGATGCGAGAAGGAATCATACAAGTTTTCGTAAAAGAATACATGCTTCATTCCAACATCATCTGGGACGAAATAGAACCTTGGCTAGTTATAATCGCAGCAAGAAAATTACATGCGGATGCTATCTTAGAGGAGGAGAAAAAACTTCTCGTAAAAGAAATCAGAAAGAAGTTAAAAGACCCTGAGCCTCAATAGCCCAGTATACCCTTTATTTCCCGGGAAATTTGTCGAAATCATGAATCTTAGCCATAAAGAATAAAATAAAAGTCGAGTTTATGGAGGATTATGTGCGGGTAAGGTAGAATAATATATACATACGACTAAAAGGAGGCATGCTTATGTTTAAGTATAATATCCGTGGTGAAAATATCGAGGTGACCGATGCGATTCGTGATTACGTCGAGAAGAAAATCGGAAAATTGGAACGTTATTTCGATCAGACGCCTACTTCCGAAGTACATGTCAATCTAAGTGTTCATAATGATGGTCAAAGAATTGAAGTGACGATCCCGATGACAGACTTGGTTCTCCGTGCTGAAGAGGCACATAATGATTTATACGCTGCAATTGATTTAGTCGTAGATAAATTGGAAAGACAAATTCGTAAGTACAAAACAAAAGTAAATCGTAAGTTCCGTCAAAAAGGCGCTGCGAAATACGTATTTGCTGAAATGGAAAGAGAAGCAAACGCCAATGGTGGTATACTGTTGGATGAAGAAGAATCTGAATTAGACAGTGAAGTTGATATCGTACGTGTGAAACGGTTTGATTTAAAACCGATGGATTCTGAAGAAGCGGCACTGCAAATGGATATGTTAGGACATAATTTTTACGTGTTCGAAAGTGCTGAAACCGGAGAAACGAACGTTGTTTACAAACGTAAAGATGGAAGCTATGGCTTGATTGAGCCAAATGCTTAATGGCATTACATCAAATAGCCTTGGTC
The DNA here is from genome assembly GCF_018138385.1 of Allobacillus saliphilus. Taxonomy (GTDB): domain Bacteria; phylum Bacillota; class Bacilli; order Bacillales; family Alkalibacillaceae; genus Allobacillus; species Allobacillus saliphilus. Next base: position 113,738 of record NZ_JAGSIE010000003.1, read on the forward strand.
TGATTGCTGGACTAAGGCTATTTTTATTTTCTCATATATTATAGTGATTGTTGATTGGCTCATATCTTTTCGAATTGGGAACATATTTTTTAACATAGGGGGCATATATCGAAAAATTGGTCACATAATTACCAATTTAGGGAGCATATCATTTCGATTTGGGCTCATATCCTTTTAATTAAGGAGCATATCTGCGAAGACAAGACTCGTTTTCCGCGGTGAATCTGCGGACATTATGCAATACATAAAAGCATAAATTATCTACTCAAAAAATATTTTTAAAAAACTTTCATTTTGTAGATAAATCATTTTTCCAATCGATTTCTGCTCACTTATCGTACAATCCAGACAAAAAGGGTCTCAAAACCCTGCCATACGTGCATTTTAGCGATTTTTCTTCCTTATAAACCTGTGATATAACTAAGACATGCAAGATCATTAAGGGGGGAATACGAGATGTGCAATATGAAACCTTGCCCCAGTTGTTCACGTCTCGAGATAGAACTTAAACAACAGAACGAGATCATTGTGCAATTAATGCGAATTGTCGCAGCGTCTAATGAAAAAATATCCGTTATCGAAGACCATCTGAGTGTTTATACCTCCACAACGAACGCTCCAGAAATCCTTCAACCGAAATCCTACTCCTTCCTCAATTCCAAATAACAACCCGCTTAATGATCTTGTAATGGTTGACTACTGCCCCAGTCAACCATTTTTTCTTAATTGAGGGGAAATTCATCTACAACATACTTGTCGATTTTTAGCCGACAATGTGGGAGAGTCACACGGATGAGGATTGTTGTCATGGTTGTTTCATTAGTGTTATCATGAATGGTGTGTAAGTGTAAATTTAATCTTGGGGTTGAGGATAAATGAAACAGTTATTGACGAAAGTATTTGGTGATGGAAATAGTCGCCAGTTGAAAAAACTAGAAAAAGTTGCGGATCAAATAGAAGAACTTGAGCCACAGATGCAGCAGCTTTCTGATTATGCATTACAAGAAAAAACAGATGAGTTTAAAAAACGTTATCAAGATGGCGAGTCATTAGATAATTTATTACCGGAAGCGTATGCGGTTGTGCGTGAAGCTTCGAAACGTGTGCTAGGCATGCGTCCGTTCTACGTCCAGTTGCTTGGTGCAATTGCCCTACATCATGGGGATATTGCGGAAATGAAAACGGGTGAAGGGAAAACATTGGCCTCAACGATGCCGGCATACTTAAATGCGATTACCGGAAAAGGCGTTCATATTATTACGGTGAACGATTATCTTGCCGATCGTGACTCAACTGAAATGGGTGAGCTCTATAATTGGCTTGGTCTAACAGTTGGTTTAAATACGAATGATTTATCGAAAGACGAAAAGCGCGAAGCTTACGCAAAAGATATTACGTATGGTACGAATAATGAATTCGGGTTTGATTACCTACGCGATAACATGGTGTTATATAAAGAAAAAATGGTTCAGCGTCCGCTTCATTTCGCGATCATTGACGAGGTAGACTCCATTTTAATTGATGAAGCACGTACACCATTAATTATTTCTGGGTCTCAAAGAAAGTCTCAGTCCAATTACTTACAAGCAGATCAGTTTGCTTCGACATTAAAAAATGAAGAAGACTATACGTATGATGAAAAAACGCGAAATGTGCAGCTGACAGAACAAGGAATCACAAAAGCTGAACAATATTTCAATATCGAAAATCTTTATAATTTAAATAATGTCGCGTTGACGCATCATATTAATCAAGCGTTAAAAGCGCATGTTGTTATGCGTAAAGATACTGATTATGTCGTTGAGGAAAACGAAGTCGTCATCGTCGATCAATTTACAGGTCGTTTGATGAAGGGCCGTCGCTATAGTGATGGACTACACCAGGCAATCGAAGCGAAAGAAGGCTTGCCGATTCAGAAGGAAAGTATGACACTTGCGACGATTACTTTCCAGAACTTTTTCCGGATGTATGAAAAGATATCGGGTATGACAGGTACAGCCAAAACGGAAGAAGAGGAATTTCGTAATATTTACAATATGCAGGTCGTTTCTATTCCAACGAATGAACCGATCCGCCGGGATGACCGCGCAGATTTGATTTATAAAACCGTTGATGGAAAATATCAAGCGCTCGTTCGGGAAGTGAAGGAGCGTCACGAAAAAGGACAACCAATTTTGATTGGTACAGTCGCTGTCGAGACGTCTGAGTTAATCTCAAATTTCTTGAAAAAAATGGGCGTTAAACATAATATTTTGAACGCGAAGAACCACTTTAAAGAAGCAGAGATTATTTTAGAAGCAGGCCAAAAAGGTGCCGTTACGATTGCGACGAACATGGCCGGCCGTGGTACAGACATTAAATTAGGCGACGGTGTAAAAGAACTAGGCGGATTAGCTGTTATCGGTACGGAGCGACACGAATCACGCCGGATTGATAACCAGCTTCGTGGACGTTCTGGTCGTCAAGGAGACCCGGGTGTCTCTCAGTTCTACCTTTCCATGGAAGATGAATTGATGCGTCGTTTCGGTTCGGACAACATGAAAGCGATGATGGACCGATTTGGCTTAGAAGAAGATCAGCCGATTGAAAGTAAAATGGTATCCCGTGCAGTGGAATCTGCTCAGAAACGTGTTGAAGGAAACAACTTTGACGCACGTAAACAGTTACTTGCGTATGATGATGTTATGCGCCAACAGCGTGATATTATTTATGAACAGCGTAAAGATGTTCTTGAATCCGACAGCTTGCGTGAAATTATCGAAGGTATGATTCGTTCAACAGTCGAACGGAATGTACTTGCATACACTCAAGATGAAGACGATGAAAACTGGGATTTAGAAGCATTGGCAGAATTTTTACAGGCGAATGTGTTGAACCAAGATGAAGTTTCCGTTGATGATTTGAAAGGGAAAGAACCGGAAGAAATCATTGAATGGGTCATTGGTAAAACACAAGAGAAATACGATGCTCGTGAAGAAGAATTGACCGAGGATCAAATGCGTGAATTTGAAAAAGTCATCCTACTGCGTACGGTTGACAGCAAATGGATGGACCATATTGACCAAATGGACCAACTGCGCCAAGGAATTCATTTGCGTGCATACGGTCAAAACGATCCATTGCAAGAGTATCAAATGGAAGGCTTCTCGATGTTTGAAGAGATGATTGCATCCATCGAACAAGAAGTCGCTAAGTACGCAATGAAGGCACAAATTCGAGAAAACTTACAGCGTCAAGCCGTCGCGACAGGTACTGAGGCGATTGCCGGCGGACGTCAACAACAGAAAAAGCGTCAGCCGATTGTGAAGAAAAAAGAAGTCGGGCGAAATGAACCATGTCCATGCGGAAGCGGAAGAAAATATAAGCATTGTCATGGCAAATAATAAAATGTTAAAAGGTCGAAAAGCTGATTTCCCAGCTTTTCAACCTTTTTTATTGGATTGGTCACTGATGTCATTAGTTAAGGATCATATTTTTTCATTTTGGTTACAAAAATCTTTGAAAAGGTCGCATATATCTGTAATTTGGTACCATAAGTCTTCCAGTTGGGCACATATCTGGATTTATTGGTCTCATATAAAACTGAATTGGGCACATACCATTTTGAATATTCAAGCCAAGGTTGATATTTTTAAAAAAGTCGCATATAAGCCAAAAACAGTTACATTTTACCGCCTAACCTGCATAAAAACTAAAAAACAGGTTGCGTATCGAACGCATTAGGTCACATGAATTCAGCGCTTGGTCGTAAAAAACTCCAGACGGGTGGCATTATTACAATAAAATTGACCGGAAAAAAATCCACTTGCAACGAATTGTTCAATTTTAGTTTTGTTTAATCGTGTTATAATACGGGTATATGGAAACAATAACTGAAGAGGTGAAGGTATGGATTTAACAGAAATCAAACAGAAAATTGACAAAATGAGTGAGACATTAGAAAACTTTAGGAGGTCACTTTGACTTACCTGAAAAGCGTAAACGAATTGATGAGCTAGAAGTTCAGATGACTGAACCGGGTTTTTGGGATGATCAAGACAATGCTCAGCAAGTAATCGATGAAATGAATGGACTCAAACAGACCGTTCAAGAAGTGGACAAGCTTTCAGAAGAACTTGAAAACCTTGACGTTTCTTATGAACTGGTCAAAGAAGAAGATGACAAAGAGCTTTTTGATGATTTACATGAAAGCATTCAACAATTATCGAAGGAACTCGACAGCTTCGAACTTGAAATTTTATTGAGTGAGCCTTACGATAAGAATAACGCGATATTGGAAATTCATTCGGGTGCTGGCGGAACTGAATCCCAAGATTGGGCGGCAATGCTCCTCCGGATGTATACGCGATATGCTGAGAAACAAGGCTTTAAAGTTGAAACAATGGATTACTTACCTGGAGATGAGGCAGGCGTTAAAAGTGTCACGATCCTCATCAAAGGTCACAATGCTTACGGTTACTTGAAAGCAGAGAAAGGCGTTCATCGACTTGTGCGAATCTCGCCATTTGACTCGTCAGGCAGACGACACACTTCATTCGCATCGTGTGAAGTCGTACCAGAATTTACAGGAGATGTTGAAGTAGAAGTGAAGTCAGAAGATTTACGTATTGATACGTACCGTTCAAGTGGTGCAGGTGGACAGCACGTCAACACATCCGATTCAGCTGTTCGCATTACGCATGAGCCGACAGGAACAGTTGTTACGTGCCAGTCGGAGCGTTCTCAAATTAAGAACCGTGAACAAGCGATGAAAATGTTGAAGTCAAAATTATATCAACTCGAAATTGAGAAAAAACAACAAGAAATGGATGAAATTCGAGGGGAACAAAAAGAAATCGGCTGGGGTAGCCAGATCCGTTCTTATGTGTTCCATCCATACAACATGGTGAAAGACCACCGTACAAACCTCGAAAACGGCAACACACAAGCCGTAATGGATGGAGAATTAGATTCATTTATCGATGCCTATTTACGTTCAAAAGTTGATTAACTTTTGGACGTTTAGGGAAACATAGAAACAAACATAATGAGGAGGTCAACAATCATGAAGAAAAAATTACTCACAGCAATCTTTGGTGGAATGCTTGTCTTAGCTGCATGTGGCGGCGGAGATGACGGCGGAAACGGCGGTGGAGAAGAGTCAGCATCTGGCGGTGGCGACACTGGCCAAGGTGAAGAGCTTTACCAGCAAAACTGTGCATCTTGCCACGGCGGTGACCTATCCGGTGGAGCAGGTCCAGCTCTTGAAGGTGTAGGTGATAGCTACGACGCAAGTGAAATCGTAGACATCATTCAAAATGGTAAAGGCTCAATGCCAGCACAGAACGTTGAAGAAGGCGACGCACAAGAAATCGCTGATTGGTTAGTACAACAGTAAATGGAATGAATGATGTATTGAACGAGCTATCTCATCTGAATGGATGAGATAGCTTTTTTTGTGAATAAACTTAGAAACGAGCAAGAAGTAAGACAACTCGAGGGATGTTCAGTGTTAATCCCACTAGCTTCCGTGTTAAATTAACCGCCTTCAGTGTTAAATCGAGAAACTTCAGTGTTAATTATGCAATCTTCAGTGTTGAACAGCTCACCTTCAGTGTTAATCCCCAAGGCTTCAGTGTTAACGAGTCATTCTTCAGTGTAAGTCAGTACCCCATCATCTCTTCTACACTTATTCTATTTAAATTATTCCATTTGTCCTATCGGAACTCTATGTTTAGGTAATATGAACGACTTAGTCAGAGGTAATCGAAGTAAAGAAACCTAGAATTCGGTCGATATACATCGAAAGGGGTTGATCGATCCGTCAAAACACGACGAAGTTCCTAGTAAACCAAGTTACACTCTAAACTTTGAAATGAAATTGTAATATAAAAATCGGTAAATTTTCTGCCGAATGATGTTATAATAGGTTTTAAATTAAATAGTTAGTTGATTGTTCACATACATATCAACCTATCAATCTACTAGATTTCCTATAAATACAGAAAAAACATATAGAATCGACAGCTAACGAAAAAACATCTTAGGGGGATCGTTTACTTATTATGATCGAGATGAAAAATGTTCATAAAGAATATAGCAACGGTGTAATCGCCGTTGATGATTTATCCGTAAATATCGATGCAGGGGAATTCGTTTATATTGTGGGTGCAAGTGGTGCAGGAAAAAGTTCATTTATTAAAATGATGTACCGCGAAGAGTTAGCCACAAAAGGCGATGTATTGATTGAAGGTAAGAACGTGACTGATATGAAACAAAAAGAAGTTCCTTTCTTACGACGAAATATCGGTGTCATTTTCCAAGACTTTAAATTACTTCCTCGTTTGACGGCGTTCGAAAACGTCGCATTTGCCTTGGAAGTTATTGAAGAAAGTCCGAAGAAAATCAACAAGCGTGTACTCGAAGTTTTGGAAATGGTTGGTTTGAAATCGAAAGCGAGATTCCTACCGAACCAGTTATCAGGTGGGGAACAACAGAGAGTTGCGATTGCACGAGCAATTGTCAATAATCCAAAGGTTGTCATCGCGGACGAGCCGACAGGAAACTTAGACCCGGAAACTTCATGGGAAATCATGCAAATCTTTGAGGAGATCAATACAAGAGGAACGACGATCGTTATGGCCACTCACAGTCAGGAAATTGTAAACAAACTTAGAAAAAGAGTCATCGCTATGGAAAACGGTCAAATAGTGAGAGACGAGCATCGAGGGGAATACGGTTATGAAGCTTAGTACGATGAGAAGACACGTGCGAGAAGGCACGAAAAATATAGTGAGAAACAGTTGGATGACGGTAGCGTCAGTTGGTGCGGTAACAACAACATTAGTGTTGGTCGGGATTTTCCTTGCATTAATGTTTAACCTTAATCAACTCGCTGAAAACATTGAAAATGAAGCTCAAATGAAAGTATATGTAGAAAGAACTGCTGAAGACCAAGACATTCAAGCGTTGGAAAAGCAGATCAATGAAATCTCAGAGATTAGTGAGATGGAATTTTCATCAAAAGAAGAAGAACTTGAAGGGCTCATTTCCGATATGGGTGAATCGGGGGATCAATGGGAGCTATTTGAACAATTTAACCCATTGAATGACGCCTTTAATATAAAAACATATGAACCAGAGCAATTGGCAGGCGTAGCCAGTCAAATTGAACAAATGGATAACGTAGAAGAAGTCAATTATATGAAAGATGTTGTTGACAGGTTGATAGCTTTCAATGACATTGCAAGATGGATCGGAATCATCTTCATCGGCGCATTATTATTGACGGCGATCTTCCTTATTTCCAATACGATTAAAATGACGATTATCGCACGTCAGACTGAAATTGGCATTATGAAACTCGTTGGAGCGAAAAACAGCTTTATCCGCTGGCCATTTTTCGTAGAAGGTGCATTGATGGGTGTACTTGGATCAATTATTCCGATTGCTGTTGTAGCTGGTGGATATTTCTATCTCTATAATCAGTTTGCGAATAAGATTCCAATTCCGTTCTTTGAATTATTACCAGCGAATCCATTTATTTGGCAAATCTCAGGAATATTACTTGGAATTGGCGTTGTAATTGGTATTTGGGGAAGCGTAATGAGCGTTCGTAAGTTTTTACGTGTATAAAGACGCAAACATCGCTAGAGAGAAACAGCAAGCAAATCTACTAATCTATTGAGGATTTGAAAGGGGAACAAAAGTTGAAGAAAAACACGGTGAAACTATTCTTAGCAGCAATTTTGTTCGTAGGAATTTTTCAGCTATCAACAGTAACAGATGTCAGTGCGAAGAGTATCAGTGATTTGCAGAAAGAAAAAAGCCAAGTGAATGAGCAACATAAAGATGTTAAAAGTGATTTGGATAAAGCAAAAGATCGCCTGAATGAAATTAAACAAAAACAAAAAAATACCCAAAACGAAATCAATAAATTAGATGAAAAAGCATCGAACACACAAAGTCAGATTGACAAGAAAATCAACGAACTGAAAGAGAAAGAAAATCAAATTAATACAAAACAGAGTGAAATTGATAAGTTAAATGGAGAAATCAATGAGCTCGAAACAAAAATTAGCGAGCTTCAAGCAGAAATTAAGCAATTAAAAGAAGAAATTGAACAACTGAAAGCAGAAATTAAAGAGCAAGAAGCGAGCATTGAAAAACGTGAAGACTTATTGAAAAACCGTCTACGAAGCATACAGAAAAACGGCGGAGACATCCAATACTTAGAAGTGATTTTAGGATCGAAGAACTTTGGTGACTTTATTAACCGAACTGTCGCTGTTAATAAAATCATGGAACAAGACAATCAGATTTTAGAAACACATATCCAAGAGAAAAAAGACTTGGAAAACAATAAAAAACAAGTCGAAAAGAATAAAACAAAAGTAGAAGAAAATAAAGTGCAAGTTGAAAAAGATAAAGAGACTGTCACAGCACAACGTGATAAAGTCGCTTCAGAAAAGAAACAGTTAGAATCTCAAAAAGCTTCTTTAGCTGCTGAGAAAACGAAGCTAGACAACTTGTTTGTTCAGTTAGAAGACCAATTAGGCATGAAAGACACACAAATGGCGAAATTGGACAAACAAGAAGAAGAAGCACATAATCACCAAATGAGTTTAGCTGAAAAAGAAGAAAATCTTCGCAGCCAAAAAGCTGCTTTTGACAAGCTGATCGCTCAACAGAAAGAAGAAGAACGAAGAAAGAAAGAGGAACAACAAAGCAACTCTAATAAACCAAATTCATCAGGATCGTCGAATAGCGGTTCTGGAAGTGGAGACACTCAGATTGAACAAACATCATCTTCCAGTGGTTTCATTCGACCATCAGCAGGTTATCTATCCTCAGGATTCGGTCACAGAAGCTGTAGTGGATGTTCGTCATTCCACCCAGGCGTTGACTTAGCACAAGGTGGCATAGTACCAATCAAGGCCGCTGCTTCAGGGATTGTAAGTCGTTCGTATTATTCCAACAGTTATGGACATGTTGTATTCATTTCTCACATCATTAACGGGCAAAAATATACAACTGTTTATGCGCATATGAGAAACAGAGCTGTGTCAACTGGGCAGACGGTAAGTCAAGGCCAATACCTAGGAAATATGGGGAACACCGGTCAATCATTCGGTCAGCATTTACACTTTGAAATTCACCGCGGTGGATGGAATGCTTCTAAGAGTAATGCAGTAAACCCAGCTAATTTCGGAATCAGATAAGTAATTTCTCATTTACGGATGAGTAGACGTATAGTACGATAAAAGCATTACACAGTTTGTGTGATGCTTTTATCTATTTTTATAGACGTTGCTATTATTGGTTTCGTCTTTGAATCATCCATCGATACAACTATCGATACATATTGAGATTGGACAAACTTTCTTGTTTTGAGGTGACCAAATGAATATTAGTAAAAAGTTTTTTATAAGCATGATCTTGATCGCTCTGCTCATCGGTGCTGTCGCAACAGGATTGACGATGCAAGCGATGGATACAACAGCTAATGACCCTACAACAGAGAAAGAGACAGATGGAAAAGAAGAGACGGATTCTAAGAATGATCAGGAAGAAGAATCTGAATCGAAAGAAACGAAAACACCAGACGAATTTCAATCACTCGACAGGGCGATCGATCTGATCCAAGCTAATTTTGTTAATGAAGTGGAACGACAAGAGCTCATTAATGGAGCGATTGAAGGTATGGTCAGTGAACTGGATGACCCATATAGTGAATACTTAAATGCAGAAATGACGAAGCAGTTTAATCAATCATTAGAATCCAGCTTCGAAGGTATTGGCGCAGAAGTAACAAAACGCGATGAGCATATAACGATCATTGCACCGTTAAAAGGCTCACCTGCTGAAGAGGCAGGGATCCGACCGAACGACCGGGTGATTGAGGTAGATGGTGAATCGGTTGAGGACTACACCGTGTATGAAGCGACATCACTTATTCGTGGTGAGAAAGGAACAGATGTCGTTCTGACGATTGACCGACCTGGTGTTGAAGAACCGATTGAAATTACAATTACAAGAGATACAATCCCGCTCACGACTGTTTATTCAGATGTGATGGAGCAGGATGGAAAAAAGGTCGGCGTTCTTGAAATCCGTTCGTTCGGTGAAGGAACTGCTAAAGAATTTAATGATCAATTATTGAAATTAGAAGATGAAGAAAATATTGAAGGGCTTGTCATCGATGTGCGTGGAAATCCTGGAGGCCTCTTCGATTCAGTCGAAAGTATTTTAGCAAACTTCCTCGGTCCGGATGATCCGTTCGTCATGACAGAAAGACGTGGCGAGAAAGGTGAGGCCTACTATACGAATGGCCAAGGCAGAAAAGATTATCCAATTGCTGTGTTAGTCAATGAAGGTAGTGCTTCTGCGTCTGAAATTTTAGCTGCAGCATTTAAAGAAGTCGTCGAATCTGAAATTATTGGCGAAACGACGTTCGGAAAAGGGACTGTACAACAAGCGATGGAGTTAGGAGATGGCATGTTGAAAGTTACGGTCATGAACTGGCTCAGTCCGCATGGGAATCAAATTAATGAAGTCGGTGTCGAACCGACAATCGAAGTGAAGCAACCGGATTATTTCTACACGACACTCATTCAGACAGATGAACCGTTGAAATACAATATGAATGGTGCTGAAGTGGAGAAAGCTCAAATTATGCTAAAAGGTTTAGGTTATGAAATGAACCGAACGGACGGGTACTTTGACAAACAAACGACAAAGGCTGTTGAAGGTTTCCAAAAGGAGCACGACTTGAATGTAACGGGAGAAATCAATGAAAAGACGGAAGAAAAACTAGAAACATTGATTTTGGAAGCTGTTGAAAATCCAGAAAACGACCGTCAATTAAAACGGGCTGTTGAAGAAATTACAGGTAGTTAAATAATAAACGAAAAAGATGGCTTTCTGGTCATCTTTTTTGTTTAGTAGATCGTTTTAGAAAACTATTTTCCAAACAGGAAAATATCCAACCTGAATAATTAAATTTCACGATAAGAGGTTCATCATCTTTGTTTTTGGGAACATATACAGTTGGGAGCTACATAACCAACGAAGCTAGAATTTTATTAACGAAATTTGCAGGATTAAGTACTAGTTTTGACGAAGTGTAAAGGTATTAACGAATTTTTCGAAGAACTGTTTAGAAGTTTCAAATATATATATTTGAATAGACGATGTTGCTTCTTAGAGAGAGTGAGGGATTGAACGTGTGGATGGATTGGCTGGTAGAGATCGGATTAGGAATTTTACGTGTGACATGGCAACCTCTTTTGTATGCAGCCATAATCTTTACGTTTTGGACAGGGTATAAACGAATTGAAAAGGAACGTAAGCAGTTTGGCCACCGGATTTTTGAAATGACCGCAGAATGGAAGGGAACTTGGTTAACAGGATTGTTATTTGGCTTACTTCTTTCTGTCGGCATTTTATTGACCGGCGGATTGATTCGTTATGAATGGATGCTGTTTGTATCCGCCATTACGCTTCTATTTCTGTTGTTTAACCAAACTCGTTTATTGTCACCGATTTATACCATCGGGATTTCTGCATTGACGATATGGCTATTGAATTTTTTTGATGTAACCATTATTAATCAAACAATTTCAGATGCGATTTACGCTGTCGATCTTGTCTTTGTTAGCTATATTATGCTCGTTTTATTTTTGGCAGAAATTATACTGGTAGCAACGACGAAACGCTCACGAACATTCCCTGGTTTAGAAAAAAGTGACCGAGGTAAGTTCGTCGGATTCCATTCTGCCAAACGATTGGTGTTTGTCCCATTTTTTGTTCCGATTCAAGGAACAGCTTTGCAACTCGAACAGTGGCTACCGTGGTGGCCGGTGTTTGAAATGGGGTCCACAACGTTTAGCTTAATGCTATTCCCCGCTATTATTGGTTTCCAACAACGATTTCATAGCACATTGAGTGACCATGGAGCCAAGCAACTAGCGAAAAAACTTACGTTATTGTTCGTCGTATTGGTGGCTTTAGCAGTTGGCTTATATATGTATCCGGAGTGGGTTTATGTATTTCTCGGAGTCGCGGTTGTTGGACGCATTGTCATTCAGTGGGCAACTTTTGTGAGCGAGTCCGGAAAACGCTCGATTTATAGTCCGCAACCAGATGGAATCAAGATTGTCGGGATCATTCCTCACTCACCTGCAGATGAAATGGGTTTAGTTGTCGGTGAAAAAATTGTTCGGGTTCATGATCAGCCGGTGAGTAATGAACATGAATTTTATGAGATTATGCGTGTCAACCAAACATATTGTAAGTTGTCAGTGAAAAATTTGGACGAAGAGATTCGATTCGTACAGCGACCGATCTATCAAAATGAACGTCATGAACTGGGCTTGGTGTTTGTTAAAGAAAAGCCAAAGTTTAGCTTGCAGCCGAGCCTGACAGAAGAAATTGATTTAGATGAAGTCGTAACAGCAACGGAGAAAAACCAACAAAAGTATCATCAGGACGGTTCACTTGAAAACTTCTCAACCAATAGCGAAGAGAAACAATTCTTAAGCGGTTGGAACGATCAGGACAAACTAGAATCATCTGACGCAGAGAAGCAACCAAAAATCGAACAGTCGAATGATTCGTCCCTATACTTTTTGGAAAGTGATTCAAGTGAACAAGACGAACTCGAATCACCAGCGCAAGTATCACAAGAAAAGCTGGACGCTCCGGATAAAAGAGCAGATCGATTAACGGGACCAAAACATACGGAACAAGAAAAAATTGAAGAACCGAAAAATCGTGAGAACAAAATTAATGAAAAAGCTCTCTATGAAGATGAACTGATGTCGTTGATTGAAGAGCTTCGTGGCAATGAAGACGACAAAAAGAATGAATAAATTGATACGGGGCTTTATTCCATTAGGGAGTAAAGCTTCGTTCTTTTTATGGAAAATTTTAGACATCACATTCTTTGCAAAAATGTACAGAAGAAAATATTCTTAAGTCATAGAAAGGCCAAGTCACTACAATAGAACTTTTGTTCGTGACATGTTAAAATAGATTATTGAAATTATTTTTGGAGATGATGTGTTTGAGTCAAAAATTTGAGTTATTTTCGGAGTTCCAGCCAGAGGGAGACCAGCCGCGAGCGATTGAACAGTTGGTCGATGGAATCGAAAAGAAACAAAAACATCAAACGTTATTAGGTGCGACAGGAACGGGGAAAACGTTTACTGTCTCGAATGTTGTGAAGGAAATCAATCGTCCAACCCTTGTCATTGCTCACAACAAGACTTTGGCTGGACAATTATATAGTGAGTTTAAAGAATTTTTTCCAAATAATGCTGTGGAGTATTTCGTGAGTTATTATGATTACTATCAACCGGAAGCATATGTTCCTAGCTCTGATACATTTATTGAAAAGGACGCGAGCATTAATGATGAAATTGATAAGCTGCGTCACTCGGCGACATCTGCGTTGTTTGAACGACAAGACGTATTGATTGTCGCGAGTGTTTCCTGTATTTACGGGTTAGGTAATCCAACAGAATACCGCGAATTAGTCTTATCACTTCGTGTCGGCATGGAAAAAGAACGTAATGAAGTCTTACGCGACCTTGTCGATATTCAATATGCAAGAAATGATATCGATTTTCAACGTGGTACATTCCGTGTACGCGGTGATTCTGTAGAGATCATTCCAGCTTCTCGTGAGGAACACTGTATTCGGATTGAATTTTTTGGTGATGAGATTGACCGGATTCGTGAAGTGGATGCATTGACTGGTGAAATCATCGGTGATCGTGATCACGTAGCGATCTTCCCAGCATCCCACTTCGTCACTAGAGATGAAAAGATGCAAATTGCGATTAAAAATATCGAGAAAGAGCTAGAAGAACAACTAGCAAAGTTTGAGGAGCAAGGAAAGCTACTGGAAGCTCAACGACTTGAGCAACGAACGAATTATGATTTAGAAATGATGCGAGAGATGGGCTTCTGTTCAGGAATCGAAAACTACTCGCGTCATTTAACGTTACGTGATGAAGGCGCAACACCATATACATTACTCGATTATTTCCCAGATGATTCATTGATGGTTATCGATGAGTCACACGTTACGTTGCCGCAAATTCGTGGAATGTATAATGGAGACCGGGCGAGAAAAATGACGTTAGTTGAGCATGGTTTCCGTCTTCCTTCAGCATTGGACAACCGTCCGCTGAAATTTGAGGAATGGGAGAAACATGTGGACCAAGCGATTTATGTTTCGGCCACTCCAGGTCCTTACGAGCTTGAGCATACACCAAAAGTGGTTGAGCAAATCATCCGTCCGACAGGTTTGTTGGACCCTGAAATTACCGTCAAACCGAGCAAAGGTCAAATTGATGATTTAATCGGTGAAATTAATAAACGAATTGAACGAAATGAGCGTGTGTTAGTCACTACGTTAACGATTAAAATGTCTGAAGATTTAACGGATTATTTGCAGGAAATGGGTATTAAAGTGGCCTATTTACACAGTGAAATTAAAACGTTGGAGCGGATTCAAATTATCCGTGATTTGCGTATCGGAAAATATGATGTTCTTGTCGGTATTAACTTGCTGCGTGAAGGACTTGATATTCCGGAAGTATCACTCGTTTCTATTTTGGATGCGGATAAAGAAGGGTTCCTTCGTTCCCAGCGGTCATTAATTCAGACGGCAGGTCGTGCTGCACGTAATGAGAATGGTCAAGTACACATGTATGCGGATAAAATGACAGACTCGATGCAAACAGCGATTGAAGAGACGAACCGACGCCGTGAGAAGCAAATGGCTTATAACGAGAAGCACGGCATTACACCGACAACGATCAAGAAGGAAATCCGCGATGTCATTCGCGCGACATATGATTCAGAAGACGATCAGCAAGCTGAATTAATCTCCGAGTATACGAACTTATCGAAAGAAGAGAAACAGAAGCTTATCGAACAAATGGAAGAAGAAATGCGACAAGCAGCAAAAGAGCTAGATTTCGAAAAAGCGATGGAACTACGCGATGCGTTGTTGGAACTGAAAGTGGAAGGATGAGCGTAAATGACAAAAGAGATTACCATCCAAGGAGCACGTGCGCATAATTTAAAAGATGTTAGTGTGAAAATCCCAAAAAATAAATTAGTCGTTATGACTGGTCTATCTGGGTCAGGAAAATCTTCTTTAGCGTTTGATACGATTTATGCAGAGGGACAGCGCCGCTATGTGGAATCCCTCTCCGCTTATGCGCGACAGTTTCTCGGTCAAATGGATAAGCCAGATGTCGATGTGATCGAAGGGCTTTCACCGGCAATTTCCATCGACCAAAAAACGACAAGTCGTAACCCGCGTTCGACAGTCGGAACCGTTACGGAAATCTATGATTATCTCCGCTTGCTGTATGCGCGAGTCGGGAAACCAATCTGTCCGCGACACGACATTGAAATTAGTGCCCAATCTGTCGAACAGATGGTCAATCAAGTGATGGAGCTAGAAGAACGGACGAAAATCCAGATTCTTGCACCAGTCATTTCTGATCGAAAAGGTGAGCATAAAAAAGTATTAGCTGATTTGAAAAAAGAAGGATATATCCGTCTACGCGTTGATGGTGAGATGCGAGAAATTTCTGAGGAAATCGAGCTAGAAAAAAATAAAAAGCACTCAATTGAAGTCGTCATCGACCGGATTGTCGTCAAAGAAGGTGTCGAAAGTCGACTTGCAGACTCGATGGAAACGGCGCTAAAGCTTGGTGAAGGTCAAGTGATCGTTGATTTAATCGACGGCGATGAAATGAAATTTAATGAAAATCTAGCATGTCCAATCTGTGGATTTACAGTTGGAAAACTAGAGCCTAGATTGTTTTCATTCAACAGTCCATTTGGTGCTTGTAAAACATGTGATGGTCTCGGTTCCAACTTAGAAGTGGATCTAGATTTAGTTGTTCCAGACTGGGATCTTTCATTACAGAAAGGTGCAATCGCAGCTTGGCAACCGGTGTCTTCACAGTATTATCCACAGCTTTTAAAAAGTGTATGTAAACATTTTGGCATTGATATGAAAAAGCCAGTCAAAGACTTACCGAAAGAGCATATGGATATTGTGTTGAATGGAAGCGGAGACGAAAAAATTAAATTCCGTTATAAAAATGAACAAGGCCAAGTGCGTGAGAATCAAATTTTCTTTGAAGGCGTACTCAACAATATTTCTCGTCGTTATCATGAATCGATTTCAAGCTTCACACGTGAATTGATGGGTAAATATATGGCAGAGCACACTTGCCCGACATGTGACGGCTATCGTTTATCTGAAGAAGTGTTATCCGTTAAAATTAATCAGAAGCATATTTCCGAAGTCACTGACTTTTCAGTTACCGATTCATTGAATTGGTTTCAACAATTATCATTATCCGATCAAGATCGCCAAATCGCTCAGATGATTTTGAAAGAAATTAATGATCGCCTGCACTTTTTACAAAACGTCGGGTTGAATTATTTAACACTTTCTCGTTCGGCGGGTACGCTATCCGGTGGTGAAGCTCAACGGATTCGTTTAGCAACACAAATCGGTTCAGCACTAACCGGTGTACTGTATGTGTTGGATGAGCCATCGATTGGATTACACCAACGAGATAATGACCGCTTAATCGAAACGCTCAAGCAAATGCGTAACTTGGATAATACACTCATCGTTGTTGAGCATGATGAAGATACGATGCTTGCAGCCGATTGGCTAGTCGACATCGGACCAGGCGCAGGAGCCCAAGGTGGCGAAATCGTTGCCAGTGGTCCACCGAAGGAAGTTATGGATATTGAAGAATCGTTAACGGGTCAATATTTGAGCGGTAAAAAGTTTATTCATCTCCCTGCAGAGCGTAGAAAAGTAAATAAAAATAAAATGGTTAGTATTAAAGGTGCCAAAGAAAATAATTTGAAAAATATTGACGTATCCATTCCGCTCAGTGTCATGAATGTTGTCACAGGTGTTTCCGGGTCGGGTAAAAGTACGTTAATCAATGGCATTTTACAAAAGGCATTAGCCCAGCAATTACAACGAGCGAAAGCAAAACCAGGTAAACATGATAAAATAACTGGGTTAAAGCAATTAGAAAAAGTCGTCGACATCGATCAGTCACCAATCGGCCGTACACCACGGTCAAACCCTGCGACCTATACAGGTGTCTTTGATCATATTCGTGATTTATTTGCAGATACGAGCGAAGCGAAAATTCGCGGCTATCAGAAAGGACGTTTCAGTTTTAACGTCAAAGGTGGACGTTGTGAAGCTTGTAAAGGTGACGGAATCATTAAAATTGAAATGCACTTCCTCCCGGATGTTTATGTTCCATGTGAAGTATGTCATGGAACGCGTTACAACCGTGAGACGTTGGAAGTGAAATACAAAGGAAAAAATATTGCAGAAGTGCTTGATCTCCGAATTGAAGAAGCACTTGAGTTTTTCGAAAATATTCCAAAAATCAAACGGAAGCTGCAAACGATTTATGATGTCGGTTTAGGTTACGTCCGATTAGGGCAGTCTGCAACAACGTTATCAGGAGGCGAAGCGCAGCGCGTCAAGCTTGCCAGTGAGTTGCATCGTCGATCAAACGGTAAAACATTTTATATTTTAGATGAGCCGACAACAGGACTTCATTCGGAAGATATCGCCAAACTGCTTAACGTATTGCAGCGATTGGTTGATAATGGAGATACCGTTTTGATTATTGAACACAACTTAGATGTCATTAAAGTCGCTGATTATTTGATCGACTTAGGACCTGAAGGCGGAGATGGTGGTGGTCAAATCGTTGCTACAGGAACACCAGAAGAAGTAGCCGAGGTCGAACAGTCACATACGGGTCAATATTTAAAGCCGATTTTGGAAAGAGACAGAATGCGTATGAAAGAGCTATTGGAACCATCGAAGTAAATTGAGAAATAGCAGTTGGAGGATTGGATATGAAATCAATTGAATTGAACAAAGTACAAGATTATCTTGATCAATGGACGAACAAACCGGTGTATGTACATGTCGAAACAACAAATGGTGCATACGCCAAGCACTTTGATGCCAACGCTTATAATGTAGGAGCCTATGTTCGAAATGCGCAAATCACTTATACACAAGGAAAAATCGTCGAGCAAGAAGGCGCTTATCGTGTCGGGCTCAAACATGAGATCGGTTGGATCTATGCAGAAGGCTTAACCGACTTTGAATTCAATGAAAACAATCAATTGCTCATGGCAGGTCATGATGCGGACGGTCGCCTCATGGTCGCCATGCAGCTAAGCGAAACGCCATTCAACTACTAAAATATAAAGAAGATGTGCAAAAAGGAGGGGTCTCATGGAAATTGATTACAGCAAGCATAAACATGTCGTCGTAATTTATCCTCATCCGGATGATGAATCATTTGGAACGGCAGGTACAGTCGTGAAATTTAGAGAAGCAGGTGTTCCAGTCACCTATCTATGTGGGACACTCGGTGAAATGGGACGGAACATGGGTAGTCCTTTTTTCGCAAACCGTGAAACACTACCTGAAATTCGTAAACAAGAACTGATTAAAGCATGTAAAGAGATTGATATGGATTTACAAATGCTCGGGTACCGAGATAAAACGATGGAATTTGAAGATGAACAAGTAGTAGCTGACGATCTTCGAAAGCGAATTGAAGAATTGGATGCCTCCTTAGTCATCACTTTTTATCCACCTTATGCTGTCCACCCTGATCACAATGCGATGGGACGCGCAGCTTTTCGTGCAATCCGAGATATGGATCCAGACAAACGTCCGGAAGTATGGGCAAACGCCATTTCAAATGATCACCAAGAAATGATCGGAAGCCCTGACATTGTTGTTGATACAAAAGATGTCTTCCAAAAGAAGCTGAATGCATTGAAAGCTCACAAAAGCCAAATTGACGGCATGCTCCAGAAGGTGCGTCAAGGAAATGAAGAACTCAGTGAATTTGATCTCGCTTTGCGTTATTTCCGGTATGAAACGTATCATACGGTTACCTTTGATTAGTTTGTTAACGATAAGAAGTCGCTGAAATTTCAGCGGCTTCTTTTTAATTTGAGAAGTTATTTGTAGTTTATCGACAGTTAGGACGCGCTTATCGACAGTCAGCAAGCATTTATCGACAGTTAAGACGCCTCTATCAACAGTTAGCAAGCGCTTATCGACAGTCAGCACGCCTTTATCAACAGTCAGCGGGCATTTATCGACAGGTAGGAAGCTTCTATCAACAGTCAGCAAGCATTTATCGACAGTTACGACGCATCTATCAACAGTTAGCAAGCGCTTATCGACAGTCAGCAAGCATTTATCGACAGTTAAGACGCGTCTATCAACAGTTAGCGAGCGCTTATCGACAGTCAGAACGCCTTTATCAACAGTCAGCGGGCATTTATCGACAGTTAGGAAGCTTCTATCAACAGTTAGCAAGCGTTTATCGACAGTCAGGACGCATCTATCAACAGTTAGCAAGCGTTTATCAACAGTCAGCCCAACCTGGTCAACAGTCAACACACCCTCATCACAAGCTAAGTCTAGAGGATGAGTTTTTTAATTGAATTTTCAGTCTGTTGCTTGATTCCTTTTCATGTCTAAATCCATTACAATATACATAAGATGGAGATGATTTAATAATGGAGGAAATGTCATGAGTGAAAAAAGAAAACGAATATTAAGGCTTTTGGAAGAAGGGCAAATTACGAGCGATGAAGCGGATCGTTTGTTAGCCGACTCGGAAGAAGAGGAAGCAGAAAAAAAGCGTCAGAACAATACTGGAGAAGGCTATACGCAGGAGCGATTCAAGCAAGATGTTCGTAGTTTTACTGAAGGTGTGAAAAACTTTTTGGATGATACGTTTCAACGGATTAAGGACGGACCGTTTGAGTTTAACTTTCAGCAAATGGATATCCATCGCAAATACACCTTTCCAGTGAGCGAAGTGAATCATCTAGATTTCGATTTATTCAACACGACGCTGGAATTCTTGCCGATTGGATCGAGTGAGATCGTCATTGATTGTAAAGCGAAAGTATATAAAGAAAATGATCAACAAAAAGCGGAAGAATATTTTGATCGCCATGCAAATATCGGACTTGTAGAGGATACATTACGTTTCGAAACGAATAATAAAAATATCCAAACGAAATTAGTCATTTATTTACCAAAGAAAAAATATGATAAAGTTTCGTTTAAGGCAATGAATGGTTCGATGAAGTTTCTATCAACTCATTTTGAGCAAGCGAGCATTTCGACAATCAATGGTAGTATTACGATGGATCAATATACAGGTAATACATTGTACGTAGAAACGAAGAACGGTTCGATTAAGCTTGATGATACTGAGTTCACGAAAGCTAAATTAGCTGCAACGACAGGTTCCGTTTATGTCGATGGTTCAATGGAAGATCTTGATATTTATGTCGTAACGGGAAGTGTTCGAAGTTATATTCGAAATAAACAAGCCAAGTCCTTGGCAGTTGAAACGATGACTGGTTCGATTCAAGTGTATATGCCAGGAGATATTCCGATGATCGGCTCAGCGAATACGTCGATTGGAAATGTAGATATACAATTGAAAGATGTCATGAAAACAAATATGGATGAACATCTGATGAAAAAACAAGTCCAATTCCATAATACGGATGGCGAAGGTGAATATTTCGATATTGACCTATCAACGAAAACAGGTAGTATAAAAGTAAATCCAATTATCGACAAAAAAGAAAACGATTAAAGTAAGGAGTTTTTTGATGCTACGAAAATGGATTCTATCGATTATCCTTAATGCCGTTGCGATTATTGCTGTTGCAGAGCTTTTTGATGCAGTTGAAATTGAGCATTTCGGCTATGCATTAATAGCGGCATTCATTTTATCAATTTTAAATGTTGTCGTAAAACCGATTATCCTAATTTTTACGTTACCAATTACAATCTTCACCTTAGGCTTGTTTTTGTTCGTCGTCAATGCCATTACATTAATGCTTGCTCAGTGGATGATGGGAGACACATTCATCATTGACGGATTTGGCTGGGCAATTCTTGCGGCTCTAATCATTTCCTTGTTAAATATGTTATTGGAAAGATTAGTGAAAGATATCGTGAATTAATTCTTGTTCATGAATAAACGCTCGTACAGTTTAATAGCTGTGCGAGCGTTTTAATTATCAAACAAGATTACTCTTTTGACTCTTTCGACTGTTCTTCTTCATTGTCCTCACGGTCATCTGGATCTAATGAAAGTGATTGTTCGTCTTCATTGCTACTGTCATCATCGTCACTAGCATCGTGATGGAAAAAGCCTCGATCGGAACCAGTATCATCTTCGTCAGATTCTTGATCATTCTGTTCTTGTCCCTCTTTAGGATCGGGTGTTCTGTCAGATGTCGCTTCTTGTTCCTCCCTACCTTTTTCATCTTCGTCAATATGAATCTGTCCCTCTGAATGACTAGATTCTTGTGTTGAAGGCTCACTCGTCTCTATATATTCTTCAGAGCTAGATAGCTCGTTTTTAGGGTCAGGTTTTATATTTCCACCAATCGTGTGGCTTTCAAAGTGAGCGCCTTTACGTACAACTTGCATACCACCGTCGTCTTTAAGCTCGCCACGATCGAGAAAAGCTTGTTGCACATCTTCTGAAAACTCACCATTCACGTGTATTGCCTGTTCTTTCACACGATTGTACTCCTCAGTAGTGGCGTATGTTTGTCGATAATCTGCCTTTTCTTGCTCATTTTGTTTTTTCTCATTGTACACCCAAGTACGACGAATAATTTTTAAAATCGGTCGGACAGTCAAGGAAAGACTCCCGATTAAATAAGCGCTATTACTAATGACGGAAGGTCCGCCGAATATATTGATTAAACTTCCGAACACAAAGAAAAAACCGACGGCAATATCGCCGAGTAACTGTATGGAGGCGTATTTTTCAGTAAAATATATTTTAAAATGCCCATTTTTGATTTCTAAATCATATTGATTTCGCTGTTGGTCTTCTTTCGTCTTGATTTCGGGAATGAACTTTTGCATCGTATAGCCCCCTTTGAAAATCGTTATCTCATTATAGATATTAATTACCCGTAATTTATAGGTTTACACACTTTTCGAATAGTTGTTTTCCGAAAATCATAAAAAAATCATCATGAATTATGCGATTATTCCTAAGAAATGGTATGATGATGAGGGATGAATGTTTGGAGGAATCATAGATGATCAAGGTGCAAACGCGTGATTTATTAGAACAATTTAACTTAGAGCTTGTCGGCGGTAAAGATGGTTTACATAGAGAAATTGTAACGAGTGATATCTCTCGACCAGGCATGGAGATGGCGGGATATTTTAAGTATTATCCGAAAGAACGTCTTCAGTTAATGGGCCGTACCGAGTTGTCGTTTTTAATTGATCTTCCGAATAATGAGATGCGTCAATTGATGGATAATCTTTGTACAGATGTGACACCAGGGATTGTCATTACTCGAGGGCAAGATGTTCCTCAAGGGTTGATCGATGTTGCTGATGAAGCAGGTGTGCCATTAATGCGATCGCTTCATAAAACGACCCGGGTCATCAGTCGTTTGACAAACTACTTGGAATCAAGATTTGCACCGACGACGGCTGTTCATGGTGTATTAGTCGATGTGTATGGTGTTGGTGTCTTGATTACTGGGAAGAGTGGAATCGGTAAAAGTGAGACCGCGTTGGAGCTTGTTAAAAGAGGGCACCGATTAGTAGCTGATGATAATGTGGAGATTCGACAGGAAGACTATGATACACTCATCGGGAATCCACCGAATTTAATTGAATATCTATTGGAAATCCGCGGATTAGGGATTATTAACGTGATGACGTTATTCGGAGCGGGTGCTGTCCGTAATTACAAACGAATTTCACTTGTCGTTCATTTGGAAACATGGGAAGAAAATAAGCAGTATGACCGACTTGGACTTGACGAAGATCGAATGAAAATCATGGATGTAGATTTACCGAAAGCGATTATTCCAGTTCGTCCAGGAAGAAACTTATCGGTCATTATTGAAGTGGCTGCGATGAATTTCCGTCTAAAACGAATGGGTGTTAACACTGCAGAGGAATTTTCTGACCGTTTAAACTCCGTTTTTAATGATGTAGATAGTACCGAAGTTGAGTAAGCGCAATTCGTCTAGTTAAGAAAGACAGGAGAGATTTGATGTATTGTACACAAGAGCCATATGATCGAGTGTTTATCGAAATCGGCTCGTTACCGATTTATTGGTACGGTTTTTTGATTATGATGGGGGCATTAATCGCATTAGTTGTCGCCACTCAAGAAGGTAAGCGACTCGGTCTACATAAAGACTTTTTCGTGGATCTATTAATTTTTGCCGTCCCTGCAGCAATCGTTGGTGCACGACTTTATTATGTTGCGTTTGAGTGGGACCGTTACAATTCACTGATGGATATTATCGATATTCGTGAGGGTGGACTCGCGATACACGGGGCATTATTATTTTCCGTATTAACCGCTTATTTTTATGCAAAAGTAAAAGAAGTATCTTTTTGGAAAATTGCAGATATTGCGGCACCAAGCTTATTGATTGGTCAAATTCTTGGGCGTTGGGGAAATTTCATGAACCAAGAAGCATATGGTGGACCAATTTCAGAACAGGCTTATCAAAATTTTCATCAATATTTACCGAATTGGATTATGAACCAAATGTGTGTCGATGGAACTTACATGCATCCGACGTTTTTATATGAATCGATGTGGAATGTGCTCGTTTTAGTATTGTTATTGATTCTACGATATAAAGTAAACCCAAGACGTGGCGTCATTTTCTTAAACTATTTAATTTGGTATTCTGTCGGCCGTTTCTTTATCGAAGCGATGCGTACGGATAGTTTATATATCGACTTATTCGTTGTTGAACTGCGCACAGCTCAATTGGTATCCATTTTATTGATTGCCGGATCGCTCATTGTTATGTTCTATCGTAAGCAACAAGGTCTCGCGAATGAGTTATATGATGGAACCCCTATTGGTGGATACAAGAAAGGCAGTCCGTCGAAAAACAAAAAAGCGAACCAAAACAAAAAAGTGAAAAAGAATAATCAAAAAGGTAAGAAGAAATAACAACTTCACCTCATATGAAAAAGGAGTATGTCAATTGAATGGAACGTTGAAAAGGGGCTTGTTTAGCGGGTTAAATCTAACATGGACATTAGGTAAGGTAATTTTTCCGATTACATTGATCGTGACGATTTTACAGTTCACCCCGGTAATGCCGATGGTTATTGGTTGGCTTGAGCCTTTCATGAAATTCATTGGCTTATCCGGCGAAGCTGCCGTTCCATTGGTGTTAGGAAATTTCTTAAACCTTTATGCAGGAATTGCAGCCATTGTTAGTTTTGATTTTACGGTAAAAGAAGTTTTCATTATGGCGATTATGCTTTCGTTTAGCCATAACTTATTTATAGAGTCAGCAGTCGCTTCAAAAGTCGGCATTAAATTTTGGATCATCTTACTCGTGCGTGTCGGCTTGGCATTGATTGCCGCTTTTCTCGTTAATCTTCTCTGGAATGGCGGAAGTGAAGCGGCTCAATATGGGATGATCAGTTCTCAAGCGGAACCAGAGGGTTGGTCGGCGATTGTTTTGAATGCTGTACACACAGCTACTTTGGCCATATTGCAATTGGCATTGATCGTTATTCCGCTCATGATGGTTATGCAATGGTTACGTGACAATCATTGGATGGATTGGATGTCTCAAAAACTTGCTCCATTTACAAAGGTGATTGGCGTTGAACGAAACGCTTCAATGACGTTGGTGGCAGGACTCACAATTGGGTTAGCTTACGGTGCAGGTGTCATGATCCAAGCGGTGAAAGAAGATCAAGTTTCAAAAAAGGATATGTATCTCGTGATGATTTTCCTCGTTACGTGTCACGCAGTCGTTGAGGATACATTGATCTTTATTCCATTAGGCATCCCGGTATGGCCATTGTTACTCATCCGATTAGTGACGGCACTGATTTTGACGATTACGGTGGCGTTCATTTGGAATCGAGTTGAAAGAGATAAAAAACTACGTAGAAAGGAACCGATTCAAACATGAAAATAGAAACGATTTTATTTGATTTAGATGGTACGTTAATTGATACGAACGATTTAATTGTGGGGTCTTTTCAGCATACGATTAAGCAATATGCTGACCGTGAATATACTGAAGATGAAATTCAAGCGTTCATTGGACCGCCTCTTCGTGATTCATTAATGAAGATACGTCCAGACCAAGTGGATGAGATGATGGACACGTACCGAGCACACAACCTTGAAAACCATGATCGTTTAGTTCAAGCGTTTGATGGTGTTTTTGAGACGATTAAAAACCTTCACGAGAAAGGCATCAAGATGGCGATCGTTACGAGTAAGCTCCGCGATACAGCCATTAAAGGATTGGTTTTGACAAAGATTGATCAATTTTTCGACGTCATTATCGGCTTGGATGATGTTGACAATGCAAAACCTCACCCGGAAGCATTAGTCGAAGCGATGGATCAATTGAAAGCTAATCCGATGACGACATTGATGGTCGGTGACAACTCACACGATGTTGAAGCGGCTCACAATGCAGGGGTGTTGGCTGCAGGTGTAGCATGGTCAGCAAAAGGCAAGGAATTTTTGCAATCATTCGACCCACATTATATGCTTGAGCATATTTCTGATTTAGAAAAACTCATAGAAGAAAAATAAACAAATTGAAATAGAGAGGTGGGTAGGTAGCTATGCGGAAAACGACAAGATATCCTGTAAAGGGCGCAAACTCTTTATGGCATATTTATCAAACGGTATCGTTCTTTAAAGTCGCGAAAAATTTTATTTTTATCCAAATAGGTCGCTATACCCCTTCTCTTCGCTTGAAGCGTTGGTTGTACCGAACTTTTCTAGGAATGACCATCGACCGTCAAACATCACTTGCTTTGATGGTTATGCCTGATTTAATGTTTCCTGAGAAAATAACGATCGGTAGAAATTCAATCATTGGCTATAATACAACGATTTTGGCCCATGAATATTTAATTGATGAGTACCGATTAGGAGATGTCATTATCGGAGATGAAGTGATGATTGGAGCAAACTGCACAATCTTACCCGGTGTAACGATTGGCGATGGAGCAATCGTTTCAGCGGCTACCCTTGTGCATGAAGATGTGCCCGCTGGTGCATTTGTCGGAGGCAATCCGATGAAATTGATTTACACGAGGGAAGAAATGGAAAATAGAAAATGATGGTAAGAAGTCCTCTGGGTTTAAGTAGGGGACTTTTTTTGATAGTGATCAACCCATGTTGTTTTTATCCAGAGTGAAAGATGTCTATACGCCCGAACGGCTAAAAATAATAGTTGAAAGGTCTAATAGGAATGCTCTATACGCCCGAATGCCAGAAAAACACAGCTGAAAGGTCTAATAGGAATGCTCTATACGCCCGAATGCTCGAAAAAAACGACTGAAAGGTCTAATAGAGCGGCTCTATACCCCGAAGCGGTCGAAAAAAATCGCTAAAAGGTCGAATAGGGTGCGTCTATACGCCCGAATGCTCGAAAAACACAGCTGAAAGGTCTAATAGAGGGACCTATACCCCCAAAGCGGTCGAAAAAAACGGCTGAAAGGTCTAATAGAGGGGCTCTATACCCCCGAACGATCGAAAATATTCCCAAATAGTCTTATAAAAAAATTCTACTCCACCTTACTAATCAGCCAAAAAAGAATTGTTCACTACACCTGTTTGCTGTTCTTTTGTGAACAATTTTTGGTAAGATAAATTTATAGACATTCTTTTGACGTAAGCTGAGGGAGTGAATAATGATGGAAAAGTTCATGATGGCATTGGATCAGGGAACGACGAGCTCACGGGCGATTTTGTTTAACCATCAAGGTGAGATTGTAGAGACAGCGCATGAAGAATTTAAACAATATTTTCCACAGCCAGGCTGGGTAGAGCATGATGCGAATGAAATATGGACATCTGTACAGTCATGCATTACAAACGTTTTGCGAAAGGCAGACTTGCACCCGAACCAAGTGGCTGGAATTGGAATAACGAATCAACGAGAGACGACTATTGTTTGGGAGCGAAAAACGGGCAGGCCGATTCATAAAGCAATTGTTTGGCAGTCACGTCAAACCGAAGATATTTGTCAGGAGTTAAAAGATCAAGGATATGAAGAATTGTTTCGAGAAAAGACCGGGTTATTGATTGATCCTTATTTTTCCGGAACGAAAGTGAAGTTTATTTTGGATAATGTTGAAGGAGCGAGGGAACAAGCTGAGGCGGGTGAGCTCATGTTTGGAACAATTGACACATGGCTCATCTACCAATTGACCGGTCACCAAGTTCATGTCACGGACTATTCGAATGCATCGCGTACATTGATGTATAACATTCATGAATTGTCCTGGGATGAAGAATTGCTCGACATTCTCGGTGTGCCGAAGTCTATGTTGCCTGAAGTGCGGCCTTCCTCAGAAATATACGGTGAAACGATCAGTTATCACTTTCTCGGTGAAAATATTCCGATTGCTGGAGCGTGCGGTGACCAACAAGCTGCATTATTCGGTCAAGCTTGTTTTGAAAAAGGAATGGCCAAAAACACTTACGGCACGGGATGTTTTATGTTAATGAATACGGGAAAAGAGGCAGTATCATCTAAAAACGGCTTATTGACAACACTTGCCTGGGGACTTGATGGGGAAGTGAATTATGCGTTGGAAGGTAGTATTTTCGTTGCTGGTTCTGCTATCCAGTGGCTTCGTGATGGGCTGCGGATGTTCCAGCGATCACCTGAAAGCGAACGTTATGCGGAGCGTGTTCAATCAGCGGAAGGCGTATATGTAGTTCCTGCTTTCGTTGGCCTCGGTACCCCTTATTGGGATAGTAAAGCCCGAGGTGCTGTATTTGGTTTAACCCGCGGAACAGACAAAGAGCATTTCATCCGTGCCACCTTGGAATCGATTGCATATCAAACGAAGGACGTTGTGAATGCGATGATGGAGGATTCATCGATTGAATTGAAAAAACTACGTGTCGATGGTGGTGCAGTAAAAAATGAATTTTTAATGCAATTTCAAAGTGATATGTTGAATGTCCCTGTGGAACGCTCTGTTGTGAATGAAACAACGGCACTTGGAGCAGCGTATTTGGCAGGTCTTGCCGTCGGTTTTTGGTCGAATAAAGAAGAGATTGAAAAACAATGGGCTGAGGACCGTTTATTTGAGCCAGTTATGGAGGACAATATTCGCAACGAGCTTTATCAAGGATGGAAACGTGCAGTTAAAGCGACACAAGCGTTTACGGAATAAATAAATCTTTTTCTTAAGGAGGTGCTTCTATTGACCAATACATTTTCCAATAAACATAGACAAGAAGCCAAACAGCAATTAAATAAGCAGTTTGACCTCATTATTGTCGGTGGCGGGATTACCGGAGCCGGCATTGCTTTGGATGCAGTGACAAGAGGCTTGAATGTAGCTTTATTCGAAATGCAAGATTTTGCAGCTGGAACCTCGAGTCGCTCCACCAAGCTCGTACATGGTGGATTGCGTTATTTGAAAAACTTTGAAATAAAAATGGTAGCTGAAGTCGGGAAAGAACGGGAAATCGTTTATGAAAACGGACCACATATTACAACCCCAGAGTGGATGTTGTTGCCTTTTTATGATGAAGGAACATTCGGTCCATTTACGACAAATATCGGCCTGAAATTGTACGATTTTTTGGCAGGCGTGAAAAAGAAAGAACGACGACAAATGCTCAATAAAGAAGAAACGTTGAACAATGAGCCATTGTTACGCCGGGAAGGCTTGGCAGGAAGCGGCTATTATGTCGAATATAAAACCGACGACGCCCGATTGACAATGGAAATATTGAAAAAGGCTGTTGAGAACGGCGCTGTCGCTTTTAACTATATGAAAGTCGATCAATTTTTATATCGCGACGGAAAAGTTGTCGGTGTGGATGCGGTTGATCAATTGAATGATGAATCTGTTTCCGTATATGCAGATAAAGTCGTCAATGCAGCAGGTCCATGGGTTGATGAGCTTCGTGCGAAAGACAATCCATCGCTGAAAAAGCCGCTCTTCCATACAAAAGGCGTACATCTTGTGTTTGATAGTATTGTTTTTCCACTGACACAAGCGATTTATTTTGATTCTCCTGATGGGCGGATGATTTTTGCAATTCCAAGAGACGGTAAAACATATGTTGGGACGACGGATACAGCCTATACAGGTGATTTTGAAAATCCAACAGCTTCTTTACAAGACCGAGCGTACTTGATGCGGGCCATCCATGAAATGTTCCCGACTGTTAACGTGAATGAGCAAGACATCGAATCTTCTTGGTCTGGGATTCGCCCACTGATCCAGCAAGAAGGAAAGGATCCATCAGAGATTTCTCGGAAAGATGAAATTTTTATATCCGATTCTCAGCTGATTTCTATCGCAGGCGGGAAACTAACAGGCTATCGTAAAATGGCTCAAAGCATTGTCGATCTCGTCGCTTCCCAATGGAAATCGGAAAACGGCCGGAAGCTTCCTGAATCGAAAACGAAAAAAATGCCATTAGCAGGTGGTGAAGTCGGCGGATCGAAAGGCTTCAAACAATTTAAGAAGAATATGCTCGAATCTGGCTACCCAGAAGAAATGCTCGAAAAATGGGTGAACCGTTACGGTGCGAATACTGAAAAATTGATTGAGTTTTACGAGACAGCAATACATGAACATGTATTTTTGGAAGCTGATATTTGGGCGGAGTTAATGTACACGCTCGAATATGAAGCTGTCTATAAGCCGGTTGACTTTTTCGTTCGACGGACAGGAGCGCTTTTCTTTGATATAGAGTTTGTGAAAAAATACAAAAAGCCGGTCATTCAGGAAATGAAAGACTACTTCCAATGGGATGAACAAGAGATGAAACAACATGCGGAAGAACTGGAAAAGTCGATTTATGAAGCGCAAAATCCTGTGAAAGAAGAAATGAAGTAGAGAGGGAAGGATTAGAGCGAGAGACCACGCTCTAATCCTTTTTACTTTGTTGATCGTGTTTTTTCGAATACATGCACTTTTTGAACGGTTAGCGAAGCGTTTTGAACGGTCAACGCAGAGTTTTGAACGGTAAGCGCGTCCCTTTGAACGGTCAACGCAGATCATTGAACGGTCAACGCGTCCCTTTGAACGGTCAATGGAAATCATTGAACGGTAAGCGCGTCCCTTTGAACGGTCAATGGAAATCATTGAACGTTTAGAGCGTCCCTTTGAACGGTCAACGCAAATCATTGAACGGTAAGCGCATCCCTTTGAACGATGAACGCGAATCTTTGAACAATTGGCGTACACCTTTGACCAATCAGCAAACATCTTTGAACAGTCAACCGCCTTCATTAGATTGTTATGTTCATTTTTCGCGAAAGTCCGACCGAATGTTCTCCTTCCTAAATATACCTACTGTGAATATTTGGTATATGTTATACTATAAAGAAGAATTATGATGAGTCTTGTAGGAGGCCCTTATGCAAACATCACGTATGAAACAGAAAAACAATTTAGATGGAAACGTGGTCCCGTTTCGTGCGGATAGCCAGTTCTATTTTTCCCATGGTGTGAAGGCTTTTCAACGAAAGCAATTTTCACGTGCGGAAAAATGGATCAAGAAGGCCATTGAGTGTTCGCCGGATAATCCGCTTTTTCTTAGCCAGTTGTCGGTGTTATATACAGAGTTGCACCAATATCATCGGGCAAATGAACTGTTGCAGCGCGTAGTCGAATTGGATGAAGATTATGTCGATGGGTATTATCTTTTGGCGAATAACTATGCGCATTTAGGTCTCTTTCAGGAAGCGAAACGGTATGCGACAGAATATCTATCTGAAGCGCCTGAGGGTGAATTTTCGGAGGATGTTCAGGAATTAATTTCTTTGATCAATCAAGTAATGCTTGAAGATCTCGAAGATGAGTTAGAAATGGATGAAGAAGATGAATTCTTTATTTGCCAAGAATCTTCCTATTATTATTTAGAACATCAAGAATGGGATAAAGCGATTGAAATATTGGAAGAAATGATGGTTCAGTTTCCAGAATATATTCCAGCGCGACATGATTACGCATATGCATTGTTTCGACTAGGAAAAGAAGATGTTGCGATTACACTAGAGGAGTCTTGGTTCGAACAAGATTCTAGTTCCATTCATAGTCGACTCAATTTAATTTATTTTTATTATCACTCCAATCAAAAAAAGATGGCTGATGAGCTGATTGAATCATTGAAGAACGTATATCCGACGTATGATTCACAAAAGCTAAAGATAGCTGTAATCCTTTCTCAAGTGAATGCGTGTGAAGAAGCAGTCCAACGATTTAGTAAAATCCCTGTTGGCAGTGTTTCTGGCTTTTTGAATTACTATCTTTGGTACGGCTATGCATTAAAACAAGTCGGCCAAGTGAAAAAAGCTGAGCAAGTTTGGGAACAAGGACGCAAAAAACATCCGGACTTAGCGGATTTCATCGACCAAATTTAAGGGCTCCAAGCATCCTCGGTAACGTTTGAGCTAAACGTTTGTCGAACGTAAAATAATAGAATATGATGAAGTAGGATGTTTGATAAAAGGAGTGAGGATTTATGACTGATGAACGTATGTATGATGTAATTATTGCAGGAGCAGGACCTGCTGGAATGACGGCAGCTGTTTATACTTCTCGCGCCAACCTGGACACATTAATGCTTGAAAGAGGAATGCCTGGTGGCCAAGTGGCAAACACACAAGATGTCGAAAACTACCCAGGTTTCGATCATATATTAGGACCGGATTTATCGACTAAAATGTTTGAACACGCACAGAAGTTTGGTGCTGAGTATGCATATGGCGATATTCAATCGGTTGAAGATTTTGGTGATTATAAAGTCGTTAGAGCAGGGGACCAAGAGTTCCACACACGCTCAATCATTATTTCTACCGGTGCAGAATACAAGAAGCTAGGAATTCCTGGTGAAGAGGAGTTTGCTGGACGCGGTGTTTCTTATTGTGCCGTTTGTGACGGAGCTTTCTTTAAAGAAAGAAGACTTTTCGTTGTTGGTGGAGGAGACTCTGCTGTTGAGGAAGGTATTTATCTAACTCGTTTTGCTGATAAAGTCACGATTATTCACCGACGTGATGAGCTTCGTGCCCAAAAAATCCTTCAAGATCGTGCCTTTGAAAATGAAAAAATTGATTTTTATTGGAACACTGAAATGAAGGAAATTAAAGGGGACGGCCAAGTAAAAACAGCGGTTCTTGTTAATAACCAAACAGGTGAAGAACGCGAGGAAGAGATCGACGGTGTATTTATTTACATCGGATTGCTTCCATTAAGTGACCCGTTTAAAGGTCTCGGAATCTTAAATGATGAAAACCAAGTTGTAACGAATGAAAATATGGAGACAAACATTCCAGGAATTTTTGCAGCGGGTGATGTTCGTGAAAAAGAACTACGCCAAATCGTTACGGCAACCGGTGACGGAAGTATCGCGGGCCAACGCGCTCAATCGTATATTGAAGATTTAATGGAAAAACTCAGTACAACAAAGAAATAAAAAAGTAAAAGGGTTTTAACGCTGTTGTAACACGGTTGCAACAATTATCGGGTACAATGTAAGTAAATATTGACCCCCTTTATTCAATATATTGTTTCACGCACAGGTAGTTTCGAAAACTGCCTGTGTTTTTTTGATGGCAATTGAATGAATAATTTAAGACAATGTTTGATTTTCTTTGGTGGTTCAATCAATCCATTGTATAATGAGTGATAAGGAATCATGAATTTAACACGATCAACTCTTTCATAAGCCGTAAGATTAAAATCGCGTAAACATACCGAACCAAATATACAAATATATATATAGAAAACCATCGTCTAAATAAAATAGGAAGAAAAGGTGATCGCATGAAAGACAAGTCGAAATCAAAAGTAGAATTAGTTATCATTACAGGAATGTCAGGTGCCGGAAAGACTGTAGCCATACATAGCTTCGAAGATCTCGGATATTTTTGTGTTGATAATTTGCCACCAACCTTGCTCCCTAAATTTTTAGAGTTGATGAAAGATAATCAGGAAGAAAATAAGAAACTCGCTGTTGTCATGGATTTACGTGGCAGAGAGTTTTTTGATACATTATACGAAACGCTTGATCAACTCGCTGAGGACGATTGGATTGCTGAACAAGTTTTATTTTTAGATGCCGAGGACCAAACGCTTGTCACGCGTTATAAAGAAACGAGACGTTCCCATCCACTGGCGCCGGAAGGGTTACCGTTGGAAGGAATTAAGCAAGAGCGTCAAATATTAGATGAATTAAAGGGACGCGCTCAAATTATTCTACATACGGATAATTTACCTGCTAAAGATCTACGTCAGAAAATTACCGAGCATTTCAAGGAGAAAAAACAACAAGTTTTCTCCGTTCAAGTTGTTTCATTCGGATTCAAACATGGGGTACCCATCGATGCGGATTTGATGTTCGATGTGCGTTTCTTGCCGAACCCTCATTATGTCGACTCCATGAGAGACTTAACAGGTAAAAATCATGAAGTTTCATCGTATGTGTTCAAGTGGAAAGAGACACGGACATTTATGAGGAAGTTACAGGATTTATTAGAGTACATGCTTCCGCATTATGTGCGAGAAGGAAAGAGTCAATTGGTCATTGGAATTGGTTGTACGGGTGGACAGCATCGCTCGGTTGCTTTGTCAGAGAAGTTAGGTGACATTTTAAGCAAAAGTTATACAACGCATGTGTATCATAGGGATATCGATAAAAAAAGGGGAAGAATTAAAAAATGACAGATATAAATGGCCCAAAAGTCGTGGTCATCGGGGGAGGAACCGGGATGCCGGTTTTACTGCGTGGTTTGAGAAAGTATCCGGTGAATTTGTCTGCTATCGTTACTGTAGCTGACGATGGAGGAAGCACAGGCAGATTGAGGGAGGACCTTGCCATACCTGCGCCTGGTGATATTCGCAAAGTAATTGCTTCGATGTCTGCGGTTGAGCCAACATTATTAAAGCTCTTTCAATATCGATTCGAAAATGGAAATGGTCTATCCGGTCATGCGCTTGGAAATTTAATTTTGGCTGGTATGACATCAATTTCGGGTGATTTTTATAAAGGCATAAAGGAAATTTCACGTGTGTTTAATGTGAAAGGTCGCATTTATCCAATTTCCAACTCAAATATGTATTTAAAAGCTGAATTTGAAGACGGGTCCGTTGTTCGTGGTGAGTCGCAAATTCCTAAAGTAGGAAAGCGAATCAAGCGTGTCTTTTATGATACGGATAATGTTGAACCTTTACCAGAAGCGATTCGGGCAATTGAGCAAGCTGAATTAATTGTCATTGCACCTGGTAGCTTATACACAAGTATTATGCCGAATTTAATTGCACCAAAAATCCAGGAAGCATTACGTAAAACGAAGGCAACTTCTGTTTATGTGTGCAATATTATGACACAGCACGGTGAAACGAGTCATTATAAAGCATCAGACCATATTAAAGCGATTCATAAACATGCCAACCAATCTTTTTTGGATCGGATTATTGTTCATAATGAAGAAATTTCGCACGGAATCATTGCAGAATATGAAAAAGAAAAAGCGGAACCGGTCTTAAGTGATGATGAAGTTATCCAACAATTGGGTGTTGAAGTCGTTCGGGGGAATATTGCAAACTTACATGAAGATGGGACATTGAAACATAATGAGCATGAAATCGCCAAGATCCTGAATAAATTGGTACAATAGTTGATGAGGATAATATAGAGGAGAATGCGCGATGTCTTTTGCATCGGAAACGAAAAAAGAACTAACAACGATTGAATCAGATGAGTGCTGTCAAAAGGCTGAGCTCTCTGCCTTGATTCGGATGAATGGAACGCTTTCATTTTCTAATCGAAAATATACGTTGGATATCCAAACGGAAAATGCAGCGATCGCTCGCCGAATCTATACATTAATTAAAAACTTATACGGTCTTCCGGTTGAATTGCTCGTTCGGAAAAAAATGCGTTTGCGTAAAAACAATGTCTACATCGTTCGAATGTCCGAAGGGGCTAAGCATCTATTGACCGATATGAATATTTTGCAAGAACCGTTGACTTTCGTTCGACATATTTCCCAGGAAATTATGGAGAAAGATTGCTGCAAACGAGCCTATCTCCGTGGAGCATTCATGGCAGGTGGCTCTGTGAACAACCCGGAAACATCATCCTATCATATGGAAATCTTTTCATTTTACGAAGACCATAATGATGCCCTTTGTGAATTGATGAATCAATTTGATTTATCTGCTAAAACAC
Source organism: Allobacillus saliphilus (assembly GCF_018138385.1). Taxonomy (GTDB): domain Bacteria; phylum Bacillota; class Bacilli; order Bacillales; family Alkalibacillaceae; genus Allobacillus; species Allobacillus saliphilus. The sequence continues at coordinate 149,074 of NZ_JAGSIE010000003.1, forward strand.
ATGAACGAAAAAACGGTTATATTACGTATTTAAAAGAAGCGGAGAAAATTACAGACTTTTTGATCATTATCGGAGCGAATCGAGCTTTATTGAAGTTTGAAGATGTTCGAATCATGCGTGATATGCGTAACTCCGTCAATCGACTGGTCAATTGTGATACAGCGAATTTAAATAAAACAATCGGCGCAGCTTTTCGTCAAGTTGAAAACATTAAATACATTGATGATACGGTCGGCTTAGAATCTTTGCCTGACAAGCTTCAAGAGGTCGCTAGGTTGAGATTGGAACATCAAGACGTTTCCTTGAAGGAGCTTGGCGAATTATCGACAACCGGAAAGATCAGCAAGTCCGGTATCAACCATCGACTGAAACGAATTGATGAATTTGCAGAGAAGCTTCGAAAAGGCGAACTGTTACAAAATTGATAAATAAATTGTATTGTTCTTTTTAAATAAGTGATAGAACATGCTATAATATTGAATTAATAAGCTGATTTTTGAAGAGGGGAGTAATGAAAGTGGTTGAAAGAGAACTTACCGTAAAAATCGATCCAGGACTACAAGCGAGACCTGCAGCGAAATTCGTTCAAGAAGCCAACCGTTTTTCGTCGGAAATATTTTTGGAGAAAGGCGGAAAGCAGGTCAACGCTAAAAGCATAATGGGTGTAATGAGCTTGGCCATTGGTATGAATGAAGTTGTAGGTATCCAAGCAGACGGACCAGATGAAGATGAAGCAATCGAAAAGCTGAGTCAATTCATTACCGCTGAATCATAGACCCTCTTTTTATCAATAACTGTTCATGGGAGAAATCCTGATGAGCAGTTTTTTTGTTTTTCAGTTAAATAGTTCATATCTTGCGGCAGCCGTCGAATAATCGCAGCAAGCCGTCGAATTACATGTTTAAGCCGCTGAAAAACTACGTGCAGCCGTCGAATTCTTCTCTATAGCCATCGAATTCTTCTCTATAGCCATCGAATACTCGCAGTAACCCATTGAATCGACCCCAGTAACTCTCTAGATCTCGCTATTACATACGCAATTTATCCTGTTAATTTAGAACCCGTTTATCACTCGACAACAAACGACAAATTATCTAAAAATTAATTTTATTTTAAGTATTGAAATAAAAATCGGTCTTTTATATAATGAGTGGTAAAGTCATCTGATGAAACATCATTTCATTTAATGAAATAGATAGAAGGGAGTGGAACATGATTGGAGTATACTTCGGAACGTGTCAACACATTGCCTCCGTATGTATTCTCTGAGTTTCAACGCAAAAAAAGAAACCTCGAAGCTCAAGGAGTAGATGTCATTGATTTAGGGATCGGTGCACCTGATTTGCCAGCGCCGGGCTTCGTCATTGACCGGTTAGTAGAGGAAGTAAGAAAACCTGAAAATCATCGGTATTCTAACTACTTTGGAATTCCGGAATACAGAGAAGCCGTAGCTTACTTTTACAAAAAACAATATAATGTCGACCTCGATCCGGAAACAGAAATCCTTGCGTTAATCGGTTCAAAGGAAGGCATTGCTAATTTGATCACAGCTGTTGTAAATCCTGATGAAAGAGTACTTGTACCAAACCCAGGATATCCAGTTTATCAGGCAGCGATCCATTTAGCTGGTGCAAAAGCACATCACTATCAGCTAAATGCAGAAGATGGATTTCGTCCAGACTTTTCACAAATAACTAGCGAGGAATGGGACGCAGCAAAATTAATGTTGCTGAATTACCCGAGTAATCCAACGGCAGGGACGGTTACGATTGATACATTTTTGGAAGCGGTTACAAAAGCGAAGCAACATCAAACAATGCTGGCACAAGATGCAGCCTATAGCCTCGTGACTTTTGGAGATTACAAAGCGCCGAGCTTAATGCAAGTTACCGGGGCAAAAGAAGTAGGCGTTGAATTCGGTTCGCTTTCAAAAAGCTTTAACATGACAGGCTGGCGAATTGGTTATGTCGTTGGAAATCCGGAAATGATTCGAGCGTTGTCTACGGTAAAAAACAATACAGACACGTCACAATTCATACCGATTCAAAAAGCAGGAACCGCGGCTTTACTTAGCGATTTGCAGTCGGTAAACGCAAATAACGAAATTTATGAAAAACGAATGGACGACATGCTGGAAGGACTGCAAGCGCTCGGTATTCAGGTCGATCGGCCGAAAGCAACGTTCTTCATTTGGGCACCTGTGCCAGATGGTTATACATCAGCCGAATTTGCGGATGAGTTACTCATGAAAGCGGGGGTGATTGTTACTCCAGGTTCAGCTTTCGGATCGGGAGGAGAAGGTTATTTTCGCGTATCGTTATCGGTTCCAACTGGTCGATTACAGGAAGCGGTCAATCGCATGAAGCAGTTTAGCGAGGAAGGGGCTAAAGAATGATGAGTTCAGTACAATCCTTGAAAAAACAATCACAAATGAATGGAGCGCAAGGAATTGTTTCTGTGATGGAGCATGAAGCTGTCGAAAAAGTATTTTGCGTTCCTGGTGAGAGCTATTTACCAGTTATGGATGCCATTTATGATTCTTCAACGATTGAGCTTGTGTCCAACCGACATGAAGGTGGAGCCGCATTTATGGCAGAAGGATACGCAAAGGCGAGTGGAAAAGTTGGTATTGTCATGGCAACCCGGGGTGTCGGTGGTGCCAATTTGACAATCGGTGTCCATACAGCCTATCAAGATTCTACACCAATGATCGTACTGCTTGGTCAGGTTCATAGTAAATTCCGTGGGCGCGAAGGCTTTCAAGAAGTTGATTTGGATCAATTTTTTAAACCGATCTCCAAATGGACATATGAATTACAAGACGGCGACCGAGCTATTGAGATTATGCAGCGGGCATTTCGCGTCGCACAATCGGGACGTCCTGGTCCAGTCGTCATTTCGTTACCGGAAGATGTGTTGAAGGAAGTTTGTGATGTAGAACCTGGTCCACAATTCGTGAAACCGCGACCGACAACATCGCAATCTGAAGTGAACCAGCTAGAAAATCTCTTAGCTGAAAGCAAACAACCAGTTGTCATTGCAGGCGGTGGCGTAAAAAGTTCGCAAGCTGAGGAAGCACTCGTCGCCTTCGCAGAAAAATTTCACTTGCCGGTCATAACTGCTTTTAGAAGACATGATGTTTTCCCGCATAATCATCCGTTATTTTGCGGTCATTTAGGATTAGGAACAAATCCGAACATCGTAGATACCGTAAAAAATGCTGACACCGTTCTAGCTGTTGGTACACGCTTATCTGAAGTGACAACACAAGATTACTCGATTCTTTCTTCGAGTCATAAATTAGTTCATATCGACATATCAGATGAAGTGTTGGGTAAAGTGTATGCACCACAGTTAGGGATTCAAGCAGATGCGAAGGAAGCACTGGAAGCATGTTATCAGCTAACCATTCAACCGGCATGGAAACAGTGGGCGAGTGAACGACGTGAAGCGTATGAAAAAGCATCCATACTTCAATTGGATGAACATTCGCCGATCAACAGTTTCGTTATCGATCAATTGGCGAAACAATTGCCGAGCGACACGATTTACACGAATGATGCAGGAAACTTTGCGGGTTGGCTCCATACGTACTTTCCGTTTAATGAGCGTAATACTTATGTCGGACCAACTTCTGGAGCGATGGGCTATGGTGTTCCAGCAGCAATCGGCGCGAAGTTTGCGCATCCGGAGCGACATGTCATTTCTTTGTCAGGTGATGGTGGATTCATGATGACGTTGCAGGAAATTGAAACAGCGGCCAGAAATAACTTAGCGACAATTCACCTTGTATTCAACAATCACATGTACGGTACAATCCGCATGCATCAAGAAATGCACTATCCAGAAAAAGTGATTGGTACAGATTTAGGAAGCGTCAATTTCGTTCAAATTGCAGAAGGACTCGGTGCGAAAGGTATTTTAGTTGAACGAGCAGAAGAATTTCAGAATGCTTTGTCGGAAGCGATGAATGCGGCGACACCAACGGTCATCGAAATTCTGACTGATCCTGAACAAATTTCAATCAAGAAAACGATTAATGATTTGCGTAATCAATCATAAATTTTATTGGAGGGGATAAGTATGACAAGCAAAGTAGATCAAAAAAGTGATATCGGAGAAAAGTCGGTTGGCAAAGTAGATGTTAGCCAACTGAAAAATTTCATCGGAGGCGAATGGGTTGAGCCAAAGTCGGATCAGTATACCGATGTTGTCAATCCAGCTAACGGTAAAAAGTTAGTCGACGTTCCACTATCCGGTACCGACGATGTGAACGAAGCTGTGGCAGCAGCGAAAAAAGCACAAAAAGAATGGTCACTAGAACCAGCGCCGATGCGTGCAGAAATTTTATACGATATCGGTCAAATAATGAAAGAACGTAAAGAACATCTTTCACAAATTTTGACACAAGAAAACGGAAAGGTGTTAGAAGAAGCACGTGGAGAGGTTCAAGAAGGAATCGACATGGCCTTCTATATGGCTGGTGAAGGGCGCCGTCTATTCGGTCACACGGTTCCAGCGGAGTTGAAAAATAAATTCGCAATGAGTGTTCGTGCACCGGTAGGCGTTGTTGGAATTATTACGCCTTGGAACTTCCCAATTGCCATTGCAACATGGAAATCGTTCCCAGCAATCGTTTCAGGAAATACAGTCGTCTGGAAACCAGCAACAGAGACGCCATTAATGGCATATGAAATGGCGAAAATTTTTGAAGAAGCTGGATTGCCAAAAGGCGTCGTCAATGTTGTTTTCGGTTCAGGAGGCAAAGTGGGCGATGCGATGGTCCATCACGATGATCTACGGGTCATTTCATTTACGGGGTCCAATGAAGTCGGACGAAATATCGCTTCAGAATGTGGCCGTCAGTTGAAAAAAGTATCGCTTGAAATGGGCGGTAAAAACGCAGTCATCGTCATGGATGATGCGGACTTAGAATTAGCAGCACAAGGAATCGTATGGGGGGCATTTGGCACGAGTGGTCAACGTTGTACCGCCACAAGCCGAGTCATCGTCCATGAAAAGGTAAAAGAAGAACTCGAAGAACGTGTATTAGAAGAGATGAAAAACTTGAAAATCGGTGATGGTTTGAATGATGGCATTAAAGTTGGACCGATTATCAATCAAGGCGGCATCGACAAAATCAAAAAGTATATTGAAATCGGAAAAGAAGAAGGCAAGCTACTTACTGGCGGAAGTGAATTGACGGAAGGGAAATATGAATCCGGTTATTACTTTGAGCCGACATTATTTACGGACGTAAAACCGAATGCTCGCATTGCCCAAGAAGAAATTTTTGGACCTGTATTGTCAATCATCCCAGTGAAAAGTTATGAAGAAGCCGTTGAAGTGAACAACAGTGTGGAGTTCGGACTGTCCAGCTCTATTTTCACACAGGATGCGAATCAAGTGTTTAAAGCTCAACGCGATTTGGATACAGGAATAGTTTACGTAAACGCAGGTACGACTGGCGCTGAAATTCACTTACCGTTCGGTGGAACGAAAGGCACAGGAAATGGCCACCGTGATTCCGGTCAAGCAGCGTTGGATGTGTTTACGGAGTGGAAAGCGGTTTATGTCGATTACAGTGGAAAGCTACAACGTGCACAAATTGATAACTAAAAATTGATAACGAATTGCATCGTATTTAAACAATCGGCAAGTTGATTGGGTGGATCAGCTTGCCGGTTGAATCTGTTTACACGGGGAGGACACGGTATGAAAATAGGAGTGTTAGGATCTGGATTAATGGGGAAAGAAGCGGCGAGAGATTTAGTGAATAGTGATCAAGTGACAGAGGTCGGTTTGGCGGATTTAGCATTTGAACAAGCGAAGCATGTTTGTGAACAATTAAATTCACCAAAATTGACAGCCTACCAAGTCGATGCTTCAAATGATGTGGAGCTTGCAGACTTCATGCGAAATTTTGATGTTATTATTAATGCACTTTTTTATTCCTTTAATGAAAAAGTTGCTAAAACAGCGATTAAAGTCGGCGTATCTTCTGTCGATCTCGGTGGTCGCCGTATCATTAAAAAAGATAAAGTGTTAGCTATGAAAGAGGAAGCGCAAAAAGCGGGTGTGACAATCATTCCAGATTTGGGTGTTGCGCCAGG
>NZ_JAGSIE010000004.1 GCF_018138385.1 Allobacillus saliphilus
ACATCGGTAATATTACGGATAAAGTGTTAGCTATGAAAGAGGAAGCGCAAAAAGCGGGTGTGACAATCATTCCAGATTTGGGTGTTGCGCCAGGTATGATCAATATTTTATCCGGCTATGGTGCAAGCAAATTGGATGAAGTCGAGTCTATCCGTCTATTCGTCGGAGGTATTCCAGCAAAGCCTGAACCGCCACTAGAATACAATCATGTTTTTTCCATGGAAGGATTATTCGATCACTACACAGACCCAGCGTTGATTATTCGTGATGGGAAAAAGCAAGAAGTGAAGGCACTGACGGAAGTCGAATCTATTCATTTCGATGAATATGGCGAGTTGGAAGCATTCCACACATCCGGTGGAACTTCTACACTGCCGATTACATTCGGTGACGTCGATACATTAGAATATAAAACAATTCGCTATCCTGGTCATGCGGAAAAGTTCAAGCTTTTGGTCGATCTGAACTTAACGTCGAAGGATGCCTTTGTCAATATCGATGGCCAAGAAATTAATACACGGCAAGTACTCTTAAAAGCATTAGAGCCCTTTGTGAAGCTTGGCGATAAGAAAGACGCTGTTCTTCTTCGTGTTGTCGTTGGAGGAAAGAAAAATGGTCAAAAGCAGTACCATCAATTCCAAATGACGACGACGAAAGATATGGAAAGTCAAGTCACGGCTATGGCACGAGCGACGGCCAATACAATCTCTGTCGTTGCCCAAATGATCGGCTCGGGAGTCATTGATCAACAAGGTGTCTACCCACCAGAACAAATTGTGCCCGGGAAAGAATATATCGAAGAGATGGCGAAGCGAGACGTCGTCATTCGAGAAGAAACATATGAAGATGAATCGTATGTCAGTGTATAAACAAACACAGAAGTTTCTTTAACATTTTAGAGGGTAGACGATACAATTGTCGTGCTACCCTTTAAATAAAGGTGTGTGCTCAATAGAGAACGATGAAAGAGGGAAAAGCAATGAATCAAAGCGTCATTAAAGCCTTGCAATTATTGAAGCTATTCGATGAAAAACATACAGAGTGGACATTAAAGGAAATTGCAGAAACTGCGAAACTACCAAAAGCAACGGCATATCGTTTGCTCAGTTCATTGGAACAAGAAGATTTCTTGGCAAGGGATTCTGAGCCGAATGGGAAATATCGATTAGGATTGCGATTATTGGAACTTGGCAATTTAGTCGCCGACCAACTCGATATTCGCAAAATCGCTAAGCCTTATATGGTGGAATTAGGCGAAGAAATCAATGAAGCTGTTCACCTGGTTATCCAAAACGATCTTCACGCCACATACATTGAGAAGGTGGAAAGCAATCGTGCGATCCGTTTATACACGCAGGTTGGTAAGAGTTCCCCACTTTATGTTGGATCAGGTCCAAAGCTGCTATTGGCTTTCATGAATGAAGCGGAACAGGACCGAATTTTCATGCAAGAACCACTCCGATCGATAAAAAATGGTGAGCCGATCGACCAAGAAAAACTTCAACAAGAATTGGCTTTAATCAAAAAACAAGGGTTTTCAATTAGTTATGGCGAACAAGATGAAGATACGGTCGGTATATCCTACCCGATTTATAATCATCATGGGAAAGTTATTTCGGCCCTAACGGTTAGTGGCCTCTCGCAACATTTTGAAGGAGAGCGCTTCAAAGAGATAAAAAGAAAGACCCAACATACTGCAACTCAAATTTCTATTGCTCTCGGTGCTCCAAAAAAATGATAGAATAAGAGTAAAAGGGAGGGCGAGAGCATGAATACATATTTTGTCGCGGGTCATGCAAAATTACCGGCAGGCATGGCTGCACAAACGATTTATGAAACACTTACGGTGACAGCTGAATTGGATAAGAATCATGGCGTCGTCATTGAAGTCAGCTGTACGTTAGCGACTGAACATGGCCGGGATTTCATCAGTCGAATTTTAAGAGGTTATTGCTTGGAAGATGGAATCGACGAACCGGTCAGACTCATCAAAGAACATTATCTCGGTAAAGCAGGATCCGCATTGGCTACAGCAGTGAAAGATTTATATAAACAGTATGAGCAGCAAAAACAATAACCAACGAAGAATGTTCATAGGGTAGTTCTATGGACATTTTTTAAAATTTAACAATCACCTTAGGAGTATTAAGTGATGATCACTAAAGAAAAAATCATTGAAATAGTCGAAGCGGATGAGTGGATGATGGAGATTTTACATACGGCAAAACGTCTCAACTTACCTGAATGGTGGATTGCTGCAGGTTTTGTTCGTTCAAAAGTTTGGGATGAACTGCACGGATTCACCGAACAGACGTCAATCCCTGATATCGATGTCATTTATTTTGATAATAAAGAACTCGATAAATCACAAGAAAAGAAATACGAGAGTTTATTATTCTCGTTTATGCCTGAAGTTCCATGGTCTGTGAAAAACGAGGCGAGAATGCACCAACGGAATGGGCTTCCACCTTATCAATCTTCTGTTGATGCAATCTCTAAATTTCCTGAGACGGCTACAGCAGTCGGTGTGAAAGTAGATGAGAGAGTTAAGGTCGTATTTGCGGCACCTCATGGTATAGAAGATTTAGTTCAGTTAAAAGTCAGACCGACACCATTTTTTACTGAAACGAAAGAAAGGATGATAATCTATCAAAAAAGAGTCCAACAGAAAAACTGGAAAGAAACTTGGGGGAATTTATCCATAAAATTATAAAGCCATCCGGAACTTACGACAAAAGTTCCGGATGGCTTAATTAATAAACTTTATAAGTCTGTCCTGTTTGCTTTCCATTGACACTCTTCCGGAATGCCAACGCAACCTTCTCGATGGAAACGGGTTCGAACCCTTGGAATGTGTCACGATGATCTTTTGACGCTTCCGAAAAGACATTCGGACTGACATTATTAATCCGTATTCTTCTCGGCAACTCGATCGCTGCAGATTTGACAAAGCCTGCAATCGCCCCGTTTGCCATGGCGGATGACGTTCCTTTAGGGATAGGATCATCCATTAAAATGCCTGTCGTTAACGTGAAACTTCCTCCGTCATTCACATACTCCATGCCAATTAATACGAGGTTAATCTGTCCTTTTAATTTGCTTTCAATACCAACATCATTCAATTCAGGAGTCAATTCCTCCAGCGGAACAAAAGGAGCGTCGCCGGCCGTACTGATGACTGCGTCAACTTTTCCGACTTTCTCAAACATCTCACGGATCTGATTCAGCTTGGTCATGTCGACGTTAATGTCAGCATCTTCCAAAGCAGCTTCAATAATTTCATGTTCGTCTTCTAATTCTTTTTTGACAGCCTTGCCTAACAGGCCTGTTGCTCCGATGAGTAATATTTTCATAGTAACAACCTCTCTTAATTGCTTCATCTATGGTTATTTTAGCATAGTTAATTAGTTTTCCATGGAAGGCCGCCGATAAACTGAGCGAAGCCGCCGATAAATCAAGCAAAGCCGCCGATAAACTGAGCGAAGCCGTCGAAAAATCGAGCGAAGCCGTCGAAAAACCGAATGAAGCCATCGAAAAACTAAGCGAGGCCATCGAAAAACCGTGCAAAGCGGCCGACAAACCACCGCCGATAAATCGCGGAGAAACCGATGTTGAATCAGCAACAATTCACTTTATCAAAGGCTAAATAAAAAACCCGAAAGTAATCAACTCTCGGGTTCAACTGTACTATTCTATTTTTTCTCACTAATCGTAACTAGTTTCTTCACGACAAAATCATCAATCGCGTGGTGTCCGCCTTCTTTTCCAAAACCGGATTGTTTGATTCCTCCGAATGGTGCTTCGGCAACAGAAGGGAAGACTTCATTGACGCCGACCATTCCGTATTCCAAAGCCTCAGATACACGGAAGGTACGATCGAGGTTTTCGGTAAAGAAGTATGCCGCTAAGCCGTATTTTGTATTGTTGGCCGCTTTGATTGCTTCTTCTTCGGTTTTGAACGTTTGAAGCGGAAGAAGCGGGCCGAATGTTTCTTCGTTCATGACTTTCATGTCATCCGTAATATTATCCAAAAGGGTTGGTTCAAAGAAGTGTCCTGCATATTCACCGTCCCATTTGGTTCCTCCACAAAGAATTCGAGCGCCTTTGTTCGTTGCATCAGTTAAATGGTCTTGGACTTTTTCGGTGCCGTTTTCGTTAATTAACGGTCCAATATCGACACCGTCGTTTAAGCCATTCCCGACGTTCAGCTCTTTCACTTTCTCCAATAATACTTTGCTGAATTCTTCTTTAATCGATTCTTGAACATACACACGGTTTGCACAAATGCACGTTTGACCGGCGTTTCTGAATTTGCTTGCAAGCGTTAAATTAGCTGCTGTTTCTAAGTCAGCATCTTCGAATACGAGAATTGGTGCGTGACCGCCCAATTCCAATGAAACTTTTTTCAGTTGGTCGGCACTTTCACGCATTAAGTACTTTCCGACTTCTGTTGATCCGGTAAACGTAATTTTACGCACCTTATCATTTGTTAAAAAGGCTTCACCGATTTCTTGTGCTTTTCCAGTCACGAGGTTGAATACGCCTTTTGGTAGACCTGCCTTCTCAAAAATTTTCGCAATTTCAATCGCAGAAAGTGGTGTTTCCATTGCTGGTTTCAATACGACCGTACACCCGGCTGCCAAAGCAGGGCCGCATTTCCTTGTAATCATCGAGGAAGGAAAATTCCATGGTGTAATCGCACCGACGACCCCCACAGGCTGTGGCAAGACGAACTGCCGGTTGCCTTCGCGGGATGCTGGAATCATTTCTCCGTATATACGATTTGCCTCTTCGGAATACCATTGCAAGAAGCTAGCTGCACCTTTAATTTCACCTTTTGCTTCTTTTAACGGCTTCCCTTGTTCAAGTGTCAAGATTTCGCCTAACCGATCAACGTCTTCCATCATGAGTTCATACGCTCGGTATAAAATTTTGGATCGTTTCCGAGGACTCATTTTCGACCATTCTGGGAATGCTTCATAAGCAGCGTCGATGGCATCCGTCGCATCATCGAAATCTCCATTTGAAACTTCGGTTAGTTTTTCTAAAGTGGTTGGATTATCAACGACTTCCGTTTCGCCTGACTTTGCTTCTTTCCATTCACCATCAATAAAAATTCCTTTCGTGTTTGCCTCAAAGGTTGTCATGGACATACCTCCCATTGCTTATTTGTCTTCACCTGACCAAGCCGGCAGCATCTTGTTTAATTTTTTATCTTTTCGATAACCGAGAACATAATCTGCTTGCATTAATGTATGGATCTCTCGTGTGCCTTCATAGATAACCGGTGCTTTAGAATTTCGTAAGTATCGCTCAACAGGATATTCGCTCGAATAACCATAAGCACCATGGATTTGAACGGCGTCATCTGCTGCTTGGTTGGCAAAATCACAAGCCTGCCATTTGGCAAGTGACGTTTCGCGTGTGTTGCGAACTCCCTTGTTTTTCAATTCCCCTGCACGGTAGACGAGTAAACGACTCATCTGATAACCGGCTTCCATTTTCGCAATCATTTGTTGGACGAGCTGATGCTTGCCGATTGGCTTACCGAATGTTTCACGTTCGTGACAGTAGTTCACACTAGCTTCAATACAGGCTTGAATGAGCCCGCACGCACCTGCAGCAACTGTAAAACGACCATTGTCGAGTGCTGACATCGCGATTTTGAAGCCTTCACCTTCTTCGCCAAGCAGATTTTCTTTCGGTACTTTAATGTTATCAAAAAAGATCTCTCCGGTGTTACCCGCACGAATTCCGAGTTTTCCTTTTATCCCTTTAGATGAGAAACCTTCCATTGTGCGTTCAACGATAAAAGCAGAGATACCTTTGTGCTTTTTATCTTTGCTATCCGTATAGGCGAAAACAAGGAAGTTGTCGGCAACATCACATAACGAGATCCATGTTTTTTGCCCATTTAAAATATAATAATCGCCTTCTTTTTTAGCTGTCGTAGACATGGCAGCGACATCAGAACCTGCACCAGGCTCTGTTAAACCGAATGCGCCGATTTGTTCCCCTTTTGCTTGTGGTACCAAGTATTTTTGCTTCTGTTCTTCATTCGCCCATTGCATGAGTGTCATGCTGTTCAAGCCAGTATGGACGGAAACGGCTGTCCGGAAAGTGGTATCACCGCGCTCAAGTTCTTCACAAACGATTGCAAGCGAGTTATAGTCCATACCACTGCCGCCATACTCTTCCGGCACACAAACGCCCATTATACCGAGGTCGGCAAGCTTCTTCCAAATGGCTGGATCGAAACTGCCTTTTTCATCCCATTCAGCCATGTAAGGCATAATTTCTTTATCGACGAAATCTCTCGCCGTTTGTCGTAGCATCTTTTGTTCATCACTAAATTCAAAATTCATATTTCATTCCTCCTAAATAATATGGTTCTTTTTCATTTCCTCAATTTCCTCTGTTGAATATCCGATGGTTTGTAAAAGCTCTTCGTTATGTTCACCGGCAGAAGGTGGATAGGATTGGTATTGCACCGGTGTTTTTGATAATTTTAATGGACTGCCGACGAGCTTGATGTCTCCAGCAACAGGATGTTCTTGTTCGATAAACATGTCGCGGTGTTGTAGCTGTGGGTCTTTTGTTAACTCACTTACGTTTTGAATCGGTCCACATGGAATGTTGTTTTGTCGGCAAACTTCTGTCCAATGAGCTGTTGATTCTTGCTTAAAAAGATCATTTAAAATAGGACTGAGCTGTCCACGATTTTCAACGCGCTTGGCGTTCGTCTGAAAGCGAGGGTCATCAGCCAGCTCAGAGTGCCCGAGTAACTTGGTTAACTGAGCGAACTGCCGGTCATTCCCAACCGCAATGACAAGACTTCCATCACGCGTATCAAATGTTTGATAAGGAACGATATTGGCATGATGATTCCCGAGTCTCTCTGGAATTTTTTCAGCCATCAAGTAATTGCTCGCAATATTCACCAGTGAACTGACGGCAGAATCATAGAGAGATATATCAATTTTTTGCCCCTCACCAGACTGGGTGCGCTCCAACAAAGCAGCCTGGATTCCGATACACGCATAGAGTCCCGTCAAAATATCCGTGATGGCGACACCGACCTTCTGTGGACCCGACTCCTCCGTTCCTGTAATACTCATCAAGCCACTCATTGCTTGAATAATAAAATCATAGCCAGGAAAGTCCTTATACGGACCCGTTTCCCCAAACCCTGTAATCGAGCAATAGACGAGTCCGGGGTTCATTTTTTTCAAGTCGTCATACCCTAGATTCAGTCGGTCCATCGTACCCGTCTTAAAATTATTGATGATGACATCACTCTCTTTGACGAGCTGATGAATCACCCGCTGACCTTCTTCCGATTTCAAGTTTACAGTGAGGCTTTTCTTGTTCCGATTCGCACAAAGGTAATACGCACTGACTCCTTCTTGAAAAGGCGGTCCCCAACCGCGCGTTTCATCACTGCCACCAGGTGCTTCCACCTTGATGATCTCAGCCCCGAGGTCACCCAAAATCATTGTACAATACGGACCGGCGAGCACCCTTGATAAATCAAGAACACGGATCCCTTCCAATGTGTTACTCAGCTTGATCACTCCTCTCATTCAACATCATTCATAAAAACCATTTAAAAAAGCCAGCACAAAGTCATTAGTCCTTCGACTAAAAACAATGAACTGGCTTCACATTCGCCTTGCATCTCCTCGGCAACAAGGAGTTTCGGCTATGGAACAGTTTTAGTTATTTGAAACATTTTCAGAATCCAAGGGAGAATAACTGCTTGTGACAGTTTAACCTTGGTTTGTTATCTATTTTACAATATTCAGAAAAAAATGCAATGATGAATGGGAAGTTTTCTGCAAAGTGTTTTGGTAGGGGCATATTTTGAGAGATTGGTCACATATTTTTCCCGTTTGGTCGCATATCTTCACGAGTTGGTCGCATAACCAAAGAAGAAGGGAGCATATCTGTCACAAGAAGGTGCATATTTGACCGAAACGGGCGCATATGACACATTGATCGCTGTCTAGAATTCGTAAGTTAATCTCAAATTCACAATTATATAAAGGCTCATATTTTCAAAGATTCGTCTCATATTAATCCTACCAGGTCACATATTCACCAAAGCTGGTCACATAATACTACACGCAGGGAGCATATCATCTAGCTCAAGGCACAAACTCTTCAATCTTGGGCGCATATAATCCGCGCACCCCGGCCTTCTACGTTTAACAATTCCGTTCAAAACCGCTCTCCCAATCAATTACTAGCCTTACGCTGCAAATAATAATAAAGCATCGAAGCTAGTTTGAAATTTTTATAAGGAATGCCTGTCATTCGTTCTACTTTATTGAGTCGATAAAGTAGGGTGTTTCGGTGGACGAAAAGTTGTTCTGCCGCCTCGCTAATATTCATATTGCATTCCAAATAAGTCGTAAAGTTCTTGATCAACTCTGCGCTAGCCGGATCTTGCAACAATGGCTGGAGGAGCATCTCAAGTGGTTCGTCTAGTAGATGGGTCGACCCGTCATAAAATAAATTTGCAAGTATATAGGGATCCAAACAATGATAGGCTCCACCATTCAATCCGTTTTTCTTTGCAAAGCGAATTAATAGATCGGCCTTTTGATAGGAGTTTGTCAGTTCATCGATGGAAGAGACGAGAGGACCTGCGGCAATGGATACTTCCTTGATCGATAAACGATTCGCTTGTTCTGAGAAACGTTTTGCTTGTGTATCGAACTCTTTCAATTGCTCTTTGTAATCTTCAATTCCATAGGATGGTTTGCACATAACAATTCGATCATTATTCAAAAAAGCGCATAAATCATCATGATTGTTGAATATATTTTTCATAAGGTGAATGAAACGGTATTTAATTTCATCTAACGTTAACGTTTTTTGGTTAATTGTCGATAAGGAATGACCAAAATCTGCCACGATGATAAAACGGGTTTTCGAATGCGGTATATCCATCATGTCACAGTAATCAATGATTTTCTCTTTTTCAGCATCAGGCGTAAATAAGACATAATGCAAAAATGTTTCCATATGACTGATTTCAAATGTCCGGCGCTGTTGATGAGCAGCTTCGTGCCACATCATTTCAATGTAGCTTTTAACTAACAAGGCGTATGGTTCGACTTCTTTTGGGTCTCCAATGATTCCTAAAACACCGATCGTCTCGAAATCAAAATGGAGGGGAACCGCTGCACCAGGATAAATATTTTTTGTATGGTCGGTTGTTGCTTCGTCAAATAGGACAAGTTTATTTTCTATGATGACTTGTTGTGAAGGCGCATGGAATGTACCGATGCGCCGTGAATTGGAATCTCCAACGATTAAACCTTTATCATCTGTAAGACTTATAGGAAAAGGCAGTATATTTGAAACCGCTTTCACAGCCTTTTGTGCAAACTGTACAAATTCGTTCACCTTACACACTCCGTTCAACTCACAATTTATATTTAGTTTACCATAAAACAAAACATTTTTAATAGTAATAATTTTCATTTAATTTATGCAGGTTAACCATAGTCAGCGACCAAATACTTTTTGTACGATAAAAAGAAACAATATTCTGACAATGTGGAGGGAGCGTCATGAGACAGACAGATCTCATTATTATCGGTGGAGGCGTAATAGGTTCCAGCGTTGCTTACCATTTATTAAAAGAAGGTTTTGAAGGTGAAATATTGATTTTTGAAAAGGATTCTCTCTATGAATATTCATCCACACCACGGAGTGCCGGGGGGATCAGACAACTGTTTACGACCGGAATTAATATTCAAATCAGTCGCTATTCATTACAAAAATACTTGACCTTTCCAGAAGACATGGCTGTCAATGGAGAACTAGCCGAAATCGATTTTAGACAACATGGATATTTCTTTCTAGCTCAAGATGAAAATTGGGCGGAATTAAAAGCGCAAGCTGAGTTGCAACAAAGTTATGGTGTTCCATCTCAACTGTTAACTCCAGACGAACTACAAAATGTTATTCCTGAATTAACGACCGATGACTTAGTTGGTGGGTTGTATTGTGCTGAAGACGGTTATTTGGATCCATATTCAGTAATGCAAGGTTATGCAAAAAATGCAAAACAATTGGGCGCGACATTTGTTTGTGAACAAGTCGAACGTATTACTCACGAAGCTGGAGTTGTCACTGGAGTAGAAACGGCAACTGGGGATTGTTATCAAGCGCCACTTGTCATTAATTGTGCAGGCGGCTGGGCAGCACAAATTAGTGAAAATAGTGGCTTTCCAATCCCTGTAATTCCATTGAAACGACAAATCATCCAATTTGATATTGAAGAACCACTTGCTAAACAACTACCGCTAACCGTAGACCCATCAGGTGTTTATTTCCGTCATGAAGGACAATATTTTATCAGCGGTTTTAGTGAAAAAGTTACACCAGGCTTCGACTTTAGTTGGAAACGCTCCTTCTTTATGGAACAGCTATGGCCGATTCTCGGTCACCGCGTCAAAAATTTTGAACATGCGAAAATCATCAGTGGCTGGGCGGGCTTGTATGCCCATAACACAGAGGACCAAAATGCAATCGTTGGAGAACACCCTGAGGCGAAGGGCTATTATATGGCTTGTGGTTTCAGTGGTCATGGGATGCAGCAAGCTCCGGCAGTCGGCCAATGTCTTGCCGAGTTAATTCATTATGGTCAATACGAAACGCTGGATTTGCGTCCGCTTCGCTTTGAGCGATTCAAAGAGAATGATCTATTGATCGAAGGAGCTATTGTTTAGCAACAATTTTATGAAAGGGGGATTTGAAACGATGCTTTATCTCAACCAGCAAACAATCGAGTCATCGATCACGATGGAAGAGATGATCGATGCGATGGAAGAAGCTTACCGGGTTTATGCTGACAAAAAATATCAAATGCCTACACGAATGCAGGTTCAACAAAACTCGAATACGATGATACTTATGCCATGTATTACAGACCAAGCTATTGCAACGAAATTACTCACGTCTTTTCCAGAAAATAAAGATAAACCTGTTATTCAAGGGCTTGTCATTTTAAACGATAGTCAAAACGGTGAAGTGTTAGCGATCATGGACGGAAACTTTATAACCGGTTTCCGGACGGGCGCGCTTGGTGGGGCTGCCGTACGAAGACTCGCAAAACCAGATGCTGAGCGACTTGCAGTGATCGGTGCGGGTGTCCAAGGATTTTACCAAACGTTAGCCGCTTGTGCTGCACATTCTTTTAACGAAATTTATATAACGAACCGCACGTATGAAAAGTTGGAACCTTTAATTGACCGTTTGCATGAGAGATTACCTGATGACATAGCCATTTATCCTTGTCATTCCGCCGAGGAGGCGATACAGCATGCGGATGTCGTCATCACCGCAACGTCTTCCCCTGATCCAGTTTTACCTGATCATCAGGAGCTATTAAAAGGCAAATTGATTATCGGAATCGGATCTTTTCAACCAACGATGCGTGAATTTCCAAGGCAGCTCTATGCGCTTTGCGATCACTTTTTCATCGACAGTGAAGACGCCATGAAGGAAAGTGGCGATGTCATTCAAGCCATTGAAGCTAATTGGTATGTGAAAGAAGACATCCAGCAATTTTCGGATGTCGTTCAAATAAACAGTTTTGATGCAGAAGAATACTGGAGAAATCATCCAGAGGGGAGTGTGATTTTTAAGTCGACTGGAATGGGATTATTTGATGTTATTGCAGCAAATGTGATTCATGAAAAAGTGATGTTAAGTGAAGTGGGTACCAAACTTGAATGATCAGTAAAGGCTTAGCCTAAAAAAGGAGATTTTCGATGAATATAATATTAACGGAATTCATCATCTACTGTTTGATCATCATGGCCATTGGTTATTATTTCAGTAAGCAAAGTAAATCACAGTCCGATTTCTTACTAGGAGGGAAAAAGCTTCCGGGTTGGGCGTTAGCTTTTTCCGAACGGGCTACTGGTGAATCTGCTTGGCTACTACTCGGTTATACCGGGTTTGTATTCACTGCAGGGTTATCTGGTGTATGGGTTGCAGCAGGTATTGCTTCAGGTATCTTATTTTCTTGGCTATTCCTTGCCAAGCGGTTTAAAGATGAAGCAGAAAAATATAACGCCCTTACATTGCCGGATTATTTAGCTAAACGTTTTGGGCAAAAAGCAAACATGATTCGTTGGTTAGCAGGTATTTTGATTGGTGGATTCTTGATGTTTTATGTCGGCGCACAAATGGCCGGAGCGGGGAAAATGCTACTAACAACATTTGATATTCCACCGGTTTGGGGGGTTATCTTATCGACCGTTGTTATTATCGCCATCGCTTTTGCGGGTGGGTTCATCTCCGTCGTTTGGACAGATATGATCCAAAGTGTCATGATGGTCATTACATTAGTGGTACTTCCGATTGTCGCATTCGCCCACATTTTTGCCAACGATATTTCAGTCAGCGCAGCGCTTGTCGATGCAGGTCCTACCTTTGATAAATGGTTCGGTGGTGTGACAGGCTTCTCGCTCGGTGTGTTGTTCTTTACAAACTTCTCTTGGTTTTTTGGATTTTTAGGTGGGCAACCACAGCTAAGTGCGCGATTTATGGCACTACGAAATGACAAAGAAGTAAAACAAGGGAGAAATGTTGCTATTCTATGGACAGTGTTGGCATACACTGGCGCATTCGCAATCGGTATTGCAGCGATTGCTCTCTATGATCAAGGAAGCTTCGGCGATGTTGAAACATTACTACCGACGATGATTTTACAGTTCATGCCTCCATGGATTGCTGGATTACTGTTAGCTGGAGTATTGGCGGCCATTATTTCAACAGCAAATTCACAGTTAGTCGTTGTTACAGGATCGGTGACAGAAGATATCATCAACCAAGCATTAGGCATTAAGCTAACAGAGAAACAATTACTGTGGTTATCTCGTTTTTCTGTATTGTTCTTCGGTGCGATAGGAATGATTATTGCACTCGTGTCTGAATCATTGCTTTACCTCGTTGTCGGATGGGCATGGGCTGGCGTCGGCTGTACATTGTCACCGGCGATTATTATGGCATTCTTCTGGAAAAGATACTCCAGTGCTGGTGTGATTGCGACCATCGTTTCTGGTTTGTTATCAACCGTTTTATGGATTAGCACACCATTAGAAGAAATGATGACATCCCGTTTCACCACATTTTTCATCGCATTATTTTTCGGGATTGTCTTTAGTTTGTTAATGCCTGATAAAGCAACGAAAGCAGAAGAAGACTTGGAAGAAGTGGCTACTTAAATTAATAGAACGCTAACATGTGAAGTGGTTCGATTAAGGGGCAATGAAATTTGCGCCTTTAATCGAACTGCTTTTTAATTTTACGAAATTATTCCAAAAAAGTTTTAACAAATATTTATTTTACTATTCAGAAAATAGTGCTATTATATACTTTGAAATGAGGTGAAACAGATGGAAAGGTTGCGTAATTTTAGCCACTGATTATAAGTAAAACTCCAGGAGGCTAAAAATGATAAAAGACAATAAAAACTCAAAAATAATACCATTTTATGGTTCAACAAAACCTGATTTATTTGAAATTGAACGTAGATGTATGGATCGAGAGGGAAAAGTCATTAAATTTCTGGACACCATTTTGCCTAGCGGGAATTTATTAGATGTTGGTGCTGGAAATGGATACACAGCGGAGAAGTTAACTAGCGAACGCCGTAATATAGTAGCTATGGAACCAGATGAAAATATGATTGACCGAAATAAAAGGCTAATATGGTCAAACGGCGTGGCGCAGTCAATTCCTTTTCACTCAAATACATTTGATGCCATGTATTCAACATGGGCTTTCTTTTTTGATGGAATCACAGATCTTGATGACGGTTTAAAAGAAGTCGAACGAGTGGTTAAAAAGGATGGAAAAATCATTATTGTAGATAACTACGGAAACGACGAGTTCTGTTCTTTATCTACACAAGATATCTCAAGTAATGTTTCTAAATGGGTGCAACGAGGGTTTGACTATCATGTTATTCACACGGAATTTATCTTTGATTCGATTGAAGAGGCAAGAAAACTATTAACTTTTTACTTTGGTGAAAAAGCTAAGCAAATTGACAAAACTAGAATCGAATACAAAGTTGTTGCCTATACGAAGAGAAAAACGACTCTTAATTGACGTTAAGTTAAAAAAGAGCAGCGGATTATAACGTAATCCACTGCTCTTTTTGAATTGATTCACTTGAAAATTTCATTCAAATCTCATTCTATTTTTCCATAACTTCGTCAATCATACCGTATTCTTTCGCTTTTTCAGCAGACATGAAGTTATCGCGGTCTGTATCGCGCTGGATCACTTCAAGTGGCTGACCTGTACGATCGGCAAGAATTTGGTTAATTTTTTCACGCATTTCAATGATACGTTTTGCATGAATTTCAATGTCAGAAGCTTGACCTTGTGTACCACCTAATGGTTGGTGAATCATTACTTCAGAGTTAGGTAAGCCGTAACGCTTTCCTTCAGCACCTGCTGCAAGCAAGAATGCACCCATAGAAGCAGCCATACCTACACAGATTGTAGAAACATCTGGCTTGATGAATTGCATTGTGTCATAAATCGCCATACCAGCAGTGATGGAACCACCTGGTGAGTTGATGTATAGAGAGATATCTTTGTCAGGATCTTCCGCTGCTAAAAATAGCATCTGTGCAACGATTGAGTTCGCAACGTTGTCATCAACCGGTCCACCTAGCATAATAATACGGTCTTTTAATAGACGGGAATAAATATCGTAAGCACGTTCTCCGCGGTTCGTTTGTTCAATAACTGTAGGGATTAAATTCATTCCATTCACTCCTTTTAATTTCTTTATTCATTCTAATCTTACCTCTTTGGTCAAATAAGGTCAAACAAAAAGTTTACCCTTTTTGACTTTATTCATGAAGTTGATTTCTTATGTAGGTCCATATTCAATGTTCCCAACAAAGTGCTCATTTAAACGTTTAGTGGACGTATAAAAATATTAAGTTTCTTTCCAAATATACGATTCTATGATAGACTAAATTTTGGTTTTTAAAAATCAAATCTTGAAATTAACTAGTTGCCAACGTATAATTTTTACTGCAATTCATTTTATCACAACATACTTCTCCTCGTGGTGTAAAGGATAACACACAAGATTCCGGTTCTTGCGATGGGGGTTCGATTCCCTCCGAGGAGGCTGCTAAAAACTCTGCCGCACATTTTGTGTTGTGGAGTTTTTCTATATAGTTGGGATAAGTGCTAGTTGACGAAAAATCCGCTCTGACTGTTGATAAACGGACTCTAACTGTTGAAAGAGCCACTCTGACTGTTGATAAACGCCTTCTAACTGTTGAAAGAGCTGCTCTGACTGTTGATAAACGCTTTCTAACTGTTGAAAAAGTCTCTCTAACTGCTGATAAACGCGCCCTAACTGTTGAAAAAGCCCCTCCAACTGTCGATAAAAACCCCCAACGACTAACTAGCACACATCAAATTCCTCAATTCAAAAATTCAAACTCATAAATTCATCAAAAAAACACATAGCTAAGATTAATCAATTCACTTTTCGGGTAACAGTTCGATATAATAGCAGTAAAGATCTAAATTAAGGGGCAAAACACCATGCGTAAAACGAAAATGGTTTACTTTTATACAAAACACAATTGCAAATTATGCGAAGAAGCGAAACAGATGCTACAAATTTTTCAATCTGAGTATAATTTCACGATTGTCGAACAGAATATTTATCAGGATGAGCGGTTATTGGAATCTTATTTTCTGACCATCCCGGTGATTCGAGTCGACGATGATGAGTTAACAGCTGAAGATCTTTCATTCGTGACGGTTGAAAATTTTTTGGCCAAAAATCTAAAGGGTTAGGGATTTCGTATATAAAAGAAATTCCTTAGCCTTTTAGTTGTGGCGTTCATCAGTTTTTTGTATACTAGAGTCAGGAAATATTTTTTTGCATTAAGCGGGACAAATAAAGACACACTCTTGGTCTGTAATTGACCATCAGATAAATCTCGCAAATAAATTTCTGAGCAAGGGGGTGATGAGTGAATGAAAAGCTTATATCAATTTCAGCAAATCCTAATCCCAGAATTGATGCATAAAATGGACGAACGTTACCGAATATTAAAGGGAATCGCAACGCTCGAACCAGTTGGTAGACGATCGCTTGCCGAATATTTGAAAGAAACTGAGCGGCATATCCGCAGTGAAACAGAATTTCTCGATCGGCAAGGATTAATCGAAGTGACGAATAAAGGGATGTTTATCACTGCAGCTGGTCATGAGATTGTTGAAAGTTATTACCGAATGGTGAAAGAAAGTACTGACCTAACGACGCTTGAACATCAGTTGAAGAGCCGTTTAGGTTTGAAACAAATCAAAATTGTTCCTGGTGATGCAGACACCTCCCCTGAAACGAAACAAATCCTCGGGAAGGAAGCGGCCATCATTTTTCATGAGCAAATTAAGGATCAATCTATTGTCGATGTGACTGGCGGCTCGACAATGGCAATGGTCGCAAATTATATGAAACCGCTAGAAAGAAAGCGTCCATTATTTATCCCAGCTCGCGGCGGCCTCGGTGATTTGCACGAATACCAAGCGAACTCCATTTGCGTCAAGATGGCTCAAGAAACAAATGGCGACTATCGATTGCTTCATGTACCAGATGAAATGGGTCCTGAATTGAAAGAAAAAATGTTGGAGCAGCCAGGTGTAAAAGAGATTGTTTCATTGATGGAAAAAGCTGATGTGCTTATCCATGGTGTCGGTGACGCTTTGACGATGGCAGACAGAAGAAAAGCAACTGAAGCTACAAAAGAGAAATTAAAATCTTCGAAAGCGGTCGGCGAAGCATTTGGTTATTACTTTGATAAAAATGGGAATGTTATTGATAGAGTAGATACAATAGGAATTTCTGCTGAATTAGTTAAGAAAATCCCATCACTCATCACGGTCGCTGGCGGATCATCGAAAAAAGAAGCTGTTGCTGCTTTTTTACGATGGATTCCTAGTGGGTGGCTCATTATAGATGAGGCAGTGGCCAGATACTTGATCGAACAATTGCAAGAAAATAAATCATAAATAAAGTTAATTCGGAGGTATGTCACATGGCAGTTAAAATTGGTATTAACGGATTTGGAAGAATTGGACGTAGAATCTTTCGTGAAGCGTTAAAACATGATGAAGTAGAAGTTTTAGCGATTAATGATTTAACAGATGCAAACATGCTTGCACATCTACTGAAATACGATTCGGTTCATGGAACATTGGAAGAAGAAGTCGAAGTAAAAGGTGACAATTTAGTTATTAATGGTAAAGAATATCATGTCACTTCTGAACGTGATCCAGCTAATTTGAAATGGGGCGAATTCGGTGTCGATATCGTTATTGAATCGACTGGAATCTTCCGTGACCGTGAAAGTGCGCAGAAACACTTGGATGCAGGTGCGAAACGTGTCATCATCTCTGCACCTGGAAAAGATGTTGACTTAACTGTTGCGATGGGTGTAAACGAAAACGAATATGACAAAGACGCACACAAAATTGTTTCTAACGCATCGTGTACGACGAACTGCTTAGCACCAGTAACGAAAGTATTGGTTGATGAATTCGGATTGAAACGCGGTATGATGACAACCGTTCACTCGTATACAAACGACCAAAAAGTTCTTGATGCCCCACATGGTGACTACCGTCGCGCACGTGCAGCAGCTGAAAACATCATCCCAACGTCTACGGGTGCTGCTGAAGCTGTGGCGAAAGTACTACCAGAAGTTGATGGGAAATTAACAGGTATGGCTGTTCGTGTGCCGACACCAAACGTATCTCTTGTTGACTTGGTTGCGGAATTAGACCAAGACGTGACAAAAGAACAAGTAAACGAAGCTATGAAAAAAGCATCTGAAGAAGGCGACCTAAAAGGGTATCTCGATTATACAGAATTACCACTCGTTTCTTCAGACTATAACGGCAACACATTCTCATCAATCGTTGATGGAGCTTCCACGATGGTTATGGACGGGAATATGGTTAAGGTTATCTCTTGGTACGATAACGAATCTGGCTATTCCCACCGTTGTATCGATCTAGCGATTCATATGGGTAAACAAGGCTTCTAAAGATTGAATAACTGTCTTACCATTTCTCACTTCATTTTGCGATGAAAAATGGTAGACTAAAGGAGGAGCATTTCAATGTTCCTCCTTTTCTTTTAAAATCAGACATTATAGGGTAAACAGTTACATAAGGAAACTCAATAGCTGGAGGTTTTAAACATGCGCAAAAAGAACGTTCGAGATGTCGATGTGAAAGGCAAAAAAGTCTTCGTCCGTGTTGATTTCAACGTACCGATGCAAGATGGTGAAATCACAGACGACACCCGTATTAAATCTGCATTAACAACAATTATGTACCTCATTCAAAAAGAAGCCAAAGTCATTTTGGCAAGTCACCTCGGTCGACCTGGCGGAGAAGTCGTTGAAGAGCTTCGCTTGGATGCCGTCGCACAATCACTTAGCAACTACTTACAACAACCCGTTTACAAACTGGATGACGTTTTTTCAGACGAAGTAAAAGAAGCCGTTGAAAAAATGGAAAATCGTGATGTTTTATTATTGGAAAACGTCCGTTTCGAGCCAGGCGAAAAACAAAATGACCCAGAACTAGCCAAACAGTTCGCATCCCTTGCTGATCTTTATGTCAATGATGCATTCGGTACGGCTCACCGTGCACACGCTTCCACAGAAGGAATTGCACATCATTTACCTGCTGTATCTGGATTTTTATTGGAAAAAGAAATTAACGTATTGGGCAATGCGCTTGAAGATCCTGATCGTCCATTTACCGCGATTATCGGAGGCTCAAAGGTTAAAGATAAAATCGGTGTCATTGATAACTTATTGGAAAAAGTCGACCATCTACTCATTGGCGGCGGTCTTTCCTTTACATTCATCAAAGCGATGGGCCATGAAATTGGCGACTCGCTATTAGAAGAAGATAAAATTGATTTGGCCAAGCAGTTTATCGAGAAAGCGAAAGAGAAAGGCGTATCGTTACACTTGCCAAAGGATGTTGTGATGGCTGATCAATTCGCTGAAGATGCCAACAAAAAGATTGTTCCTGTTGAAGAAATGACAGCAGGCTGGCAAGGACTAGATATCGGTCCAGAGACGGTTCAAGAATACGCTGAAACAATTAAAAACTCACAATTGATTTTATGGAATGGACCGATGGGTGTATTTGAAATGGATGCATTTGCTGAAGGAACGAAAGGAGTCGCAGAAGCATTAGCGACGACTGATGGTTACACCATTATCGGTGGAGGAGACTCAGCTTCAGCTGTCGAGAAGTTTAACTTTGCTGAAGAGATGAATCATATTTCCACTGGTGGCGGAGCTTCCTTAGAATTTATGGAAGGAAAAGTTCTACCAGGTGTACAAGCATTGGAAGATGAAGAAGGAGTGAACAAATAAATGAGAAAGCCTATTATTGCAGGAAATTGGAAAATGAATAAATTAGCGGCAGACGGTGCTCGTTTTGTCATGGCTTTACGTGATGAAGTACCAGAAGGTTCAAAAGTGGACACGGTCATCTGTGCATCATTTATCCACTTGCCATTTTTAACAGAAGCAGCAAGAGATACGCCAATTCGAATCGGTGCTCAAAATATGCACTATGAAAAGAGCGGTGCCTTCACAGGTGAAGTAAGCCCAGAAATGCTTGAAAACATTTTAGTCGATTATGTGATTTTAGGTCATTCGGAACGTCGTCAATATTTCCATGAAGATGACGAGCTCATCAACAAAAAAATGAAAGCTGCATTCGAAAATGATTTGCTTCCGATCGTATGTGTCGGCGAATCATTGGAACAGCGTGAAAACAATGAAACGAATCAGTTTGTTCGTAATCAAGTGAAAGCAGCATTTGAAGGCATTCGAGAAGGGGATGCGAAAAAAGCTGTTGTCGCTTATGAACCGATATGGGCGATTGGTACAGGAAAAACAGCATCAAGTGAAGATGCCAACGAAGTTTGCCGTACAATCCGTGAAACACTTCGCGAACTATATTCCGATGCTGTTGCAGATGAGGTGCGCATTCAATACGGAGGCAGTGTTAAACCGGAAAACATTGCAGAGCTTCTTGCACAGTCCGATATTGATGGCGCATTAGTCGGCGGAGCGAGCATGGAACTAGAATCATTTTTGAAATTGTTGGAGGCAGGAGCCAATGCAAAATAATCCACTCGCAGCATTAATCATCTTAGATGGCTATGCATTAAGAGATGAAGAATTCGGAAACGCAGTAAAACAAGCACACACGCCGAATTTCGATCGATATTGGAATCAGTTCCCGACAACAACACTCAAGTCTTCTGGGGAGGCGGTCGGCTTACCTGAAGGCCAGATGGGAAATTCGGAAGTCGGTCACTTGAACATCGGAGCAGGAAGAGTCGTTTATCAAAATTTAACACGCATTAATGTGGCAATCCGCGATGGCCGATTTTTTAGAAATGAAGCATTTTCAAACGCCATTAAACATGTGAAAAAACATCAAAGTTCACTGCATATTTTCGGTTTGCTCTCCGATGGGGGCGTTCATAGTCATATCGATCATATTTTTGCGTTACTGGACGTTGCGAAACAGCAAGAGGTCGAAAACGTTTATGTTCATGCTTTTTTGGATGGTCGAGACGTCGGTCCAAAAACAGCGGTTGATTATTTAGCACAGTTAAATGAAAAAATGGAAGAGGTACCGAATGCGAGACTTGCGACGGTTACCGGTCGTTATTATGCAATGGACCGAGATCATCGGTACGACCGAGTAGAAAAAGCGTATCGAGCAATCAGGTTTGGTGAAGGAAATGCGAGTGAGGATGCGATTGAAGCGGTCAAGGCAGCTTATGATGAAGGAGTCTATGATGAATTCATTAAACCGATCGTCATATTGGATGATGACGGTGTGCCACTTTCACGCGTAGATAATGGCGATGCAATCATTTTTGCGAATTTCCGACCAGATCGTGCAAACCAACTGACCGATGTATTTATCCATAATCGATTTGAAGTATTCGCAAATGATTATGAGTTATTAGACGACTTGCATATGGTTACGATGACACAGTATGATAAAGATTTTCATGTCGGTATTGCTTTTCCACCGAACCAACCTAAGGATACGATTGGTGAGGTTGTTGCCCGAAATGGAATGACACAACTTCGTATTGCTGAAACAGAAAAATATCCTCATGTGACATATTTTATGAATGGGGGTAGACAACAGGAATTTGAAGGAGAAAACCGGATATTAATCGACTCTCCAAAAGTTGCAACGTATGATTTGAAGCCTGAAATGAGTGCGTATGAGGTCACAGATGCACTGATGGATGTCTTGGCGGAAGAACCGCCGAATTTAATCATTTTGAACTTTGCCAACCCAGATATGGTTGGACATTCTGGAAAACTTGAACCGACGATTAAAGCTGTTGAGGTCGTCGACGAGTGTCTAGGCAGGATTGTAGATTGCATTATTGAGCTCGGTGGACGTGCTGTTATTACGGCAGATCATGGGAATGCCGACCAAGTGATGAACGCAGACGGCAGTCCAATGACAGCACATACGACTTTCCCAGTACCAGTCATTGTGACCGATGAAGAGCTATCTTTACACGAAGGCGGTATACTAGGGGATCTCTCACCGACGGTATTGGAATTATTAGGAATCAAACAACCAGGTGAGATGACAGGAAGTAGCCTAATTAAATAGCTCCACGAAAAGTAAAGTTTTTTCTAACATCAGACGCGTTACGAAAGCATTACATCCTGTGAAGGTCCGTTCGATTGGATCCAACCACTGAAGGAAAGCAGGTTAATGCTGAAGGACCGCGAATTAACACCGCGAATTAACACTGAAGAAAAGCAGATTAACACTGAAGAAAAGCAGATTAACACTGAAGGACCGCGAATTAACACTGAAGAAAAGTGGATTAACACTGAAGAAAAGTGGATTAACACTGAAGGAAAGCAGATTAACACTGAAGAAAAGTAAATTAATGCTGAAGGAACACATTTTAACGTTGAAGAACCGAACAACGGCCGTTGGATCAGTACAATCCGTGTACGAGCGGCATGGAACGATTGCGATGAATCGCAAATGTCATCTTAGCCTCTTTGAGCAAAAGTGTACACCTAAAGAGTGTTTCAATATCAACAAAAATAGAACATGAAGGAGCGAGTTTTCATGCCTTATATTATCGATGTTTATGGTAGAGAAGTATTAGATTCACGTGGCAATCCAACAATAGAAGTAGAAGTAATGACAGAATCCGGTGGCTACGGCCGCGCAATAGTTCCAAGTGGTGCGTCAACTGGAGAACATGAAGCAGTCGAATTACGCGACGGTGACAAAGACCGTTACCTTGGAAAAGGTGTCGAGCAAGCCGTTAAAAATGTTAATGATGTCATTGCTCCAGAACTCGTCGGATTCGATGTAACCGAACAAGTCGATATTGACCAACTAATGATTGAGCTAGACGGAAGCGAAAACAAAGGGAAACTCGGCGCGAACGCGATTTTGGGCGTTTCGATGGCGGTTGCCCATGCAGCAGCAGACTATCTCGGCCAGCCATTATACAAATATCTCGGTGGTTTCCAAGCGACAACATTACCGACACCAATGATGAATATTTTAAATGGCGGCGAGCATGCGGACAACAATGTCGACATTCAAGAGTTTATGATCATGCCTGTTAGCGCACCTACGTTTAAAGAGGCGTTGCGTACAGGTACAGAAATCTTCCATGCATTGAAAAAAGTATTGAAGGATAAAGGCTATAATACATCCGTTGGTGATGAAGGTGGATTCGCGCCAAACTTGAAATCCAACGAAGAAGCATTGGAAACAATCGTTGAAGCTGTCAAAGAAGCGGGCTATGAAATCGGTACAGACATCAAACTTGCGATGGACGTTGCCGCTTCTGAAATTTACAGTGACGGTAAGTATGAACTAAAAGGCGAAGGCGTCACGAAAACAGCAGAAGAAATGGTTGCTTGGTATGAAGAGTTAGTCAATAAATACCCAATCGTCTCGATTGAAGACGGCTTGGACGAGAACGACTGGGACGGCTTCAAATTATTAACTGAAAAAATTGGAGATCGTGTTCAGCTTGTCGGAGATGACCTTTTCGTTACGAACACGGAGAAACTTGCGGAAGGAATCGAAAAAGGAATCGCTAACTCCATTCTGATTAAAGTAAACCAAATCGGAACGTTGACGGAAACGTTTGAAGCAATTGAAATGGCGAAAAAAGCAGGCTATACAGCTGTCATTTCACACCGTTCTGGCGAAACAGAAGATGCAACGATTGCTGACATTTCTGTTGCAACGAACGCAGGTCAAATCAAAACAGGTGCTCCATCTCGTACAGACCGCGTTGCAAAATACAATCAATTATTACGTATTGAAGACTATCTCGGCGTAACAGCACATTATGCCGGGGACTCAGCTTTCTATAACTTAAAATAAAATGCTTCTGAGCGAACGATTTGTGGCTGCTACAAATTTACCCAAACAAAAGACGCGCTAGATGAAACCTTGATTGGTGAGTAAAAATACTCATTAATCAAGGTTTTTGATGTGTCTGGATCGTTTTTCAATGCTAGCCCTTAGAGCATCAGTGTTAAATATGCTGTCTTCAGTGTTTAATTACGAGGCTTCAGGGTTAATTTGCGGTTCTTCAGGGTTAATTTGCGGTTCTTCAGGGTTAATTTGCGGTTCTTCAGCGTTAATTTGTGAATCTTCAGGGTTAATTTGAAAATCTTCAGTGTTAATCTGCGAAGCTTCAGTGTTAATTTATGGATCTTCAGGGTTAAATCGCAATCCTACCGCAAACCTTCAATATACGCCCACCGTCATGATTATCCGCACCTTAGCGGAGTATATTTGCGAAGCGTTTTTCTACACACTAGATTAGGATGTTCGTATCTGTCTCAACTTGAAAAATTTTGCCCCAGACACTTTTTTATCGTTGGGAAATATTTCTCTTTCATCTTGATTAAATACAATGTAAAATATAACAGGTATTATCCGAAGAACCATTGCGCATAATTTATGAGTTCGGCAGGGTCGAGTAAATTTTTTAGCACATGTTTTTTCGTTTTCATCGGATATGAGCAGTGGCAGGCTGCGAATATACTGAAGGTAAACTGACGATTTGATTCTGTGCTGAATTCTTAGCTGTGGGGTTTTTTGCAAATCGCTAAACAGTATTTTCAAAACATACAGATCAATGATGCTAGTTAACTAGAAACTTTTCATCCCAACTAAGAAATCGCTTTCACAAAAAATAATAATTGACTAAATTTTCACATAATTATTAGTAACCTATTGTTAAGGAGGGAAATGAAAGATGAAAAATCTAACGAAACAGATTGTTATTGCATTGATATTAGGTATTGCAATCGGTTTAGGTTTAAATATGTTTGCTCCTAGTGCCTTTGGACCAATTGATACGTATTTCTTTACACCACTAGGAGAGATCTTTTTACGTTTGATTCAAATGTTAGTCGTACCAATTGTTTTCGTTTCACTCGTCATCGGGACAGCGTCACTTGGTGATCCGAAAAAGTTAGGTAGAATCGGCGGGAAAACGATCCTGTTCTTCCTGACATCTACAGCAATTGCGATTACCATTGCCATGTCATTGGCATTGTTAATCAAACCAGGTGAAAAAGGTTTAATCGACACGACAGGTGTTGAGTATGAACCGAGCGAAGCACCTTCCGTCGTGGATACGTTGTTGAATATTATCCCGACAAACCCAATCGCAGCGATGGTGAATGGGGAAATGCTTCAAATTATCTTTTTTGCGATTTTATTAGGTGTTGGTTTAGCAACGTTGAATAAAAAAACCGATCTCATTAAAAAGTTTTTAGACCAAGCATTCGATTTAGTGATGTATGTTGTTAATATTGTCATGTACACAGCTCCATTTGGTGCATTTGGTCTAATTGCTTCAGCCGTTGGTGGCGCAGGATGGGATGCGATTAAATCATTAGCTGCATACTTCGTCGTTGTCCTAGCCGCTCTCTTGATCCATCTTGTTGTAACTTATGGATTCGTCGTGAAGTTTATGGCAAAGAAAAGCCCGATTTGGTTCATCAAAAACTTTGCGCCTGCCATGAGTGTGGCATTCGGTACTGCGAGTAGTGGGGCGACACTACCGGTATCAATGACAACAGCTCAGAAGCGACTGGGTGTAAAGGAACCTGTCAGTAGTTTCGTTCAACCACTCGGAGCTACGATTAATATGGATGGTACTGCAATCATGCAAGGGGTTGCCACTGTATTTATCGCACAGGTATATGCAGAGAGCTTAACGCTTACACAGCTACTAACCGTCTTGTTAATTGCCGTTCTTGCGTCTATTGGTACTGCTGCTGTGCCTGGCGTCGGATTAATCATGCTAGCAATGGTTCTTCAGCAAGTTGGTCTTCCGGTAGAAGCAATTGGATTGATTCTCGGGGTCGACCGTTTACTTGATATGGCACGAACAGCCGTCAACATCACAGGTGATGCAGCCTGCGCATTATACATTTCAGAAACAGAACCCGACATAGAAGAAACAAGCGAACTAGAAGAATCACCTGCCACACAATCACAGTCATAATGATGACCTGAACGCTTTATGCGAGCGTTCAGGTTTTTTATTTGGTTATTGCCTGTAAAAGGTATTGCAAAATTCAGCTTGTTTATGTAAAATTATTTGTATGGATTTGTGTGCAAGCATAGGAGGTCAAAGACATGTACGGTTTCTTAGTGACATTGCTTTTCATCAATACACTCGGTTTGATCATTACCATCTTACTTCAGTCAGGCAAAAGCGCTGGATTATCTGGTGTAATCACTGGCGGTGCTGAACAATTATTCGGAAAGCAAAAAGCTCGTGGTTTAGAAGGTGTTCTACACCGTGTGACAATTGTGTTAGGGGTAACTTTCATGGTTATCACGTTCTTATTAGGCTATATCGTATCTTAATAAATGACGACAAAACAGTGAGTGAAAAGCTTGCTGTTTTTTTATGAAACAAAATTTTTTACCAACACCACGAATAAATTCCACAGAAGGAACCACTTCATCACTCAAAATATTCACCTATGATTAATTCAATGACAACTCGGGAAACTTAACAATAGGTATGTCCTGAAAAAGGAGGAAATATACGATGCAAATCAAGAAACCAGAACCATTTACATTTGAAGCAGGAAATCGAGCAGTTTTACTACTACATGGATTTACGGGACATTCAGCAGACGTACGGATGCTGGGACGGTTTTTAGAGAAAAAAGGTTATACAACGCATGCACCGATTTATGAAGGACATGGTGTAGAGCCAGAGGAATTAGTAGGTACGACAGCTGATCAATGGTGGCAGGATGCCCTTGATGGATATAATCATCTTAAAGAGTTAGGTTACGATGAAATTGCTGTTGCTGGCTTGTCACTTGGTGGTGTATTGACGTTAAAGCTTGCATATCAGAAACCGTTAATGGGAGCTATTCCAATTTGCACACCCGTATACTTTGATAATATTAAAGAACTTTCCGGTGGCTTTAAGCAATTTGCAAAGCAATATAAACAGCTTCAACAAAAAGATGATAAACAAATCGACGAAGAAGTTGACCGGTTATTCGAACAATCTGATGAAACATTTGATTCATTAAGTAAATTAATTGAAGAGGTTCACGACCGAATAGATGAAATATATGCACCAACACTTGTGCTGCAAGCTGAAGAAGATGAATTAATCAATAAGGACAGCGCAAATTATATATATGAACATGTACAAGCGGATGAAAAAGACATCAAATGGTATGAAGGCGCCCCTCATGTAATTACGTTAAGTGATTACAAAGATCAGGTTCACGAAGATATTTATGCGTTTTTAGAAACGTTAGATTGGAAATCATAAAGTAAAGAGGTGAATGTAGATGAGTGAGTTGAAAAAGAACCTTCTGGCTTATTTTCAAGAAGAAGCAACACACCCTCACTCCATTGAAGAAATCCAAGAGATTTTTTCGATTAAGTCAAGCGATGATTTAATGGAGTTAATGAAGCGGTTAAATGAATTGGAAGAAGAAGGTGAAATTGTCCGGACGCGAAAAAATCGGTACGGATTAGCGGAAAGAATGAATCTCGTTCGAGGAACCGTTCAAATGCATGCGAAAGGATTTGCGTTTCTTATTCCGGACGATGAAGACAAAGATGATGTTTACATTAACAGTCATGATTTAATGTCAGCGATGAACGGTGACCTTGTACTCGTTCGAGTCAATGTTGATTCGATTGAAGGAAATCGCCCAGAAGGCGTCGTTGTGCGAATTTTAGAACGTAATAACGACAAGGTTGTCGGCACGTACCAAGATAATGGCCGATTCGGTTTCGTCATTGCTGATGATAAACGGATTCCGAATGATATTTTTATCCAAGAAGGAAACAACAACGGAGCTGCTGATGGACATAAAGTCATCGTCAAGATTACCGAGTTTCCGAAAGATAAAAAGAGTGCAGAAGGCGAAGTTGTTGAGATTCTCGGTCATGTGAACGACCCTGGCATTGATATTCTTTCGATCATTTATAAACATGGCATCAAGGCAGAGTTTGATGCAAATACGTTAGAACATGCCAATGAAGTTCCTGAAACGATTGATGAATCCGATATGGAAGGACGCCGGGATTTACGTAATGAACAAATTGTAACCATTGATGGAGCAGACGCGAAAGACTTGGATGACGCGATTCGGGTTGAAAAACTAGAAAACGGAAACTTTCTGTTAGGAGTCTATATTGCCGACGTCTCTTATTATGTGACGGAAGGCTCTCCGATCGACCGAGAAGCTTTTGAGCGTGGGACAAGCTCTTACTTAACAGATCGTGTTATTCCAATGATTCCCCACCGCCTGTCCAACGGGATTTGTTCTTTGAACCCACAAGTCGACCGGTTGACATTAGGCTGTGAAATGGAAATCGATCAAAAAGGCCAAGTCGTGAATCATGAAATTTTTGAAGCGGTCATTAAAACGACTGAACGAATGACGTATTCAGCCGTAAATTCGATTTTAGGTCGTGAAGAGCCTACGATGCGAGAAAAATATGAAACTCTAGTTCCGATGTTTGAAGCAATGGAAGAACTTGCTCAAATTTTACGGAAGAAGCGCATGAACCGCGGTGCAATTGACTTTGATTTCAAGGAAGCTGGAATTGTCGTTGATGATGAAGGTCACCCATTAGATATTAAAATATTGGAGCGCGGTGTAGCGGAGCGATTAATCGAAGAGTTTATGCTCGCAGCAAATGAAACGGTTGCAGAGCATTTTCATTGGATGGATGTTCCATTTATTCACCGAATTCACGAAAATCCTGAAGCGTCGAAATTACAGCGTTTTTTCGAATTCATCGGTAACTTAGGTTATGTCGTTAAAGGAACGAGTGATGATGTCCATCCGAAAGCCCTTCAGCAAGTGTTAAAAGAAATTGAAGGAAGCAAAGAAGATATGGTCGTCAATAAACTGATGTTACGTTCCATGCAACAAGCGAAATATTCACCAGAATCAGTCGGTCACTTCGGCTTGGCGACAGAGTTCTATACGCACTTTACATCGCCAATCCGACGCTATCCGGATTTGATTGTTCACCGTCTCATTCGGACTTATTTAATCCATGGCGATCTAAGTGATCAAACGATTGATAATTGGAAAGAAAAACTTCCAGATATCGCACGTCATACATCCGCAGCGGAAAGAAGAGCTGTCGATGCAGAACGTGAGACGAATGACCTGAAGAAAGCAGAGTATATGACGGATAAAATTGGTGAAGAATTTGATGGATTAGTAAGCTCCTTGACGAACTTTGGTCTGTTTGTGGAACTGCCAAACACAGTTGAAGGACTCGTACACATCAGCTATTTAACAGATGATTACTATCACTATGATGACCGCCATCAAGCAATGATTGGTGAGCGAACGGGCAAGATTTTCCGAATCGGAGATGAAGTTCGTGTCCGTGTCATTAGTACAAACATTGATGAACGAGCCGTAGACTTTGAAATCGTTGGTATGGATAAACCAAAACCAAAAGGAAAAAGAAGCGCACGAAAAATCAAATAATACAAAAAAACTATCCTTTCGTCTTTTGACGTCAGGATAGTTTTTCAGTTACCGATTTAACCATTTGCCATGTAACACCCACGGGTCTTGAAAGCTAAAAGCATTTTCATTTGGTACAGTCGCTCGTTGTTTTTCGGTTAAATCGAAGCGGATGTACATGTCTTCTTCACTTTGTTGAGCAAGCCGATGTTTTGCATGGGAAATGGTTTTTAATAACCCCGGCTGCTCCCACAAATCGTCCCATAAATAAATGGTTTGCGCGTATTTATATTTTTTCTGATCTTCTTTTACGATAACGAAACGGTCTTCCGTGGCATTTTTGAACATTAACCAATTCTTGATGATTTCATCTTTAAATAACGTCGGACTTGCTGGAAAAGGATAATAGCTTTCATAAGGAAAGATTGTGTTTGGGTCTTTAGAGAGTGAATCCAACCAACGTTTTTTCTCATCGAGTTCGGATATTTCTTTCCATAAAGGACCCGTTTCAATATCCAATTTTTTATCATCAACGACGGTGGAAGCGTGCAGGTCAATCAATTCAGGTAGGCCCAGTTTATTCAACACATTCATCCCTGAATAATTATGCCGTTGCATATTGCCGCCGACCCAATTGACTCCATCAAGCTTTTCAATTTCTTGAATAACGTGCTTCAATAATTTAGTCGCCAAACCTTCACCACGATATCTGACATGCGTACGTAACCTTCCGAGCATCGCGTACTGTTCAGCGAAAATCGTATAGCCACCAACCGATACGAGTTGATCACCAGCAAAAAGCCCAAAAACCTTATGTTCTTTATACTCAATTAAACGGTCAAAAATTCGGATAACATAATCATCTTGTTTACCCGTTTCCATTTGCTCGAGTTTATCTCGATCACCCAACTCAAGCTGTCTAAAATGTATCGTATCAATCACTTGCTGCAACCTCCTATATCGGCCAATATCACAGTTAATTCCACCCATATCTTGACACAAACTTGCTTAGATTGTCTATTAAATTATTTGTCGATGTTGTTGAGGATGGTTCGGCGACTAGAAGAGAGATTTATCGGGCGGCTAGAACGCTTTATCGGGCGTCTGGCACGTTTTGTCGAGCGGCTGGGACGCTTCGTCGAGCGGTTAGAACTGTTTGTTGAGCGG
>NZ_JAGSIE010000030.1 GCF_018138385.1 Allobacillus saliphilus
GACTACGGGGATAGCCTGATTATTTCCGCTCAATAGAGTGGATGACCCAGGAATCTCCCTCCTCAAAACGCGCTAGCGTTTAGGTGGGAGTAGTTCAATTTGCATTAATACGTTCTAACTGGTGTGATCAATTGTAAGATGGATTCCTCTTCATTCTGTGGACGAAGGATAAATGGTCGCATCGCTCCTGTAAAGGCAATCTCAATCTCCTCAGAGTCAATTGCTCGGAGTGCATCGATCATATACTTCGCATTAAAAGATATTTTTAAATCTTCACCTTCAATACTCATCGTCTCAACTTTCTCTTCAGCTGTTCCGATTTCTGGTGAATGACTAGTAATTTGCAGCTGATTTGGCATTGTCGCCAATTTCACGATATTGTTTCGATTATCTTGTGCCAATAAGCTCGCACGGTCAATTGTTTGCATCAATTCACGTGATTTTATAGAAACCGTCGTTTTGCTTTGTTCCGGAATCAAACGAGACGTTTCTGGATAATTTCCATCCA
This sequence comes from Allobacillus saliphilus, assembly GCF_018138385.1. GTDB lineage: Bacteria > Bacillota > Bacilli > Bacillales > Alkalibacillaceae > Allobacillus > Allobacillus saliphilus. The sequence continues at coordinate 509 of NZ_JAGSIE010000030.1, forward strand.
AAAGACGAGAGAGGAAGTTAACATTCGCTGTCTTGAATAGAATTTGATTGTCTGAAACACTGACATACACTTTTTCTTGATGATCATCCAAAATCTTATTCAGTTCAGAAAGACTCTTTCCAGGAACAACAATGTTTCTGAATGAAATATTTTCGGCATCACCGTTCAGATTAATTTTACGTGAAGCTAAACGATGACTGTCTGTAGCAACTAATTCAAACACACTGTTTTCTAAGATGAAATGAACACCTGTAAGAATCGGACGTGTTTCTTGAGTAGATACTGCAAAGTTCGTTTGGCGAATCAAGTTTTTAAATACATCCGCTTGAATCTCAAACTGGTTGTCTGTCGTCAATAATGCAGGTTGTGGATATTCTTCTGCATCTTGTCCATTTAATTTAAATTCTGCTGCGCCAGAACGGATCGTAACGTTCAATTCATCATCGGATTCGATTTCCACTTGGTCACCTGGTAATTTACGAACAATTTCTGATACGAACTTCGCTTGCAAAATAACAGTACCAGGTTGGACATCATGAATGTTAATCATTCCGTCCTCTTCACGGGGAATAGTAGATTCAATTGTAATATCTGAATCACTACCGGTTAATTTTACATAGTCTTGTTGAGCCTCTAATTTAATACCCGACAAAATTGCAATTGTAGGTCTGGAAGAGATGGCTTTCATTACGTGTTGGATACTGTTCATAAGTTGGTTGCGTTCAATGATTAATTTCATAGGAACCTCCTGAGAATGATTTGTCATATTTATTTGTTTTAAGAATAAAACAGTAATCATAGTAATAGGGCCTGTGGATTTGTGGATAAGTCAGCGAATACGTTGAAAGTGCCAGTTATCCACATGTGCATAAAGTGTAAACAACTGTGCAGAGATATTCACACTGTTCACAAGTCAATTTATGCTTCAGACTTTATGATTTCTGTTAATTCATCAATCTCTTTTTGTAATTGAATATCATCGGCTAACATTTTCGCTATTTTTTCATGGGCATGAATGACGGTCGTATGATCTCGTCCCCCAAACTCTTCACCTATTTTCGGCAATGAGAAATCAGTCATCTCCCTGGATAAATACATAGCAATCTGACGTGGGAAAGCTACTGATTTTGTTCGTTTTTTAGCAGCGAAATCTTCAATCGGTACATTGAATCGGCTACCGATGATCTGCTGAATTCCCTTGATCGTAATTTTTCTTGGACGGGAACTTGGAATAATGTCTTTCAGTGCATTCGCAGCCAACGAAGCATCGATATCTTCATTTACAAGAGAAGAATAAGCGACGACACGTATTAACGCACCTTCCAATTCTCTGATGTTTGTATCGATTTGGTTAGCTATGTAAAGCATTACTTCGTTCGGAATCTCTAATCCATCTGCCTTGGCTTTCTTTCGTAAAATTGCAATCCTTGTCTCTAAATCAGGTGGAGTAATATCTGTAATTAGTCCCCATTCAAAACGTGAGCGAAGTCGATCTTCTAATGTCGGTATCTCTTTTGGAGGTCGATCGCTGGAAATGATAATTTGTTTATTTTCCTCATGTAACGCATTAAACGTATGGAAAAATTCTTCTTGCGTTTGTTCTTTTCCTGCCAAGAACTGAATATCATCAATTAATAATATATCTACACTTCGATATTTGTTTCGAAAATCAATTGTTTTGTTGTCCCGAATGGAATTGATGAATTCATTCGTGAATTTTTCGCTGGAAAGATAGACGACCTTTGCATCCGGGTTATGTTCTCTTACATAGTGACCAATCGCATGCATTAAGTGTGTTTTACCTAATCCAACACCACCATATATGAACAAAGGGTTGTAAGCCTTCGCCGGCGCCTCTGCAACGGCAAGAGAAGCCGCATGGGCGAATCGGTTGCCTGACCCGATCACAAAGGTTTCAAAGGTATATTTGGAATTCAACATTGTTCGATCATTCATTTCTCTTGTTTGGTTTTTCGGGAATTTTTTCATTGGTTGTTTACTATAATCATCCATACTGTTTCGATTTGGAATAACGAATTTAGGTTCTAAATGAGAGCCTGATACTTGTTTAAACGATTCGGAGATCAAGCCAGCATAACTGCTTTCTAGCCAATCTCTTGCAAATTCATTAGGAGCAGCGATGACGAGTTTATCGCCCTCAACAGATTTTGCCTCAGTCGATTTAAGCCACGTATCAAAACTAGGTTTACTCACTTTATTTTCAATTTCAGTTAATGTTTCCTTCCATAATGCCTGTAAATTATCCAAAATTAAGCATCCTTTCATCAATCGGTGGTTCATTTGCCTGTGGATGAATTATTCATTTAACAACGTGGGAAAATGACATCTATCGACAAAATCCACAGCCTTGTAGATATCTTTTCTAACAAGCTGTGGTTAACTATCCACATATTATTCACACACTGTGGAAAACTCACTTATTCACATTCACTTATTCACAATTTAAACAATATAATCATATCAAACTTACCTTGTTATTTCAATGTAATTTCAACTTATCCACATAGTCCTAGTTACTGTGCAAAAACATTGTCCACAACTGTAGAATTTGTGGGTAATTTGTCGAATCAGGGTGTGAATAAAAAATAGACTTAGTATGATATTCAACGCACATGTGGATAACTTTTTGAGAGAGGGATAAACAGCAATTGTGGATAAAAAAATGAGGGTTAAAATTGTTAATGGAATTTAGTTGGTTGAAAAAATCGATACTTTTAAAAATATGGCTACTGATCGAATAAAAAAATATCCTTATTCATTGCTTATCGATGGATATCCGATTAAAATAAAGAGTGAATCTCTTTGAAGAACGAAATGTGGATAAAATAGATGGTCGAATATTAATAAGGATCATCTGTTTTACTATTGACATATAGGGGACAAATTTTATATACTAATTTGGACTGTTTTTAAATGGTATAGGTTTGATTTCCTTTTAGGAGGTGTAGATAAATGAAAAGAACATATCAACCAAAAAAGAGAAAGCATAGCAAGGTGCACGGATTCCGAGCTAGAATGAAAACGAAAAACGGACGTAAGGTTCTAGCACGCCGTCGTAAAAAAGGAAGAAAAGTACTTTCTGCTTAGACCACTGGAAGATCCACTCAGTGGTCTTTTTTCTAGCAGATAATATGTATATAAATATAATTGGATTTGAAGCAACGAGATGAACGGAACCGTTTATTCGAACATCGAGAGAGATTGGATGATCCTTTTGAAGAAAAAATATCGTGTCAAAAAAAATGAGGAGTTTCAACAAATTTTTAAACAAGGTGAATCGTTCGCCAACAAACAGCTTGTCATTTACTATGTGATGAAAAAGGATCAGCAACATTTCCGTGTAGGGATTTCTGTAGGGAAAAAACTAGGGAATGCTGTTATGCGTAACCAAATTAAGCGATATATACGCGAAAGTTTACGACAGTTGGAGCCACATATTCAACCGGATGTTGATATTATAATCATTGCCAGAAAACCGGCGACATCGATGAATGTTGAAGAGTTCAAGAACAGCTTAAAGCATCTTTTAAAACGAACAGGCTTATATTGTCAATAAATATTTCACTTTTTTATGGTAAACCTCTTATATATGATGGTAGAATAAATAAAGAATTTCCGTGTTAGCAATGTTAGGAGGAAAACAGGTGTATAAACGATTGTTCGTAGTTGTGACATTAGTCGCAATTGCTTTATTCCTAAGTGGTTGTACACAGATTAATGAACCAATTACCGAAAACAGCGAAGGGTTTTGGAACTCGTTTTTTGTTTATCCATTATCTTTCTTGATTACTTACATAGCTGAGGATATTTTTAATCATGGCTTTGGTTTGGCAATTATTATTGTAACGCTTTTATTGCGTACATTAATTTTGCCATTAAATATCAAACAGTTGAAATCTTCTCAAGCGATGCAAATGATCCAGCCAGAGTTACAAGCATTAAGAGAGAAATACTCTTCAAAAGATCAGCAAACACAACAGAAATTACAGCAAGAAACGATGGCTTTATTCCAGCGTCATGGGGTTAACCCACTCGCAGGGTGTCTACCAATTATTGTTCAGATGCCGATTTTAATTGCCTTCTATCATGCGATTGTACGTACAGAGGCAATTGAAAATTATACGTTCTTATGGTTTTCACTCGGTGAACCAAGTGTTATCATGGCAGCCATTACATTTACAACAACATTTATTCAGCAAAAATTAATGATGGCAGGCTCACCAGCTGCAGCTAACCCACAAATGCAAGTCATGTTATACTTGATGCCAGTGATGATTGGTGCGTTCGCATTGTTCTTCCCAGCTGCTTTAGCACTATACTGGGTAGTAGGTAACCTCTTTATGATTGCTCAAACATTGTTAATTCGTCGTCCGATGATGAAACAATATGAAAAAGACAATGGAGGATCTAAAAAGTGAGAGAAATAACTGCTAGTGGTCGTACGATTGAAGAAGCAAAAGAGAATGCCCTTAGTCAACTTGATTTAGATGAAAGTCAAGTGAGAGTCGATATAATCGATGAAGGAAAAAAAGGACTACTCGGTGTCTTTGGCTCTAAGCGTGCTTATGTAAAAGTAACTGAGATGAAAAGCGCCGTGGAAGAGGGTAAACAATTTTTAGTCGATATCGCCAAGGATATGAATGTTTCTATTGATGTTCAAGTGAAAGAAGATCAAAACGGAGTCGTATTTGACCTCGTTGGCGAAAAAATAGGGTTGATAATCGGTAAGCGTGGACAAACGATTAATGCGTTGCAATATTTAACTCATCTCGTTGTTAATAAAAACAAAGATGAATATGTAACCGTCGTCGTTGATGCAGAAGATTATCGTGCTCGAAGAAAAGAGACACTTGAAAATTTAGCGAATAAGCTTGCAAATAAAGCATTGAAGTTAAATAAAGAAGTTCGATTGGAGCCAATGCCTTCTTTTGAACGAAAAATCATTCATACAGCATTGCAAGACCACAGCAAAGTTTCTACTTACTCAGATGGAAGAGATCCAAATCGATACGTTGTCATCAAGCCTGAATGAGACAGGCAAGAAATAAAATATAGTTAAATGACCGATGTAAGGCTTAATCGCTTTATGTCGGTATTTTTTTGAAGTGACTGAAACCCGCCAATTACATGCATCCTACCAATAAGAGGCAAGCTGTATATCTTTCTTTTTATCCCTATTTATGTTATTGTTTTTAGTTGAGAATTTGCTCATAGAAAGGAGTGAGGTTCATGGAGCAAGATACAATTACAGCGATTTCAACACCGATTGGCGAAGGTGCCATTGCGATTGTCCGAATTAGTGGAGACGAATCATTTGCCATCGCCAATCGAATTTTTTCAACGAAAGATTTGACGGAAGTAGATTCTCATACGATTCATTATGGGAGTTTGATCGACCCAAAAACAGATGAGAAGGTAGAAGAAGTGATGGTTTCAGTAATGAAAGCTCCTCGAACCTTTACTCGTGAAGATATAATCGAAATTAACTGTCATGGTGGTATGATATCCGTTAACCGTGTGCTTCAGTTAATTTTAAGAGAAGGCGCACGATTGGCCGAACCTGGAGAGTTCACGAAACGTGCCTTCTTGAATGGTCGGATTGATTTATCCCAAGCAGAAGCTGTCATGGATTTAATCCGTTCCAAAACAGATAAAGCGATGTCACAAGCATTGAACCAAATGGATGGTCGATTATCTAACTTAATTCGTTCTTTGCGACAGCAGTTGATCGAAACGGTTGCTCACGTCGAAGTGAATATTGACTATCCGGAATATGATGATGTGGAAGAAATGACACATCAGATGCTTGTTGAGCGGGCAACAGCCGTGAAAGAAGAGATTCAGCGGTTGTTGATGACGGCCAAGCAAGGGAAAATCTTACGAGAAGGTATTGCGACGGCGATTATCGGTAAACCAAACGTCGGTAAGTCGTCTTTATTAAATATATTGGCTCAAGAAAATAAAGCAATTGTTACCGATATTCCTGGAACGACCCGTGATGTCGTTGAGGAATATGTGAATGTGCGTGGTGTTCCACTCCGCCTAATCGATACAGCAGGAATTCGGGAAACCGAAGATATAGTGGAACGAATCGGTGTTGAGCGCTCTCGAAAAGCTCTTCAAGATGCTGATTTAATTCTTCTCGTCTTAAATGGGAACGAACCATTTACAAAAGAAGATGCAGCACTTTTTGAAGCAGCAAAAGAACATGATATTATTGCTGTTATCAATAAGACGGATCTGGAACAACGGATCGATTTAGATGAAGTGAGAGCAGTCGCAGGAGACGTGCCGATTATTTCAACCTCTTTGGTGGAGGAAAAAGGAATCGATCAACTTGAAACGGCAATTGCAGAAACCTTTTTCGAAGGGGAATTAGATTCTGGTGACTTGACGTATGTATCTAATGTACGTCACATCCAGTTGCTTGAGCAATCAGAACAAGCATTAGACGAAGCACTTCAAGCGGTGGAAGACGGTATACCGCTTGATTTAGTTCAAATAGATATTACACGAACGTGGGAGCTACTCGGCGAAATCATTGGTGATAACGTTCATGAATCACTCATCGATCAGTTATTCTCCCAATTCTGTTTAGGAAAATAAAAAAAGGAGGTCTTTATGTATGTATGATGCAGGACATTATGACGTCATTGTCATCGGTGCCGGCCATGCGGGTGTCGAAGCAGGTTTAGCTTCAGCAAGAAGAGGCGCGAAAACGTTGATGCTGACGCTCAACCTCGACTTAATCGCATTTATGCCGTGTAACCCATCACTCGGTGGTCCCGCTAAAGGTGTCGTCGTACGGGAAATTGACGCGCTTGGTGGTGCGATGGCAAAAGTGATTGATAAAACGCATATTCAAATGCGTTTATTAAATACAAGCAAAGGACCTGCTGTTCGCGCTTTACGTGCACAAGCAGATAAAGTTCTTTACCAACAAGAAATGAAGCACGTTATTGAAAATCAAGAGAATTTAACGTTAAGACAAGGTATGGTTGACCGCTTATTGATTGAAAACGATCAAGTAAAAGGTGTCGTTACAGAAACGAAAGCTTGTTACTACGCAGATCAGGTCATCGTTACGACAGGAACATTTATGCGAGGCAAAGTATTAATCGGAGATATTGAATATGAAAGTGGTCCGAATAACCAACGTCCGACGATTAAACTATCAAAACAATTGGAAGAACTTGGTATAGAACTCGTTCGTTTTAAAACAGGTACACCACCACGAGTAAATAGCCATACGATTGATTACTCGCAAACAGAAATCCAGCCAGGAGATGAAGAGCCACGTGCCTTCTCCTACGAAACGACAGAATTCATCACTGACCAGATTCCGTGTTGGTTAACGTATACAGGGGAAGTGACCCATGAAATCATCATGGATAACTTATCCAAATCAGCAATGTATTCAGGAGCTGAAAGAGGAACAGGGCCACGTTATTGTCCTTCTGTAGAAGACAAAATCGTTCGTTTCTCTGACAAACCACGCCACCAAATCTTTTTGGAACCTGAAGGGCGAAATACGGAAGAAGTGTATGTTCAAGGATTATCAACTTCACTTCCTGAAGACATTCAAAAGAAATTGCTAGAAACAATTCCAGGCCTAGAAAAAGCAGAAATGATGCGTGCTGGATATGCGATCGAATACGATGCTGTCGTTCCAACTCAATTATGGCCAACATTAGAACTGAAAACGATTAATGGATTATTTACAGCTGGCCAAATTAACGGGACATCCGGGTATGAAGAAGCAGCAGCTCAAGGTGTAATGGCAGGAATTAACGCTGCTGGGAAGGCTTTGAATAAAGAGTCGTTAATATTAGATCGCTCTCAAGCATATATCGGTGTGCTAATTGATGATTTAGTAACAAAAGGTACCGATGAACCATACCGTTTGTTGACTTCAAGAGCAGAATATCGTCTATTATTGCGTCATGATAACGCTGATCTACGTTTAATCGACGTTGCATATGAATATGGATTAATTTCTGATGAACGCTATGAACGTTTCACTCATAAAAAACAACAAATTCAAGATGAAATTAAACGTCTTGAAAAAATAATCATTAAACCAGATGATGACATTCAAAAAGTGATTGAAGAACAAAATGGTACCCCGCTAAAAGAAGCAGTTCGAGCAACAGATCTATTGCGTCGCCCTGAAATGAAATATGAACATTTAAAGCCATTTGTTTCACGTGAAACAGAACTACCACCTGAGGTAGAAGAACAAGTTGAAATTCATGTGAAATATGAAGGGTATATTAAGAAATCCAATCAACAAGTTGAAAAAATGAGAAAGATGGACAACAAATATATCCCTGAGCACATTGACTATGATCAAATTTCCGGTATAGCTTCAGAAGCTAAAGAGAAATTAAAACAAGTCCGACCATTGTCAGTTGGGCAAGCATCACGGATTTCAGGAGTTAATCCATCTGATATATCAATTTTGCTCGTCTATATTGAACAAGGCGTTCGTTCAAAAGTATCCAATGAATAGAGGGTTAAGCAATGGATGAAACGTTATTTCAAGCAAACTTAATTGAACATGGCATAGAACTGAGTGAGCATCAGCTCGCTCAGTTCAAGTTGTATTATGAGCTATTGGTCGAATGGAATGAAAAAATGAATTTGACGGCAATTACGGACCAAGAAGAAGTTTATTTAAAGCACTTCTTTGATTCATTGACTGCTTCTTTCCATTATGATTTTTCACAACCATTAACTGTTTGTGATGTGGGTGCAGGAGCTGGGTTTCCTTCGATTCCTTTAAAGATTGTATACCCCCATTTACAAATGACCATCGTTGATTCACTCAAAAAACGCGTCTCTTTCTTAAATCACTTAGCGGACAAGTTAAACCTTACGGAAATTGCATTCTATCACGATCGTGCTGAGAACTTCGGTAAAAACAAGAAGTTCAGAGAGAGCTTCGATGTCGTCGTATCCCGTGCAGTTGCGAGAAGTTCTGTCTTAAGTGAATTATGCCTCCCGTTAGTGAAGGTTGGAGGCGACTTAATCATGATGAAAGGCGCTAACTTCCATGAAGAGAAGAAGACCAGTGAAGCGGCTGTGCAAGTCCTTGGAGGCGAATGGCGTGATATTCACGAGTTTCTATTGCCAATTGAAAATAGCGAGAGAAACATCGCTGTTATTCATAAAAACCGTAAGACGCCAAGAAAATATCCACGGAAAGCTGGACTTCCAAATAAGGAACCAATCGAATGAGTCATAATTAAACCTTCTCCATCTAAGCAAGATGTGGTAAGATAGCAGTAGAGAAAGTTTCCGCTGTTTCACGTGAAACATTGAACGGTTTATAACTGAAACTAACTACAAGATCGTTACACAATTTTTTATGATGTTGTCAAAAGCTCGTCGTTTGACGAGTTTTATTTACATAACAGAGTTCGTATTCTTGATAAGGAAGGTGCCATAAGAATGGGTACAATAAGTAAGTTGTTCGGTAAAAATGCTTCCAATTCCGACAAGGATGTCTCGTCAGAAGTAAGTAATGAAGTTGTGCAAATTGAAGTGGATAAAATAAGCCCGAATCAATATCAGCCTCGTTCGATTTTTGATGAAGAAAAAATTAATGAACTCGCACAAACGATTCATACACATGGAATGATTCAACCAATCGTTATCCGGAAAATTGAAGAGGAAGATCGATATGAATTAATTGCCGGTGAAAGAAGATGGCGAGCAGTTCAATCGCTCGAGTGGGAAACGATTCCAGCAATCGTCAAAAATATGACGGATACAGAAACAGCATCCGTTGCATTAATCGAGAACCTTCAACGAGAAGAGCTAACAGTTATTGAAGAAGCGATTGCCTATGAACAGCTGCTGTCCCAACACGGATTGACACAAGAAGCGTTAGCACAACGTTTAGGTAAAAGTCAGTCAACGATTGCAAATAAGCTGCGACTGTTAAAGCTTCCTAGCGTTGTTCAACAAGCTATATTGAATAAAGAGATTACAGAAAGACATGCAAGAGCGTTAATTTCATTGAAGGATGAAACACTTCAAGAAGAATTATTAGGCATCATTATCGAAAATCACCTCAATGTTAAACAAACGGAAGAACAAATCGATGCGCTTCTCCATCCAGAAGAATCACCCGAAGAAAAAACAAAGCGAAAACCGAAGATGAAAGGCGTCAGTAGAGACCTTCGAATAGCTTTAAATACAATTCGCCAATCATTGAGCATGGTCTCTGAATCAGGATTAAACGTAGAATCAGAAGAAACTGAAGAAGACGATCACTATAAAATTACGATTAAAATCCCGAAAAACAAATAAATATATTACTGAAACACCTTTAAAGCCTATCATTCGCATCATGAATAGGCTTTTTTTTCTTTTCTTTTTTTAAAATGGTTCTATGAAACTACATATTTAACTAACATAACCTGTTCGTTCATGATAAAATATAATTTATAGCTATCAAATTGGTAAAGTAAATTGAGAAAGATGTAGGCAGGTGACATAGATGGGTAAAGTAATTGCCATTGCAAACCAGAAAGGTGGCGTTGGCAAAACAACAACAGCAGTGAATTTGAGTGCTTGTTTAGCTGATATGGGAAATAAAGTCCTTTTAATTGATATCGATCCACAAGGAAATGCCACAAGTGGAATCGGAATTAATAAAGGTGAAACGAATACATGTATTTACGACGTATTAATTGAAGAAGAAAATATCAATCATGCACTCATGCCTTCGAATATTCCTAATCTTGATGCGATACCAGCGACAATTCAATTAGCTGGTTCTGAAATAGAATTGGTTCCTACCATCTCTAGAGAATTAAGATTGCGAAGAGCGTTAGAAGACACACGTGACAACTATGATTACGTTATTATCGATTGTCCACCATCTCTTGGTTTATTAACGTTAAATGCTTTAACAGCATCAGACAGCGTTCTTATACCAGTCCAGTGCGAATATTATGCACTGGAAGGTTTAAGTCAATTGTTGAATACGATTCGACTTGTTCAAAAAAGATTGAATCACAATCTAGCAATCGAAGGTGTATTACTTACAATGCTAGATGCAAGAACGAATCTTGGTATTCAAGTTATTGAAGAAGTTAAAAAGTATTTCCAAGATAAAGTATTTCAATCAATTATTCCTAGAAACGTTCGCTTAGGCGAAGCACCGAGTCATGGGGAGCCGATTATTAAATATGACCCCCGTTCAAAAGGTGCTGAAGTATATAGTGATTTAGCGAAGGAAGTGATGGAAAATGGCCAGAGGGTTGGGTAAAGGTGTGAATGCTTTATTTCAAGATGTCAATTTCGATGAAGAAACGGTACGAGAAGTAGCGATTAATGAAATTCGGGCAAACCCTTATCAACCACGTAAGGTTTTCGAAGCAGATGCCATTGAAGAATTGAAGGACTCGATCCTTCAATTTGGAGTCTTGCAGCCCATCATCGTTCGTCAATCAATAAAAGGATACGAAATCGTTGTAGGAGAGCGTAGATTTCGAGCATCTAAAGAGGCCGGTCTTGAGACCATACCAGCCGTCATCCGTGATTTAGACGACCAAGAGATGATGGAATTGGCGCTTCTTGAGAACTTGCAGAGGGAAGATCTTAATCCGATGGAAGAAGCCGAAGCTTATGATCGGTTGATTAATGAGCTATCTTTGACGCACGATGAATTAGCGAAGCGTCTTGGTAAAAGTCGTCCACATATTGCCAATATGATTCGCTTGCTTTCTTTGCCGACAAAAGTAAGGGCAATGATTAACAGTAAAGAACTCACTATGGGCCATGGAAGAGCGTTATTAGCATTAAAAAAAGAAGAAGAAATTTTGATGATTGCTGATAAAATTCGAAAAGAAGGCCTGAATGTAAGGCAAGTAGAGCAATTAATTACTCGCTTAAATGAAAATAATCAAAAGACAAAAAAGAAAACAGCTAAAAAAGATATATTCATTGCATCGAAGGAAACCGAACTTAGAGATCTATTCGGTACTTCCGTTACTATTCAACAAGGTAAAAGAAAAGGTAAAATTGAAATCGAGTATTTCAGCAAAGAAGATCTTGAAAGAATACTTGATTTAATGAGCCAAGGAAAATAAAACGAACCATTGATAAAAGAATCAATATGAAAGAAATGTCTAACCGGATGATATGGTCAATGTTCATTTCATCCGAATAGGACATTTCTTTTTCTATTGTTTCACGTGAAACAAAAGGGAGTAGGTGGTTGAAATAGAGCTAGCAGGGGTTATCGTTAATGGATTTGGAATCGCTCTAGGAACATTGTTTGGTCTGTTTTTTAATAAGATCAATGAAAGAATTAAAGAAACGATTATGGCAGGCATCGGTCTGACGGTAATTGTTTTAGGATTTTCGATGGGTTTAGAATCAGACAGGACAATCGTCATTCTCCTCAGTTTGTTATTTGGTGCATTGATTGGAGAAGGAATTGATCTTGATGAAAAACTGAATAGAATTGGAGCCCATCTGGAAGTGCGTTTTAAAAAAGAAGGCAAAGAGTCCAATATTGCTGAGGGATTCGTGACAGCATCATTAATCTTTTGTGTAGGAGCTTTGGCGGTTATTGGGCCCCTGGATAGTGGGATTCATGGAAACCACGAGATTCTTTATACGAAGTCAATTCTCGATGGTTTTACAGCACTTGTATTAACGACTACATTAGGCTTTGGAGTAATATTCTCTATCGTACCAGTAGTCCTTTACGAAGGTGTTATTGCATTATTTGCCACTCAAATCGATCAGTTTTTCCCAAAGTCATTTTTTAATCTATTCATTGAAGATATGACAGCGACGGGTGGATTATTAATTGTCGCTATTGGGTTGAACTTATTAAATGTTACACGTATTCGAGTTGCTAATTTACTTCCGAGCTTGGTAATTGTCGGGGTGGTATTGTTTATCTATTTACAGGTTCTACAATGGTTTTCTTAGTTAGTTAAAAAGAGTTGTCGCGGTCTTTCAAAGACTACGGACAACTCTTTTTTATTTATATCTAGTTTTATAGGTCAAAACCATCATCCGACCTGTAGAGCTTAATCTGCACAATTCACAGATAGTCTCGAATCTGCATACTGTATGGCCTTCGTAATGATCTGAGCCATGCTCATCACATCACTCAGACGCGTACATTGCAATACAGTGTATTCCAAGAATCCACCGACATTTACATAGCCTTTAATATAAAGGTCCCCGATCGAAGAGATTTTCTTTTTCATCGCTGCTCCTGGTTGGAGGGACCCAAGTCCGATATCCATCGTCTTGACCTTTCTAATAGAGCCTAACGCAGCATCGACAGCAATGATATAAGGGTTTTCGAAAGTATCCTCTACTTTTTGTATCGTTTCTGGAAGATTCTTTGCATGTACGGGTTCATCCAATGTTCCGAATACATGAATATTTTTAATGAGTGATTCTTTTAAAAACGTACCAACGAGAGGGCCGAGGCTATCACCCGTCGAACGATCTGTTCCTATACATAGTAGAATGATTGGTTGATCCGTCGGTAAATGATTCGATAAAAACCTCGATAATTTTAGACTAACGAATGAATCATTCATATGGTAAGTAGATTTTTTCAATATCATTGATTTAGACATAGTTTTTACTCCTTGTACATATTTCTATTAGTATACGGATTTTACGATTCATTTATACCTTGGAGGCCGACTATGATTAATGGATTCAAATGGATTGGACTAATAATTGCAACGATGGTAGGTGCAGGCTATGCATCAGGCAGAGAGATTTGGGAATTTTTCGGACTAGGGAGTAGTTTGGCTATTGTATTGTTTACCATTATGTTCATCGTTAGCTGTCAGGTGATCTTAGAAGTTAGCTATCTCAAAAAGTCTGAACATTATAAGCCGGTGTTGGAACAATTCTTAGGTGTTAAGTCTGCAAAAGTGTATGATTATTTAGTGATGGTTTATTTGTTCACAACACTCTTTGTCATGATTGCCGGCAGTGGGGCTACAGTAACAATTTTTGAATGGTCTAATGTCGTTGGTATTTTATTAATGGTTACTTTATTGCTAGTTATTATTCCAAGGGGAATGGACGGTGTACTATCCATTAATCGATTTTTATTACCGTTATTAATTATCGGGTTGTTTCTCGTATTAATGATTTTTGTTTTTCAAGAACGCGTTTCCTTCTTATACGGCATTAGTGACCAATCAAATTGGGTACAAGCTATTCCATTTACGTCACTCAATGTGTTGCCATTAATTGCTGTATTAAGTGCAGTAGGAAAGGAAATCAAAACTAAAAAAGAGATATACGTTGCGAGTATCGGTAGTGGATTAATATTAGGGACGATATCAATGGTTTATAATATGAGTCTGATCTCAGTCGCCGAACAACTTTATTTTTATGAAATTCCGTTGTTCGCCATTTTGAATGGTTATCCGTTTGAAATGTTTCTCCTCATGGCTGTGTTATTATGGTTTGCGATTTATACAACTGCTTTGACGAGCTTGTTCGGAATCATAGCGCGACTTCAGGAATTATTTAAACAACACTCAACAGGTAAGATCGGTCTATGTGTCTTATTAATTGCACTACCATTTTCATTTTTCTCTTTTTCCAATCTAGTTAGTTATTTATATCCTCTTTACGGTGTACTGAACTTATACGTATTAGGTGCTATTTTATTATTTCCGATTGTTAAACGAGCAACAACCTATAAAATTTGATAAAATAAACAGTAGATTGTGCACGTTGAGTGCTTATCAGTTTCCCACAATGGTCACAACGTAAACATTTGGCAATGGACATAGAAAGGAAGATACTCAGATGGCAGATAAGGAATTTGGGTTAAATGATGTCGTCGAAATGAAAAAACAACATCCATGCGGGACGAATGAATGGAAAATTGTCCGTATGGGTATGGATATCCGCATTAAGTGTCAGGGATGCGGTCATAGTGTTATGATTCCAAGAAAACAGTTTGAAAAGAAATTGAAAAAAGTACTCGTCAAAGCAGAGGAATAATTGTTTCACGTGAAACAAAATTAAATTATCTTAAATGAAATGTCTTTTTTGAACGGAATATATGCCAAACAAGGGCTTGATTGCTCTTGTTTTTTTATTTTCTGTTACTTGTGTTTTTACCTTTGAATCACTATAATTGTTATGACTAATCTTGAACGTAGGATTCGGTAGTAGATCAATTGAAGGAGTGGACGTTACATGTCTTTAACAGCAGGAATTGTCGGCTTGCCGAACGTCGGTAAATCGACATTATTTAATGCCATTACACAAGCAGGAGCTTTATCAGCAAACTATCCATTTGCAACCATCGATCCGAACGTAGGAATTGTGGAGGTTCCAGACGATCGTTTGAATAAATTGACTGAGTTGGTAAAACCGAAAAAAACAATACCAACAGCCTTTGAATTTACAGATATTGCAGGAATTGTTAAAGGTGCGAGTAAAGGAGAAGGGCTAGGTAACCAGTTTTTGTCCCATATTCGGCAAGTGGATGCTATTTGTCAGGTCGTTCGTTGCTTTGACGACGATAATGTCACGCACGTATCTGGAAAAGTCGATCCGATTGAAGACATCGAGACGATCAATTTGGAATTGATCCTTGCTGACTTGGAAACAGTCATGAAGCGCTACGACAAAGTGGAAAAGATGGCAAAGCAAAAAGATAAAGAATCAATGTACGAATTTGAAGTACTAAAGAAATTGCGAGAAGCATTTGAAAATGAAACACCAGCTAGAGCGGTTGAATTTACGAAAGAACAACAAAAGTATGTAAAACAACTTCATTTACTGACAGTGAAACCGACGCTATATGTAGCAAACGTTGGGGAAGACGAGCTGTTGGATATTGAAGGAAATGAGCATGTCCAACGTGTAAAGGAGTTTGCAGCGGCTGAAGATGCAGAAGTGATTGTCATTTGTGCTAAAGTCGAAGCAGAGATCGCTGAGCTAGAAGGCGAAGAAAAAACAGAGTTTTTACAAGAACTAGGTATTGAGGAATCAGGATTAGATCAATTAATCAAAGCTTCTTATAATATGTTAGGTTTAGCAACATACTTTACAGCGGGAGAGCAAGAAGTTCGTGCGTGGACATTCCGTACGGGGATGACAGCTCCAGAAGCGGCTGGAATTATCCATACGGATTTCCAAAGAGGTTTTATCCGTGCTGAGATTGTTTCTTACGAAGATTTGGCTGATGCTGGGTCCATGGCTGTTGCAAAAGAACGAGGTCAAGTACGTCTGGAAGGTAAAGAATATATCGTCCAAGATGGTGACGTCATCCATTTCCGTTTTAATGTGTAAATCCAATGATTTTTGGTTGTTTCGATGAGATTTGTTTGGTATAATACGTTGATGTGAGTAATTAATCTAATCAAATTACTCCTTGCTCTATTCATGATGCAATAGAGCCGCTAAGTCCAAAAGGAGGTGCAGACGGATGAATAAATATGAAATCATGTACATCATCCGCCCAGATCTAGAAGAGGAAGCACGTAAAGAAGTAGTCGAATACTTCAGCAAAGTGCTTACTGACAATGGCGCGGAGCTTGAAAACGTTGACGAAATGGGTATGAAACGTTTAGCTTATGAAATCAACGACTACCGTGAAGGTTACTATGTCTTGTTGAATTTCCAAGCTGAACCAGAAGCTATTAACGAATTTGATCGTTTAGCGAAGTTCTCAGACAACATTATTCGTCATATGGCTATTCGTGAAGATGACCAATAAGGAGTGTTGTATGTGTTGAATCGAGTCGTATTAGTAGGAAGACTAACACGGGACCCAGACTTGCGTTATACCCCAAACGGTGTAGCGGTAGCAAACTTCAATATTGCCGTAAATAGACCATTTTCGAATCAGCAAGGAGAGCGTGAAGCGGACTTTGTAAACTGTGTCGCTTGGCGTAGACAAGCTGAAAACCTAGCGAACTACATGAAAAAAGGTAGTATGATTGGTGTCGATGGTCGAATTCAAACGAGAAATTTTGAAGGACAAGACGGGAAACGTGTATATATAACAGAAGTTATGGCTGAGAGTATTCAATTCCTTGAAACAAAAGGAAATTCTGGCCAAAGTGGGCAAGGTTCAACCATGGCAAACTCATCGAATAACAATCAAAATTTCCAGAGACAGACTCAAGAACAGTCTGCTCCGAAAAGTAATAATCCATTTGAAGGAGACGGCGAACCAGTCGATCTTTCGGATGACGATTTACCATTTTAATGAGGAGGGATTTGCATGGCACGTCGTGGACGTAAGCGTAGAAAAGTGTGTTATTTCAAAGCAAACGGAATTACACACATCGACTATAAAGATGTTGACTTGCTAAGACGTTTCGTTTCTGAGCGTGGTAAAATTTTACCTCGTCGTGTAACGGGAACATCTGCAAAATATCAACGTAAATTGACTAAAGCAATTAAGCGCGCTAGACAAATGGCATTACTACCATTCGTTTCTGGTGAATAATAAAGAAGCGACTTATCTATCGAAAAGGGTAAGTCGCTTTTTTCACTTTATGGAAACGAAAAAAACTGTTTTTGGTCCATCGCAAGTACTTATTCAGATAACATGCATAAATACATACATAAGCTATTATATACTTACGAAGAATGCGAATAATCCAATTCATTTAGTTACCAAGTATGAAGTCTTTCAATGATATAGATTCCCTGCTAAAATAATGAGAGTAGGTGTTTGTCATTCTTGGTGATCACGAATATCGCCAAGCGTTAATAAAAGAGGTGTAAGATCGTTTATGAATCAATCAAATATAGTCAAAGATGGGGCCATTAATGGCCTTGTATTTTTATTACTTATGCTAATCACGATTTTCTTCCCTATCATAAATTTTATTACCGTATTCTTATTGCCAGTACCGTTCGTCTTAATGACGAGAAAATATGGTTGGAAGGCAGGAGCGATCCTATTCGTGATTGTAGGTATCATTAGTGCATTCCTGCTAACCTATATTTCCGTTCCACTTGTTCTTTTGGTGGCGATCGGAGGTATTGCCATTGGAGCTTCCATAAGAGCAGAAAGCAGCCCATATGAAACATGGGCGGCAGGAGCAGCTGGCTTTGCAGTAGGTTTTGGATTGTTGTTTTTAGTAACACAGTTTGTGTTCCAAGTTAATTGGATGGATGCTATTAACCAAGGGATTGAAGATTCTTTCTCAACCTCTGAGGAATTCATTCAGACAATGCAAATCAACTTTGATGAAGAAACGTTGGAACTGGCAAGGGAACAAGCAAAAAGTCTTGTGAGTCTCATTCCAACTTTTATGATGATTATCTCAATCGTAATGGCTTTACTTGCACAATGGGTGAGTTATCGTTGGATCAATCGGAAAGAAGATACATCGTACCGATTTCCGAAGTTCCGCTATTTAACCTTTCCAACATCATTGATTTGGTATTACTTAGTTGCCATTGTTTTGACCTGGATGAACACCGATCCGAGTGACACGCTCTATTTAGCCGGTGTGAATTTATACGCCATGATTGGTCTGTTATTAGTCGTTCAAGGAATTTCGTTTATTGTTTTTTACGTCCATCATAAAAAATGGCCAAAGTTCATTCCTTTTGCTATTGTTGCTGGTTTAGTGTTATTTCCTTTTTTACTCCTGTATCCTTTACGGATTTTAGGTATAATTGACTTAGGTTTCCAATTACGTAGTCGTTTATCGAATCAAGGGGACCAATAATAAAACTGATGTCAGTCCATTAGGAGATGACGTTATTATGAAAGATATAAAGAAACTGATTATCAATAAATATATTTGGTTTTTATACGTCGTAGCTACGGCGTTAGCCATTGTGACCATTTTTTATGAGTGGTTTATTGGAATTGCGTTAACAGCGGTTCTCATCATTATTATCATTCTATCTTTGCGTGCAGAAGACCGGTTAAGAAGGCGAACGGAGCAATATGTCTCGACATTATCTTATCGAGTGAAAAAGGTCGGCGAAGAAGCTTTACTGGAAATGCCAGTGGGAATTATATTGTATAGCGAAGATCGGGAAATTGAATGGGCGAATCCATATTTAAATGACTTCATTGATAAGGATCAATCGATTATTGGGCAATCACTATCTCATGTTTCCGAAACACTTTTATCTATGGCAAACAGTGAGACGGATGAAGAGTGGGTAGCCATCCATGATCGGAAATTCCATTTAATCCATAAAAGAGATCACCGTTTGATTTATTTGTTCGACCGCACAGAACAAATTGAAATTGAGAAGAAACATCAGGATGAAGAGTCTGTCCTGGCGATTATTTACTTGGATAACTATGATGAATTGACACAAGCAATGGATGACACGTCGAAAAGTCAGCTGAATTCACAAGTGACATCCTTGTTGAATAATTGGTCAAAAGACCATGGCATCTTTTTAAAACGGACGTCTTCCGATCGTTTCCTTGCTGTCATGAACCAAGAAATTTTATCACAACTTGAAAAGACGAAATTTGAAGTTTTGGATGAGGTACGTGAATTGATTTCCGATCAAAATGTAAGCTTGACTTTAAGTATCGGAGTCGGAAAGAATGCAAACAGCTTACCTGAGCTCGGTACGCTCGCTCAATCGAGTTTAGACTTAGCTCTCGGGCGTGGTGGTGACCAAGTTGCGGTGAAAGATGAGTCTGGAAAAGTAAAATTCTTCGGGGGAAAAACGAACCCGATGGAAAAGCGTACACGTGTTCGTGCGCGAGTTATTTCCCACGCATTGCGTGAATTAGTGAAGGCCAGTGACCAAGTACTCGTTATGGGCCACCAAATGCCAGACATGGACTCCATAGGCTCATGTATTGGGATTTTAAAATTAGCACAACAAAATAATAAAAACGGTTATGTCGTGTTTGACCCAGACGGTAACAATACAGGTGTCAATCGATTGATAGACAGAATTAACAAAGACGAAGAACTCTCTCGTTGGTTCGTTACACCAGAGGATTCTTTGGAAATGCTAACGAAAGATACGCTCGTCATTGTCGTGGATACGCATAAACCATCCATGGTTATGGAAGAGAAACTGCTTAACCGGACAGATCATGTCGTAGTTATCGATCATCACCGCCGTGCACAAGAGTTTATCGAAGACCCAACATTGGTTTATATGGAACCATATGCGTCTTCTACGGCTGAATTGGTGACAGAGTTACTTCAATACCAAGACGGTCCGTTGAAATTCAATGTTCTAGAAGCTTCATCATTACTTTCTGGAATAATCGTCGATACGAAATCGTTTGCTCTGCGTACAGGTTCAAGAACGTTCGATGCAGCATCCTATTTACGTTCAAAAGGGGCAGACACTGTATTTGTTCAAGAGCTGTTGAAAGAAGATATTGATGTGTATATCAAACGGAGTGAATTGATTAAAAATGCTGAGATTTATAAGCAAGGAATCGCCATTTCTCGTGCTGAAGAAGGCGAACCATATAGTGCAGTAATTATTGCTCAAGCAGCAGACACCTTGCTGACGATGACAGATGTACGTGCAGCTTTTGTCGTGTCTGAGCGCTCTGATGGAAAAGTCGGAGTCAGCGCCCGGTCACTTGGTGAAGTGAATGTGCAAGTCATTATGGAGAGTATGAATGGTGGTGGTCACTTGACGAACGCGGCTACTCAATTGGAAGATACAACAATTGACCAAGTGGTTGAGCAATTACAAGGGATCATCGATGAATACTTAGGGGAGGATGAGAACGAATGAAAGTAATTTTTACAAAAGACGTTAAAGGTAAAGGAAAAAAAGGTGAAGTAAAAGACGTAGCAATCGGATATGCGAATAACTATTTATTGAAAAACAACCTAGCTGTTGAAGCGACACCAGGGAATCTGAAACAGCTTGAGGCGAAAAAAGAGAAACAGAAAGAGCAAGCACAACAAGAATTAGAAGATGCAAAGAAACTTAAAGAAACGGTTGAAAACCTTACTGTTGAACTATCAGCTAAATCTGGTGACGCTGGCCGCTTATTCGGATCGATTACGAGTAAGCAAATTGCTGAAGAATTGAAAAAGACACATCAAATCAAAGTAGATAAACGGAAGATTGAATTGGACGATCCAATTCGTTCGCTTGGTTATACGAATGTACCGGTGAAACTGCACCAAGATGTGACAGCAACACTTCGAGTGCATGTCGTTGAACAGTAATATGATCCAGGTGGAAAGGGGGGAACGAAGTGTCAGACATTACACAAGATCGAACATTGCCTCATAATATTGAAGCGGAACAAGCCGTACTAGGTGCGATTTTTCTTGTTCCAGATACAATTGTGACGGCAACTGAAATATTAGAGCCAGAGGACTTCTACCGTGTTAGTCATCAACGTATTTTTTCGATGATGATTCGTCTGACCGATAAAGGAGAACCCATCGATCTGGTAACCATCACAACAGAGCTAAACGATTTAAAAATGTTGGATGAAGTCGGCGGTGTATCGTATTTAACGGATATCGCTAATTCTGTTCCGACAGCTGCCAATATTGAATACTATGCTCGGATTGTTGAAGAGAAATCAACATTACGGAAAATTATTCATGCAGCAACCGATATCGTCACCAAAACGTACGATGAAGGTGATGAAGTAACCGATTTGCTTGATCACGCGGAGAAAACGATTCTCGATATTTCCCAAAATAAATCATCCGGACGTTTTCAAAACATCCAAGACGTATTAGTCGGAGTTTATGATAACATCGAACAGCTGCATAATATGGATGAAGAAGTGACCGGCATCGCTACTGGATTTCGCGATTTAGATTATATTACATCGGGTTTTCAGAAGAACGATCTGATCATTGTCGCTGCACGTCCTTCTGTAGGTAAGACGGCCTTCGCATTGAATATTGCGCAAAACGTTGCAGTGAACTCGGATGAAAACGTTGCGATCTTCAGTTTGGAGATGGGAGCTGACCAGCTTGTCATGCGTATGCTTTGTGCGGAGGGGAATATCGATGCCCAACGCTTACGTACGGGTAAGCTTCAAGAAGAAGACTGGAGAAAGCTAACGATGGCGATGGGTAGCTTGTCCAACGCAGGAATTTATATTGATGACACACCAGGTATTAAAGTAAACGAGATTCGCTCCAAATGTCGTCGTCTGAAACAAGAGAGTGGTCTTGGAATGGTTCTCATTGACTACTTGCAGTTGATCCAAGGAAGTGCGAATAGTCGGGAAAGCAGGCAACAAGAAGTTTCCGAAATCTCCCGTCAACTTAAAGCATTGGCCCGGGAATTGGAAGTGCCTGTCATCGCTCTGTCTCAGCTTTCTCGTGGAGTTGAACAGCGACAAGATAAGCGCCCGATTATGTCTGACATTCGTGAATCGGGAAGTATTGAGCAAGATGCGGATATCGTTGGTTTCTTATACAGAGACGATTATTATGATCAAGAATCAGAAAAAGAAAATATTATCGAAATCATTATCGCGAAGCAAAGAAATGGTCCTGTCGGAACCGTGGAGCTCGCATTCGTCAAAGAATATAATAAATTCGTCGATCTCGATCGCAGGTATTCTGAAGCGGAAATACCGCCCGCATAACTTTATGAACGAATATTGATGAACCGCCGGTTATACGGCGGTTTTTTTGATAGTATTATAATATGGTCAATAAATAGAATAATCCGAACAAAAGGGAGGTTGTAAGGTGTCAGATTACACATTAAACTATGAAGCTGCGAAAGATGAAAAACTTCCATCGGTTTCTCTCAATCTAAATGAATCAACCGCGACAGCAATATACAGCGACACGGATTTGCAAGCAGAGTTAATTGAAGCGATTCTGCGTGAGGGGAAGATGAGCGTTTTCGATCGAAAAGAGGGCCTTTACGACCGTTTAACCGTAGCCGATAATGCTAAATTTTTCCATAAGTGGTTTGGGTGTTCATTTCCTTTTGCCGAGATTCTTGTGATGTTTGGCTTACAAACATGTGCTGACAAACCGTTGAGTAAATGTACACCATCTGAACTCGCTCGCGTTTATTATGCAAAATATTTTATGATGGATCATTATCCTGTGGTCTTTCATGAGCCAATCCATGGTGTAGATTTACATACAACGAATACGTTCATGAATATGCTGCAAAAACTGAAAGAGAACAAAACACCAGTGCTCATCCTAGTTTCCAACCTCGAACATGCACTACTTCTTAGTGATCTAACGTATAAACTAAAAGAAAATGGTCTCCAAGAAATTGAAGTTGCTCAAGAGGAATTGAGTGAACGTACATCCGAAGCTGAACAAATCTCAACAACTTCATTAACGACATCTAAATTATATAAAGTCCCGGCTAAAGTAGAAGATAAAATTATCTTATTCGACCCGACGGAAATCGATTATATTGAAAGCCAGGATGGGAAGGCACAGATTGTTGTAAACTATGAATCTTTTGCATTGGATTCGACGTTAACTGAAATCGAGAAAAAAATCGAACCGTATGGATTTTATCGGTGTCATCGGTCGTACATCGTCAACTTGCAGAAAGTGAGAGAAATCATTACGTGGTCAAAAAATACATACTCACTTCGCATCAATAATAAACCGAAGTCTACCATTCCATTGTCACGCACAAAAATCCAGCATATTCAGGATACATTCAACCTCAAATAAGTACCGTTTAACAAATGTATAAGATATGAACCTCTTTTCAGCAGTCATTTTAATAAGTGAAAGGTACGATTTACGTATCGGTAAGTACATTTCACCTTAGAACTACTGCATTCATACCGGATGCCATATATGATATGAGTAGATCGCCAAAGGAGGGGTTAAATTGGAAAACGCAATACAAGTTTCTGGCCTAAGAAAGACATTTGGCCAACAAGTTGCCATTGAAGACGTTAGTTTTAACGTAAAAAAAGGAGAAATATTCGGTCTGTTGGGTCCGAGTGGTTCAGGCAAAACAACAACAATTAAAATTTTAACGGGTGAGCTCAAACAAACAACTGGTGATGTCCATGTACTAGATACAGATGCATCGTCGTTTGACTCTACTCAGTTTAAATCAAAAATTGGAATTTTATCAGATAACAGTTCACTTTATGAGCGTTTAACCGTCTATGATAACTTGAAATTATTTTGTAAATTATATGATGCACCATTAGAGCGGATTGATGTCATTTTAGAAGAAGTGAACTTAAAGAATGATCGCAACAAAGTCGTATCTAAACTATCAAAAGGAATGAAGCAGCGAATATTGCTTGCGAAAGCGTTAGTTCATCAACCGGAGCTTGTATTTTTAGATGAACCGACATCCGCATTGGATCCTGGGAATGTCATACATATTCATCGGGGCCTACAAAAATTAAACGAAGCGGGTACGACAATTTTTCTAACGACTCATGATATGGAAGAAGCAACGAAATTATGTGACCGCGTAGCTTTCTTGGATAACGGTAAAATACAAGAGTTAGGCAATCCAGATGAGCTTCGATTTAAATATTCAACCCATGATTTTCATATCGAAACAACGATGAATGAAAAGTTAGTCTTAGAAAATGATTCCAAAAATGCGGATCAAATTAGAGATTTAATTGCTGCTGGGAAGGTCAAATCCATACAATCAGATAAACCGACACTTGGAGATGTATTTTTACAGCTTACCGGAAAGGAGCTCGTCTAATGAATACACAACGGATTGGTGCTATTTTTGAAAAAGATCTTAAGGAATTTAGAAAGAATATGATGTTATTGATGATGCCGGTCATTCCGATTTTTCTTGCCATTATGTATAGTCGAATGGGTGAAGGGGAGCTACCTGTCTTTTTACTATATCTCATTGTCGGGGCAACCTATTCTGCCGTAACGACGAGTGGGATGATGACGATGATGGCTGAAGAAAATGAAAAGAAAACATTACGTGGACTCATCCAGTCACCTGCTTCTCTCGCTGATATTCTCATTGGAAAGAGTTTAGTCGTCGGGCTATTCACCTTCATCTCGTTAGTTATATCTTTAGCTATTTTAGGCAATGACGAATTTTTAGCTTTTCAACCGATTGTTGGACTAATTCTTTTGTTTCTTTTCTTCCTGCTATTGGGAATCGGCATAGGATTGTTTACGAAATCAGTTGCCAACACTTCAGCATATATTATGCCGGTTATGTTTTTATTTGGTTTCACACCGATGATCGAATTTCTGAATCTGGGAGAGGATAGTATCTTCATCAAGATTGCCGATTACTTTCCGATCATGCAATTGATTGATATGCATGAAACCAATTCATGGACAGCGATCGGTATTGTTACGATATGGGTAATAGCTGCTGCTATATTTACATTCATCTGCTTGAAAAAGGTAAGTACAGATAATTAATTTCATCAAATAATATGAAAGTCCCTAGAGAAGAATCGTGCCTGAAAAGCGTTCTTCCTTAGGGGCTTTTTCAATTAGTCATAATACTGTTGTTATTGGTTAAAATAATTCTACTCACTATTAATCGTGAATGATGATTATTTCCTTCGACAAATTTCGTTATTTCCCAGGAAATATTGCATTATATAAGGATAAGCTTAACAAATTACGGAAAAGTGTCAAAAAGCGTACATTTAAACAGTAATACATAATAATATTCGTATTATCATTGTTTTAATTGATAAATACTGCTAGAATAATCAATGGTTGTTTAATATCTTAACTTTAGGAGGTTGTCTATATGGCAACGACTGTTGTAGTAGGTACTCAATGGGGAGACGAAGGAAAAGGAAAAATTACGGACTTTCTTGCGCAGCAATCTGATGTGGTTGCTCGATTCCAAGGAGGCGACAATGCTGGTCATACAATTCAATTTGAAGGCCAAACATATAAACTACACTTAATTCCTTCAGGGATTTTTAATGATGATAAGATTTGTATTCTAGGAAACGGCATGGTGATTAATCCGAAATCACTCTTTAAAGAAATGGATTATGTTAAAAGCCACGGTGCCGACCTTTCACATTTAAAAATTAGTAACCGAGCGCATGTCATATTGCCATATCATATGGAACTTGATCGCTTGCAAGAAGAGAGCAAAGGGTCCGATAAACAAATCGGAACGACGAAGAAAGGAATCGGTCCTGCTTATGCGGATAAAGTTAACCGTATCGGAATCCGTATGGCTGAATTGATCGATCCTGAAACGTTAAAAGAAAAATTAGAAGATATTGTTGAAGAAAAAAATCATTGGATGAAACATTTTGGCGGAGAGCCATTAGACATTGATGCAATCTATGAAGAATACAAAGCATACGGCGAAACACTTGCCCCTTATGTAACAGACACTTCAATTATTTTAGAAGAAGAAGTGGAGAAGGGGAATAAAATATTATTTGAAGGTGCTCAGGGTGTCATGTTAGACATCGATCATGGTACGTATCCGTATGTCACTTCTTCTAGCACTTCAGCTGCAGGTGTTGCAACAGGTAGCGGTATTGGTCCAAACATGATTGAAAACGTCATCGGCGTTTCAAAAGCTTATACGACACGCGTAGGAGACGGTCCATTTCCAACGGAATTGAGCGGAGATATCGCTCATCAAATTCGTGAAGTCGGTCGCGAGTACGGCACGACAACAGGACGTCCACGTAGAGTCGGCTGGTTTGATGCTGTTGTTGTTAATCATTCACGTAGAACAAGTGGTATGACTGCGATTTCATTGAACTGTCTAGACGTCCTAACAGGTATCGACACATTGAAGATTTGTGTTGGTTACGATTATGAAGGAGAAAGAATCAACTATTACCCAGCAAACTTACGTCAGCTTGAAAAATGCCAACCGGTTTATGAAGAGCTACCAGGTTGGAAGGAAGATATTACGAACGTGGCTTCTTTCGAAGAACTTCCACAAAACGCACAAGCTTACCTTGAGCGAATTGAGCAATTGACGAAAACGAAAGTAGCTATTTTTTCTGTCGGTCCAGATCGGGAACAGACGATTATTAGAGAGACGATTATATAATATTAGAGCGTTGCGAAGGAATATGTGATATGGCATGTTAAGTAGCAATATAAAAACATTATGAATCATACCACCCCTGAATGTTAGAGATCTAACTTTCAGGGGTGTTTTTACCTAAAGTCTACGTATTTGTATAGAAAATCAGGCTAATTTTACGAAATCCTTAATCATTTCATTAAACTTATTTTTTTCTTCTAAGAAAGGGGAATGGTTACTTTCCTCAAAAATAAATAATTTTGAGTTTGGAATAAGCAAATGGATTTCCTTTGAATAGACGAAAGGGCACTGTGCGTCATACCTACCACAGAAAACTATTGTAGGTGACTTTATTTTTGAAATATCATTTCTAATATCAAAATTGGGTAACTCTTGATAGGAATAATAATCAAGTCGTTTTTGAACCACTCTTCCACTACTAGGCTTAGAAAAGTATTCTTCAAATTTACTTGGATAATATAATGACATTTCTGTCCATTCTCTACCTGCTTGCATTCGCTCCTGTTTGGTTGCCTTGTTAGATTTTAGAATTGAAAATATTTCTTTAAGCTTTTTGTTAGAAGGGTTATTATGACTGTAGATGCTGTCTTTATGTTCCATATAATCATTTGTAGCCGAAGCTCCACCTACAATTAATCGTTTTAGAGAATTCGGATGTTTATAAGCATAGACTAAACCTAACATACCTCCAGTAGAGTGACCGGCAAAATTCTATTGTTCAAGCTCTAGAGCAGTTCGGATTGCCTCTAAATCATTAGTTGTTTCATCCATACTTAACTCATCTTCATCAGAAACTCTGGAAGAATTTCCTGTTTCCTTTAGATTCACTAGATAAACTTTAAAATAATCTTTAAACATATCGGCAAAATAATAGCCACGCTCATTAAATTCGCTATATAGATGCGTGACACATAACGGTTCACCGTTACCAGCTTCAAATATTTCGAAGTTTCCGCGGTCTGTTTCAATTAGTGTTTGTTTCCACATTGCTTGATCTCCCGTAAGTATATCGGTTATATTTTATTGACTGCATCTGCCTCTCGAACATGAACAAAAAGATTGATCAGGAATAGGATTAATCCTAAACCGAATAATCCGGCTCCATTAAACGTACTTTAATTGTATGTAGATGGTCAAGAAAATTATGTTAATTCTAAAGTTTTCGTCTAATAGAAAAAACACTTCCAATTTATAAAGTTATATGCTAAGATAAACGCTGTCCGATTCATTAAATACGAATAACGGCTTGGTAGCTCAGTCGGTAGAGCAAAGGACTGAAAATCCTTGTGTCGGCGGTTCGATTCCGTCCCAAGCCATCCCAAAAAGTGACTTCTACAAATTGAAGTCACTTTTTTTATTTGTTGATGTCTAACTTTGTCAGGTGTCGACTCCCGAATGGGTTCGTAACACACTCGAATTGTCATCGAGAGTGCGTCTCGATACCGAAATGATTATTCAATCCATTAGAATTGTCATCGAGAGTGCGTCTCGATACCGAAATGATCATTCAATCCGCTCAAATTGTCATCGAGGTCGCCTCTCGATACCGAAATGATCATTCAACCCGCTCGAATTGTCGTCGAGCACCTGTCTCAATACGAAAACGCACACGCAACTTGCTCAAACAGTCATCGAGAATTCATCTCAACACCCAAACGAACTTTATTACAGTTCATTCGTTTGAAAAGAATTCATTTTATCACTAAAGTTAATCTCCAAACGATTTTATTAATGAGAGATTCAATGAAACTCAGACATTTAATAGTTAACGGTATAGACGTAATATTGCTCATGACTTAATTACCATATTTTTGTAGGAATGATACAAGTTCGTTACAAAACGATTAAAAGGGTTTATTTCCAAGTAGGACTTATGGTAGATTTGTTATCGTGAGAAATAGATTGCTAACTAACTAGAGAGAGATAGATAAAATAAAAGGTTCTAATATATGGAGGATGTAGATTTTGAGGAATATATTCGGGAATTTACGAGATCTTGTAGGATACATATCTAACCAAATGATACATATAAAGAAGACGAGTAAGCTTGCTGTTGGTATGACAGTAGCTGTTGCCGGTACGACTACGGGTGTTGCTTTTGCAGCATCGAATACGAATGCCGAAAGCCTAGGCTTGGATGAAATCTATCATGTTTATTACGGAGAAAATCATATTGGTTCTGTCGAGGATCCAGATGAAATCGATGAATATATAGAAGAACAAAAAAATGCAGCGCAAGCGCGTCATAATGACATTGAGCTTGTAACGGGTGAAGAGATTAATTATGTTCGTGAGCTTGTATTTAATTCAGATGTCGAATCTGAAAAAGTGATGACTAACTTGGATGAAAACTTAACGTTCGCAACGGAAGCGGTTGAGTTGTTAGTCAACGACCAGTCCATCGGTTATGTCAAAGACATCGAAATGGCGAATAAAGCTTTGAACGGTGTAATTAATGAATCATTACCTAAAGATTTACAATCGAATTCGTTTACTTTTATCAAACAAAAAGAAAACAAATTGATTTTACCGAAGCCGATGTTAGAAGATATGACTAAGGAAGAAATCGAACAATCGAACGAAGAGGAAAAAACAATCGTTCTTCCGAAAACCGTTACAGTAAAGCAAGATTCTGCTGAAATTGATGTCAGCTTTACAGAAAACGTCGTAGTTACAAAGGATCGTGTCAACCCGACGAAGTTGTTAGAGGTTGAGCAATTAACGAAATTGATTAAGCGTGGAATCTCCATCGCAAAAGAAAAACCAGTTGAAAATGAAAGTGACATCGAGACGATAGCTAAGACGAACAACCTTTCAACGGATGAGTTAATCGACTTGAATCCTGGTTTAGATGATGTCGAAATCATTCAAGCAGGTGAGACGATCAAAGTAACACAAGAGAAGAATTTTATCGATGTTGTCTATACAGTAGAGAAAACAGAAGAAGAATCAATCGATTATGAGACAGTCACGAAAAACTCGAATGAGATCTACAAAGGAAATGAGAAAGTTAAACAACAAGGTGAAAAAGGAAAGAAAGTCCTCACATTTAAAGTGACGACGAAAAACGGCAAAGTCATTAACGAAGAAAAAGTAATTGAAGAAGTCGTTAAAGAACCAAAAGATAAAATTATCTTAAAAGGAACGAAGCAAATTTCCAACCGTGGTTCTGGTCAGCTTGGTTGGCCAGCAGTTGGTGGACGGATCACAAGTAAAATGGGTCCACGTTGGGGTTCTTATCATAAAGGAATTGACATTGCAGGTGTAGGTAACCGCACGATTAAGTCCGCAGACAACGGAACAGTTGTACAAGCGAGCTGGGATGGTGCTTACGGAAACCGCGTCGTCATTAACCATAACAACGGATTCAAGACAACTTATTCTCATCTTAGCAGTATGAGCGTTAGTCCTGGACAAACCGTTAAAAAAGGCCAGTCCATCGGCCAAATGGGAACGACAGGCAGATCAACAGGTGTACATTTGCATTTTGAAGTATACCGCAATGGTGCACTCGTCAATCCGCTTAATTACGTAGGACGCTAATAAAAATTCAACTGATAAAGTAGTTCAGTTTAGAAGTACAAAGGACCATTTTGTACGCTAATTGAACTACTTTTTTCATATCTATTGGGCATTTACGGTTAAGTCATCTGATTGAGGGAAGATGTAATGATAGCACCTTATTCTTATGGATAGAACATCCAATAATAACTCACCAGCCAATTATAAAGAGGATTCTGTCAATTCTATGAAGAACACTTCTATAAAAAGACTTTTCCTTCAATGTGCGTTAAAATGTAAACAAGTATAAGTTATTAAAACAATTAGACAGTAAATGAAAAAAGAAATACACCTCAGAATTAAAACAAAGAAAGAAATGAAAGAGGATGGTGTAAAAGCAATGAAGACAAAAATTTTAGTAGTAGATGATGAAAAACCAATTGCAGATATACTAGAATTCAACTTAGATAAAGAAGGTTATGATGTATTCGTCGCTTACGACGGAAATGAAGCAATCGATCTCGTTCGAACGGAGGAGCCAGACTTGGTGCTTCTTGACATTATGCTTCCAGAGAAAGACGGGATGGAAGTGTGCCGTGAGATTCGAAAAGATTATCAGATGCCGATTATTATGTTGACAGCAAAAGATTCCGAGATCGACAAAGTATTAGGCTTAGAGCTCGGAGCGGATGATTACGTCACAAAGCCATTTAGTAACCGCGAATTAATCGCACGAGTGAAAGCGAACTTGCGACGTTCGACAAGCGAAGATAATGGGACAAGCTCTGGCTTATCCAATATTAAAATTGGCGGCCTTGAAATCAACCGGGAAAACTACTCGGTTACGAGAAACGGAGAGCCCGTCGATTTGACACATCGTGAATTTGAACTACTTCTCTATTTAGCAAAACATATCGAACAAGTAATGACGCGTGAACACTTGTTGGAAACCGTATGGGGCTATGATTACTTTGGAGATGTCCGAACGGTCGATGTAACCGTACGTCGTCTACGGGAGAAAATTGAAGAAAATCCAAGTAACCCTAACTGGATTGTGACAAGGAGAGGAGTAGGTTATTACTTGAGAAATCCTGAGCAGGAGTAGATTGGATGAGTAAGTTTTTAGGAGTCTTCAAATCAATCCGACTAAAATTTATTTTAATTTATATTTTGTTAATTTTAATTGCGATTCAAATTATCGGAGCTTACTTTGCCCGTCAATTGGAAACACAGCTACTAGAAAACTTTACGGAATCCGTGAATGATCGGGTACAGCTACTGACCTTTAACCTCGAACAAGCCTTTGCGGAGGAAAGGTCGGAAAATGATACATCGCTCTCCAGCGATATTGGTGCAATTATCTATGACTTTGATTCCTTTGATTCTGATGATTTTACAGAAGTAAGAGTCGTGGATAATAATAGCCGTGTACTTGGAACGACAGCTCAGTTCGACCGATCGAATGTCGGGAAGCGGACGACAGAGCTACGGATTTTACGTGCGTTATCTGCAGGGAACCGAGAAGAGAACATTCTGTTTAATAAGGAAACGGGTCACCGAACGTTGGTCATATCAAAGCCGATCTATTCGAATACGGATTCAGAGATCGTCGGTGCATTATACCTTCAAGCTTCAATTGAAGGCGTTTATGATCAAATGGAAGATATTAACCGAATCTTCGCCAATGGAACCATACTAGCTATTACCGTTTCTGCTTTACTTGGAATTTTAGTCGCACAGACAATTACAAGACCAATCTCTGAGATGAAACGACAGGCACAAGTGATGGCTACCGGAAACTTCTCACAAAAAGTTAATGTATATGGAACGGATGAGATCGGTCAGCTTGCTGTTACATTCAATGACTTGAATGATAAGTTAAGGCTTTCATACGCAGCAACGGAAGGCGAACGCAAGAAGCTTTCTTCTGTTCTGCGAAACATGACAGACGGAGTCATTGCAACGGACAAAAAAGGCGACGTTACGTTATTGAACGAACCCGCGATGAAATTAATGCGAAAAGACTATAACGAATTACACGGCAAGCCTCTATTGATGGTGTTAGGAATGGACCAACATTATTCTGACCTCTTTGAAATCAAAGACGAGAACAGTCTAATCATTGATTTTTCTGAAGGGGACCAAGATTTATTATTAAAAGCAAACTTCTCAGTCATTGAAGATGAAAATGGTGAAATGAATGGTTTCTTAACCGTCTTAAGTGACGTAACCGAACAAGAGAAGATTGAACGGGAGCGACGTGAATTTGTCGCAAACGTCTCTCATGAGCTTCGTACACCACTAACGACAATGCGCAGCTATCTTGAAGCGTTAAGCGATGAGTCGACATTGAAAAATGAAGAAATTGCGCCTAAGTTTCTGAATGTCACACAAAATGAGACTGAGCGGATGATTCGTCTCGTCAATGACTTACTGCAATTATCGAAAATGGATAACAAAGATTACCACGTTCACAAAAAACGTGTGGAATTCATTGAGTTTATTAATGCGATCGTCGACCGATTCGAATTAAACTTAAGAGAAGAATTGGAACTCAAACGCGTACTGCCAAACAAACGGCTTGAGGTATGGATTGATACCGATAAATTAACACAAGTCATCGATAATATTATTTCCAATGCCATTAAATACTCACCAGAGGGTGGAACGATTAAAGTCGAAGTTCTTCAAGAGAAAAACCAAGTCATCACGAAAATTTCTGACCAAGGTATGGGAATTCCACAAGATAACTTGGAACAAATATTTGAGCGTTTCTATCGAGTCGATAAAGCAAGAACGAGAAAATTAGGGGGCACAGGACTTGGTCTAGCCATTTCTCGAGAACTACTGGAAGCACATGATGGACAAATTTGGGCCTCAAGTGTCGAAGGAAAGGGAACGACCATTCATTTTAGTTTGCCGTTAATGAGAAAGAAACGGGGGCGGCAATCATGATCGAAAATATTAAATCAGTCATTTTATTCATTCTGGTCGCATCGAGCTTACTGCTGACATTGGCTTTATGGAACTATCAGCCGGCATACGAGGAGCTCGGTGAACCAACGTACTTAGATGAAACGCGGTTAAAAGGCGATAAAAGACAAATAGCGGATGTTGTCTATCCAAAAAAAATTCTTTTTCATAACTTCCATGAGCATAGCCAGCTACCGGATTATCGAGGCATGGAGCAATTATATGAAAAAATTAAAGAATGGCCATTTGCGGAAGTCGAACCTTTTGTGAGTGAGGACGTATCAATCTGGTCAAGAAATATGGAAGTCATATTCCCGGAAGAAATTCCGCTGGCTTATATCGTCCAGTTAATGAACATCAATGATATGGAAAATCTCTGGAATCAAACGTTTAATCAAGTTTACTTCCAACTTTCCCAAAACAATAAAGAAATTGTCCGAGTGACATTCGCTTCGGATGAATATGATGGTTATTTAAATGCAGAGATCCATTCGACATCCGTTTATAATGAAATCGATGAGCTCATTCATAATGAAAACAATATTGCATTAGGCTCGTATGACATGAATGAAGAGACGACTCTCTATCTTCCTGTCGAACGCATCAATCTGCCAGGCTATACGATATTGACGGAAGAAATTTATGATATACAGCCGTTGATCAATAATTTATTTAGCAACCCGACAATGGTGCGAAGACAACTGCCAAATGGGAACTCCAATGAAGAAAGTTATTATACGGATGGTTCGCGGGCGCTGACCATTAAACGTGTACTACAAAACGAAAAAGCGATGGAATTCGTCAATCCGTTTTCGACAGATGCACCAAGGATGACAAATTATGACCTGATGAATCGTAGTATCGCATTTACGAACGATTATGATGGGTGGACAGATACATTCTACTTGGACTCTTTGAATGAACATCGTAATGAAATTGCTTTTCGGATGTATTATGACGGTTTGCCAATATTTGATACGGAAGGCCATACGATGATTCGACAAACATGGCGTGATAATCGTATTTATCAGTTTGAGCGACCATTATTCTTTACAAGCACAAATTTTCAAAGTGAAGAAATGGAATCCGTCCGTTCTGGCTTATCTGTTTATCAATTTTTGAAGCAGTATTCAGATACATTTTCTTTAAATGCTATCTCGGACATGCGCATCGGATATGAAGTAAACACCATCAGTGACACATCCAATGCGATGTACTTAAAACCGAGTTGGTTTATTAAATATAAAGGTGATTGGCAACCGATGAGTTACTTTGAAAACATGTTACAAACAAGGGGTGATGAATAATGAAATGGGGTTCTGTCAAAACGTTGTTCATCATCGCCTTCTTGATTCTAAATTTCTTCTTAGCTCAACAGTTGCTTGAAAAAATTGATGAAACGAATTTGGAAACACTGTCACAGACAACCTTTGAAGACGGATTAGCTGCAGAAGATATTACGATTGGTGAATTGCCTGAAAGCGGAATGGAAGCATCCTATATATCTGCTGAGCGCTACCTATTGTCAGAGGATGACAAAGAAACACTTGAAGGGTCGTTAGCGAATCAAAACATTGCGATTATCAATAATCAAACAATCGTTAGTGAATTCATCGATCCAGTTCCAGTTGGTTTGGATGATGAATCAACAACAGTAATGGAAACATTAGCCGAGTATGTCATTTACGACGATGTGTATGAGCTTTGGAAGTATGATGAAGATAAAAATGTGTTATTATTTTTCCAAAAGCAAAATGATCGAACCGTTTTATTCAATAAAGCAGGCGTCTTATACGTTAAGCTGAATGAAAAACAAGAAGCAGTCTCTTACTATCAAACCTTGTTGAATGAAGTGAGAGTGCAGGGCGATCCTCAGACCGTCGTCGACCCAATGAATGCTATTGAATCTGTTTTTAACTCAAATGAAGTGTTACGTCCAGAAGATCATATCTCAGACATGAAGCTCGCATACCATTCCCTTTTAGCCCTTAAAGGCGAAGAACAAGAAGAACAAGTCTTTACACCGACATGGATGATTGAAATTAATGACGGAGAGCGCTATGCCTTTGTGAATGCGATGGAAGGACAAACGATTTCAACAGATGAAGAAGTGTATATGGAAGAGATCGAAACAACTTTGGAACAACAACTAGAAACACACATACGGAGTGATGAGGAAGAATGAGTTTACATTTTAGTGTCCTGGCGTCCGGGAGTACGGGAAATGCTTTTTATATAGGAACCGATCAGACGAAGTTATTAGTCGACGCTGGTTTAAGCGGAAAAAAATTGACGAGTAGCTTAGAAGAAGTCGGTGTTGACCCAACAGAATTAGATGGAATTCTTGTCACCCATGAACATAGTGACCACATTAAAGGGCTCGGTATTGCTGCGCGAAAATACGACTTGCCGATTTACGCGAATGAAAAAACGTGGAAAGCGATGGAAAACGCCATCGGAAAAATTACACTTGATCAAAAGTTCGACTTTCCAATTCATTCCGTCCGGCAAATCGGTGACCTTGATATTGAAAGTTACGGTGTGTCTCATGATGCCGCAGATCCGATGTTCTTCGTCTTTCGCCATCAAGACAACAAAGTGGCGATGATTACGGACACAGGCTATGTATCCGAGCATATGAAAAAAACAATCGAAAATTCAGATGCTTTCTTGTTTGAAGCGAACCACGATGTGGGAATGTTACAAATGGGAAGGTATCCGTGGAACGTTAAGCGCCGGATACTGAGCGATCTTGGTCACGTGTCGAACGAAGACGCAGCGATTGCCATGTGTGATGTCATCGGAAATCGTACAAAGCGGATTTATTTAGGACATTTGAGCCAAGATAACAATATGGTTGATTTGGCCCGGATAAGTGTAGAAGAAGTACTTACAAGTCATGGTCATCGGATTGGCGACGACTTACTATTAAAAGATACCAGTCCGACCAAGCCAACACCAATCGATTATATCGTAGAAGAGGTGAAGACAGATGGGGTATTATAACTCGCATGTAGACAATAAGCGGCGCAAAAAAAGTGTAGTGATGCCTGCCGCAATTGGAATTATTATCGGTGTATTGATTGCCTGGCTATTAATCGCGGAATTCGGCTCAGGTGGGAATGACGCGGCTAGCTCTGGTGATGACTCCGAAAACACGACAGAAGAACAAAATTCAGAAGGCAGTAACAGTACGAACGAAAACAGTAGCGGCAAAACGGTCAACGTCGATGTAACATCACAAGTAACCGAAGTCGTTAGCAATGTACAAAACACAGTCGTCGGTGTCGTCAATATTCAAAATCAAAACATATTCGGCAATCAACGGACACAAGGCGGTACAGGATCTGGTGTCATCTACAAAAAAGAAGGTGACTATGCCTATGTCGTGACGAACCACCACGTCATCCAAGGAGCCAGTAATGTAGAAATCGTCTTAAACAATGAGGAACAAATTGAAGCGGAACTGCTAGGAAGCGACATGTATACAGACTTGGCCGTATTACGAGTTCCAGCAGATAAAGTGCCTAATGCCATCGAATTTGGTAGCTCTGAAAGCTTGCAGGTTGGAGAGCCCGTTATTGCCATCGGGAATCCGCTCGGTCTGCAATTCGCAGGCTCCGTCACCCAAGGAATCATTAGTGGGAAAGAACGACTCATCCCGGTTGATTTTGACCAAAATGGTGTCGTCGACTGGCAAGCAGAAGCCATTCAAACCGACGCAGCCATTAACCCAGGAAATTCAGGTGGTGCGCTCGTCAACTTAGAAGGCCAATTAATCGGAATCAACTCCATGAAAATTTCCAACCCGAATGTGGAAGGATTAGGATTCGCGATTCCAATTGATCACGCAACACCAATTATCGAACAGCTCGAAGAAGACGGGGCAGTCACACGTGCTTTCCTCGGAATTTCACCATATTCCTTAAGCGATATTGCGACATATCACTGGCAGAACACATTGAACTTACCGAAAGATGTTGAAGCAGGTGTCGTCGTCGCACAAGTGGAAAATGGAACACCAGCAGCACAAGCAGGGCTCGAGCAATATGACGTCATCGTCGAATTCGATGGTGAACCGATCAATAACTCATTAGACTTACGAAAATATCTATACAATGAGACAGAAGCAGGCGAACAAATCGAAATCACATTCTACCGCGATGGAGAAAAACAAACGACAAAAGCAACACTAACCGCACAAGAGTTTTAATGAAATAGCAGAAGTCCCTGTTGAGGAATACATCCTTGCAGGGACTTCTTTTTATAGAAAGACAAACAACGAACGGTGAAAAAGCACTCAATGTTCAGCTTTAACGCTTATGCACAAAATCAATCTACTTATCCACAAAGTGTGCATAAAAAAATAACCGATGTGCATATATTGAGTGAAATTTTACGAAACTAACTAAATAACGTACGAACATATGTTAATATGTTGATAAACCTGTGGATAACTCGACTATTCCACAGACTTATACAGATAACCACAACTCGATGCACGAGTATCCACAAAACCATGTGAATAAGTGTGAATAACTGAACTGTCGCCATATACCCAAATCTACATGTGAATAAACCGCAAGCTTGAATCACCGATAAAATAGGTGATTGTTCGGATTATCAACAAGTTGTAAAATAATAAAAGAATATAGAATTCTCTATCTTAAGTTATACACATGTTAAAAATAATGAATTAGGTGGTCAAATGAAAATAACGATTGTTTCTGTTGGAAAGTTAAAAGAAAAATATTTAAAGCAAGGAATTCAGGAATACCTGAAGCGGCTGAGTAGCTATGCCAAAGTAGATATTATTGAAGTTGCGGATGAAAAAGCACCCGAAAATCTAAGTGAAGCCGGAGAAAAACAAGTGAAAGATAAAGAGGGAGAGCGGATTCTACAAGCAATCTCACCAGATACATATGTCATTACATTAGAAATTGAAGGGAAGATGCTATCGTCTGAACAACTCGCAAAGAAAATGGACGAGCTTGCGACATACGGGAAGAGCAAAGTTGCTTTCGTAATCGGCGGATCATTGGGGATTAGTGAAGCGGTCCAGAAGCGAAGTGATTATGCCATCTCATTCTCAAAGATGACGTTTCCACATCAGTTAATGCGGTTGATTTTGTTAGAGCAGATTTATCGGGGATTTCGGATTAATCGGGGGGAACCGTACCACAAGTGAGGTTAAACAGATCAATAGAATGCTACAAGTAAATGATATGTTTATGAGAAAGGTACTATCGTTCCTGAGTAAGTAGTTCAAATATCGTGGATTGACTGTACTCCACTTAATACCAACACCAAGGGTAATGTGCAATTGAATTGTAGATTTAGAGTTTTGATTTTAAAAGTTTGATACAATTAACTTCAGACATTGCTAGCATTCCTTTCAACCTCCACTGCGATTTGATTAGACACCAATAACAGTAGAGTTATGATTGGGCTGGCAAGTCTTTTACCTTGTCTATACTACGAGTCAGCAAGCATTTAATATATCATACTAAATAAGTGCGATTGATTATAATTAGGGCGGAATAAAAATGACAGTCTTTAGAAAGAAAATGCTTGTAGCTTTAATAACCTCAATAAACGTTGGTTTCATTTTTGTTTTATTTAATTATGAAAACATGGAAACAAGTCTTATCCCATTTCTTTCCGATCTTCTCATTTTTACATTCCTTGTTTCTATCGTTTATGTTGCACCTATTATTATTGTTCTTGGAATCCCGATATCTATGGGTATTGATCGATTAACTTCAACGCTTAAAAACTCAAAAATTAGGATGTTGATTCAATTTCCGTTGTACGTTATTTCTGGATTAAGTATGATCACGCTAATTATGTTTATATCAGGTACTTCACCCATATTATTAAGTACCTCTGATATAGCCAATTTAGTCTTTGTAAGTATTTATCCTAGTACATGTTTTTGGCTCATAGACTGCCTTATAAAATTGAAAAGTACCAATGTGTAAGGATAACACGTGTCCAGATTTTTTTATATTTCACGATCGAGAAAAACACTTAACGATATAAAAAGACAAAGCCGGTTGGTAATTAGATAACTAGAGAAGTGACTATAAAGAGAGACCAGGTACTGTCCAATCATATGGACGGTCGCTGGTCCCTTTTTTTAATTACGATGAACTTATTCCGGTTGAAATCTTCTCTCCATGAATTCACTCAAATCAACGTTGCGGTGAACCGTGTAAGTTGATGAGTAGGTATCAGAAGATTTTACTTATTCTTAAAAGAAACTTGCATTACTTTGCATAGTTAACACTTCCAAATGTTAAAACGTTTAATCAACAAATCTACTCTTCTTAATAATTTCATCAGAGTCCATAAAAGTCCATTCTTCAATGGAGACATTAGGGTTATTCTTTAAAAATTCTTGCATAATATGAAATCCTATTCTGTAGTCTGACCATGAAGGAATGTCACGATTTCCATTACGCAATTCAGCCAAGTCAGTTTCATTAAAAGTATCTCTTCTCTCTTTCGTCCACTCCCATATGCTTGCTGCTTCATCCAAAGACAATGGTTTTGTCATGGTGCCTCAAAATGGGGGATCATTATGTTTGCAAATGAATCTGCTTTCCCTTCTGATAAAACATAATCAAATAAATCCCTATTCTCATTTTTTTCGAAGTGGACTATATGATGATACTCGTGTGCCGTAGCGTACTTAAGCATATCTTCATCATAATGATGTGGTGCAATATGCATGACAATGATTTGATTGGAGGTTCCAAATGCTGTAACTCCGCTCATCTGACGTATTGAATTAAATTGATCCGGATTAAATGGGAATATATAAATCTTTGTATTACCACCAGGAAGTAAATTTGCTGACTTCTCTATTGTTTCTTTTATTAATAAGGAAAGATGCTCAAAGTCCTGATCTAAAGTTTTAATAGATTCCTGCAGTTGTTCACTATTTCTTGGTGCCTCAAAACTATATCGGTCTCTCAACCAAAGCCCACCATCTTTACCAAAAGCTTCTTCACGAAAAGGCTCCACAACCATAGATCGGAATAAGCCTTTATAATCTTCATCCGATTTTTCAACTTCTTGAATATATTCAAGTATTGGATTTAAAACCGGAATGATTTGGAATTCTTGTTCATTAACTTCAAAACTGATTGGACCAGAATAGTTAATTGAATATTCATTTTCTGTTGTATTTTTATTTAAGGATTCACTTATTTTTTTTGAATTGTTTGGTCCATGAGTTTCCGTCTCACTACAACCAGTGAATAATATTAGTATCAATAATAGACTTTTTACTGCATACCTAATATTTAACGCCTCCTAGTTTATTCAAAATTTATCTTGAAACTTGTAAACTATGTAAACTTAATAGTCTTAATCAATTTTCTCCGTTCTAAATGAAAGTATTAAATGTTAAATAGGATAAATTTGGTATACTATACTTAATAAAAATATAAAAGATGGGGATCGCAATGTCTATTAGTAATAAAAAAATAATTAGTGTCGAAGAATTACTCGAGTTAAATTTTTCAATTCCTGATTATCAAAGACCTTATAAGTGGACTGTGCGAAGTATCAACCAATTGTTCAATGACATACTAGAGGCATATCGGAAAAATTTATCAGAATATCGTATTGGTACGATCGTTATACATAAACACGATAATGACAGAAGAGATATTGTAGATGGTCAACAGCGAACAATTTCATTACATTTAATAAATGATGTACTGCAAGATTCTCCTAAACTATCTATACCTAAAAATAAAAGTAATATTAGCAAAAATTATAATGAAATTAAACGATTATGTAGTAATTTATCTTCAAATGATAAAAGCAGGTTATACGATTATATGAAAGAAAAGTGCCATATAATTATCATTGAGATTGATAATGAAATGGAAGCATTTCAATTTTTTGATTCACAAAATGCCCGCGGTAAAGCTCTGGAAGCACATGACCTATTGAAAGCCTACCATTTGCGGGAAATGCCAGCAGATAACGAGGAAATGAAGTTGAAGCTGATAGAAAAATGGGAAGCCCAGAGCACAAATGAGTTAGCGAACTTATTCAAAGGTTACTTATACAAAATTAAAACATGGTCAAACCAAGGAAGTGCACATTTCTTTAATAGAGACGGTATAGAAGTGTTTAAAGGTGTGACTCTAGATCAACAATTTAACTTTATTCAATACCACAAAGCCGCCTACTTGTTTATTGAACAATTTAATAAAGAAAACCACCAAGAGTTATTAGGAATAGAAGCTCTGATCCCATTTCAGATCGATCAACCACTTTTAGCTGGAAGAAGGTTTTTTGAAATTACACTTCACTATACGGCTTTAAAGAAAGAAGTAGAAAAGATAGCTATAGAAATGCTGCCTAAATCCATCTCTCCTAATCATGGAAATGAACAGGTTGGAACGAAATATATTAGAGAATTATTTCAGTGTTTACTACTTTATTATTACGATCGATTTGGAATAAACCAAAGGAATCCTAATATTGAGCAACTATTTTTCAAGTATTGTTACCAATTACGCTGTATTAATCAAGCTGTATATGAAAAGTCAATAAACAAATATGCTTTAGGAAAAAATGAATCTTTAAACTATAGACTAAACTTATTTACTGCTATAAGAGATGCAAGAAGTCCAAAGGATTTAGAAATGACTGTACTCGATGATATTAAAAAAGATGATATTGCGAGTAAATATAAGAAAAATAGCTTTGATGATTTAAGACAAGCAATTGGGGTGATAGAAGGTGGCTGATAAGTCTAGAAAGTTAGTAGAGCTCTCCGTAAATGAATTATTTCATGAGAATGTTCGGTATATCATTCCAATTTACCAACGAAATTATGCTTGGAGTAATATTGAGAGGGAGCAATTACTCGAGGACATTCGCGACGCTGATCAAGAGTATTTTTTAGGGAGTCTTGTTGTGTATGAACGAGATGATGCAGTATACGAGGTCATCGACGGTCAACAACGTCTAACAACTTTATTTATATTGTTAGCTTCATTAAAGCGCAATCCTCCTTATAAGAGCTTAATGTTTGAAGCAAGAAAAA
The DNA here is from genome assembly GCF_018138385.1 of Allobacillus saliphilus. GTDB lineage: Bacteria > Bacillota > Bacilli > Bacillales > Alkalibacillaceae > Allobacillus > Allobacillus saliphilus. The sequence goes on from NZ_JAGSIE010000030.1 coordinate 43,035, forward strand.
AATCAAATCGAACGTTAGAAAAGATCTCTAATGGACTTAAAGACTTAGATGAAGAATTTTATACCAAAGAATTTTTAGAAGCCCTAAATTACTTCAAAAATGAAGTCACCCAAGACAGCGGAATAATAAACAAGCTTGAAAAAACTAAGTTACTAAGAATTATTGTACCTAAGGATACAGATTTAAATCATTACTTCGAGGTTATGAATACTCGTGGTGAACAATTAGAGGCTCACGAAATAGTTAAAGCAAGACTAATGTCAAACATCACTGGAGAAAAGGCACTTGAAAGAAGAAGTGTATTCTCTAAGATTTGGGATGCTTGTTCTCGTATGGAAAAGTATGTTCAGATGTCTTTTGCTGTTGAAAATAGGAAAAAGTTGTTTGGTACAAAATATGAGGAATTAAAATGTAGTAATTTTGATCAGATTTTCCAGAGTCTCTATCCAGAAAGGGTTGAAAAGAAAGGTATGATTTTTACTACATTTTCTGTGATAGATGCAATTGAGGAGTACAGTAAAGATGAAAAAATTGAAGATAAAGAGAATGAAGATGAAGAGGACCAACGTTTTGAATCGATTATAACCTTTCCGAATTTTCTACTGCATGTTATGAGGCTATACAAGGGAACTGATGCTACTGATGATGGTGCATTAGATGATAAAAGATTGTTAGATATTATGAGTGATGAAATAAACCCAGAAAAGTTTATTATTCAATTATTACAAGCTAGATATTTATTTGATCAATTTATTATAAAGAGAGAATATTATGGAAGACACAGCGAAGAAGGTACGTGGTCATTAAGTAAATTAAAATATTATCAAACAGACAACAATAATAAAGTTGATTATGTTCGGACTTTTTCTAACCATGCATCTGGAAAGAATGAAGATGACATTCATAAAAAGATCCGCATGATACAATCAGCACTTAGAATAACGTATACATCGCCAAAAATGATGCACTGGATAACCGATTCATTACGATTTTTAATGGAGAATATAGATAAAAAGAGTATTTCGAAAAAATATCTTGAGTTATTAGAAGATTATGCTCGCCAAAAAGTTAGAGAAAGCGGATATAAAATGCGTGATGGATTTAATATCGAAAGGATAGTATTCACATACTTAGACTATGTTCTGTGGCGAGATGGTTATGAACATGAAATTAAGCAAATGGAGGATTATGAATTTACATTTAGAAATTCTATTGAACACTTTTACCCTCAAAATCCTGATGGAAATGAAGGATATAGGAAAATGGATGTTACTGATTTAAATCATTTTGGTAATCTTTGTTTAATTACTAGCCCTGCTAACTCAAAGTTTTCAAACCTTGATCCTAAAGCAAAATTAACTAAAAAAAATACTATCAAAAGCTCACAGAAACTTCGTATTATGGCTTCTATTGCTAATAACAAATATTGGAATGAAGAAGTTATAAAAGAACACGGTATGAAGATGTATGAAATTTTAGAACAAGATTTAAAAAAACCAGCCCCAAAATTAGTAGAAAACTGATTTATCATACTCAATAAGTATAATTTATTATATAGGGCGGAATGAAAATGGAAGTCTTTAGAAAGAAAATGCTTGTAGCATTAATAACCTCAATAAACGTTGGTTTCATCTTTGTTTTATTTAATTATGACAACATGGAAACAAGTCTTATCGCGTTTCTTTCCGATCTTCTCATTTTTACATTCCTTGTTTTTATCGTTTATGTTGCACCTATTATTTTTGTTCTTGGAATTCCGATATCGATCGATTAACTTCAGCGCTTAAAAACTCGAAAATTAGTACGAACTTGTGTATTTGGCAAGTAAAAAATGTATGAAATGACATTTAAAAATGTATGCCACTTGCCACCTCAATTTATTGGTTTAATAAAGACTCTTTACTTGATTCGTATATTTATTAACCGTGCGTGGGTCAATACCCATTCTTTTGCCCACACTGGCATATGTTTCTCCTTTTTGGTTTACCTCAAGTCTGATATAATCAATTTGTGCCACTGCTAACATCTCCTAATATCCTCCTGTCGAACGTTGTTGGTCCAACGAGGAGTTTAAAGTTATTTGGAGAGGTTGGCAAGTGGTTTTTTTAATTTATATAGCAGCTTCGCAGCCCCTACATAAATTAACTGCCAAAGACTACATTTTTAGTATGCCATAAACAATTATTTCAAGGATATCGATATAAGGTTAACTATTTGTTCTTCGGTGGAATTCTCATATTTATTGGATAAGAAGATAGAGGATATGTATTCGGCAATCAAACAATATTGTTTGAGGCAGTAAGTTTTATGAATGGAAAAAGAGCCTAAATATACAGGAATTGTATAAATTCATGCATATTTTAGGCTCTTTAGTTTTATTCCTTGTTGTGTTAACGCACACGTTAGTGCAATAGCGTTATTCATTTTTGAGTCTCACACTATAAAATCTCATTGCTTTTGGAACACCTTCTATTTCAAAAACTCCATTCATGATTAAATGTCTTACCCTATACTCAAAATACACGTCACCAATATATTGGTCTAAATATCCAATAACTTCACCAATAAGGCGTGCTGATTTCATAAATTCATTATTCTTTCGCTCTTTATGTAGTTTTTTAGCCTTATTGATTATATAGTCATCATAATAAGATTCATCTACACTCTTTACTTTTTTATTTTCCCATACTCTTAGAACCTCTTGTGTAGAAGTTAACTCTCTCCATTCCTCTTCAAATTTTTTTCGTTGCTCTTGATTTACCGGAGGGATATTTCTACATTTTTCATAAATTATCCTTAACTTTTCAGATATAATTTCTCCAGTGTGTAACGGGTAACAGTCAGTGTCTGGAATATTGAATTGATTTTTAAATTGCTTAGTTGTATTCAGTAAGAAAATCTCATAATTTTTATCTTTTAATAAATACAGAACATATCTTAAAGCAGTCTGTTCGTGAGAGTTTTCCCCAACCCAGATTATAATTGTTGTATTTTTAGGAATAGAGTTAATCAATGAGGTTGTAATGTTGAAATTATGTTGGTATTCATCTAAATAATCGTCATCAAAGATTAGATGATTTTTGATCCATTTATACCTTTGGTTAAGCCCTACCTCATCGTGCAATTGCCAAACTGGACCAATAGAGAACATATCCGAAAATGAGATAACCTTTTCTTCGTCTTGCAATTCCATTTCTTTTAATGCTCTTTTTAAACTACCAGATGCTGAATCACCAAAGAGAATATGTACAACCTTATAGTCTTTATTATTTTTTAAATCGGTTTGGTTTCTTTTATAATTCAGAAAATCATTGTATGTTTTTTTCAAGTCTGTCACAAATTGCCCCTCAGTATATTCTTCTGTTTCTTCAAGCATATTGATTCGCAAAAGAATTTGAAATAAAAGTGATTTCACTTCATCATCAGGAGAATTTTTAAGGATTCTTTTTAGTTCATCAATCAATTTATTGCTCCCTTTACAGATAATATTACCATAAAGATACAGCATATCTTATTAAACAGAACTGCTCCGTTAATACAATAAGCACTGCTTGACAATTATGTATAAATATTAGCAATAATACAGTTTCACATAGAGTAATAATTCAAAATATTTAATAAAGACGTTGCCAAAACTTACATCATTTAAATGCCAGAAAAAAGCATATTCATTAGGTTCCTTCATATTAAATGGGAATTATATAAGTCTGATGTGGGAAATTGAAAAATCATTGTGGTTAAAAAAATTATACTAACCTATGGCTGCCTTATCCTAATTTACGCGCTATAATACGAGCAACAACAGGATTGTCACATAATATGGTTTATACGACAATACTACATAACATTCATTGGTTTTCTTGTCGCATAACACCAATTAAGCAAATACTAATTTCGTCGTATAACATAGCAGGGAGGATTATTATTATGAACACCGCTCCAGTCACAATTTCACAATCAATTGAAAGATTTAAAATCTATCTTCTTGAGAATAAATTTCATAAATCTTAGCCCTTACAGGGCAAGGGTTTCAAAACACAAAAAAGGAAGTACCTCCCCAAAGTC
>NZ_JAGSIE010000031.1 GCF_018138385.1 Allobacillus saliphilus
CTCACTATATCGTATAAAAAGAAATAGTGGGCAAGATCATCCGTCGATGACCTTGCCCACTAATCTTAGTATGTTTTTTTAGAAAATACTCGTAATATTATTGATAAAACTCGATACCATCGTTTCGATATACGTTCTAGCAACAAAGCTTAAAATTAAAACACCGATAAAATAAACAATTAACAAGAGATAAACGCGATCGGTTCCGCCCCCTGTGTTTTCGACTCCATGCTTAGTAAGAATGGCTGGTAACATAAAAATGACACCAAGGGTTGCGATGATGAATGCAACAGTTGCCAACCAATTTAGATTCAAAACGGAGAATAAAATGCCGATCAAGAAGATGGCTGAGAACGGAAATAAATATCCACCATACTGAGCGGTCAATGCTCGTAAGTCTTTTATTTCACCAGAAATTTTGGCCAAAATAAAGATAAGCAAAATCATAATAATTTGTAGTGCATAAAATCCTATAAACGGTAAGATGAAATAGTCAAAAAAGCTAACTTCCACACTTTGACCAAGTATATTGCCTAATCCGAGGTCATTAAATGAGTTTTGCAAATTAGAAGAGATACTTTTCATAGAGTAATAGATAAAGCCAGCAATTAATAAAGAATAAATTGCAATGGAAATCAAACCAATTGCTAAATGATTCGGTGTTAGATGTTTACTCGCAGACGGCTGCTTTAAGATTTTCTTTAAAACACCGTAGACATTCTCGCTAGGTAATACCTCATCTGAACGAATTGTAATAATTGAAGCTTCGATATCCTCACCACAGTTAGGGCAAAACTGAATATTCTCTTCAACAAAGCTGCCACAAGATGGACAACGCATAAAAACACCCCTTTCTTATCCTACACATCACTTGTAACTATCATATAAGAAAAGAAGTAAAGAACACAATCAATCAATAAGTATTTCAAAAAAAGATCCCGGTAGTAAGAACTCATCTAGCGAATTTCCTATCCCGGAATCTTTTACAATTAATCGGAGTAAGAATACATAGTTGAGTCATTTAAGCTTGATAGGTCTTCAAGTGATTATCATAGGTGACATCATATAAATCTTTGTAAGCAACATGCTCGTCTCTGAACTCAGATGGTGATTCCAACCCTGCTGCCGCTGCTAAATTAAACAAACCTTCACGCATGGCAATGACAAAGTTAGTAACACGATAAGACTTTTCATCAATATTTAATGCACGTTGTAATTTTGGATCCGTCGTTGCCACGCCGACAGGGCATTCATTCGTATGACATACTTGTGCCATGATACAACCGACAGTCACCATAAAGGCTCGGGCTACTTGAACGAGATCCGCACCTAATGATAAGGCAATTGCAATTTTATCTGGTGTAATTAACTTCCCAGAAGCTATAATCTTCACACGGTCTCTTACACCCTCGTTTACGAGTGCTTGATGCAAAATCGGCAATGCTGCCTTTAATGGCAATCCAACACTATCAGCAAGCTCTTGATACGTAGCACCCGTTCCGCCTTCGCCGCCATCGACGGTAATGAAGTCTGGGTGTTTACCAGTCTCCTTCATCGTTTTAGCCAAATCTTCGACGTATTTTTCTTGCCCGACGACGATCTTCATTCCAACAGGTAAACCGGTTGCTTCTCGAATATCAGTAATAAAATCAAGAAGTGTATGCACATCGTCAAATTCGTTAAATCGGTTTGGACTGTTAATCGTTTTATACGGTTCGACGTTACGGATATTAGCAATTTCGGGGGTGACTTTATCACCTTCAACGTGACCGCCTCGAAGTTTTGCACCTTGTGCCAACTTTAATTCGAACGCTTTCACTTGTTCAATCTCTGCTTTCTTCTTTAATTCTTCCCACGAAAACTCACCCGCCTCCGTACGAACACCGAACAAACCAGGGCCGATTTGCATGATGAGATCGACATCTCCTTTTAAATGATGATTTGAAAGTCCGCCCTCACCCGTATTCATCCATGTACCAGTAGCACGGCCAAGTCCAATCGATAATGCGGTTATGGCACGATCTCCAAGTGCTCCATAACTCATGGCAGACATACCAATATGTCCTTTTACATGGAACGGGTTCGGTGTATCCTCACCAATGACGACTTCATATTCTTCCTCAAGTAAAAAAGGTTCCATCATTTTATCTTCGCGGTGCTCTTTTCTACCGAGCAATGAATCTTTATCAATTTGGTAAACGAATGAGCTGATTTGAGGACTTTCACCGAGTGCTAACTCTTCTAGTTGTTTAGGGAACATTGAATTTTTTACGTAGTAGCCAGGCTCTTCAAAATCTCTGAGTGAACCGTAGCCAATCAAACGATGACCATATTTCGCTGGGATGATGATGTCATGATAATCCTTTCTTGAAAAAGGCTTACCTTCTGTATCGTCTCGGAAAAAATATTGCCTTAATTCCGGTCCAATTTTTTCAAACATATATCGAATGCGGCCAAGTACCGGATAATTCCGAAGTACAGAATGTCTTTTTTGGTTACGGTCGACAAAGTATGCATACAATACGAAGAATGCAGGTAAAACTAAAACAAACAAAATAATAATTAATAGAATGACGCTTACGATATCCGCCATTGACTACCCCCCTAGTGAATTATATAATTGCTAGCGTATATATAAAAAATATCGTATATATGGGTTATACCACATCTATTAGGGAACTAAGCATACTAGCCCATAAGGAAGGAGGCGCACGGTGGACAATTTATTGTTTGAACTGATGCTCATCTTATTTTTAGGCGTTAGCTCACAGTGGGTTGCATGGCGCTATAGATTACCAGCGATTGTCGTGATGTCGGTCGTTGGTTTACTGGCAGGACCTATTTTTGGAGTTATAAATCCTGAGGAAAACCTCGCAGTTGTATATGGTCCATTGATTTCCATTGCTGTTGGGATTATCTTATTTGAAGGAAGCCTAGGCTTGGATTTTCGTGAAGTTCGCGGAATCGGTAAACCGATCTATCGTATCGTGACAATTGGGGCATTATTAGCATGGCTTTTAGGCTCATTAGCCGCACATTATGTCGCAGGACTACCGCTCGCTGTATCTTTCGTAATCGGAGCTATTTTAATTGTCACAGGACCGACAGTTATTTTACCTCTCTTGAGGCAGGCTAAGCTAAAGCCACTTCCTTCTGCAATTCTTAAATGGGAAGGTATTATCGTAGACCCTTTAGGTGCCTTGCTTGCTGTTTTCGCATTTGTATTCATTCAATTCATTACCCTTGACGATGTGACATTCATCACTATTTTATTCTTTATCGGTGGATCGATATTAGCTATTCTGATTGGGATTGGATTTGGTTTAGGCGTTGGTAAATTATTCGAGAATGGTTTGGTACCTGAGTATTTAAAATCTCCATTTGTTTTGTCCAGTGTCGTGACTGCCTTTACAATCAGTGATACGATTATGCACGAAACAGGCTTGCTAGCCGTAACGGTAATGGGTATAACCCTTGCAAATATGAGAATTTCATCTATTGGAGATTTACGTCACTTTAAAGAGAATATATCTATTCTGTTGATCTCTGTGATTTTCATTATGTTAACAGCGTCATTGACAAGAGAAACATTGATTGCCATGTTTGAATGGCCGATCATCTCGTTCGTCTTACTAATGCTTTTTGTCATTCGACCGTTAACGATTTTCATCTCAACAATCGGTACAGGTTTACCGTTTAAAGTGAAATTACTGACAGGTTGGATAGCGCCACGAGGAATTGTCGCCTTGACGGTATCTGGTTACTTTGCCGGAGTGTTGATGCTTGAAGGTTATGAGGAAGCTGAAATGTTAACTTCATTAACGTTTGGCCTTGTGTTTGCGACAGTTTTGGCTCATGGCTTTTCAATTGGATGGCTTTCGAAAAAATTAAATTTATCTACTGAAAGCACACCAGGTATTCTAATGGTTGGATCTAGTAAATTCACAGCCAACTTTGCGAAAGTATTGGATGACTATGAAATACCGGTTATGATCATTGATTCATCATGGAGTAGATTATCTCATGCACGTAGACTCGATGTGCCAAACAAACATGGCGAAGTGCTTTCTGAACAAACCGATTACCAGTTAGATATGACTCCTTATGAATATATGATCAGTATGACGGAATTTGATTCATACAACACATTAATCAGTACAACATTTAAGCCAGAGTTCGGTCGGGAATTTTTGTACCAATTACCGATTCAAATGGACAATGGCGATCGTTTAGATGAAGTCAGTAACCATATAAGCGGAAATATTCTATTTAGTGAACAGGCTAACTGGACAGTACTGAATGAGAAGATCAACCAAGGATTTGTATTTAAGAAAACGAAGGTTACAGAAGAGTATACATTTGAAATGCTGAAAAAAGACTTACATCATGAATCGATTTTATTGGCGATTATTAAAGGGAATGGGAAGATTAGTTTCTTCTCTCCAAATCGCGAGCCAAAAATCGAATCAAATGATATTGTCATCAGTTTATCCAAGCCGAATAATCGACAAGGATAAGTTAAACAATCCTAAACCAGCTAGTGGACTAAAAGTGGTCCCTAGCTGGTTTTTTCTTGTGCTTAAATATAGAAAGTCTTGATAACAACGAGAGCCTTTCTCGACGCTCGAATGAGGTGTGGAACGGTGTGAATTGTCGTAGAGAGACCGTCTCAATACCTTAATGAGAGCGGAATCAGTTTGATTTGTCATCGAGTGTGCATCTCAATACCAGAATGAGGGCTGAATCTTTTCGAATCGTCGTTGAGAACGTGTATCAACACCCGAATGAAGCATGGGAGCATCGAAACTGTCGTCGAGAACGCGTCTCAACACCCGGAAGAAGTGGATAAGCATTGAAAACGTCCTTGAGGAATGCTCTCAATGACTGAACAGACTAAATATTAGTTGAAAAGGTCATTGAGAATGCATCTCGATCCCCGAATGAGTGCGTGTGCAGTCCAAAAGTCATCGAGAACAAATAACGACGCTAAAATAAGCAGTAGATAAGTGACTTTGGCCCTAGAGTGCAACCTCAAAAAAATATAGGAGCAATGGATTCGTTCAATCTAGGTACGAACACCCCATAAATAACAAAATATTTAATTAATTAAAATGTTTAGCAGGGATGTTCCTGGTCACCATCGAATGATACATATAAAAGGACACTATACATACATTTAATTTAGATAGAACGCTTGAAAAAATCACCTATTTATCCTCAGGATTTACATCCAATCTAATGAATCTTCATGACACTTTTAAAAAAGATAAACCCAAAAAGATGAAATTATCACCTTAAAACAATGATATGAAGGCTTTTTCATAACAAACTTTGAAAAAGCAATCAACTAGTAAATTTGGAGTATACACGATAATCTGCGCGTATTTTCGATTATATTATAGAAATTTGAATTTTATGTTTATTTCCTCGCAAAATAGGTTATTAAACTATAAAATGTGTGTTTTTTTGGAAGTTGAATAATTCTAGCAGAATCATATACGCTTAAATAGAAGAAATGAACAGTGTAATTTATTTATCAATTATACACAGTCTTTCTTTTCGAGAGGGGGCAAGTTTTTTGGGAAGCTTGAGTAACAATGGCTTTATTCGAGGAATAGGAAAAGTATTTCATTTTATTGATAAAGTAATGATGAGATTAGAAGAGTTTATATTATCCTTCTCGATCATTTTAATTTCAATTATGATCGTCGGTAATGTAATCGCCCGAGAAGTCTTTAATTCAGGTGCTTTTTATTTCGCCTATGAGGTGAGTAAATTTGCCATCATTATAGCAACGTTCATGGGAATTGCTTATGCAGCTCGAAAAGGACGGCATATCAGTATGTCTGCTTTTTACGACTTTGCTCCTATGAAGGTTCGTAAAGTGATGATGATTGTGATTAATGCAGTGACCGCAATCGTGATGTTTGTCATGGCGTACTATACTTATAATTTTGTTCTATTTGAATATAATACCGGGGCTATTACGACTTCGTTGGAAGTCCCTAGATACTTAATGGCCGTGTTTATTCCAATCGGCTTTCTGACAGCTGGGATTCAATACATTAGAAACACAATTGTGAACTTCACAGCGAAAGCAAAAGATAAAGTTTATTTAGGAATCGATGCCGTTGATTATAACGATCAAAGAGAGAAAGATCTAAAGATGGAAGATATATCCATCTAACGTCAAAAATCGATTAGAGTAGAGAGGAAAAATCTATGTTAGCGACATTATTATCTATAATGATTATTCTTTTGCTGTTGAACTTCCCGATGATGATTCCGCTGATCCTGGCACCCGTTGTTATTATGCTTATTTACAATCCAAATTTAAGCATGGATATTCTCATGAAGCAACTGATGACAGGCATTGAATCACCTGTACTGTTATGTGTGCCGTTATTTATTTTCGCTGCGGATATTATGACAGCTGGTAAAACTTCACAGCGTTTATTAGATTTCGTCGGTTCGTTCGTCGGTCACATTCGTGGGGGATATGCCGTAACGACTGCAGCAGCCTGTACAATGTTCGGTGCCATCTCAGGTTCAACACAAGCAACAGTGGTCGCCATTGGACGACCGATGAGAGAAAGATTACTTAAAATGGGATACAAAGATTCGCAGGCAATGGCCTTAATTGTTAATGCCAGTGACGTGGCATTATTAATACCGCCAAGTGTTGGTATGATCATTTATGCACTTGCAGCAGGTTCGGTATCCGTCGGCGACTTGTTTATTGCTGGAATTATTCCAGGGGTAATCGTATTTTTAGCATTCGCAATCTATAATATTATTCATGCAAAAGTGAAGAACATTCCACTAGGTGAAAAAGCTAGCTGGAAAGAACGATTTGTTCATTTTAGAAAAGCACTTTTACCGTTAGGATTTCCAATTATTATTGTCGGTGGAATCTACACTGGTATATTTACACCAGTAGAAGCATCAGGTATTTCCGTATTGTATGCAATAATTTTGGAAGTATTGATATTTAAGACGATTAAATGGAGAGAACTTCCTGGAATTTCACTCTCAACAGGTTTAGTTACATCAGCCGTTTTCATTTTGGTTGCTGGTGGACAGCTTTTCACTTGGGTAATTGGTTTTGCGGGAATTCCAAGAATGATTACTGAAGCAGTTCTTGGGACAGATCCGAGTGCGTTATTCGTCCTGTTGATGGTCAGTGTGTTTTTCTTCGTTGGGTGTATGTTTGTTGACCCAATCGTCGTTATCTTAGTATTAACACCAATTTTTGCTCCAGCTGCTGAAGCGGCAGGAGTTGACCTGATCCACCTTGGAATCATCGTGACTTTCCAAGCAGCATTAGGTTCTGCAACACCGCCATTTGGTGTTGACATATTTACCGCAAGTGCGGTGTTTAACAAACCTTATCTGGAAGTTATCAAAAGTACACCACCTTATATCGTGATGTTAATCGCAATTGGGTTGTTGTTGGTATTCTTCCCAGAGTTATCTTTAGTACTTATTCAGGATTAAAGAGAACTGTCTTATGCAGTTCCTTTAAACAATAAATACATTACAGGGGGTAATGAACATTTTTAACAAAAAATATTTGTTAATGTTAGCATCAATTTTTGCCTTAAGTCTACTGCTAGTTGCTTGTGGCGGTGGAGATGGTGATGAGTCTGAGGATACAGGCTCTGAAGATTCAGGATCAGAGGAAGAGTCCGATTCTGGTTCAGGTGAAGGAAGTGAAGAAGCTTCCGGAGACTTTGAATCCGATCAGTGGCGTATGGTGACGGAAGAACTTCAAGGCGAAGTACAGTTTGTTTATGCACAAGAATTTGCAAAACGAATTGAAGAAAAAACAGGTGGCGCAATTACAGTTGAAGCGCTTGAATATGGTGCTCTAGGTAGTGAAACAGACCAGGCACAGTTACTACAGCAAGGTGGAGTTGAGCTGGCTGTCATGTCTCCAGGATTTACGGGCGGACAAGTTCCAGACGGTCAAATTTTCTCTATGCACTATTTGTTCCCGACAGATCAAGAGCAGATTCACCAAATTTTAAAGGATAGTGAAGCGCTGAACACAGACCTGCGTAAGAAATACGAAGAGCATAGCATCACTCCACTAGCTTATTGGAGTGAGGGTCAGATGGCATGGACAAGTAACACAGCGATTAAATCTCCATCTGATTGGGAAGGCTTGAACGTTCGTGTACAAGAATCACCTTTAATGCGTGAATCTTATGATGCGTATGGTGCTACCGTTCAGTCATTAAGCTGGGGTGAGCTATACACAGCATTAGATCGTGAAACGGTCGATGCACAAGAAAACCCGATCTTCTTTATTGAATCTGCAAGCTTTAATGAAGTACAAGATTATATGATGATTTCAGGTCATAACAACTATGTAGCGATGACGACTGCGAATACTGAATGGTATAACGGTCTTGATGACAACGTAAAAGCTGTAGTTGATGAAACAGTAAAAGAATTGCAAGACTGGGTATTCGATGAACAGAAGAAACAAAACGAAGCTGGACTTCAAGCAATCAAAGATGAAGGAAGCACTGAGGTCATTGAATTTGATGAAGACCAAATTGCTGAATTCAGAGAAGCTATTCAACCAGTTCATGAGTATTACCGTGAAGAAGTTGAAGGAATTGACCCTGAATTATTCGATAAGTTGAAAGGTGAAATCGAAGAAGTTACAGGTGAGTAAGTAAACGATTGAATTAAATAGGCAATTACTGAAGCTAGCTGCGTTAGACCGCGGCTAGCTTTTTTGTTTTGCAGAAAGCATTTGGTAATTCAATTTTCGACAAGAAAAGTGTATACTCGTAATATGTTATTTTGGATAATCCTGCTTTATTCACTCCATCTAAAGAATGTGACTGTTAAACGAAGGATGGTTTGGGGAAGATAAGGATTAGTAAAGGTGTTAAACGTTGAGGAGTGTTTGTCGAAATGGAATGGGGTTTATTACTAGAATATGGCTGGGTACTCCTCGTCCTAATTGGATTGGAAGGAATTCTCGCAGCAGATAATGCGCTTGTTTTAGCTATTATGGTTAAGCACTTGCCAGAAGAAGAACGAAAGAAAGCTCTGTTTTATGGTTTGTTTGGTGCTTTTGTTTTACGTCTAGGCTCTTTGTTTATTATTTCTTTTCTCGTCGATGTATGGCAAATGCAGGCAATTGGTGCAGCCTATTTATTATTTATTGCGCTGAATCACTTGTTTCGGAAATTCGTACTTCATAAAGCAGATGAAGCTGCCGAAGACTCAGCCGTCAGCAAACCAAAAAAGGGTACAGGTTTCTGGATGACTGTCGTCAAAGTTGAGTTTGCGGATATTGCGTTCGCAATCGATTCCATCTTAGCTGCTGTTGCACTGGCAATGGCTTTGCCGAATACGGATTTACCGCAAATTGGTGGAATGGATGGCGGTAAATTTCTTGTCATATTAACTGGTGGATTGATCGGTGTCATTATCATGCGGTTTGCAGCGACTTATTTTGTCAAATTGCTTAATGAACGACCAGGTTTAGAAACAGCTGCATTTATTATTGTCGGTTGGGTAGGGGTGAAACTTCTTGTTCTTACCTTAGCTCATGAAGACATTGCGTTAATTCCACATGATTTCGCAGAATCAACGATATGGAAACTTACTTTCTATATTGTACTCGTGCTGATTGCCTTAATTGGTTGGTTTTCCTCTGGACCTTCAAAGGATGCCGATTCAGATCTGTCAAAGGAAGAAAAAGAAGCGTTATCTCAATTGGAAAATAAAGATGAATAAGCAAGAGGCTGGGACGAATCAAAGTTATTAACTCAAGAAATACGAATAACCATCTAACTTAGCGTAGGAAATATACGGAGACTTCTACGGGAGGGAAAGCCTAGGTGAGACCCCGCAGTGCGTAGCACGAGGAGGCTCAACAGCTGCCCGTGAAAAGCGAAGTATATTTCCGAAGCGGTATTTCCGCCATACTAAATTAGAATGTTCGTATTTGAGTCAACTTTAAAGATTTTGTCCCAGCCTTTTTTGTTCATATACATGTCCCTCGCCCAATTATCTAAAACCACTTGTCCCATGGTCTTTTTCAAAGCTTAAATTCATACAATAAGGGAGACCGGGAGGATGATGATATGTCGGGACATAAGTATATTATGGGAGGCACCACAGCAAAAGGATATGTCAATTTTTATGAAAACTTAATCGAACAACTCGATCATGTTCTTTACATCGAAGGTGGGCATACGTCGTTAATAAGCCCACTGCTAAAAGATGTTGCTGACCAAATGAAGAACCAACTAAATATAGACTATATTTACAATCACATTCAGCGAAACGAACTTGAAGGTATCGTTTTTACAGACCTGAATGCAGGTATTTTCGATCGTTCAAAAATGAATATTCGGCGGATGAAATGGCCACTAATCAAAGAAAGTCTATTATTCTGCGGAGAAGGATATGACAAAGAAGGTTTAATTGAAAAGAAGCAAACTTTAGTAGATTTAGAAAAAAAAATAGAAGAAGTGCACACACTAGCTGTTCAAAGTTTCCAAGAAGCACTTGCGATTCATCATGAAGTTGAAGGCGTCTATGGACCTTATATGAATTTTGAAGAAGCTGACCGAGAGACAGAACGATTGAAGGAAGAAATATTTGAAAAGAACATGTTGAATAAACCGTCAAGCGTACAACATCGCTATTTAGGTGCAGCTACACCAGAAGGACCGGTTGATTTCATTCAAAATTTAACAAACGAAGCAAATCGAAGAATTTTTATGAAAGGCACTTCAGGGTCGGGGAAATCAACCATTCTTCGAAAAATTGCTCGTGAAGCACAGGATCGTGGGTTTGATGTCGAAGTGTATCATTGTGGATTTGATCCGTCGAGCTTGGATATGGTAAACCTTCCTGAACTAGGGCTATCTATATTCGACGCAACCGCTCCACACGAGCAAGAGCCAAGTTTACTAAACGATGAAATACTTAACCTAACTGAAAAATTCACGACGCACACCGTCTCGAGAAAAGATCAACAGAAGGTTAGTATTTTAAAAATCGACTATCGGTTGAAGGTAGATGAGGCCACGGCTTATTTGAAACAAGTTAAGCAGCTTCAGGATGAATTTGAAAAAATTTATCAAGAGAATACGATTCCTGAGTTTTATAATGTAGCGAAAGAAGAATTAATGAACTGGGTGGATGAAAAAAAGTAACTAAACGAGAAACGAAGTGAACGTTAACAGCTAGTTAAAAGATGGTCTCAATCAAATTTTAGAGATCATCTTTTTTTAATGTGAAAAATATCTGTCAATAAGTGATACGAATACTTTTTAAATTATTCGGAATATGAAATAATAAGACATAATAGAAAAAGAAGGAGTGTCGTATGATGCCAACAGAGGCTACATTAAAGAAATATGCCGAGCTTGCTGTGAAGGTTGGTGTAAATGTCCAAAAAGAACAGCCAATCTTTATTAATGCACCAATCGAGGCAAGAGACTTTGTGCACCATGTAGTAGAAGAAGCTTACAGAGTAGGTGCAGAAAATGTAACGGTGAACTGGTCAGATGAAGTCATTACTAGAAAGAAATATGAGAACGAACCACTACATGTGTTAGAAAGTATTCCGGATTGGTTGGTCGATAAGCAAACCGGTCACGTCAAAAATGGTGGATGTATTTTGAGTGTTTATGCACCGAATCCGGATTTGTTGGATGGAATCGAACCAGAAAAAATTGCCAAAGCAAACAAAGCAGCCGG
Source organism: Allobacillus saliphilus (assembly GCF_018138385.1). GTDB lineage: Bacteria > Bacillota > Bacilli > Bacillales > Alkalibacillaceae > Allobacillus > Allobacillus saliphilus. The sequence goes on from NZ_JAGSIE010000031.1 coordinate 11,740, forward strand.
AGAAGCATTGAGTGAGTACCGTGAATATATGATGAGCGACCGCGTTCAATGGTCAATCGTCTCAGTTCCTACGGAAAAATGGGCAGCAAAGATATATCCTGATAAAAATGAAGAAGAAGCGATGGCTGAATTGTGGAAAGAAATATTTAAAATCGTACGCGTCGATCAAGATGATCCTATTCAAGCTTGGGAAGACCATAATGAAACGTTGCATGATATTCGAGATTATTTAAATGAAAAAAAATATGTCGCCTTAGAGTATCACTCAGCTACTACAGACCTTCGCATTCAGCTACCTAAAGGCCATATTTGGGCAGGCGGAACGGCAAAAACGGAAAAAGGAATTATTTTCAATCCAAATATGCCGACGGAAGAAGTATTTACTGCACCGCATCGAGAAGGTGTAGAAGGAACTGTCAGAAATACAAAGCCGTTAAACTATAACGGTAATTTAATCGATGATTTTAAGCTGACATTCAAAGATGGTAAAGTGGTTGATTTCGAAGCGGGTAAAGGAGAAGAAACGCTTAAACATTTGCTGGATACGGATGAAGGGGCAGTTCGGCTCGGTGAAGTAGCTTTAGTTCCTCATTCATCACCTATTTCTCAGTCAGGCTTAATCTTCTTCAATACGCTTTATGACGAAAATGCTTCTTGCCACTTAGCACTCGGGCAAGCCTATCCAACCAATTTGGAGAACGGTGAAAATATGAGTGCAGACGAACAAAAAGAGGCTGGAATCAACAAAAGTTTAATTCATGAAGATTTCATGATGGGTTCCAGTGACTTAACTGTATATGGTGTCACCGAAAATGGCGAAAAAGAGGAGATTTTGAAAGACGGAGAGTGGGCAATTCATTCATAGCTAAATTTTTGCTGTGATTCCTTGGTAAAATTTGATAGTTTTTGTGGAAAACCTAGTCAAAAAGGACTATAATAGAACAATAAGTTGGAATAGAAGGTGGAGATTGGATTGTCGCTTATTGGTCAAACAATCAAATGGCATCGCATGCGCCAAGGAATCACACAAGAGCAGTTAGCGGAAGGTATTTGTTCAAGCGCTTATTTAAGCAAATTAGAAAACAATCAAATTTCTCTTAATAAAGAGATTGTTAGCCAATTATGTGAGCGAATGGAGCTCCCTGTTGAAAAGTTCATCAGTTCTTCGGATGAGCAGGTTAAAAAGATGTTAGAAGATTGGATCGAAGCATTGCACAGCTATGATTTAAACAAAGCTGAATCTCTGTATCGGGAAATTCAGTTGCAAGATGAAAAAAACATAGCTGTTGAACTTAGTTACTTATATGAATTGACGTTATTCGCTCATTACGTGTACACGGGTCAACACGAAAAGTTGGACGAGAAGTTCACGTATTTACAAAGTTTTTCATGGATTTTGGAGGAGCATTATCCATATAGCTATCACAAGTTTGTCGGTTATTATTATTTGACGAAATTTTATTGCGCGAATGCAATTAAGCATTTTAAATTGGCAGAGAAATTGATAAAAGAGACATCCGATCCTAATCTTTATTTGATGATTGCAAGTGCATATACGCGTATGGAAATGATTCTTCGTTCCAATAAATATGCATTAAAGGCCTTTCAGACGTTTCAGGCAAATTTGGACTATACACGTGTAATTAGCTGTCAAATTATTCTGGGTTTGAATTATTGTTTAATTGCAGACCTAGAAACAGCTGAAAGTTATTTTGGAAAGCTTAGGAATCTGGATGAAGCTCAAGTAGGCGGGTTAATCAAATCGGTCATTTATATGTGTGACGGTATTATGTCCATACAAAAGCATGAATATGTAGCAGCACGTGAATACTTTGAAAAAGTGATTTCACGACAAACAAATCATGAAGTTGAGTTAATCTCAAGTCATTATTTGGCTATGACTTATTTTTATCTCGGTGAAAATAATCGTGCGATTCAAGAATTGAACAGAGGGTTAGAAATAGCAAGATCGTATCACAACACGCGTTATCAACATAAATTGAAATCGATCTTATATTACTTTCGTGAACAACATGAAGAATTGCATCAACTATTGATTAAAGAAGCGATCCCTTTCTATCAGAAATTAGAAGAGGATCATGAATTATGCGGTTATTATTTATTGGCTGGAAGTGTGATGAACGAAATGAAGCGGTATAAAGATGCGACGAAATACTTAATGGCTGCTTATAGGGTTAATCGCAGTGAAGATTCATTTTTGCCGAACCCGAAATCAGCAAAAGTAAAACCAGGCTTGCCGCTTTTAACGTATTAATAATTGTGGAGGCCATGCAAAAAAGCGACCCCAAAGTCATATACCTGACTTCGGGATCGCTTTTTTAATTGGACATGTAAGATTAAAAGATTAAGTGGGCAATACCGACGATGATTGGCAAAGTAATTGCCGTACGCATTAAGAAGATGACTAGTAGATGCCAGAAGTTCACAGGAACCTTAGAAGCAAGCAACACACCACCGACTTCTGAAAGGTAGATTAACTGTGTCACACTCAAGGCAGCTACGACAAAGCGTGTCATGTCGTTGGCGACACCTTCGATAATGATCGCTGGGAGAAACATATCCGTGAAGCCGACGAGCAACGTTTCTGCTGCCGCTTTTGCTTCAGGAACTTGCAACAACTCCAAAATTGGTACGAAAGGCGCACCAATCCAAGTGAAGAAAGATGTAAATTCAGCAACGATAACACCTAATGTTCCAATCGCCATGACAATTGGCAAGACCCCAATCCACATATCCAGAACATTTTTAATGCCAATCTTTAAATAGTTCAGGAGATTAGGAGCTTTGCTCGCTCGATCGACCGCTTGTTTATACCCCCAAGTAATCGCTGTATAATTTTCGGGAACGGACTCATCCAATGGTTCTTGGTCTTCTTTCAAATACATATCAGCGAACTTAGACAATGGCGGAATCCGTGGCATAATGACCGCTGCAACGAAACCAGCTAATACAACTGTACCGTATAAAGGCAAGAACATGTGCATTAAATCAACTTGACGAACGATGGCGATGGTGAAGGTGATGGAAACAACGGAGAAAGTCGTTCCAATAACTGCAGCCTCACGTTTCGTGTAATAGCCATCCTCATATTGCTTACTCGTCAATAATACACCGATTGTCCCATCACCTAACCAAGAAGCCAAGTTGTCGACTGTCGATCTTCCAGGTAGTGTGAAGACAGGGCGCATGACTTTCGTTAGCAATGCACCGATGAATTCTAACAAACCAAAGTTCAACAGGAGTGGCAGTAAAAGGCCTGCGACTAAAAAGACAGCGATTAGAAATACGAGCAGGTCATTTAAAATCATACTACCTGTAGCACCAGAGTATACAGCTTCCCAACCGACTTTGAAATAAGTAAATAATACAAACACCATGGCAATCACACGAACGATTGTCCAAAATAAATTGACCCGGAACAATGAACCGAAAAAAGAGTTCGGATTTATTTTATTAGGATTTAATAATGTTATGATGTACACAATGACAGACAATATAGCAGCGACAGAAATTAATAGAACGACCAATATAAGTGCAAAATCACCTAGCAACTTTAAAAATTGATCGGCTAAAAAGGCGACTGCAATTGTCGTTTCTCCTTTAATTGGAATAGGGATCATGAATAATCCGATTCCAATTAAAGATAAAACAATAAACTTCAAATGATGAATACCAGCATACTTTTCTTTCAACGAAAACTCCCCCCTAATAATGAATTTATTTTAAACCCTTATGACTATTTATGCAATAACAAGTATAAATATTTTGTAGAATAATGCAGATAAAAAATTATTTAACAATTTTGAAATATTACTTAACATTTAGTGGAAGTTCGTGTATACTAAAGATGGAATCAATTAAAAGCGTATACATAAACAGATATCATACACAGAGATGGTTGTAACAGGGGAGGTAACGTTCTTAATTATGATGCATTTCGAAGAGTTGGTCGGAAGATTTGAAGGAAAGCTTGGAAGAAACTTATGCAATAAAGAACGGGATTTAATATCGTGGATGGTAAATCAACAAACCCGTAAACAACATTTCTCACCAGAGAAAAAACACCTTCGTCAAAAAACACTGCTCTTTTGAGTGGTGTTTTTTTAATATATTCCAAACGATTTAATTGTATGAAAAAATAAATTTTCTCTATTCCTTTAATCAATAACTGTGTTATAGTAATAAAAAGTTATTTTGTATCATACATATGATGAACTTAACGTTAAAAGATAGTGAATGTGGATAGCGATAAGGCTGGGCATTCTCTGAACAAAAGAGGTGGATGAGTTGGATCAAGGAATGAAAAAAGACGAATGGAAATCAAGACTTGGATTTATGTTAGCTGCCATGGGATCGGCTGTCGGTTTAGGGAATATTTGGCGCTTTTCTTACGTGGCTGGTGAAAATGGTGGCGCTACATTTTTGCTCATCTATATCTTTTTTATTTTAGCGTTCGGTATACCGCTACTACTTGCGGAATTCAGTGTCGGGAAAGCGGGTAAAAAAGATGCGGTAGGCTCCTTTATGCGATTAGCACCAGGAACAAAATGGCATTGGACAGGTGTCATGGGTGTGATCGGCGGCACACTTATTTTAAGTTTTTACAGTGTGGTATCTGGTTGGTCATTATATTATTTATTTCATTATTTAATTGGGGACTTTTGGACAGAACCTACGGGTGGATTTGGTCAAGGTTTTGAAGATTGGACATCAAGTACTTGGGGACCGTTGATTTGGCAATTTCTATTCATGGTCGCAGTTGTATTTGTTGTCATTCGCGGCATTAAACGAGGTATTGAACGTGCAAATTTAATCGCAATGCCGGCATTAGCCATTTTGATGGTTGTTCTAGCCGTGTATTCATTGACATTGGATGGAGCAAGTGAAGGATTAGCCTTTTTATTTACACCGGATTGGAGTCAGCTCAGCAATCCACAAGTCTATTTAGCAGCAATGGGGCAAGCCTTTTTCTCACTTAGCTTAGGAATTTCGGGGATGCTGACATATGCTAGTTACTTAAAGAGCAAGGACCGCTTGCCTGCAGCAACGGTCGGAATTGGTGTGATGGATACGGTGTTCGCCGTCATTGCAGGAATCGTCATATTCCCAGCTGTGTTTAGCTTCGGCGTAGATGTTCAATCCGGTCCGCCATTAGTATTTATCACGTTGCCGAGCATATTCGCGAGTATGCCAGCCGGCGGTCTAGTTGGTACTGCTTTCTTCGTTTTATTAGTTATGGCGGCCTATTCTTCCGCATTATCTATGCTAGAAATTCCAGTTGCCTTTTTCCACCGTACATTAGGATTAAGCCGGAAAGCGGCCTCGATTCTTTGTGGCTCAGTCATTTTCGCAATTGGCATTACCGTTTCGATAGGTTACGGAATTTTAAGTCATGTAACGATTGTTGGCAATAAAGGTATTTTAGACTCAATCGACTATGTTACGGGGAACTTTATTTTGCCATTAGGTGCCATGTTAATCGCCATTTTCGTTGGGTGGTATTGGACGAAAGATCAAGCGATTAAAAGTAGTGAAATCAATAATCATTCACTACAATCCATTTGGTATTTTATCGTTCGCTATATCGCTCCAGTCGTCGTCTTGGTTGTTGCGATCACAAGCATTTTTGGTTAATAGATTCATTTGATTGTCCCAGCCATGTGCTGGGGCTTTTTGTTTTTAGAAAAACTCATTATGTTGAACATAGCCTTCATAGAAGAAATCCAATGCCCATCAATGATATACTATTTAACTGAGAAATGAATACAGGAGGAACACAATGTCAGTTTCTTACCAAGCAATCATTGAAAAGATGATCAAAGAATTGCAATCCATTGATGCGAATACATCAACAGATCAACTGAAAGCAAAAATGTATTCTGTTCAATCAATGGCAACGTTAATTACAAGGTCAGATCGTTCAACTAACGAGGCGCAAGGCAAGTTCAGCATGCCTGTATCTGATCAACCCCAAAACTTCTCGATTGAAGAAGCCGAGGCCAAAGTGATGGGAATTTCGCCAAAAGTTCAAAACAAGCAGCATGATCTGGAGCAAGGGAAAAGACTGGATGAAGACGATGCCAACGGAGACTCCATTTTTGACTTTTAACAACATAAAAAGGAGAAATAAATATGAAAGCATTACTGCTAATCGGAGCAATAAATGGCTTTATTGCAGTTGCACTCGGTGCATTCGGAGCGCACGGTTTGGAAGGAAAGCTATCAGAAAGATTAATGGGCACTTGGGAGAAAGCAGTCCAATATCAAATGTTTCATACGATTGCGATTTTCGCAACAGGCATTTTGGCATTGAAAACAGGACTCGGAAATTATATGACTGCAGGTTGGTTCTTTTTCGCCGGAATCATTATTTTTTCTGGAAGCCTATATTTATATAGTCTGACTGAAACGAAGACATTCGCGATGGTTACACCAATCGGTGGCGTTGCGTTCTTGATAGGCTGGATCGTATTGGGCTACGCCATCATGAAGATGGTTTAGTAATCTGGGAGGATTAAGAGATGAAAAAAAAGATACTGCTCATTACACTAATTTTATGGATGATTCCGTTTGCATCTTATGCAATGGAAGAAAACGAATATCGAATCGACGTCGAAAATCATTTTCGTGAAGTCGGAAGCGAATATGAATTAATCGATTTGCATTTTGTTTTATATACAATGGACGCAGCCTTTACAGATAAAGAAAATATCCGAAACGAATGGACGAATCAAATTGATGACCAGATTGCCACTGAATTACATGATTTCTTTAGTCGCGATGAACTAACAGGATCAGACTACAATCAACAAGTTCTAGACTATTTAGAACAAAACTTTGAGATTGAAGAGCCAGACGATGGTGGATTCTTCACTGCAATCGGCAATTTCTTTAAGAGCATCTTTAATTTCTTCGCAAGTCTATTCTAAAAGCGGTTCTGTTTGTAACAGTTACGAAATATGGCACAATAGAAGTTGACTACTTATCATAGAACAGATGTCGAGGAGGTCCATGGTGATGAAATCATTTGATCAAAATAAAAAAACAACGGGAAAGAAGAGTAATCAATTTACCATCATGAAAGATGATCCGATTGATGGTCATCCCGGTTTCTCTGGTGGAGGTGCCATCAGTTTAGAGAATATGTCGCCATTAATCGTCGATCCGAATGAGAATCGGGTTTGGGTAGACATGGGTGCCATGCATGCTCGAAGTGAAGTGGAAAAACGAATTCGATTTGTTACGGATAAAGATGAAGTGCCAAATGGTAAACCGTATTGGATTGTATGGACGACGGTTGAACGAAGCGAGGCGGGGCCGTTCTACTATGGAATTGCCGCTAGTTTCTTGGAAGTCGACCGGGAAGCTCGCCGTGGCTATAAAATCCTTGCCGAGCATGTCAACCGCATGGACAAGTCGCTAAAAGGTAGAGTTGTCATTGACCACATGGATGACCATTCGAAAAAATTATTAAAAGACTTTTTGATTGAATTTAACCCACAGTACTGGGAAAATGCAGAAGATGAATTGAAAGCGGCATTTGATTAATTTTGAATGAATTGTGAACAATATCTTTTCTGATTGTACTTTTGTAAAATCCTCGTTACAATAAGATTAAACATGGGTCTTTTACATGTTTATTAGGACAAAAAAGCGGGATTGGTCACTAGACGAGTGATCAGTCCCGTTTTTTTATCTTTTTATTGAATCAAATACATGCAATCGACATGACGCTCCCTTTACTCCGTACACACATTTTTAGGAACCGTTCCTTTAATAAAATACATCAGGCGCGCGCGGTCTTCGCAAGCAGGCCCTTGTAGAAAGCCTGTATTAGGGTCGATATAAGCTCCCGTGACACCATCTGGAACTTCAAAAGGCTGAACCGGTTTGTTTTCATGGATTTTTTCCATATATTCAGCCCAAATTTGCTTCGCCGCAACGAGGTCTTCACGCTTAACGATTTCTTGGTTATCATCATATCCAGTCCAAACCGCAGTCGTATAATGTGGACTATAGCCAATCATCCAGCTGTCATTCGGTGTCGTTCCGGATTTTCCGGCATAATGATGAGTAAGCATTGGTGCAATCGTTGCACCAGTCACCCGACTATAGCTATTTAACCGTTCATCAAATATCCCCGTTAACATGTGGGTAAGCACAAAAGCATAATCCTTATCGAGAACTCTTTCGGTTTGTTCGGCCGCCTGCTCATATAATACTTCGCCATCCTCGCTCGTTATTTTTTTCACGATGTAAGGATCGACCGACAACCCCCCATTCGCCAACAAGCTATAAGCTTCTGTCATGTCCATCACAGACGTGGATCCTGAACCTAACGCCAATGAAGGAACACTTGGCAAATCGTCCTCAATACCAAATGTACGCGCCGCTTCAATTAAATTATCCGATGTTAAAAATTGATTCGTTTTCACTGCATAAATATTATCAGAAATCGCTAAAGCTTGTGCTAACGTGATCGGTCCATTGGCATAGAGGTCACCATAATTGGATGGCTTATACGTCTTGCCGTTTTCTAGTTGAAAAGTCGTTTCAGTACTCTCTAATGTCGTTGCAGGTGTGAAGCCATACAATAGTGCAGCATAATAAAGGATTGGTTTAAAGGTTGAACCAGTCATTCGATTAGCTTGCGTCGCCCGATTATAAGATGATTGTTTATAATCTCTTCCGCCTTGAAGGGCAACGATTTCACCCGCATGGTGATTAATTGTTACTGATCCAACTTGCAGTTCTCCTTCAGGCAAATTTTCTTTAACTGTTGCACTCAAGTGCTCTTGTGCTTGTACGTCCATCGTGGTATAAACATTATAGCCACCGTGTTTCAGCTCCTCGCGACTAATACCCAGTAACTCGGCTGCTTGCTTCATGGCAGTGTCCATGAAATACAATGAATCTTTATTCGTTTCATTCGCGACAGCTGTTACTATTGGTACTTCTCGATCTTTTACTGCATCAAAGGTTTGCTGATCGAGTAAATCGAGTGAGACCATTCTACGTAAAATCCATTGTTGCCGTTCAAGTGAGCGTTCATAGTCGTTGAGTGGTGAATAAATCGCTGGGCCTTTCGGAATGCCAGCTAAAAGAGCGGCTTCATCAGCCTCTAAATCTCGAGCACTTTTATCAAAAAAATATTGGCTTGCTGCTTCGACGCCATATTGCCCGTGGCCAAAATAAATGGTATTTAAATAGCCTTCAAAGATCTCATCTTTGGTTAAAAACATTTCTAAACGCATGGAAGCTAAAGCTTCTTTGAATTTTCGCGTCCATGTTTTTTCATTCGTAAAATAAAGGTTTTTGGCATACTGTTGGGTAATTGTACTAGCACCTTGTCTTTTGTCTTGATGAATGACATTTTGATACAGTGCACCGCCAATCCGCTTAAGATCAAATCCGTGATGATCATAAAAATGTTGATCTTCCGCAGCCGTAAAAGCATTTTTTAAATGCGGAGAAACTTCTTCAATGGCTATATACTCTCGTTGATTGACGAGTGTCTGCGTTTCAAGCAAATTCTCGTCACGGTCGAAAAACTGTGTTTGTTGATGAAGATTCGTATCTGGCGGACCTAATAAATAGGTGAACAATACAATGACAGCAAAGGCGGATAGCATAAAACTGCCGACGATTATAATTGAGAAGAATAGTTTTTTGAACATGTCGATAACCCCTGAAGTTACGTGAATTTTGGCCGATATTATCTTTATTAGTATGGAAAAGTTGGGAAGAATATAAACATCGAGATGAATTTTTTGATAGGAAGGCTGTCTTGCGTTAGACTGAAAAAGGTTTTGCACGTTTTAAAAAGAGACTTCACTTACTAGGCTGATTAAACCAGTTCTCTATAACATAAGCGTTAAATGAAGATACATATAACCGTCACACCGTGAGAGAAAGTGAAAGGGGAATGGCTATGGTAGAACCAATTCGTGTTGATATCGAAGTTAATGCAGAAATAATAGATGAAGACGGAGAAGAATCAATCAAAAAGCAAGAAAAGGGTGAATATATCCACAAAAATGACTTGCATGTGATAAAATATGACGAACAGATGGATGATTTCGGTAAGGTGAAAACGACAATCATCATTCAAAAAGAAAAAATTGTTTTGAAAAGAGAAGGTACACTAAAGCTCCACCAAGTTTTTCGAATTGGCAATAAAACAGAAGCGCTATATACCCATCCTTATGGTAGTTTTCGTTTAGAAACGACAACCCACCGAATGGAATTCTATAAAGGGATGAATCAGCGTTCTGGTCGAGTTTTCGTTGATTATGATGTTGTCATTAATGACCAAGAGCCACGTAGACATACATTGCAGGTGAACTTTCAAGAGGAGGATTAACACGTGAATATAGTCGCTGAAGTAGAACAGCAGTTGAAAAGTGAAATTAAAGCAGCTATTTTAAAAGCGGAATTAGCAAGTGAAGAAGAGATTCCAGAAATTATATTGGAATCACCGAAAGAAAAGGAACACGGTGATTATGCGACCAATATGGCGATGCAGCTAGCGCGGATTGCGAAAAAAGCGCCGCGACAAATTGCGGAAGAGATCGTAGAACAGATTGATACGGGTCAAGCATCGGTGAAAAAAATCGAAATCGCTGGACCAGGCTTCATCAATTTCTTTATGGATCAATCCTTTTTAACAAAAGTCGTTACCGAAATTAACGATGCGAAAAGCCAATACGGAACGACGGATCATGGTAAAGGGAAAAAGGTACAAATTGAATTTGTATCTGCAAACCCGACCGGCACGCTTCACCTAGGCCATGCACGAGGTGCAGCTTACGGTGATGCATTGGCTAACGTTATGGAAAAAGCTGGCTACGAAGTTGATCGTGAATATTATATCAATGATGCAGGAAATCAGATTAATCTATTAGCTAAATCAATTGAGGTCCGTTATTTCCAAGCAGTCGGACATGACGTTGAAATGCCTGAAGATAGTTACCGTGGAAAAGATATTATTGAGCTAGCGAATCATTTATATAAAGAGTATGGGGACCACTTTGTCAACGTGACAGAAGAAGAGCGGTTAGAAGCCTTCCGACAACATGGACTGGATCATCTGCTTGAGCGTATTAAAAAAGACTTGGAAGAGTACCGTGTGCCATTCGATACATGGTTCTCTGAAACATCTTTATATGAAACAGGTGTAATCGGCCTTGTCGTTGACCAGCTACGAGAAAATGGCTATGTCTATGAACAAGATGGCGCCACTTGGTTTAAGAGTACTGATTTCGGCGACGACAAAGACCGAGTATTGATTAAACAAGACGGAACCTATACGTATTTAACACCAGATATTGCATATCATCAAAATAAAATTGATCGCGGATTCGATGAACTCATTAATGTTTGGGGAGCCGATCACCACGGTTACGTTAACCGAATGAAAGCGGCAATCCAAGCATTAGGAAACCCAAAAGATATTTTAGACATTAAAATCGTTCAAATTGTTCACCTTTACCAAGACGGTGAAAAAGTGAAGATGAGTAAGCGAACAGGAAAAGCCGTGACGATGCAAGAATTGATCGACGAAGTGGGCTTGGATGCAACACGCTATTTCTTTATTATGCGTTCCAATGACTCTCACCTTGATTTCGATATGGATTTAGCGACAAGCGAATCCAACGAAAACCCGGTATATTATGTTCAGTATGCACACGCAAGAATTTGCAGCATGCTGAAGCAAGCTGAAGAAAAAGGTGTCGATGTGGAAGCTGATGCAGACGTTTCTCTGCTGACATCTGAAAAAGAAATTGACTTATTGAAGCGGCTAGGAGATTATCCGCAAGTGATCGCGGAGGCAGCCAACAAGAAAATGCCACACCGCATTCCACAATACGTCTTTGAATTAGCCGGTGACTTGCACAGCTTTTATAACGCAGAAAAAGTCATCGACTTAGAGAATACGGAACAAACACACGCACGAATCGCGCTCATTAAAGCGGTTCGCATTGTTATTCAAGATGCGTTGAATTTAATCGGCGTTCACGCACCAGAACAAATGTAAATAGAGTAGCGTAAATTGGCACTGACTTTGGTCGGTGCCTTTTTTGGTGTGCGCGGTAAAGCAATTAACCCTGAAGCTGGGCGGATAAACACTGAAGGATGTTGAAATAACACTGAAGCCTAGGGAATTAACCCTGAAGGATTCGGAAACAACCCTGAAGCTGAGGGAATTAACGCTGAAGGATTCGCCAAAAACGCTGAAGGCAGGAACTCACTGTGCCAGAATGAAAAACGAAAATGAGTAATCGCCATGAAAAAACCCCCTCACTTAAACTTTGAGTAAGGGGCAACAGCGGAAAGATTTGTTAAGACAAGAAAACGAGGAATAGCGAGAAAAGCTTTCTTCTTTTGTTTTAAGGTGACTCAAACTTTATGTTCTCAAGCCGGGAAGGAAAAAACGCCTTCTTCCGTGTTCGAGGAGCGCTCTCAAGAACGGAACAAATGAAATTATGTGTCCTTCCGTGTTCGAAAAATGCACACCTCCCGTAAAATTTTTAGAGCCCGTCAATCACCAGAAAGACAGGGCCTGATGCGCTAGCGCCACCCTAAACAATTGTCTGAAAATAAATAAATCGATTGACTGAATGCTCATTCATTGTATAATAGAGCTAAATAATACTTAATTTGTGAGCATCTCAAAACGGGATGCTCCTTAATTAGACGAAATAATTCAGATTATTCCTTTTTTAAACAACTTTTTTTGTTAAGATAGTGATAAGGAATAATCAATTGTCAGTTCATCATAAGAATATGGGGGGAAAAGAATGGAGACGTTGTTGATCATTAATGCGCTTGCCTTTCTTGCTGTAACGGCCTACGCGATTTTCTTATTCGTACAAATTGTCCGAACAAGAATTGCTTATATTAAGCTCGGTCGAAAAACAGAGTTTGATGAAGGGATTAAACAGCGCCTGAAAGATGCTTGGGTATATGTGTTTGGACAGAAAAAGCTGTTGAAAGATAAAAAATCCGGTGCCATTCACGTTATGTTTTTCTATGGATTTATTTTAGTGCAGTTTGGTGCAATCGATTTCATTTGGGCTGGACTCGTGCCAGGCTCCCATTTACCACTCGGATTTTTATATCCAGGCTTTAAGTTTTTCCAAGAGATCGTAGCATTAGTTATTTTATTTGCGGTCATTTGGGGATTCTACCGTCGTTACATCGAAAAGCTTGTCCGCTTGAAGAAAACATTTGCAGCGGGCCTCGTGTATTACTTTATCGGATCACTAATGTTAACTGTTTTAGCAGGTAACGGAATGGCGATTATTTGGCATGGACATGATTTAACATGGACAGAGCCTGTCGCATCCTCCATCGCTTGGGCATTCGGCTGGATGAGTCCAACCGCTGCAGCAGCTGTGTTCTTCGTCATGTGGTGGATTCACTTGCTCGTGTTGTTGGCCTTCTTAGTGTACGTGCCACAATTCAAGCACGCTCACTTAATTGCAGGTCCAGCAAACGTATTGTTCACGAAAGATAAGAAGCATGGAAAATTGAAAAAAATTGATTTCAACATTGATGAAATGGAAGAATCCGATGAAGAACCAACATTCGGAGCAGGAAAAGTAGAAGATTTAAGCGATCTGCAGCTACTAGATTTATATGCGTGTGTTGAATGTGGCCGTTGTACAAACGTTTGTCCAGCATCCGGCACAGGTAAAATGCTTTCTCCGATGGATTTATTACTAAAAATCCGTGACCACTTGTCTGAAAAAGGGGCTGCAGTGACTGGACGTTCCGCTTGGGTTCCAACGTATGCATTTGCAGGACGCACTGGAAATCAAGTAGCAGATGAACCAAACGGTACGCTAGCTCAACAAGTTATGGAAAAAAATCTAATCGGTGACGTTGTAACAGAAGAAGAGCTTTGGGCTTGTACGACATGCCGTAACTGTGAAGATGCTTGTCCGGTTATGAACCAGCACGTCGATACAATTATCGATCTTCGTCGTTACCTCGTAATGACTGAAGGGAAAATGGACCCTGAAGCACAGCGTGCAATGATGAACATCGAGCGTCAAGGAAACCCTTGGGGACTTTCCAAGAAAGACCGTGAAAATTGGAGAGACCAAGATGATACGCTTAAAGTACCTACAGTTAAAGAATTGAAAAAAGAAGACGAAGAATTTGAATACTTATTCTGGGTTTCTTCCATGGGCTCTTATGACAGCCGTAGTCAGAAGATCGCATTAGCGTTCGCTCGCTTGATGAACAAAGCAGGCATTAAGTTCGCGATTCTTGGAAACAAAGAGCGTAACTCTGGTGATACAGCTCGTCGTTTAGGAAACGAATTCTTGTTCCAAGAGCTTGCGGAGAAGAATATTAAAGAATTCGAGAAAAACGATATTAAGAAAATCGTTACAATCGACCCACACGCTTATAATATCTTTAAAAACGAATATCCTGATTTTGGTCTAGAAGCGGAAATATTCCACCATACAGAGCTTCTGGCCGAGTGGATTCAAGAAGGTCGCTTGAAGCCACAAAAAGCAATTCATGAGAAAATTACGTACCACGATTCTTGTTACCTTGGACGTTACAACGACATTTACAACCCGCCGCGTTACATCTTGGAGCACGTACCTGGCGTTGAAGTCGTTGAAATGGAACGTAGTAAGGAAAACGGAATGTGCTGTGGAGCTGGTGGCGGTTTGATGTGGATGGAAGAAACGACAGGAAACCGCATCAACGTGGCTCGTACAGAACAAGCTTTACGTACAGAAGCAACGACGATCTCCAGTGCTTGTCCATTCTGTCTAACGATGATCAGTGATGGAACAAAAGCAAAAGAAGTCGATGAAACCGTTCAAACACGAGACGTTGCTGAAGTATTGGAAGAATCAATCTTTGGAGTTCCAGAGAAAGAAGATCAACCAGCGTAATAGTTTTGAAAAATATAATTCCCTAGAAAGATGCGAAAGACTATCTTTCTAGGGAATTTTGTTGTTGCAGCATGCCATTTGATTGTAAATACTTCTGAATCGGTATGCTTGTATAAAAAAATAGACCCGTGATTGTGCCTCCGAAAATCCACCCAACCACTCGCAAGTAGATCAACATAGCATCATAGCCATCGATGCCGTACGTTTGAAGTAGCCACATTTTTAAATATCCCAAAGTAACTCCCCGGATAACGAAAAGAAATTGAATCCATTGAAACCATTTGAATATAGTCGGTTGGTTAAAAAGTCTTTTGCTATCAGCCGGGTCAAACCCTTGTAAGGAAACAAAATCGACAGCAAAGTATAGCGCTAATGGCTTTCGAATCAATAAAAAGATTGCATGAAATCCGGCTATTGCAAAACCGAAATAAACTTGATACCAAAGCATTTTTTCCGCAGATCCTGCAAGCAAGTCAAGCGAAGTACCAATCAATAATGTGGTAATGATGAAAATCCCGGTAATATTCACCCGTCGTTCATGCCAAAATCGATAAAGCGTATAGATGAATCCAGGAACCGTTGATAGTAGCATCGCTGGATAATCACCGATGAGCTCCCTGCCTTGATTCCAAATGAGTAACGGTAGGCCAACATAAAATATTAAATCCAACAAAGCTATCTTTCTATTCATTATTTCGACTCTCCCGATAGATTATGGTGGCTCTTTCCATGAGTGAAATCACTTCTTCGTTCAGTCGCTTGAAAGCAAATTGTTATATTGTACCTCTGTAAATATTCTGCGTTTTTAGATGAGCTCGTGATTTGACTGTGAAATTCTCTCAATATTCTCGTGAGCGTTCTTTTAGGTCTCGAACACTATTTAATAGTATCTATACGTATTTTAATTGTCCATAAAAGAAGTAGTTAGATATATTTATACCATTTTATATTTCTCCGAAGAATCATGAAGAGGCTGGGACAAAATCTTTAAAGTTGACTCAGATACGAACATTCTAATTTAGTAATGCGGAAAAAAACTCGCTTCGGAAATATACTCCGCTTTTACCCACAGGGCATAAGGCGACATCTGCG
Source organism: Allobacillus saliphilus (assembly GCF_018138385.1). Lineage (GTDB taxonomy): Bacteria > Bacillota > Bacilli > Bacillales > Alkalibacillaceae > Allobacillus > Allobacillus saliphilus. The sequence continues at coordinate 27,774 of NZ_JAGSIE010000031.1, forward strand.
ATAAATCGCAGTGTCTTCTATATCGCTGGCAGCTGTTGAGCCTCCTCGTGCTTCGCACTGCGGGGTCTCACCTAGGCTTTTGCTCCCGCAGAAGTCTTCGTATATTTCCTACGCTAAAATTAGATTGTCATTCGTGTTTCTGAGTTTATAATTTAGATTTGTCCCAGCTCCCCATGGCTATTTCCTGAATTATGACTAAGTTACTCATATGTTTATTATTGAATTTTAAATTTGAAAACAATCCGTGTAATAGGCTACCGGTGTAATTATCATTTAATCTAGTAAATAGGATAAGGTAAGTCATCTCTATAAAGATAACCCGAATAAATATGAAAGTTTCCTGATAGTCCTAGTCCTAAATAAGGTAGATATCCTCGGTAATACCTTTGGTAAGCAGTTGTTCCATAAAACTCATAATCACCTTTTTTTGTAACCTCTTGGAACATCCGCTCTATTCTGTCAGGTGCGTAGGCAGAAGCTGTAGTTGAAATGAAGAGCATTGACAGAACCATAAATATTGATATTATTATTACTTTATTATTCTTAAAGTTTTTAACCTCCTTTCTTTTTATTTTCCCAATTATACTATAAATGGTTTATATTATAAATAAATTTTTAAAAATTATTTGAAAATTATAAAAATATTTTTATAGATAATTATCGAGTTTTCTGAACGAGTATATTATCAACCGAAACATCATAAGAAATTTAAAAGTTACTGGAAGAAAAAAGTGTTAAGTTTGTGTTAGTAAAGAAGTAACTTTAAGGGAAAGGAAATAAATTATCAGTTACTAATCTCGTTTCAATATAATGCAACTAAAATAAACCAGTAAACAACTGGAAACAAATAAAGTTACGATTCCCATAGTAGTATTAATTAAGCTTTGATCTAATAAGGTTGCCATTGTACCATTTGAAACTTTAAACAGATCCAAGTATATAAAAGGTGATAAAAATGCCCACTTTGATAGGTATTCAATGCTAATAAAATGTCCACTAACTAGTACTAAAACTGTAAAAACCATCACAGCAAAGGTGTTTTTGATAAAGGTTGATATGAAACCAGATAAAGTAATAACCAAAATGGTTAACATGAAAAGAAGACCTATACATTTCAATAAATAGTTGCCTAATGGTGTGAAGTGAAATCCATAATTTTCATAATCTGTTATAGTGCCCGTATAACCTACTGAAGACGTTGAACTTAAACTATCATAGTGTAGTATAGGAAAGTTCCAATCCCCGAATCGATCAGTAATCGTACCTAGAAAAAGGAGTAAAACCATTAACCCAATATAACTTACGATGAAAATCAAGGAAGAGGACAAAATTTTTCCTAAAAAAATAGTTGTTTTAGAGATTGGTTGCGTTTGAAGAAAATGAATTGTATTTTTCTTACCTCTTTCAGCGGCATATCCACCACCTAATAGAAACAAAAACAAACCAAGCGGTATTAGATAAAGATAGTATTCATAGAAGTGATAAAGGGTATATAAGCCACTTGAATTAACCTTATGATTTCTTTCCTCCCAAGCATCACGATTGATTTCCCCCTGAGGATTATCTCCCCAGTCATCGTGGACTGTAGGCCTAAATTCACCAGGAAAAATAGGTTGAATATTATTTTTAATAGACCATTCCTTTTCTTCGACACTTACTTCATACTGGAATTGATGATCGAAATTATGTTCTATATAATGTAAAGACTCATCAAAATCGCCGTTTACCAACTTTATTGTAAATAGTTGTAGTTCGTGAAATGCTTCCCAGTTACCTAGTTCATATTCCTTAACTCCTTTTTCGATTTTTTCTACACGTTCTTTATATAAATTAATAACTTGGGTTGTTCCGTCAATGTATTTTTTAATATATTCACGTTCACTTTTATCGTTGGTTTTCTCATACCTATCCTCGTATTCAAATAATTTTTTTTCATACATAGGGATCATTTCTTCTTGGATAGCAACCGCTTCATCGTTTAATTGTTTAAAGTATTCAGTCTCTATTTTATCTGCTTCTTGATTAAGAAAAAAATAACCTATAACAATTAACAAAAAAAGAATGGATATTACTTGCAGAAAATAACCTTTTCGAAACAGTTTCCTTAATTCAAATATAACCGTATTTATAAGTGCTCCTCTTTTTGAATTTGTATCACCTGAATTAAAGACCGATTTTTGATACTGGGCGTTTAAAAGGTCTGCTTGTCTTTCTGGGATGTAAAGCGTTATTAGTACTATTAATATAGCCCATAAAACTGCAAATAATGGATAATACCAGATATCTCGATTTTCGATGATAATATCTCCGAGTTGATAATGATGAAACAAATTCATGGGAGCTGAAAAATCTGTAATCGTAGTTAGATAATGGCCAATTAGTAAAACGAAAAAAGTTGCTATTAAACTACTAAACGATTTCTTGAAAACCATACTAATCAGTAATAATAGGCTAAATGATATAATTCCAGCTCCAAAGAACAATAGTGTTTTAAATAAAAAATATGTTAACGAAGAAATAATCCTAATTTTGTTTTCAGAGAATATGATTTGAGGATAGTTTAAAAGTAAATGGTGATCATTTAGTATAATAGGCAATAACATTCCGATAAACACAACCACAACTACATAAAGAAACAACATACTTATTAATGTAAAATATTTAGACAGTATAATGCTGGATTTTTTAATTGGTTGAGTTTTCAATGTAAACCACGTTTGTTGTTCCCTTTCAATGGATAATATATTCCCGAAAATAAGCAATAACAGGATGATTCCAAGAACACCAAATAATAAATCTCCTGTCTCTAACATAAATAAATGTGGTGAGATGGGATAGTCCTCATCTTCAATAGATAAATTATGATCAATCATCCAGGTATTTTTTAGGATTACATATTCTAGATTAAGTCCAGTTAAAGCTTCAAACTCACCATCTTTATTCAAGTAATTTTGCAAGCTTTTTAGAAATTCATGCTCTAGCTGAGGGAGGTTATGTAACTCTTCTGAATAAATGGCACTTCTCCAATGTTGAAGGGCAGCCTTCATATCTTTAATATATACAGATTGTTGTTTTTCTAACTCATTTAACTGGTTATTTACTCTTTTTTCATCTAATTCCCTTTCAATTTCAGTTACGTTGGCCTTTAACGGTTCAGTTGACTCGTATAAACGATCTATAAAACTATCTTGGTGTAATGTATTTTGGTAATATTGGAAACTCATAAATAAAATCAAAATAAGTAGTAACCAAAATATCTTTTTCTGTCTCCAAATCTTTTTGATCTCAAATTTTAGCAGGTTCATCATTAAACATCCTTTTGTTCAAAAACCATTTGATAACGATCTTCAGAGCCCGTAACTTTCTTGTTCAAATCGAGTACTTTTATCTTGTTATCTAATAATGATTGCAAAACATTTTGGAGAGTATCCCCATGCATAAATACAGCTATTTGGTTATTTCCCATATGTTTAACCCCCACATTATGATTTTCTAAATACTTTTCAGCTGCCCGTGGGTCATTAACAGTTATTTCATAAAGTGTTCTTTGATTAAGAGATAAATCCTCAGCAATTAGATGGCCTTCTTTCAAGAACAAAATATGTGATGTTAAACGATCCACTTCAGAAAGGTTATGAGAAGATAGCAAAATTGTTTTACCTTCATTATAGAGTTCCCAAAGAATGTTCCGTATTCTAATAGCACTAGATGGATCTAAACCGTTTAATGGTTCATCTAAGATAAGCAATTTTGGATCATTTAATATAGCCATTGTCAATAATAAGTGTTGTTTCATCCCTAAAGAATACTTACTAACTTTTTTAAAGAGATAGCCTTCCATACCTATACGTTCAGCTGCCAAAAATATTTGTTGCTTTGATAACCCCTGAATATCTCCGATGAATTGTAAGTGATCATAGCCTGTCAAATAATCATAAAGGACTGAATTATCTTGCATATATGAAGTCTCTTTAAATATTTCGGGTTTTTTATTACTTAAATTCATTATCTTAATCACACCTGAATCAGCATTCACTAGGTCAGTAATTATATTAAGAAGAGTGGTTTTACCTGACCCATTTGGTCCTACTAGAGCGACCATTTTTGGCTCTTCAATAGCAAAAGAAAGATTTTTTAATATTTTTTCCTTTCCGTAGGACTTATGAACGTTCTGTACATCTAAAATCACTGTTTTAACCTCATTTCTAAATAATGTTCAATATAACATTAATTTCATAGTATATTACTTCTATAAATAATTGATATTTCCTTTTTTCTTTTAAAACTTTTGGTTGTTTTTTGAAGAGTAGCTATTAATGCCCAAAAAGGGTGTAAAAAAAGTATATCTACTTAATTCCTTCACAAAAATTCCAAATTGAGCGAGCGTTCAGTCGAAAGTATGTTATAATGGATGATAACGTTTACAAGATAAAATATTCAGTCAACATATTTGAAATGAGAAACCAAAAAGGGGAGGAATTTTCATGACAAAAACAGTTATTGTAGCTGGCGCTCGTACGCCATTCGGTAAGTTTGGCGGGGCTCTTGCACCGTTAACAGCGGCACAGCTTGGTGGAATCGCCATTAAAGAAGCGGTCAAGCGTGCAGAAATCGAAGGAAAAGATGTGCAAGAAGTCATTATCGGAAACGTCTTACAAGGTGGGCAAGGACAGCTTCCATCCAGACAGGCTATGCGCGAAGCAGGAATTCCTTGGGAAACGAAAACGGAGACAATTAATAAAGTATGTGCATCAGGTCTTCGCAGTGTGACCCTCGGCGATCTGTTAATTCGTTCAGGCGAAGAAGAAGTCATCGTTGCTGGTGGGATGGAATCGATGAGCAATGCACCGTATGTTTTGCCAGACGCTCGTTGGGGGCTGCGTATGGGCGACAAGAAAGTTGTCGACAGTATGGTCCATGATGGACTTACTTGCTCATTTGAAAACGTGCATATGGGAACTTACGGTAACCGTACGGCGGAAAAATTCAAATTAACTCGTGAAGCACAAGACGAATGGTCTGCGAAAAGTCATGAGCGTGCGCTTAAAGCAATTGAAGAGGGCAAACTCGCTGAAGAAATCGTACCTGTTGAAGTACCTCAGCGGAAAAAAGATCCGATTACAGTCGATACGGACGAAGCACCTCGTGAAACTTCTAAAGAAGCATTAGCTAAATTGCGCCCTGCTTTTGACAAAGACGGAACGATTACAGCCGGAAACGCACCAGGCGTGAACGACGGTGCAGCGGCGATGGTGTTAATGTCTGACAAAAAAGCTGAAGAGCGTGGAAAAACACCACTTGCGACAGTTCTTGGAAATGCAGAATTAGCTGTTGAAGCAGATCGCTTCCCAGAAACGCCAGGACTTGTCATTAATAAGCTGCTAGAAAAAACAGGCTATAAAATTGATGATATTGATTTATTCGAAGTCAATGAAGCATTTGCAGCGGTCAGCTTAGCTAGTGGTGAAATCGCAGATCTTAACCCAGAAAAAGTAAACGTAAATGGCGGAGCAGTTGCGCTTGGTCACCCGATCGGTGCGAGTGGTGCACGAATTATTTTGACTTTGGCTTATGAATTAAAACGCCGTGGTGGCGGACTTGGCATCGCAGCAATTTGTTCAGGTGGTGGCCAAGGTGACGCAATTTTAATCGAAGTACCAAAACAATAAACGAAACTTTTCACGATAGGAGGTTATATAGTTGGCAGTCGAAAAAGTAATGGTCATCGGGGCCGGACAAATGGGTGCAGGGATTGCCCAAGTATTCGCCCAGTCTGGCTTCCAGGTGAAACTAAACGACATTGCAGAAGAAAGTTTACAAAAAGGTCTTGCAACAATTGAAAAGCATCTTTCAAGAAATGTGGAAAAAGGTCGCATGGACGAAGCGGATAAGACGAACACGTTGAACAATCTCGAAACGACAACCTCGTTGAATGAGGCAAATGATTGTGATTTAGTCATTGAGGCAGTCGTTGAGAATATGGACGTCAAAACGAAAGTCTTTCAACAGCTCGATCAAATTACACCGAAACACGCGATTTTAGCATCCAATACATCGTCACTTCCGATTACGGACATTGCGGCCGTTACAGAACGTCCTGAGCAAGTGATTGGTATGCACTTCATGAATCCTGTACCGGTTATGAAGCTTGTTGAAGTGATTCGAGCGATACAAACGTCTGATGAAACGTATCAAACAATTGCTGAAACAGCAGAAAAGCTTAATAAGACGGCGGTGGAAGTGAACGATTATCCTGGATTCGCTGCTAACCGAGTGTTAATGCCGATGATCAACGAAGCAGTTTATGCCGTGTTTGAAGGTGTAGCAGAGCCTGAAGCGATTGATGAAGTGATGAAGCTCGGCATGAATCATCCAATGGGTCCTCTACAGTTGGCGGACTTTATCGGGTTGGATACATGTCTTTATATTATGGAAGTCTTGCATGAAGGATTTGGCGACAGCAAATACCGACCATGTCCATTACTGCGTAAGTATGTAAATGCAGGATGGTTAGGGAAGAAATCTGGTCGAGGATTTTACGTTTACGAGTAATCTATGAAACTTTTACTAACAAGAATTTACTAGAAAGGAGGGCGTAGGATGGATTTGCGATTTACAGACGAGCAAGAAATGATGCGCAAAATGGTCCGTGACTTCGCCCAGAAAGAAGTTGCTCCAAAAGTTGAATCGATGGAAAAAGAAGAATTTCCATCAGAGATTATCAAGCGAATGGGAGAACTTGGATTAATGGGAATCCCTGTCAACGAAGAACAAGGCGGAGCAGGTATGGACTACACATCCTATATCATCGCCATTAACGAGTTATCAAAAGTGAGCGCAACACTTGGCGTCATTTTATCCGTTCACACATCTGTCGGAACTTTTCCGATACTAAAGTTCGGAACAAAAGAACAAGTAGATCACTATGTACCGAAACTAGCAAGCGGTGAATATCTCGGCGCTTTTTGTTTAACAGAGCCAGGAGCAGGTAGTGACGCAGGTTCTTTGAAAACAAAAGCAAAAAAAGAAGGCGACCATTATGTGATTAACGGATCGAAAGTGTTTATTACAAACGGTGAATACGCCGATACATTTATTGTTTTTGCAAGTACGAATCCAGACCAAGGCAACAAAGGTGTCACAGCTTTTATTGTTGAAAAAGATACGCCAGGACTAGAGATTGGAAAATCCGAAAAGAAAATGGGTCTTCATGGCTCTAGTACTGTTTCGTTAAATTTTGACAATATGAAAGTTCCTGCAAGCCAGCGTCTTGGAGAAGAAGGAGAAGGCTTTAAGATTGCCTTAGCTAACTTGAATATCGGTCGTATCGGCATTGCGGCACAAGCGCTCGGTATCGCTGAAGCGGCACTCGAAGCGGCAGCCGACTATGCAAAAGAACGCGAACAATTTGGCAAACCGATTGCTAAAAACCAAGGAATCTCATTTAAGCTTGCAGACATGGCGACAGCTGTCGAAGGAGCAAAACTATTAGTCTATAACGCCGCATCCAAATACCAAGCAGGCATAGATACGAGTAAAGAAGCATCTATGGCGAAAAAATTCGCTTCCACAACAGCCGTCAATACAGCAATCGAAGCGGTTCAAGTGTTCGGAGGTTACGGCTACACAGAAGACTACCCAGTTGAGCGATATTTCCGAGATGCAAAAATCACTCAAATTTACGAAGGAACAAACGAGATACAAAATGTTGTCATTAGTCGGCAGTTGTTGAAGTAGGATGGTGGGGTTGTTTTAGCCGTTTGAGTGTTCATAGCTTTTGAACGATTACAGCGTGACTTTGAACGGTTAAACGTAACCTTTGAACGTTTAGCGCGCATGTTTGAACGGTTAAGTGCAACATTTGAACGTTCAGCGCGCATGTTTGAACGATCAAGTGCAACATTTGAACGAATAGCGCGCATGTTTGAACGGTTAAACGCAATCTTTGAACAGTTAGCCGCAGCCATTGAACGTTCAGCGCGCACACTTAAACAGACACAGCGTCCACTTCAACGATCAGCACCACTTCTTGTCAATCGACGAATTAAAAGCCTTATTAATAAAACACACGAGGAGGACTATATATGAATTTTCAACTAACAGAAGAACAGCAAATGTTACGAAAGATGGTTCGTGACTTTGCAACGAAAGATGTCGAGCCAACAGCAGCGGAACGTGATGAAGAAGAACGTTTCGACAGAGAAATTTTTGATCAAATGGCAGAGCTTGGCCTGACAGGGATTCCTTGGCCTGAAGAATATGGCGGAATCGGCGCAGACTTTGTCAGCTATGCGATTGCCGTTGAGGAGCTTTCCCGGGTGGATGCTTCGATCGGTGTCACATTATCTGCGCATATTTCCTTAGCAAGCTGGCCGATTTATAAATATGGAAATGAAGAACAAAAACAAAACTTTCTTCAGCGTTTAGCGACCGGTGAAGCGCTAGGTGCTTATGCGCTATCTGAGCCAGGTGCAGGAAGTGACGTTGCTTCCATGCGTACGACAGCGAAAAAAGATGGCGATGACTACATCTTAAACGGAAACAAAGTATGGATCACAAACGGTGAAGTAGCTGACTTGTATGTCGTTTTCGCCAAGACAGACCAAGATGCGAAACATAAAGGCATCTCAGCATTTGTTGTAGAAAAAGGAACAGAGGGCTTTTCATTCGGTAAGAAAGAGAAAAAGCTAGGAATTCGTTCATCCCCTACAACTGAATTAATTTTCGAAAATTGCCGTATTCCGAAAGAAAATATGCTCGGTGAAGAAGGCGACGGATTCAAAATTGCAATGACGACACTTGATGGTGGTCGTAACGGAATTGCCGCTCAAGCTGTTGGTATTGCACAAGGTGCGCTTGACGCTGCGACGAATTACGCAAAAGAGCGTGAACAGTTCGGTAAACCAATTGCGAAAAACCAAGGTATTTCTTTCAAACTAGCAGATATGGCGACAGAAGTTGAAGCGTCTCGTCTCTTGACGTACCAAGCCGCTTACAATGAGTCAGAAGGTTTACCATATCAAAAAGAATCCGCGATGGCGAAACTATTTGCTGGTGATACGGCGATGCGTGTAACTGTAGAAGCGGTTCAAGTATTTGGTGGATATGGTTATACGAAAGATTATCCAGTTGAACGGTATATGCGTGATGCGAAAATCACACAGATTTATGAAGGAACACAGGAAATCCAACGTTTAGTCGTTGGACGTATGGTGACAAAATAAGGTTTAGTACAAGGCGGCACGAAAAATGAGTGCCGCTTTACCAAATATTTTCAGAATTTTTGGGATTTAGTAAGTATCTCTGGAAGGAGATCCACATGGAAGAACTCGTAAAAAGAATTCAACACGGGAACCAGCGAGCGCTTGCGCGTGCCATTACGATGATTGAAAACGACCATCCAGAAAAGCTGAAACTAATGGATTTGATTAATCGGAGCGATAAAAAGTCGCATTATATCGGGATTACCGGTTCACCGGGTGCAGGAAAAAGCTCATTGGTCGATCGATTTCTCACATTATTACGCGAAAAAGGCTTCACGGTTGCTGTCATCGCGGTCGATCCGACGAGTCCATTTAGTGGAGGAGCGCTGCTTGGTGACCGAGTCCGAATGACACAACACTTTTCTGATGAAAAGATCTTCATTCGAAGCATGGCGACACGTGGCAGTCTTGGTGGATTGGCGCGTGCAACAAAAGATGCCATCCGTGCTTGTGATGCTTATGGATTCGACTATATTTTAATTGAAACGGTCGGTGTTGGGCAGTCAGAGCTCGATATTATGAAGGTTGCTGACACGACGTCTGTTGTCCTGACTCCGAATAGCGGAGACGTATTACAAGTGTTCAAAGCAGGCATTATGGAAATTGCTGATTTATTTATTTTAAATAAAGCCGATATTCCTGGAGTAAAAAAATTAAAACGTCAGCTTAAGGACCTCATCCATCTTTCCAGCGAAAATCGTGCATTTGAGCCGGAAATTGTTGAAACGAGTGTCGTTGAAAACTTTGGCTTCGATAAATGGTTTGAAGCGATCGAAAATCATCAACGATTTCTCGAAGATACGGATCTTGGAAAGAAAAGACGCGCGAACAAGCTGCGTCATGAAGTTTATGAATTAATCCAGGAAGCTATTTGGAAAGATGTCGAAAGCTTTATTGAAACAGATGAATCAAAGCAGTTGACGCTTCAAAATGAGGATAACTCTTATGCGTTGGCAGAAGCCTGGTATAAAGAGTGGAAAGAGAAAAAGAGAGGGTGAACTGGATGGATCACCGGATCACTTCATCAACGAAAGATGAAGCGCTGGTTAAGAAACGATTAAACCAGTTACAAAAAGGTGCTGTCCAATTATTTAAACAAAAGGGATTTCACCGGGCGACGACCCGGGAAATCGCCAAAGCGGCAGGTTTCAGCATCGGAACATTATATGAATATATTCGGAAAAAAGAAGACGTTTTATTTTTAGTCTGCGATGCCGTACATGATGAAGTCAAGACACGAATGGAAAATGTCATTGATCGAAACTCCACTTCAGAAGAAGCCCTCAGGCAAGCAGTGTTCGCATATTTTCAAATCATGGATGAAATGCAAGATGAAGTATTGATTTTATATCAAGAATTGAAAGCCCTTCCAAAAGAAGAGCAAGAATATGTCATGCAAAAAGAACGTGAAATGGTTGGGATTCTCGAACGAGTGATTAGCAACAGCTATGCCAATGTGTTAGACGAAAAAAATGTGAAGTTGGTCGCCAATAATGTATACGTACAAGGACAAATGTGGGGCTTCCGTAGATGGTTAATCCAAAAAGAATTTACCCTTCAAGAATATATGGAAATGCAGTATCAATTACTGAAAAGTCAGCTGGCTTTTCAAGCAACTTAAAATGAGGGAGGAATCATTCATGCAGCAAACAAAACCATATCATGTAAAGCATGCCGTCCGTTTTGTTACGGCATCGAGTTTATTTGATGGCCATGACGCATCGATTAATATAATGAGAAGAATTTTACAGGCGAGCGGTGCCGAGGTCATTCACTTAGGGCATAACCGTTCGGTTGAAGATGTAGTAAATGCAGCGATTCAAGAAGATGTTCAAGGTATTGCGATCTCTTCCTATCAAGGTGGCCATGTTGAATATTTCAAATACATGGTCGACTTGTTGAAGGAAAAAGGTGCTAGCCACATCCGTGTGTATGGTGGAGGAGGCGGGGTTATTTTACCTCGTGAGATTAAAGAGCTTCATGAATACGGTGTTGCACGAATTTTTTCACCGGACGATGGGCGTGAAGTTGGTCTTCAAGGTATGATCAACAATATGCTTGAGGAATGTGATCACCCAACACCGATGGATATTGATAAAGACGTTGAAGCTGTCAAGAAAGGCGACTATCAAGCAGTTGCGCGTTTAATTAGTCATGTGGAAAATGAAGATGTCGCGAGTGAAGATATCATCAGTAAGCTTTCAACGAAAAATGATAATGTCCCTGTTTTAGGGATTACAGGTACGGGTGGAGCTGGTAAAAGTTCATTGACGGATGAATTAATTCGCCGATTCATTAACGAAGTACCGGATAAAAAGGTCGCGATTTTATCTGTCGACCCAACGAAAAAGAAGACCGGTGGTGCATTGCTTGGAGACCGAATCCGTATGAATGCAATCTTTACGCCGCGTGTTTACATGCGCTCCCTGGCAACGAGAGATTCGAAAAGCGAACTGTCCAAGTCGATTCAAGAAGCAATTCAAGTCGTAAAAGCGGCTGATTTTGACTTCGTTATTATCGAAACAAGTGGTATTGGACAAGGGGATGCCGAAATAACTGAAATCACCGACCTTTCCATGTATGTCATGACAGCGGAATTCGGTGCACCGACTCAGCTTGAAAAAATTGATATGATCGACTTTGCTGACTTTATCGTCATTAATAAATTCGAGCAAAAAGGTTCAGAAGATGCATTCCGTCAAGTTCGCAAGCAGTACGAACGAAGCCGGATGTTATTTCATCAAGACCCTGAAACATTCCCGGTATTCGGAACGATTGCGAGTCAGTTCAATGACCCAGGTACAAATACGTTATTCGCTTCCATCATTGAAACGTTGAATGAACGCTATGATTGGGATGTTGAAGTGCCTTTTGATACGAAAATTAAGATCGTCGAAAAAGAAAATTTAATTATTCCACCAGAACGTCGTCAATATTTGCGAGATATTGTAGACACGGTGCAAAATTATAAAAAAGATGCCGAAAAGCAAAGTGAAGCTGCGCGCAAATTGTATCAACTAAAAGGCGCTAAAGAAGCGATGAACGACGCTGAAGTCAAAGAAATTGATGAGTTGATCGAAACCTATGAAAAACAAATTGACCGTGACAATTTGGAGCAACTCGAAAACTTTGATGAGCTTAAGAAACAATATCAACAAGATCAGTTAACATATAAAGTGCGTGACAAAGAATTCACTGTCGATTTGAACACAGAATCGATCTCTGGTTTGAAGATTCCTAAGGTTTCTCTTCCGAAATACAGCGATTGGGGCGACCGTCTGTATTGGTTGATGACGGAAAACGTACCAGGTTCATTCCCTTATACGGCAGGTGTTTTCCCGTTTAAACGAAAAGGCGAAGATCCTACACGTCAATTTGCTGGAGAAGGTACACCAGAGCGTACGAACCGTCGTTTCCATTACTTATCGAAAAATGAGGAAGCTAAACGACTCAGTACAGCATTTGACTCCGTTACATTATACGGGGAAGACCCAGATGAGCGTCCGGACATTTACGGAAAAGTTGGGGAATCAGGCGTCAATATTTGTACCGTTGAAGATATTAAAAAGTTGTATGACGGGTTTGATTTAACGCACCCGATGACTTCTGTATCCATGACGATTAATGGTCCAGCACCAATTATTTTAGCGTTTTATTTCAACGCGGCAATCGACCAGCAAATCGATAAATTTATAGAAGAGAATGGTCGTGAACCGAACGACGAAGAGCGCGAACAAATTAAGAAAGAAACGATTTCCGTCGTGCGTGGTACTGTTCAAGCGGATATTTTGAAAGAAGACCAAGGACAAAACACGTGTATTTTCTCGACGGAATTTGCTTTGCGCTTAATGGGTGACATTCAGGAATACTTCATCGATAACGAAGTTCGTAACTATTATTCTGTTTCGATTTCTGGTTACCATATCGCTGAAGCGGGATCGAACCCGATCAGTCAGCTGGCATTCACGCTTGCGAACGGCTTTACGTATGTTGAATACTATTTAAGCCGTGGAATGGATATTAATAAATTTGCACCAAACTTATCGTTCTTCTTCTCGAACGGGCTCGACCCAGAGTATACTGTCATCGGACGTGTTGCACGTCGAATCTGGGCGATTGCGATGCGAGAAAAATACGGCGCAAATGACCGAAGTCAAAAGCTGAAATACCATATCCAAACATCCGGCCGTTCGTTACACGCGCAAGAAATTGCTTTTAACGATATCCGGACGACGCTTCAAGCTTTATTGGCCATTCAAGACAATACGAACTCGTTGCATACGAATGCTTATGATGAAGCGATCACGACACCAACGGAGGAATCCGTACGCCGTGCGATGGCGATTCAAATGATCATTAACAAAGAGTTCGGCCTGACGAAAAACGAAAACTCTATTCAAGGTTCCTTCATTGTCGAAGAGCTAACGCAACTAGTGGAGGACGCTGTTTTACAAGAGTTTGAGAGAATCAACGACCGTGGAGGCGTCTTAGGCGCAATGGAACGTCAATACCAGCGCGGAAAAATTCAAGAAGAGTCGCTTTATTACGAAAGCATGAAGCACTCCGGAGAGCTTCCGATCATCGGGGTGAACACGTATCTAAATCCAAATCCTCAATCAGAGGACGAAATTAACTCAATGGAAGTTGCCCGTGCAACGCAAGAAGAAAAAGAACAACAAATCAAGAATCTACGTGACTTCCAAAAAGCGAACGAAGCAGAAGCAAAAGAAGCTTTGGAACGCTTGAAGAAAGTAGCCGCTTCAAACGGAAACATCTTCGAAGAGCTAATGGAAACCGTGAAAGTCGCAAGCCTTGGACAAATCACCCATGCACTATACGAAGTCGGCGGACAATACAGAAGAAATATGTAATCATACAAAACCGAACGAGACGCATCAGTCTCGTTCGGATTTTTTACATTTGTTGAAGGTTCTCGAGTTAATGTTGAAGGATTGCAAATTAATGTTGAAGGAATGCGAATTAATGTTGAAGTTCCGCGGATTAATGTTGAAGATTCGCGGATTAATGTTGAAGGCCAGATGACGTACAATAGTTTGTGTAAAACTCTTGAAGACAAAAAAAGAGGTAGGGTATCCTCAGAG
>NZ_JAGSIE010000032.1 GCF_018138385.1 Allobacillus saliphilus
ACTTTGGGGAGGTACTTCCTTTTTTGTGTTTTGAAACCCTTGCCCTGTAAGGGCTAAGATTTATGAAATTTATTCAAATTCCGATGATTTTCAAATCGAGGATAGAGCATAAAATTTGATCGCTACCGTTGAATAGAGCGCTTCAAATCGAGGGGAGAGCATAAAAATAGGTCGCTACCGTTGAATAGAGCGCGTCAAATCGAGGGTAGAGCATAAAATTTGATCGCTACCGTTGAATAGAGCGCGTCAAATCGAGGGTAGAGCATAAAATTTGATCGCTACCGTTGAATAGAGCGCGTCAAATCGAGGGTAGAGCATAAAATTAGGTCGCTACCGTTGAATAGAGTGCGTCTAATCGAGGATAGAGCATAAAATTTGATCGCTACCGTTGAATAGAGCGCTTCAAATCGAGGGTAGAGCATAAAAATAGGTCGCTACCGTTGAATAGAGTGCGTCTAATCGAGGATAGAGCACAAAATTAGGTCGCTACCGTTGAATAGAGCGCTTCAAATCGAGGGTAGAGCACAAAATTAGGTCGCTACCGTTGAATAGAGCGCGTCTAATCGATGCTAGAGCATAAAATTTGATCGCTATCGTTGAATAGAGTGCGTCAAATCGATGATAGAGCATAAAATTAGGTCACTATCGTTGAATAGAAGAATTTTTCCTCACTCCCTGAATAAAACATCACTAAAATTACATTTAAAAACACTCATGAAAAAAGCACCGACTGGAGTCAGTGCCTTTTTCAGTGATAAGGAATAACTGAATGTCGAGCTGATTTTGCCCCGACAAAACGTTCATTTTCCGTCTAATTAATTCAAATGACAATTAACGTAAATCAATATCATCATCTTGTCTTTCCTCTTCCAATGCTGAGAAATCATCTTCTTCACCAAATTCTGTACCATATTGTAAGTTTCCTGATTGAGCAGAAGAGGCTGGGTCACTTTCTGAATCAAATAACATTGATATAGCATAAAGGCCACTTAGTCCAACGAGAGCGTATACAATTCTAGATAAAAGTGAATCTTGTCCACCAAAAAGTGATGCTACTAAGTCAAATTGGAAAAAGCCAATAAGCCCCCAATTGATTGCTCCGATAATGACAAGTAATAATGCAATTCGTTTTGCAGTATCCACATTTTCACCTCCCGATTAGTAATCATTTGGTATTCGATTTGGATCAAACTTAAATTGAATTACTTCCTAATGCTGTATTGTGTCCTGTTTATGAAATGACATCTGTTAATGGAGCAATTGGTACATAAAGAATGTTCATACATAGCTTGTGCAGTTGAAAATGATTCATGCAAAATCATAAAAAATGATTGAATGGATTATAATAAAACGCAACAGAACATTTTGGTCGAATTTCTTTAAACAGCACTCAGAGCTAGGAACCAGTAATGTGCTCTAATAAATAGGTTAAAGAAAACCCGTACAAATGATTGGTAAGCCCTTCATCATCTGTACGGGTAAAGTGAAAATGGTTCTTATTTAAATCCGATCATAAAATCGTTGCTGAGCGATCGCAGATAGGAAGTCTTTGTTAAAGTTTGGATTGTTGGCGGCAAAAACGACACCTGATAAGTTGTTGTTTTCAAAAGCTCGAATATAAGGTAGTCCAGTTGTCGCAACACCGATTGGTTTGTAGTGCTTGTAAGCATTGTGCACAAATTCAGAGATATCATTCATGAATTTAGCTTGTTGTTTGGATTCTCCACCGACTACGTAGAGCGAATCATATAAATAAGGGCTGGCAGTTAAAAATGTTTTATTCGCCTTAATTGAAGTACCGCCTTCACCTGAAATTGTACCAAGCCGTTCACTAATAACATCGACAAACACGTCATTCTTCTCTAAAAATTGAATGACACTGGTCACTTCATCTGCATCAAAGCCATTTCCAATCAACACGCCGACTTTTTGAGTCGCAGCATAAAAAGGAACATTGGCAAGACTTAATGATGGATAACTTGTCGAGACAGGGACGTGGGTGCCTTCGGGTTGTTCGACACCAATATTATCCGCAACGATACAAGCAAGCTCTCGATCAACGTTCACTAATAAGTTAACGTTTTGTTGACGAACCGACTCACTTTCCACCTTGCCCAATTGGAAGCTGAAAGCCTGAATCGTATGCTTCTTTTCAACAGGGGTTAAGCTGTTCCAAAGTATGCGCGGTTGGGTAAAGAAGTCATTAAAAGATTCACTTCGTCCACGCACAACACGGCCATCCACTTTCTGAGGATAATGTTCATAACCACCAGCTTCTGGTGGAGTCGTATACGGAGTGTTGTTTGCTAATGAATTTTCGTGATAATTTACTTGGTCCACATCGATTCGATAACGCATCGGTCCACGTCGTTGGTTATTGTGAAATGGGCAGACAGGCTTATTGATTGGCAATTCTTGAAAATTTGGACCGATTCGGTGTGCTTGCGCTGCATGATAGGCAATTAGTCTGCCCTGTAAAATAGGATCATTAGAAAAATCGATTCCCGGTATAACGTTCCCAGGATTAAAAGCAACTTGTTCTGATTCTGTATGATAGCTATCGATGTTTTTATTAAGCGTCAATTTTCCTACGAGTTGGACGGGGATAAGTTCTTCCGGCCAGAACTTTGCTGGATCAAGAATATCAAAGTCGTATTTAAACTCATCTTCCATTGGTATCAATTGAACCCCCTAATTCATATTCAGGGTAAAGTCCGTTCTCAATTGCTTCTCGTAAATCGCGGCGATGAAAATCGGGGTCGATTCCACCTAATTTCATTGCTTCATCTTGAAGTAATGCATGAGTGCCGAGAATTGGCTTCCAAACGAAACGTACAAACGTCGTCACATTCTCTTCATTGACAAACAAGTACGTATTGATCGACCAAGATTCCATCATTCGATAACTCCTAACAATCCCTCGATCTGTCATAATCCATTGCACCATATGAAGTGCTTCAGGGTTATTCGCTACATAATCCCAAAAATAATCATGGGCTCCAGTTGCCGTTGGTATGTCATCATCTGGTTTAGCTTGATATGCATGGATGACATCAGGAAATTTCATAGGATCCTGATTGATCAAGACAGGCATTGCAATCGTCGTTAAATCGTAATTACCTGCTTCTGTATAAAATTTAACGCCTTTACAGCGCAGGTCTCTTGCAGTGTCATAAGAGCCACGAGGCCCTTGGACTGTAGAAAAGCGTACAGTTAATGGTGTTTTTTTACCTGGCTCTTGCAGGAAGCATGCTTTCGTCACATGTTTCATCGATTGATAACATTCAAACTCACCATGTGCACTATAGCCTCTTGCATGCACGACTCTCTCCGGTTGTTCCTCTTGCACAAAATGCGTCATTTTTTCGAAATAATGAACATCTTCATGTAAAGAAGGACCACGTACTCCAGCTTTAAGTGTCTCTGAATCATTGGATATCTTCCGTCCCTGGTTTGTTGTCATAGGTTTGCCGGTATTTTGGATTCGATATTGATCAAGCTGTTCTTGTTTCGGGTTCTTTCCACGCTCATTTTGATCTTTCGATAAATCCTCACTCATATATCTCACCCCATCATTGAATTTCTGCCCATTTATATCTCTATGAATGGTTTGGAGAATTAGAACGACTATGTTGACAATGAATAGATGTGTTCAAAGAGGGTTAAACGCTCGTATAAATAATTAATGTCAAAGCGAATTGGGTAAACAAGCTGAGACAGCGTTAAACAATCGTAGGTAATGAATCAATTGCGCGATTAGTATACGGAAGTCACAGTCACTGACAATTTAAAAATTAATTAAAAATAAATGTTGACCATGGGAAACACTTTTGGTATATTTCACATATGGTAAATTGACTAATTAATTTCGAATTTAAAATAGAAAGAAGTGAAATCAACGTATGCTTGATTGGTTTATGGATTTAAGTTTATTTAATCAGACATTGATTGCAGGATTATTTACATGGCTAACTACAGCATTAGGTGCTGCCTCTGTTCTTGTAGCAAAGAAGGTTAATTTGAAAATTATGGACGGCATGCTTGGATTTGCGGGAGGCGTAATGATTGCAGCGAGTTTTTGGTCATTGTTATCCCCGGCGATCAGCAGAGCAGAAGAAAGCGGTCTACCTGGTTGGCTACCTGCTGCGATAGGCTTCCTTGTTGGTGCCATTTTCTTATGGGCAATGGGAAAACTAATACCACATATGCACGCATACGCAAGACGGAATCAACCGGAAGGATTACAGCCTGAAAAAAGAAAACGTAGTACATTATTAATTCTCGCTGTCACACTTCACAACATACCTGAAGGACTTGCGATTGGGGTAGCGTTTGGTGCTGTTGCTACTGCTGTCGATTCTACAGCAGCTCTTGTGGGAGCAAGTACACTTGCATTAGGGATCGGTCTTCAAAATATACCTGAAGGTGCTGCGATCTCTTTGCCACTTCGGCGTGAGGGAATATCGCGCCTCAAAAGCTTTATGTACGGCCAATTTTCCGGAATGGTCGAACCTTTGTCAGCAATTGCTGGCTTTTTAGCAGTGACATGGATGGCACCAACCCTTCCATATGCACTAAGCTTCGCGGCAGGAGCGATGATTTTCGTTGTTGTTGAAGAAGTCATTCCTGGTTCACATGAAAATGGGAATAAAGATATGGCGACGATGTGCTTAATGATTGGTTTTGTCATCATGATGATTTTAGATGTTGCTTTAGGATAAAGGTAAAAGAAATCAAATGAGAGCGGGAGAGATTCCGCTCTTTTTATTATGATTAGAATCTTTAAAAAAGTTTTAATCGTTATATTAACCGGGAAGAAAGAGCATAGAATTGATTAAAACTTGATTGAACAGAATGCGAGCAGGTAAAGTTTTTGTCTGTCACGAGTCTATAAAATTGTTATATTAAACTTCATACAAAATTACTGTAGAAAATTGTAGAAATAAGTCCCATTTACAGTAAAAACATAATATAATAGACTTAGTGTATGAGAAATAGATGGGGGATAGGAAAATGAAAAACAACAAGACTTTTTTACAAATTCTTATAATGATTTCATTTACATTATTAGTAGGAATGACAATCCATGCGGAAGAAGACACAAATGAAAAAGATGGTAACAATGTTCAGTTACATACGCAATTTTCAACAGAATTAACAGAAAAAGTGCTTCCTGACCCTGTCCCTCGTTTCGTTTACCAAAGCGAATTTAATTTTGAGTACCCAGATGCAGTCCGAGGTGTTTACGTTACAGGCCATTCGGCAGGTGGTGAACGCTTTAATGACTTAAAGGATCTTATTGCTTCCACTGCGTTAAACACAATGGTCATTGATATTAAAGATGACCACGGAAACATAACTTATAAAGTAGAAGATGACAGTAAGGAATATAGTCAATTTTCCCAGAACTTTATTAAAGATCCTCAAGCAATGTTAAAAGAATTAGAAGAAGAGAAGATTTATCCAATTGCTAGAATTGTTGTTTTCAAAGATACGAATCTAGCAGAAATGAAACCAGAATGGTCATTTAAAGAAAATGGTTCCGTATGGAAAAATGGCCGAGGAGAGGCATTCGTCAATCCATTTATTAAGGATGTTTGGAAGTACAATCTTGAAATTGCCAAAGAAGCGGCTAAGATGGGTTTTCAAGAAATCCAATTTGACTATGTACGTTTTCCGGAAGGGTTTGAAAAACGGGATGAATCGCTTGATTATAGTCGAGGAGACTTTGATAAAGCAGACTTAGATAATATAAAAGAGCGTGTCAATGCGGTGACTAGCTTCGTAGAGTATGCAAATAAGGAATTAGAACCTTATGATGTAGATGTTTCTGTAGATATTTTTGGCTATACGGCAACGATTGAGGAAGCGCCAGGCATTGGACAAAACTTCTTACAAATCGCTGATAACGTTGATGTGATCTCTTCCATGATTTATCCAAGTCATTGGACATCTTACTTTGGCATTGAAAAGCCTGACACTGAGCCGTATAAACTTGTTGATGAATACAGTAAATCGGAAAATGAATTGCTAGACCAATTAGAAGATCGACCGATTTCCCGACCTTGGATTCAGGATTTCACAGCCAGTTGGTTATATCCAGCAGGCCAGGCGTTCACATACGGTAAAAAAGAGGTAGAAGCTCAAATTCGTGCTTTATATGATAATGATATTTATGAGTATTTGATATGGAATTCAGGGAACCGATACACAGAAGGCGTCAATTTTGATCCAAAATAACGAATGAAATGAAGTGCTGTAGGAAGCAAATTCTTTCTACAGCACTTTTTTTGAATGTCGATGATAGTTATTAATTTCCATAAAACGATCTATCCAACAGCCATTAAGTGGATCTATAAGAATAAAAGAGTTTAGGTTATGATGATCCCATTTAATCCATTCTCAAGCTGAATATTCAGGCTTTATACGGTTTAACTTTCAAGTCGCCTTCCTATAAAATAAATAAATGTAAGTGAAGAAAACCAGAATTCAGTCTACGAAGGAGCGAAATTATGACTTGGTATGAAAAACTAAATGAATACTTTCCAATTGAAGAAATGAAATCCAAAGAACACTTTGAAGTTTTATTAGATGAGAAAGGGAATATATACCATAAAGATGAAAGTGAAGACCACGTTTTGATGTATGCTGAATACGAACAATTCATTTTTGTTGATTATGTATATGTATCATCAAAAGCACGAGGAGAAGGACTAGGCAAACAATTAATCGGTCAATTAAAAACGAAAGGTAAGCCGATTATTCTTGAAGTGGAACCTGTTGACTACGAAGATACAGATACAGCTAAACGGTTACGATTTTATGAGCGTGAAAACTTCCAACATGCTAAAACGATTGGTTACGAAAAAAAATCAATTGCAACAAAAGAAGTGAATCCGTTGGAAATTTTATTTTGGTCACCAATTGATGAAGATGAAGAATTAATTTACGAGAAAATGAAAAAAACATATGTGGATATCCACACTTATAAGGATAAAGAAATTTATGGAGAGAGCTATCAACCTGTTGATCAAGTATTTAAGCGAAGAAAAAGAGAAACTGATATTTTTGAAGATGCGAATGAATTGCAGTCCACGTAAGGCTCGCAGCTGCCTATTAGATAAGGCAGCTGTTTTTATATTAAAAAAAACCAGTTTTTAGGTTTATAATATTTGTAACAGGGTAATACTTTATTAAAGGATTAAAAGGCAAATATGAAGTTTTGATTACAAATGTCAAATCCATCTATTCATATTAGAATGATTGTAGTATACTTAAGCCATACCCAAGTAAATTAAAGTTATTTTAATCTAATAGCGATTTTAAATATTTTAACTCGTGTTGAAAGCCCTTTAAGGAGAGTGAATGGCATGGTAACATTATTTACTTCACCAAGCTGCACATCTTGTAGAAAGGCAAGAGCGTGGCTAGAAGAACACGAAATACCTTATACTGAACGTAATATCTTCTCTGAAAATCTAAGCGAAGATGAAATTAAACAAATTCTTCGTATGACTGAAGATGGAACAGATGAGATTATCTCTACACGTTCAAAAGTATTCCAAACGTTAGATGTTGGATTAGATCAATTACCTTTAAAGAAATTGATTAAATTAATTCAAGATAATCCAGGACTGCTAAGAAGACCAATCATTTTAGATGATAAGCGACTTCAAGTTGGTTATAACGAAGATGAAATTCGTCGTTTCTTACCACGGAAAGTTCGTTCTTTCCAGTTAAAAGAAGCACAGCGAATGGTAAATTAAAAATAGTATGTCAACAGTCATTGTGTAAACTACATGGTGGCTGTTTTTTTATTGTTATAAACGGGTAAGCTTTATTTTATAGTTAGTGATTATGCTTTTACTGGAATGTTTCTTGAGCGACCGTACAAGCATATGAGAACGATCAATACAATGGGCAATCCAACTTGGATGTATGGTAACGATTCAATATACACTTCAAGTTTTTGTTCATTTAAGATTAATTCTCCACTCGTATAAGCTAATAACGATGCACCAAAATAAATGATGAGCGGATATTTTTTCATTGCATATAGAATTAGCCTGCTACCGAAAACGATGATCGGTACAGAGACAGCCAGTCCAAATAAAATTAAACGAAAATCTTGATTGGAAGCTGCTGAAATGGCCAACACGTTGTCAAATCCCATGACAACATCAGCGATAACAATGGTTTTTACTGCGCCTAACAATGTACCAGATGCTTGAATTTCTTGGTCATCTTCTCCATCTTTCAGCAAAGAAAAGGCAATATATAACAAGAACAATCCACCGATTAGCTGCAAGTAAGGAATCGTAAGTAAGTAAATGGCGACACATGCGAGTAAAAAACGAATGAAGACCGCAAGTACTGTTCCGAGAGCAATCGCTTTATTTTGTAAATGTTCTGGAAGGTTACGGCTAGCCATCGCTATGACAACAGCATTATCTCCACCAAGAATTAAATCCAATCCGATAATAATTAAGACAGCCTTGAAAATATCCCAGTTTAAATTCGTGAATAACTCAGTGAAAAATATGTCCATAATAAACCTCCATTTTATATCGTGACAAGATGTTCACAGTTGGTAATAAATACATTTGTTTCGAGAGCAGTTTAGTTGTTCAAAGGAATGAAATCCTTTATAATTGATTTTTAAAACTAGATAGAATAAAGAAAAATAATAAAGAAGTTGAAGGAATTGCTTAAGCGATTCTAGAAATAAAGATGGTAGACAAGAAGCATCGCTCGTCCATTTCAAGGGCGAATATGGAATATCTGAATTGTCCATACCAAATCGATGTAGTTACCATACAATATGAACAAGAATATTGATTTATGTTATGATTGAATGATTTTGATTACGGGTAATACACTACTAAGAAGAAACGTAATCCTTCCTCAAAATAAATCGAAGGGAGAGGACGACAAATGGAAATAGAACGTATCAACGAAAATACGTTAAAATTTTATATATCATACAGAGATATTGAAGATCGAGGCTTTAAACGTGAGGATATATGGTATAACCGCGATAAAGGCGAACAACTC
This sequence comes from Allobacillus saliphilus, assembly GCF_018138385.1. GTDB lineage: Bacteria > Bacillota > Bacilli > Bacillales > Alkalibacillaceae > Allobacillus > Allobacillus saliphilus. The sequence goes on from NZ_JAGSIE010000032.1 coordinate 9,055, forward strand.
TTCTGGGAAATGATGGATGAAGTCAACGATCGAGAAACATTCAATATTGATGGTCCGTTATGGATTCAAGTGCAAGCTATGGATAAAGGACTGGAAATCGTCGTTACAAAAGCGGAAATATCTCAAGATGGTTCTAAGCTTGAATTTCCGGATGGAGAAGAAACACCAATGGATACAAGTATGAATGAAAAAATTGAATCGTTGATTGAAAATAGTGTGCCTCATAAACAAAGGAAAAAAGAGACGTACACGAAAGGTTCAAAACGACAAAAATCAGCTCCAGAAGAAGATGAGGATTTAAACATGACTGTGAAATTCGACGACTTGGAAGATGCGATCTCGTTAAGTCATTCCATGCGTGACACACGGTTTATAGAAGATCAATTCTTTGCAAAAGAAAATCAATATTACTTGTATGTTAACTTTCCGATTGGGTTCTTGAGTGAAGATGAGCAAGAAAATTATATTAGCCGCATCTTGGAATACGGTGAAGAGACGAGCGAAACAATTCACCTTCTCGATGAATATGGAACGAGTATTTTTAAAGAAGATGCATTGAAACAATTAAGAGAAACGTTTTAATAGCTGACAATAACTTTTGTCAGTTATTTTTTTTGCTTATACAAATTCATTCTCCTCGAGTAAGTATGTTACATCATACAGCAGCATGTTATCGATCATTTCAAGTTAAAGATTAGAGAGTCTATACTACCAAATGTTGCTCCATCACTTTCATTCGGGTGTATAGAGCCAGTCTATTCGCCCGAACGCCGATTCTTTTGATACATACAGGTGTATAGAGCCGGTCTATTCGCCCGAACGCCGAATCCTTGGAACCATAAAGGTGTATAGAGCCAGTCTATACGCCCAAGCGGCGATTCCACGGATTCATTTAGGTGTATAGGCATGGTCTATTCGACGGTACGACGAATCATCACATCCATTCGGGTGTATAGAAGACCTCTTTTTCAAATACTGCACCGAATCATCAAATCAATTTGTTTAACCGCCGAATAAAATCTTCAAAATGGGTAATATTTAATTATCCTCGAACAACTGTACAAATACGAACAGATTATTGACTGAAACTTCAAATTGGTCATGGTATAATAAGATATCGTGATGTTGAAGATAATTTGGCTATTAGGTATGGTAACAATAGCCTTCAATCGTTGGAGCTAAGATAAAAAGGGGCTTTCTGATGCTTAAATGGGTGCAAGTGTCATTATTTTTAGGATTATTAGTTATAACCGGTTGGATTTCTTACAGTTTTTTAGAAGGTCAATTGATCGGTACCGTTTCGATCTTTATTGTCATATCCGCAATATTAATTGTTTTTACGATTTTTATTGAAAACAGAAATCCATCTCAGACATTGAACTGGATTCTTATTTTTGCTGTGTTTCCAGTAGTTGGCTTCTTCTTTTATTTGTTATTCGGACGAAACTATAAGAAGAAAAAGCGTTTCGAAAAGAAAAAAGAAGCGGACGAAAAAGCATTCAATATGTATGAGGTTAGTCGCGTATTCAATAATAAAGAAATTGATCAAATGGGCGATCATCAAAAGATGTTTTTTCGTCTGGCACAAGAGCTCGGGAATTCTCCGATTTCGTTTAATACAGATACACGCGTACTTACCAATGGGGCAGAAAAATTTCCAGAGTTGATTGAAGCTTTGAAAAAAGCAGAACATCATATCCATCTGGAATATTATATTGTTCGTAATGACCAAATTGGAAAGCAAATTCAAGAAGTATTGATTGAGAAGGCAAAGCAAGGTGTAGAGGTACGTTTTTTATATGATGCTGTAGGTTGCTGGGCATTGCCGAATTTATACATTGAGCAAATGAAAGAAGCGGGAATCCATGTTCAAGCATTTGCGCCCGTTCGCTTTCCGTTAATTGGAAGCAGAATTAACTATCGAAATCACCGTAAAATTGTCATTGTTGATGGAAAGATTGGCTTTATGGGTGGTTTGAATATTGGTGATGAATACTTAGGAAAAGTGAAAATGTACGGTAAATGGCGAGATACACATTTATACGTTCGTGGTGAATCTGTACGAAGCTTGCAATTAATCTTCTTGAGAGATTGGCAATATGAAACAGATGAACAATTATTGGAGCATAAGTATCTTCAACCTGAAGTTTTAGATCATAAACAAATACAAGGTGGCGTCCAGATGATTGCCGGAGGCCCTGATAATAAATGGGAAACGATTAAGAAACTTTATTTTGCGATGATTATATCGGCGAAGAAAAAAATCTGGATTGCATCGCCTTACTTCATTCCTGATGATGATGTGTTGACAGCAATGAAAGTCGCTAGTCTAAGTGGACTGGATGTTCGCTTGATTGTTCCTAGCAAGCCAGATAAACGTGTCGTTTTTCACGCATCCCGGTCTTATTTTGCTGAGTTGCTTGATGCAGGTATTCGAGTTTTTGAATATGAGAAAGGCTTTATGCACAGTAAGGTTATGTTAGTTGATGACGAATTAGCGAGCATTGGTACGTCCAATATGGATATGAGAAGCTTCCATTTAAATTTTGAGGTAAATGCTTTTCTCTTTAAAACAGATAGTACGATTGAGCTCAAAGAAGACTTTGAAAGAGACTTTCTCGACTCAAACGAGTTAGTCCCTGAAACATTTAATAAACGTTCTATTTTTATCCGTGTAATGGAATCATTTTTCCGCTTATTATCTCCATTATTATAAAAGAGAGGAGGGCGACGCTTGCTGGTTGCTAAAAATGAGCTCGGTAAATTGATTACCGCTTATAAAAAGAATGAGCAAGAAATCAGTCAGCTTCGTTATGAATCTTTTACGTGTCCCGAATGCAATGAAAAAGTTATTTTGAAGGCCGGTAGGATTAAAGTCCCTCACTTCGCACATGAGCAACAGAGCAGTTGTTCAGTGCGACGAGGGGAATCAGCAGAACATCTCAATGGAAAGATGGATATAGACCAATGGTGTCAATATCATGGATTTGCTTCCACCTTAGAATATTCCTTACCTGAAATCGGACAGCGCATTGATGTCGTTGCAAAAATCGGAAGAACACCGGTAGCGTTTGAGTATCAATGCGCTCCCATTTCATTAGAAGAATACGAAGCAAGAACGAACGGGATTCGTAAAGCAGGATTTATGCCGGTTTGGATTTTCGGGGAAAAATATTTAAACGCTCTCTATAATCACTCCTTTCGACTCTCACCTCTTATGAAATCTGCAATTATGAAAGAACCTCCATTTAAACAACCAATCCTTTTGTTTTACTCAACTTCTCAAAAGAGACTCACCATCTTATCACAATTTTTTTCTTCCCAATTTAAATGCTTTGTCCAAAGAAATTATTTACCCCTTCAAAAAGTAGGAATTGAAACATTTCAAAACATGCCAATGAATGTTCCTTTAAGTAGCTTCAAAACATACTGGTTGAAAGAAAAACAGAGACTACGCACAATGCAACGAAAACATATTTCAGAGCTCGACAAGAAATTCATGCTGATGCTCTATCGACAATATCTTCATCCGCAGTATCTTCCAGCCTGTGTACACTTACCAGTACAGTCAAGTTACCGTCTGCTCGTACCAAATTATATATGGCAAACACAATTTCTGCTTAGCTGCTGGAGACAGAAAAATATTGGAGAATATATATCTTGGACGGAAGCTCTTAAATCTTGTAATGAATTATTTACAAACACGATTACCACACAGCACTCCACTCATTCGATTCACCCACTATATGAATACCTTACGTTGTTGTCCTGGTTTGGTTACCTACAAAAAACACCTAAAGGATGGATTGTCCTCAAACACCCACGATACCCTAAAACATTAGATGAAGCATTGCTTTTTGATCGAAATATCTTAGAGCATTTTGGGGAAACACTAATGAAGAAGAGAAGTTTCTTTTTACATTCCGTGGAAGTTGCTATAAAATAAAGAATTGTAAGAATCATTAAACAGGGAGGTTACATAGATGGCCGAAGAAAATACAGGACTAAAAACAAGAGAAGAAGTTCCTACTGACTTGACGTGGGATCTAGAAGCCATTTTTTCGAATGATGAAGAGTGGGAGAAAGAATTTGAAGCATTAAAAGAAGAGTATAAAAAAGTAGAGAAATTTAAAGGTACATTAGCCAATTCACCTGAAAACTTACTGGAATTATTCCAATTTGAAGATGACTTTGATGGCCGATTGGAAAAGTTATATGTATATGCTCATATGCGTTCCGATCAAGATACAACAAACAGCAAATATCAAGATCAAAATGCGAGAGCCGCAAGTCTTGCGACCGAAGCGATGAGTGCATTTAGTTTCGTGACTCCAGAGATTCTTGGAATGTCCGATGAACAGATCGAATCATTTTTGCAGCAAAATGAAGAATTAAAGAAATATGAAAAGACATTACGAGATATCATTAAATCTCGCCCGCATGTTCTTAGCGAAAAGGAAGAGATACTACTCGCTAAATCACAAGAAGTTTCAACTACTGCTGGGAAAGCATTCAGTATGTTAGATAATGCAGACTTAGAACTGCCCAAAATAAAAAACGAAGATGGGGAAGAGGTTCAACTATCCAACGGTCGTTACCGAGATTTTCTTGATTCAAAGGATCGTGAAGTGCGAAAAAGTGCTTTTCTAGGCATGCATAACACTTATAAAAGTTTTAAAAATACGTTCGCAGCAACATTAAGCGGCCAAGTAAAAGGTGCGAACTTTTATGCGGATGCACGTAATTATGATTCAGCTCGTGAAGCTTCATTGGACCGAAATAATATTCCTGAAAAAGTATACGATCAATTAGTTGATGCGGTAAATGATCGACTACCGTCTCTTCATCGTTTTATGGATTTGAAGAAAAAAGTATTAGGTGTAGATGAATTGCATATGTATGATATTTATACACCGCTAGTAGACGAAAAAATCGAAGTGACGATTGATGAAGCGAAACAGCATGTATTGGAAGGACTTAAGCCACTTGGTGAAGAGTACAATTCCATCTTACAAAAAGCTTATGATGAACGCTGGATCGATTGGTTGGAAACGAAAGGGAAACGAAGTGGGGCTTATTCATCTGGGAGTTATTTGACTCGACCTTACATTCTAATGAATTGGAACGACAATATCGATAACTTGTTTACACTCGCACATGAATTAGGACATTCACTTCACAGTTATTACACGCACCAAAACCAAAGTAAAAGATATGGCTCTTACTCAATCTTTGTTGCTGAAGTTGCATCTACGGCAAATGAAGCCTTATTGAATGATTATTTGTTAAAGACATTGGAAGATAAGAACAAGAAGTTATACTTGCTTAACAACTTCTTAGAAGGGTTCCGAGCAACCTTTTTCCGTCAAACAATGTTCGCTGAATTTGAACATGAAATTCATAAACGCGATCAAAATGGTGAAGCACTGACTGCAGATAAATTAACTTCTATTTATTATGATTTGAATAAAAAATACTTTGGAAATAACGTTCATGTTGATGAAGAAATCGGATATGAGTGGGCAAGAATTCCGCATTTTTACATGAACTACTATGTTTATCAATATGCAACAGGCTATGCTGCGGCAACAACCTTGGCTGATAAAATCCTAACAGAGGGAGATGTTGCAGTCGAGCGCTTTAAAGATTACCTAAAAGCAGGTCGTAGTGAAGATCCAATTGACGTGCTCAAAAAGGCTGGCGTCGACATGACGACGAAAGATCCAATTTTCAAAGCTTTAGATGTATTTGATGCGAAACTAGATGAATTTGAAAAACTTTTAGCAGAATAAATGAAAAACCATTCTACATGTATGTGGTACTGTATGCCAGTTGTAGAATGGTTTTTTTATTTAGAGAAGTCTTATGAGCAATCTTCCTATTGATTCAAAATGTTTGATTGCTCAGGCAAGGAGCATTTCCGAACATATCCCCAAGTTCCGTTAATCTTTATCTTCGCCGAATAGCGTTTTTTTGTGTAAGGGTGTAGACAAATATAAATATAACGGTGAACAATAGTGGGAACGTAATGAGGCGGGGTAATAATTCCATCATTCCAAGGAGGTTCAATATAAAAGCCCCGAGTAATAATAATAGCCAGCCTAAGACGATGAACATCGCGATCAACTCCTGTCTATTATTATGTTACGGGGCAGGTAGATAAAGTATGAGTACTAGAATCATTAAATTTATGTTGTTTGTTTATACATCCAAAAACTTCCGTACTTTGCATCGATTCTTTCAATTTGATTATTAAATGATAGCTTCAACAATTCTCGTTCTGTTTTTTTCATTGACCAATCGTATACAAAAGCAACTTCTTTTGTTGCTACGAATTGGTGCTCTGCCAAGAATTCCGTGAGACTTGGTTTAATACTAGGTGAAATGTGTTTACCCATGACTTCAATCAAAGCGCGTTCATACAGTTCATAATCATATGCGCTTGTTATTTTCAACCCATCATATTCATCTTCGCGATTGAATAAAACAATTGAAGGCGTTTGATCAACTTCCATTTCACGCGTCAAGTTTAAATCTCCCAATAAAGCGCGTTTGGCTGCTTCAGAATGTAGATCCTTATGAAATTCTTCGACATCCAAATTGACTCGTTCAGCAATGGTTACTAGATTATCAATATCAGAGATATTTTTCTTAGTTAGGAATAAATATTCACGAAGTTTTCGTAAATATCTTGTGCCAGCACGTTGTCCTTGTAACTCAGCAGCTTTAATAGCAAGAGAGACAGGCCAAGGTGACGTCTCAGGATTGACTAGCCAATAATCTGGGTCGCAACACATACCAGTCATTTTGGCTGTCGTATCCCAGTCATTGATTTTCTCTCGAATATAAGCTGGAGTCGGGTTATATAAAGAAGATAGTGAACCGGTAATAATAGGCCTTAATTTAAAATAATGTCCGTATTCACTGACCAGCTTTTTAATATACGGCTCAAAAGACCAACATTCTGGGCACATCGGATCTATAAATAAGTACATTTCTAGTGGTTTATTTAGATAATGGTCAATTTGGGAATCTTTTTTCGATGCTAGTTCGATTATAACTTGTGAAGACTTCTCTTCCACATCGATTTCCCCTTTCCCCTTAATTCTATTCGGGCGTATTCATCATATGATTTGCAGTCATACGTAAACGCTCAAACATCGCACTACGATACGGTTCTTCTATTTCTACTTCTTCTAATGCGGCATCCATACACGCTAACCAAGCATCACGTCTTGTTGGCGTGATTGGAAAAGGCATATGTCTTGCGCGCATCATCGGGTGACCACGTTCTTGTATATATAAATTGGGTCCACCAAAAAACTGAGTGAGAAATAACTTTTGCTTTCTTGCTGTTTCTGTCAAGTCTTCTGGAAAGATTGGAATCAAATCAGGGTGCTTACCGACTCGTTCGTAGAAAGCATCTACCAACTTGCTGATGGTCTCGGCTCCCCCGATATCATCATATATATTCGCTCGTTGAACAGTCATGAATTAGTTCCTCTCTTTCTGATACTTCATTATTGTAGCAACGCTCTTCCTATCTATCAAATATTATGGTCTTTTGGGGCTACTTGAAATTTATTCAATTTATTGTGAATCTGATTGTTTTGCAGAAAAAAATCGTTTAATTTTACTTTCAATCGGACGTCGTTCAATTTGATAGGATGTCAAAATTTCTTCCAATTTGTTTTGTGCCTTATGCATACTCGGCGCTTCAATTTCTAACTCGTAATCTTCTTTCTGGTGATAGACACTATGATCCAATACGAGCAAGCAATCACCTTTTTGTACTTCTTGTCGGTAAGTTGTCAACTGACCAAAATACTGAATGGACTTTTCGGATATATTTAACTTTTCGATTTGTCTACGAATATTGGGCCCAAGGGAAACTTGGTTATTCATCCATGATGTAGCATCTTGGTCGTCTAGCTGATCGTGAGTTTCCAATAAGCCTTCCGTCTGTGGCTCTTTCAATGTGGAGACATAGCTGCCATTTTTGAAACGAATACGAAGTGCTGAACCGGTATTCTTTAATTGAAAATCATTTGTTTCGAAATAGTGATTCGTTTGCTCTTTCATTTTTGCCTCTTTAAATAATGTGTTTTTAAGATATGTATATTCTTTTTCATTCAGCTCGTTTTTTAATTCAATTTCAATTTCTTGCATAGAGCCACCTCCAAGCTTCAAAACTTATTCTTATTATCCGATATTATGAACTACATAGCAAAGATTCTGACCATAATTAATTTATGATACAATGGAATGTGGAAAATCAGTAAGTTGGAGAAAGTAGGAATGCAGCTATGAATTGGGATATTTTCTTAGCGCCATATACACAAACCGTTGACGAGCTGAAGATCAAATTAAAAGGGATGCGAAAGCAATTCGACTATGAATCCCGTCATTCACCGATTGAATTTGTAACAGGAAGGGTAAAACCTATAACGAGTATTATTGAAAAAGCAAAGCGACGTGGGATCGCCCTATCCAATATGGAAGAGGAAGTTCAAGATATCGCAGGGCTTCGGGTTGTGTGTCCTTTTGTTGAAGATATTTATGAAATTGTTGAACTGATACGCGAAAGACAAGACTTTGAAATTATTGAAGAAAAAGATTATATCGAAAAAAATAAAGAAAGTGGCTATCGTTCTTATCATATTGTTATTCTTTACCCAGTAGAAACGATCTACGGCGTAAAGAAACTGTTAGCCGAAATTCAAATTAGAACCCTAGCCATGAACTTTTGGGCGATCAATGAACATTCACTTAATTATAAATATGCAGGACAACTGCCAGAAGAAGTACAAACAAGATTGCGTAACGCAGCAGAGGCAGCTTTCCGCCTGGATGAAGAAATGTCGAAAATCAGACAGGAAATTCAAGACGCTCAAAAAATATTCAGAAGAAAAAAAGATTAATGAGTTCTCATTCGAAGAGAAAAGGAGAATTTCAATGAAATTTTATGTGCAGTGTAGAGGAGATAGCATTTCAAAAGAAATTAAATCAAAATTTAAAAGCTACTTATCTGAATTCGATATGGATTACGATGAGGAAGAGCCGGACCTAGTCATTTCAGTTGGCGGGGACGGAACTCTACTTGAAGCGTTTCATCGTTATAATCATCGACTGAAAGAAACGGCTTTTATTGGTGTTCATACGGGACATTTAGGATTTTATGCCGATTGGATTCCAAGTGAGTTGGAAAAGCTGATCATCGAAATAGCTAGAACACCATTCCAAGTCATTGAGTATCCTTTATTGGAGCTAATCATCCGTCCAAAAGATTATGAGCATGAACATCGTTATCTAGCACTGAATGAAACATCTGTAAAAACAGCGGAAGGATCCGTCGTTCTCGATGTGGAAATCAAAGGTGAACATTTCGAAACGTTCCGTGGAGATGGACTATGTATATCCACACCATCCGGTTCGACAGCTTATAACAAAGCATTAGGTGGCGCCATTATTCATCCATCGTTAGAAGCATACCAAATCACTGAGATGGCATCGATTAACAATCGTGTATTCCGTACAGTTGGCTCACCGTTAATATTACCAAAACACCATACGACTGTGTTACGTCCTAAAAATAACCGAACATTCTTGATTACGATCGATCACCTGACAATGAGTTTCAACCAAGTGCACTCAATTCAGTGCCGTGTAGCAGAAGAGCGAGTTCGCTTTGCTCGATTCAGACCATTTCCGTTCTGGAAACGAGTGCATGATTCATTTATTTCAAACGCTAGAACAGAAAACGATTAATCGTTCGTGTAAGGGTGAAGCAATAATGAGATGGAAGATTACTGATGAATATACGCAATTAACCGTACGTGATTATTTACTTCATGTACGGTTTTTTTCGAATCGATTATTGAAAGATGTAAAAGAGCGCGGGGAAATTCGGTTGAACGGAATGCACGTGACTGTGCGTGCGAAACTGACATCAGGCGATCAATTGGAAATTCAACTTCCACAAGAAGTACATTCTAAAGCGATTTCTCCTATGCCTTTGGCAATTGAGAAAGTGTATGAGGATTCAGCAATACTTGTCGTCAACAAGGAAAGTGGGTTGGCCGTCTCACCGAATCCTAATGATATCAACACTCCAACACTAGCAAATGGTGTGATGTATGACTATCAACAGAGAGGTATAGATAACACATTCCATATTGTTACCCGGTTAGACCGAAATACGTCTGGATTAATCGTTATCGCGAAAGACCGGTATACCCATCATTTATTACAACAAAGACAAATCAATCGAACTTACGTAGCGATTGTTGAAGGTTATATGAAGGAAGAAGAGGGAGTCATTGATCTGCCGATTGGTCGAAAACCAAACTCTATTATCGAACGAATGGTCTCAGAAACAGGAAAACGAGCAATTACCCATTTTCGTTTACTCGAAAAAAAGAATAATTGCTCGTTTATAAAGATTCAATTGGAAACAGGTCGGACACATCAAATTCGGGTCCATTTTTCTTATATGGGGCATCCACTTGTCGGGGATGATTTATATGGAGGTTCAACACAGTTGTTAAATCGACAAGCGTTACATTGCCAGTCGCTCAGTTTTATTCACCCATACAGCGAAGAACGAATTCATTTTTATAGCCATTTGCCAACTGATTTAAAGTCCATTTATGCTTCTTTCTCTTCATAAGGGACGTCGTTTCTTTTGAGTAACACTTTCATGGTTCCGACATCACCAGCATGTTTCTGAGAAAGAATAAATTTTTTCTCCTCATCAGGAAGTTGAAAAGCAATTTCAGTTTCATTCGTTGTCTCGTCATAAATAAAATCGGCATTTTCAATTTCGGACCATGAAAAGACCTCTTTATCTAACGGTTTTTTTATCGTAATTTCGTCTCCAGAAAACATGTTGTACAAATTAAAACTGACATAACTCAAGCTAAGACCAATGACTAACATTAGAATCCCAGCTGCTTTGATTATTTTTCGTTCAAAAACCATTAAAATACAAAACAAGACAAATGCGAGTGTACCAAAACCGAGCAATAAATTCGCGATTACCGGTACCTCAATTAAAAAAACGTTCGATTGATTGTGCTCATACAAAAAGTATAAAATCATGTTTGGGCCAATCAGTGCAGCTAGCACCCCAGTAATTCCGATAATAATAGCTCCGATAATCCATAAAACCTTTCGTTGTACTTCCTCGTCCATATAAATTCCCCCCCGCTAACTGATACTTATTCCTCCATCACAAGAAATTATTTCTATTTTATTTCTCTATAGATATAATGATTGATTTATTGATCAGATTCAAACATAAATTCTCTTTTTCGAGAATGAATGTTTAGCACTAGACCGATTGCTGCCATATATACAAGTAGGGAGGTCCCTCCATAGCTTAAAAACGGCAAAGGAATCCCCGTTAAAGGCAATAGTTGGACAGACATTCCGATATTTTGAAAGATTTGATATGAAAACAATCCAACCATACCTACACACAAGTACGTACCGAAAGGGTCCTTACTCTCCAAAGCAATTTTAATGATTCGGTAGATCATTAGAAAATAAAGCACGATGACAACACTGGCACCAATGAAACCAAACTGCTCAGCTACTGCTGTGAAGATCATATCTGTATGTCTTTCAGGTATATAAACTTCAAAGCCCATAATTCCTTTACCGAATAATTGACCTGAACCGATTGCGAGCATCGACTTTATGGCTTGCATTGCTGATCCATCACTGTATAAATGAGGATTTTGCCAAGCTTGAATTCGGTAGGCTACGTGATCAAAAGGGCTATTCATCAAGATTTCAATAAATTTATCCGTGTTAGATAAATATAGAATGACCACTACTGCTAACGCACCAAAAACAATCCCAAATATCGTAAGTAACGTTCGCCAGCGTATTCCTGAAATTAATGTCAGGAAGCCAGTAATGGAGATAATCACTAAAGCTGAGCCGAGGTCAGGCTGTAAAGCAATCAAAACGAAAGGAGGTAAAGCCATCGCTAATAACTTTGCCAGTAAAACCAAATCATAGGTTAAATTCTTTACAGTCCATTTTTCGTTATGTGATGTAATCATATGAGCTAACCCGATAACGAAAAAGACTTTCATGAACTCGGATGGCTGAATGGTTTGACCGGCTATCTCATACCATCTTGTAGCTCCGTTTAATGTTGTACTCCAAGGTAGAAAAAACAGTCCTGCCAGCAAAAACACACCGAAACCATAAACGATCCACGCGATTTTTCGGTACCAATCAAAATCTAATATCATAATGGCGGCAACACCCATGCTGCCGATCAAAAACCAAATAATTTGTCGGATAGAGAATTTAATTCCCGATATGTCTCCAGGCAAGAAATCTTGTAATGTATATAATGTAAAGCAGCTAATAGCAATCAATGCTACAATGATTGTAATTAAAAAAGAATCTAAAGGATACTTTTCTTTAGAGTAGTTTTCCATGTATATTCCCCTTATAAGGTTTGTTTCATTTTTAATCATACGTCAATTCTCGACAATTTAAAATAGATGAGTCCTTTGTCGAATAAATTAACTCATTATACAATAATACTACGGATTTACTTCCTTGAGGAGGTTTTTTTATGGAAAATAACAACACAGAAAATATGGAATTTCTACGAAAAGAAAATTATCGCGATGTTATGAAGGCATTGGAAGATAATCAAATAGAATTATTCCGAGAAGCATATTTGGGACTTCACCCTTATGACCAGGCGACAATCTTTGAAGAAGTGTCGAGCGAAGAACGCTTCCAAATCTATACGTATCTTTCGCCAGAAGAAATGTCTGAGCTTAGTACGCACATGAATTTTGACTTCTTCAGTGAGCGTTTGCTTGAAATGAATCCGGATTATGCCGCTAAGATCCTTGATGATCTGCCGACAGATGATGCGGTTGATATACTGAACCTCCTGGATAAAAACCAAGCGACGAGCTTGTTAATGTTAATGGACAAAGAAGAAGCTGATGAAATTCGCAGCTTACTGCATTATGAAGAAAAAACTGCTGGTAGTATTATGACTACGGAATATGTCGTTATTAACCAAAATATGACGATTCGAGAAGCGATGGTGCATCTTCGTTCAGCAGCGCCTGATGCAGAAACGATTTACTATGTATTTGTTGTCGATGATGAACAAAAACTAGTTGGTGTTATATCCCTTAGAGACTTAATCATCTCTGAACAGGATGATAAGATCAGTGATGTCATGAGTGACCGAGTTGTCTCTTCTTATGTTGGCGATCACCAAGAAGAGATCGCTCAATTAATGAGAGATTATGATTTCTTGGCATTGCCTGTTGTTGACTTGCAACAACACTTGCTCGGGATCATTACCGTTGACGATATTCTAGATGTTATGGATATTGAAGCCAGTGACGACTACTCGAAGTTAGCAGCTGTTACAGATATGGAACCTGGGGATCAAACAGCTTTGAATGCTGCAAAAAAGCGTTTGCCATGGCTCGTTATTTTACTGTTTCTCGGTCTTATTACAGCAAGTCTCATTGGCCGATTTGAAGAAACGCTTGACCAAGTCGCGGTGTTGGCAATATTCATTCCGCTGATTGCTGGGATGGCTGGAAATAGCGGAACACAAGCACTAGCTGTTACTGTAAGAGGTCTGGCAACGGGAGAAATATCTAAAGAGGGTTTCTTTAAGCGGCTCCGTCGAGAAACAGTAACTGGTTTAATTACAGGAGTTACATGCGGTTTACTCATGTTTTTTATTATTCTTGTTTGGATGGACCATCTATATCTTGGTATCATCGTCGGTGTTTCAATTGCTGCATCATTATTGGTTGCGACGATTGCCGGTTCATTGATGCCGTTGTTAATGCATAAGTTTCATATAGACCCAGCGGTCGCCAGTGGCCCATTCATTACGACGATTAACGATATTATTTCAGTTTTAATTTATTTTGGATTGGCTACTTCCTTTATGTATTTGTTGATTTAAACATGGTATGAATCCCTATTTCAAAATAAATGATAAAAAAGATTGTTAAATGGTACGCTTTCTTATAAAATAGGACTAGGTACTAATAACAAATACTAACTTATTAAAAATAGGAGGCCAATGAAATGAAATTCTCATTAGAAGGTCGTACATACGTCGTGATGGGTGTTGCTAATAAACGAAGCATCGCTTGGGGAATCTCTAAATCATTACATGATGCAGGAGCCCGCTTGATTTTCACGTATGCTAGTGACCGTTTTGAAAAGCCAGTAAGAGAGTTAGCTGGAACATTAGATCGTGATGACTCACTTTTTTATGAGTGTGATGTTACGGACGATGAGGCTATAAAGAAAACATTTGCTGAAATAAAAGAAGATGTAGGTGTTATTCACGGACTGGCTCACTGCATTGCTTTTGCCAATCGAGAAGACTTAAAAGGCGAATTCATTGATACTTCAAGAGATGGCTTCTTACTATCTCAAAATATAAGTGCTTATTCCTTGGTAGCTGTATCCAGAGAAGCTAAAGAGCTGATGACTGAAGGCGGAAGCATTATGACGATGACATATCTTGGCGGAGAGCGCGTTGTTGAAAACTATAACGTGATGGGTGTTTCTAAAGCAAGCTTAGATATGACGATGCGTTATCTTGCAAACGATCTTGGAAAAGAAGGAATCCGCGTGAATGCGATTTCTGCTGGTCCAATTCGTACATTGTCAGCAAAAGGTGTCGGGGATTTCAACTCAATCTTGAAAACAATTGAAGAAAGAGCACCACTACGTAAACCCGTTACACAAGAAGAAGTTGGAGATACGGCTTATTTCTTAATGAGTGATCTTTCACGCGGTATTACAGGCGAAATTTTACACGTAGACTCAGGGTACAGTATCCTCGGATTAACCGAATAAAAATCACTAGACCTCAAAGCCTCAATCGGTTTTGAGGTTTTAATTTTTATTTTATGAATATCTTTTCTAAAACACCCGGTACAAACGCACAAGAATGCTTCCGTTGCATATGATGGAGGAGAACTGACAAAGGAGTGATCCGTAAGTGCAACGTGTAAAGCCACCATTATTATTTATAGAAGAAAAAAGTTCTCATTCAACAGAAATTGAGGCACAATCGTTCTATTACTCAAAAAAATCAAGTCAAAAAAATAATGCAAAAGAAGAAGGTTCAAATGAGGAATCACAGCAGGAAGCATTGAATGAACATAATGAAGTTAAAGCAAATAAAACTTCGTTTGAATCGTTTGATCTAAATGAGAAACTTAAGCATTTAAGTCGTTTATTATTAACAATCCCTCAAATGAATTGTGAAATCATTACGGAAGAAACGAGTTTTAAAGGAACCATACAAGATATTAACGAAGATTCGATAATTTTAAAGCCTCAGCAAGCACCAGCCTTCAAAATATCCAAAAAAATTATCAAAGATATTCGTTTGGCAGGGTTATAGATGATGTGCTGGCAAGGCCATATGGCTGCGCCAGTTTTTTTGATGTATATCTATGTACATGCATAAGAAAGCTGCCTTGAATGATATCAAGGCAGCTTTCTTTAACTGAATTAGCTACAAGCATTCACTGCTGGCAGGCAAGTGACATGACAGAAGCAATCTAAATCAACTGTAATACAGATTCCAGTGGTTTTAAGATTGGCAGTCTTTTGACGCGTTGGATCAGTGAAGTTTTGTTGAGATTCTTGTGGATCTCTTAGTAGTTCCAGAACTGCACAGCAATCACTATCTACACTTTTGACGCGGAAATAGAAGCTTGCAACAACCGTTCTGCTTGAGTTGTTATAAACCCCGAATCCTTTAAAAGGATCACAGTCACAATATAGTAGTACAGGGACCGTGTCGAGATTATTCGGTGCAGCTGAATCACCTAATAAATCTTGAATGGATTGCTCACAGCCAATCTGACATTCATGATCGACTGTATCCCGTTGTGCCTCCACGATTTGACGAAGTATATCGCAAACACAATTTCCCGTTCGATCTTTCTTATCACAGCGACAACTCATATAAAATCCCCTTTCTAGTCAAATGACCTTTTATACGCTACTACATTATGCGAATTACCTATTGGAGTGTGGGCGGATGTTGTATTTCTCACAAATCAATACAATCCTTTTCGGTAAGTAAAAGGGCGTTTGACTATTCCCAATCGACTGAGGATGAATATAGTAGTAATGTACATTTTCATTAAAGGAGATGAATAACTTGTCAGAAGAAAAAAAGGAAATTCACGTAAAAGACTTAGTGATCAAAGCGGATCGTGTATCATTTGAACCACCAGAAAGAAAAGATCCATTTTTCGGTTCGGGAAGACCAGATTTATGGAAGCCAACGGATCATAGTAAAGAAGAATTGGAAGCGGAACATGAACCATCTGATGAACATGACGATGGAGAGTTTGACGGCGAAGAAAGAAGACCACCATTTTTTTGGATTTAAATTTCTCCTTGGTAGCTTTCTAGGTATATAAATTTCCGTACGATGATTAAGTAGTATTAATCATCGTACGGTTTTTTTAATCAGCTTTATCAACATGCAATAGAGCAATTAAAATTCTGTAATATAAAAGTCGTAAGAACGTCATAAAGAATAAGCATATATTTTGAGATAAAGGGAATAGATTAGTAGATAGAGGAGGGTGTTGTCAATGGGCTATATTGCTCCTGTCAATATGGAACAAACAAACCAGTATCAATTAAGAACGCTCCAAAACGTAGTTCATCCAATTACATGGGAACGGATTTACCATGTGAAATTACATGAACAATTAGCAAAGCATCAAAGTATGGATGATATTTATCAAAGAAAAGAACAATTAAGGAAACAGCTTGACCAAGGTGAAAAAAACAAACCACAACAGAATTCAGTCATTGTCACTGAACGAGCGAAAGTAAAGAAGAGGAAAGATACTTCATTCCCCGAAATCACAGGTAAAGGAAAGTTTATTAGCGACTCTGTTTAATAAAAGGTTTTGCTTTTTTAGAATGGGGTAATAGGACTACACAAAAAATAACATCCAGACAAATTATTGACTGGATGCTAACCATAGATCAAGGGAAGGCCTTACTCAGATGATAGGATAAATAGGCCTTTCCCTTTTTCCCATTCTGCATATACGATGTCTTTCAATTGATAACCTTGTCGTTCCACTTCCATTATAACACGATTTTCATCCCATTCAATTTCATCTAAGTTTTCCTCAACAATCTCTCCATCGGCGATGATTGTTATCGGTAAATAGACTTCTTGCTCTGGAATATTTAATGCTTGTTGATCTGGTTGTTGGTAATTATGTTTTTTAAGTACGTTAATTGTACCGCTTGGCTCAAAGATGGCATACTCAACCTCTCTCAATGAAAATACATCTTTATCACGCAGCAGTTGTAACATTTGGCTAAGGTCCAGTTTGTTTCTCTTTAATTCGTCATATTGGATAATGCCTCGACGGACGAGTATTGAAGGCATTCCTTCTAGAGCCTTTCTGCTTTTTCGAACTTTCAATGTAAAAAAATCTATGGAGTAGACGAGAGCTCCCCAAAGAGCTACCGCAAACAAAATTTCCCGCACACCAACATTTTGATCATAAACTGCATTCCCGACAAGCTCCCCCAACACCATTACAGAGATGAAATCGAAAACGGTAATCTGATTCATTTGTGTCTTACCTAGAATTTTTGTCAATATAAAAAGTGCTATAAATCCAATGATGGCTTCCAATGCAATGGATCCAAACTCCATTTTTGGTACCCTCCAAGTCATAAAATCCTGTCAATAGTATGCGTTTAAAATGACTGGTTCATACCTAAATGAATTGATTCGATCAATTAAAAAAAACCGGATAAACTTTATTGTTTATCCGGCTTTCTATAGAGTTTATTAAGTATATTTTATCCTAAATAGATAAATCCTTAATCATGGTGATGTGGGGAATACCAGCATCGAGAAACTCACCTGATATCGTTTGGTAACCTAATTTTTTATAGAATTCTTCTGCATACTTTTGTGCATTCAGTTTAGCTTTGAAGTATCCGTGTTTTTTGATCGTTTCTTCCATTTCTTCAATGATTTTATTTCCATAATGATTTCCACGTTCATCTTTGACTACACAAATTCGTTCAAGTTTTCCATATTCATCGACAAATCTTAAACGGCTTGCGAGCACAGGGCGTTGGTCAATATAACCGACAAAGTGGATGGCGTGCTCATCATGTTCATCCATCTCTTCATCCATGGAAACACCTTGTTCGTCAACAAATACTTCTTGGCGGATCTGATAGGCATCGTTTCTCTCTCGTTCGGTACTTACTTCCTTAATTTTGATCATCATTCACCCAACTTATATGTCTCATAAACGGTCCAAGAACCGTCATCGAGCTGATAAAGAAGTTGGAAACGATCAATTGTATCTTTTAAATCAAAAGAAGAAATCTTTAGCGTGCCATACACATCAGAGTGTTCGTCTTCAGATAAATCCTGGCTGATGGTTATGTGTGGAACAAATTTAAACTCTTGTTCACCTGGAAAGCCTTCAGCATTCATTTGTTCATTCAACTTACTCAATGTATCATTCGGTTCTATTTTTAAATAAATCGTATGAGTAATCGGGCTGAATGAACTAACTTTCTTTATTTCGATGTCAAATGGTTCTGTCTCTTTCGCAATTTTCGAAAGGTCTTTAGACAATCTGTCAATCGTTTGCTGATCGGCGGTGAAACTTTCTTTTAATGTAATGTGAGGAGGTATCTTGGAGTATGATGGATCATACCTCATCCGATAAGAATTGGCAATGTCTTGAATTTTTTTTGATGGAAATGCAGCGATTCCGTAAGTTAATTGACTCATTCAATCATCCCTCCTAAAAAATATAGTCGTCTCAATTTTTGTTTAGCTTCTATTATAACAGATACGAGACTGAAAAACTTTTCATGTGCTGATTATTTTCCAAAAATAGTCTGAAGGGCCTGTGGCAAATCTTTCTGCCATTGCTTCCATGTGTGTTTCCCTTCATTTTCTTTGTAATAATAATCTGCGACTTTACTCTTTAAAAGCTCATGTAGCTTTCGATTCGGTTCTAAAAAGTCATCTTTGCTACCTTTAGTTGTTGGTACTTCGGTCTCATCTTTTCCAATCGTATGGTAGATGGTCATATTTGCAATTTCTTCAGAAGCTTCAACGGCTTTTAAAACGTGTTCATCAACATATGGAGACTGCATAATAATTTTTCCGAATGCATTCGGATATTTCAACGCAGTCATTAAAGAGACGGTTCCACCGAGTGAATCTCCCATAAGTACACGACAAGATCCGACATTATATCCTGGAAGCTCCTCATCTAAAAGGGGTACGACTTCCGAACGTAAAAACTTAATGTAATCCGCGTTTCTCTCACCGTTTGGATGATATTTGTCCCAACGGTCATAACGATCTCGATAATGAATCCCTACAAAGATAGTGTTTTCAATCTTATCGTCAGCGTGTAATCGATCGCTTACAGTAGCGGCGCGACCTAATTGATAATAATCATTTCCGTCTTGCATGATACATAGATGGTATTTATACAATGAGCTAAAATTTTCTGGTTGATAAATTTTGATGGTAATTGTTTCATTCAGGAAATCACTTTCAATTTCCCGGTCAATCATTTTTCCGGCTCTTCCCACAAAACAAACCTCCGTTTACTGAATATAAATTTATTTTAGCATACTCAGAAGAAATAGCCATGTAATTAGGTGTATGTTAAAAGGATTTTACCCTAAATAAGACTATACCCGAATTATGTTAAAATAGTCTTAAAAGTATTGAATTTACTAAAGTTTATTAGTTTTTTTGAATGGCTAAACAGGGTATTTAATGAAATTAGATGGAGTTTAATTTTTGAGATTGAAAGTGAGTCGAAATAAATGAAGTCAATCCGATTTATGCCATTAGGCGACCAAGCGATTATTGTTTCTTTCGGAAACGGGCTAAGTAAGCAAGTAAATCAGCGAGTTCAAAGCTTCCGTCACTTACTACTTCGTCAAAAATGGCCGTTTATCGTGGATGTAGTCGCTACGTTTACGAATGTAACGGTTTTCTATAATGCAACGAAGCAATCGTATCCAGAAGTTCGCAATGAATTGAAACGTTTGTTGGAAGTAGAGAATCGTTTTAATACAAAGAAGAGCGTTCAAAACATTTATCTACCCGTACTTTATGATGGAATGGATTTAGAAAGAGTATCTGAAAAAACAGGGTTAAGTAAAAAGGAAATTATTCATCACCATACGAATCAGGCTTATCCCATTTATATGGTTGGTTTTTTACCCGGATTTCCTTATATCGGTGGATTCACAGAAAAACTTTCAATTCCCCGGTTGGATAAACCGCGCAATCAAGTGCCAAAAGGAAGTGTTGGGATTATCAATTCACAATCTGGAATATACCCTGTTTCATCGCCCGGTGGATGGAATATTATTGGAACAACACCAGTGGAGCTCATCCGATTAGATAAAAAATACCCATTCTACTATCAGGCGGGTGACTATATTACTTTTTATCCGGTCGATGAAGACGAATACAAGTCCATCCGACAAAATAAATTATTTGAACCAAAAATTGAGGTGATTCAAGATGGCGATTGATTTTAATGCGGATCTTGGAGAAGGTTACGGTGCATTTTCTGTCGGGAATGATGAAGAATTATTGAGTATTATCAGTTCATGTAATATTGCATGTGGATTTCATGCGGGTGATTATAAAACCATTCCACAAACGGTTAAGAGAGCGATGGAAAAAGGTGTACAGATTGGGGCTCATCCTAGTTTTTACGATTTACATGGGTTTGGAAGAAGAAACATACCTCATACACCAGAAGATATTTATGAGTTGATGATTTATCAGTTAGGTGCATTGCAGGCATTCGTCCGATTACACGGCGGCCGTCTGAACCATGTAAAGCCTCATGGCGCATTATATAATATGGGGGGAAAGGACCCATCAGTAGCACTGGCAATAGCCCAAGCGGTAAAAGATTTTGATAGACGCCTCGTGTTGTTTGGCTTAGCTAATAGTGAGCTTATCCGAGTAGGCCAACAAGTGGGTTTAGAAACGGCACAGGAGGCTTTTGCTGATCGTACTTATCAAAATGATGGAACACTGACACCAAGAAGTGAAAAGAATGCCGTTTTACATGATACGGAGAGTGTTGTTGAACAAGCGCTACGTATCGCACAAGAAGGAAAAGTAACGTCCGTCGACGGTACGGACATTGAACTCCATGCAGACACGCTTTGTTTCCACGGTGATACACCAGAAGCTGTCGAGCATGCGAAAGCTTGTAAACAAGCTTTTGAAAAAGAAGGAATCCACATTACGACAACCTTTGGAATGTGAGGAAGAAATCTATGTTGAAAGTAATCAATCCAGGAATTTTGATGACTGTTCAAGATCAAGGTCGGAAAAAGCATCGTTCATTCGGAGTACCAATGTCGGGTGTTATGGATCATTACGCCGCAAATTGTGCTAACTATTTATTGGGTAATTCAGAAAAGGAAGCGGTTATTGAAATAACAATGGGTGGCGTTACACTCGATGTCGTGGAAGATACGGATATAAGCGTCACTGGCGGAGATTTAAATGGCTATATAAATGAAAAACATCTTCCAATGTGGAAAAAACTAACGGTACATTCAGGCGATCGATTGACGTTTAAAGGTCCAAAATCAGGCATGCGCACGTATATTGCTCTTCCTGGTGGTATTGAATCACCGAGCTATTTAGGAAGTCAATCCGTCTATGAGAAAGCAGGTTTCGGGAAAGCCTTTCAAAAAGGTGATAACATTAAAGGCAGACAGTCAACTGCAGCTCATGCCAAATCAATTCAACCGATGAAGATCCCGACGTATACGAAGGAAGTAACAGTCCGAGTCGTTCCGAGTCATTATGAAAGTAGCTTCAAAGATTCGTCCATTCAATACTTTTATGAGAAGGGCTTTACAATTAAAGCAGCTGACCGGATGGGGTGCCAATTACAGGGTCATCGTTTAGAGCGGAAAGAAAACATAGATATTTTGTCGGAAGCGACGACCTATGGAACGATTCAAGTGCCAGCGGAAGGAAGTCCAATAATACTGCTTGCTGATGCTCAAACAACAGGAGGGTATCCAACAATCGGAACCGTCTTAACGGAAGATTTGTGGCGAATAGCACAATTGCCACCAGGAGGAAAACTATTTTTCGAACGCTATCCATTAAAAGAAGATCTAATAGAGAGGAGTTCGTCATATGAAAGCATTGATTCATGAAAAAATCGCAGGTGTAGAAGGAGTTCGCTGGTCAGATACAGAGAAACCAGAACCGAAAGCTGGAGAAGTGTTAATTAAGTTGGAAACTGCAGGAATGAATCGTAGAGATTTAGCTGTTATTACTAAGCGCCACAAAGAAAATGATCCACCTTTAATCCCAGGATCGGATGGTGCTGGGGTTATCGAAGTGATCGGAAGTGATGCAGAACGATTCGAAATTGGACAAGAAGTAATTATCAATCCAAGCTTGGGATGGGAGCAGAATAGCGACGTGCCACCTGAAGGATTCAATATCGTGGGTTTTCCTGATGATGGAACATTTGCTGAATACATTGTTTTGCCAGAGTCACAAGTAGAGAAAAAACCGACTCAATTATCATGGGATGAAGCGGGTGTTTTAGGACTTGCTGCATTGACAGCCTATCGAGCTTTGTTCACAAGAGGGAACTTACAAAAAGATGAAACAGTCATGCTTCCTGGAATCGGTAGTGGTGTCCTCACGTTCGCACTAAAATATGCGAAAGCGGCGGGAGCACGTGTGATTGTTACGTCACGGAGTGAAGAGAAATTAGAGGAAGCCAAGAAGCTTGGGGCTGACCGTGGAATTTTGACTGGTTCGGATTGGAATGAAGAGTTGAAAGATGAATCCGTTGACTTATTAATTGAATCCATCGGTGCAGCCACTTTTGAAAAATCCCTCGGAATCATTAGACGTGGTGGAACGATTGTCACATTTGGTGCCACAACGGATGATGAGGTGACGATCGATATACGGAAGTTTTTCTATGGGCAATACAATTTATTAGGATCGACGATGGGAAGTAGAGAAGAGTTTCGGGAAATGCTTCAATTTATCGAAAAACATCATATTAAGCCTGAAATAGATAGAATGTTTGAAACGGAGAACTATACAGATGCATTTAATTATTTAGAGCAAAGTAAGAACTTTGGAAAGATTGGCTTTCGAATAAGTGAATAAACTAACGCAAAATCAGCACAAACCGAGTAGTCTTATGAACTCGATTTGTGCTGGTTTTTTCTCTCTTATGATAAGATGTACATATAATTAAAGGCGAAAATAGTAGGTGAATAGTATGTCTGACAATGCATCCATTTTAATTGTAGAAGACGAAGATAAAATCGCACGTGTCCTTGAATTAGAGTTGTCCTTTGAAGGCTATAAAGTCGATAAGGCTTCATCAGGATATGAAGCGATTGAAAAATTTCGAACAGAAAAATGGGATGTCGTGTTACTCGATATCATGCTTCCTGAGATGAGTGGAATTGAAATCCTACGTCGAATTCGAAAAGAAAATGAGCAAGTTGCCGTCATATTGTTGACTGCAAAAGACTCTATTGAAGATAAAGTGACAGGTCTCGATTTAGGTGCCAATGATTATATGACCAAACCATTTCAAATCGAAGAACTTTTAGCTAGAATTCGAGCAGCTCTTCGTTTAAAGCAGAAGCCTAACAATGAAATAGATGATCAATGGTTGGTTTTTTCCGATCTGAAGCTGAATGAAAGTACGAGAGAAGTTTACCGTGGTGACCGATCAATCGACCTGACACCAAGAGAATTTGATTTGCTTGTTTATTTCATGAATAATCCGCGCCATGTTTTAACTAGAGAACAGATTTTAGAAACCGTATGGGGATTCGACTACTATGGCGAAACGAACGTCGTTGATGTTTATGTTAGATACGTAAGAAAAAAGGTTGACGGAGAACAAGATAAAAAATTAATCTATACCGTTCGAGGCGTCGGCTATGTCATGAAGGATGCTTATGAATCTAAAAAATAGAATCTTTTTATATACTGCTGTTGTGTTTGTTGTGATTACTATTCTGCTTTCCATTACAATTTATTTTACTTTTTCCCACATTACATATGACAGGGAAATCGATCAAATGGAAGATGAAGTTACAAATATTTTGACAGGAATCGCTCAAGCAGACGAAAGTTTTCCGGTAAACGATTTACTCGGTGTATATGTTCCGTCAAACGGCATGTTACGAATCTTAGACAAGCAAGGCAATCAATTAAGTGAAATTACGTCAGGTGATTATTTGTCATTACGGGAGGTAACAATCCCATTCAATTCCGTTCGAATGAGTGGAAGAACAGAAGATTCGAATACAGTGATCGGTTATGTCCAAGTACCGACGATCTGGCAGAATGGTAAAGTTGTTTATGTGCAGCTTTTTGAAAATTTAAGTGCTGTACAAGATAACCTGCGGACACTCCGATTTGTTTTGGTTCTGGTCGTTTTAGTCGCGATTATTCCGGTAATGGTTTCTGGTAGAGTGCTCGCTGATTTTATTAGTCGTCCAATTCAATCACTTATTCGTACCATGCAAGATATTCAGACGAGTTCATCATTTAAGCATATTGAATACCAACAAAAACCGGGTGATGAACTATATACGATGACGCGTACATTTAATGAAATGATTGATCTTTTGAAAGACAACTATGAAAAACAAGAAGCATTTGTTTCCAATGCCTCCCATGAACTACGAACACCAATCACTGTCATCGAAAGTTATGCCAACCTGGTTAAGCGACGCGGATTGGAGAAACCTGAGTTGGTTATGGAATCGATTGAAGCCATTCATTCAGAAGCCGTACGAATGAGAGACTTGACGGAGCAATTACTCATGTTGGCCCGAAGGCAAAAGGATTGGCAATTACACGTTGAATTATTTTCATTGGCAGAAGTTGTACAAAGAGTATCACAAAACATCGAAAATTCTTATGGTAGAACAGTGAAATTAACCATAGATAAAGAGATCCCTCCGATTCACTCAGACCAGCAAAAAATTAAACAATTATTGTATATCTTTATCGACAATGCTCGTAAGTACAGTGAAGAGTCAATTGAAATCGATATAAAAAAGCTTGCGGCAAACTATGTCGTTAACATTAAAGATTACGGAATCGGTATACCAGAAGAATCAATCAATAAAATATTCGATCGCTTTTATCGTGTGGATGAAGCGCGGACACGTGATGAAGGAGGTAGTGGTCTCGGTCTTGCCCTGGCTAGTGATTTAGCAAAATCTCTCGATATTAAAATCGATGTTCAAAGTAAGGTTGGAAAAGGAACGACGGTTATTTTAACGATTCCTTCATTAGCTTCTCATTAAATTTTAATCTTTATATTTTATACTGTGGATAAATGGTCTACTCAAGGAGGTCAAAGCCTTTTGAATAAAGAAAGAATTTTTTGGATGGCTGGAGGATCGATACTGACAATTACTTTTTTTCTAATCGCTCAACAATTCCTATTCGGCGAATCCTCTGCTGAAGAACTCTCTGTTGGTGAAGTGAAGGAAAGAGTTGAAGAACGATTCCAGGCAAAAGTCCTATCGATTGAGGAGAAAGAAGAACAATTTGAAGTGAAAATCGAAGAAAGCAATGGTAAATACTTAGTTTTCGTTGATTCTGTAGAAGGGCAAGTACTCAATATTCAACCACTTTCTGATGAAGCTTCAGAAAAGTCATCAACGTCTGATGGAGATTCCATTATACAAGAAGGTGAAGATCCACCGTCAGATGAAACAAATGAAAACAATCCAGAGAACGAAAGTGGAAACATGCAAGAAAATAAAGGAAATCAGCTAACCTTAGTAGAAGCTGAGAAAAAAGTGAAGCAATCGTATAAAGGCGAGATCACCTCATCCGAATTTGTTGATGCAGAGCAACCGTACATTAAATTAACGATTGATAATGATTATGAAACGATTCAAATTCATGTGGATGCAAAATCAGGTGAATTAAGCGAACAAAAACGGGTGAGTAAAGAACAGTCTAAACAAGAAGATCCAGCTGAAAATGAAAGTCCGCAACAAACATTGATTACAAAGAAAGAAGCAGGTCAAATTGCTTTGGACAAAATATCTGGAGAACTAGAAGATATTGAGCTAAAAGAAGTCGATGGAACGGCATATTACCATGTAGAAGTAGAAAGAAAGGTAGACGATGAAGATGAAGATTATGTCATTCGAATCAATGCCATCACAGGGAAAGTTATTTCAGTTTCTAAAGATGATTAATTCATTTAGTATTGAACTACCCACCACTTAACAAACTACGGTTGTTTGAAGTGGGGGATTCCTAAGAACACCAGCGTAACCGCCAG
>NZ_JAGSIE010000033.1 GCF_018138385.1 Allobacillus saliphilus
ATGGAAAGAAGATTGTAACCGTTGCAAGAAACTTCCCGTCTAGTCAGCTATGTTCAAGCTGTGGCTACCGCAATCAAAACGTTAAAAATCTCGCCTTACGTGAATGGACCTGTAATGATTGTGGGAAACATCACGATCGAGACCTTAACGCAAGTATAAATATCAAAAACGAAGCCATAAGACTTCTAACCGTAGGTACTACGGGGCTAGCCTAATCAATAACTGGCGGTTACGCTGGTGTTCTTAGGAATCCCCCACTTCAAACAACCATAAGGTTGTTAAGTGGCGGGTAGTTCAAGAAACGAGGAACAACATTCTTTTTAAAAACAACGGTTTTTCTAATTGGAACTACAATACTTTTGTTGTCTGTGTTTTTCTTGCCTTGGTTAGCGAGTTATACCGCATCTATGTATCCTGAATTTGCTTATTTGCAATATCCAGTTTTAATAGGGATGTATGTAACAGCAATCCCATTTTTCTTTGCTCTATATCAAGCTCTAAAACTCTTAAACTATATTGATCATAGTAAAGCTTTCTCCGATCAATCTTTAGAGGCATTAAAAAATATAAAATACTGTGCAATTTTAATCAGTGGATTATATGTAATTGGGACTATTTTTCTTATATCGCAAAGCTCCCTCCACCCAAGTGTAGCAATTATCGGATTTGCAATTATATTTACTTCTGTTGTTATTGCGGTTTTTGCAGCGGTTCTTCAAAAGTTATTCAAAAATGCTTTAGTAATAAAGTCGGAAAATGATTTGACAGTCTGAGGTGAAGACAGTGGCAATTATAATCAATATTGACGTAATGTTAGCGAAAAGGAAAATGAGTGTAACAGAACTTTCCGAAAGAGTTGGAATAACGATGGCCAATATTTCCATTTTGAAAAATGGAAAAGCGAAAGCTATTCGATTATCAACTTTAGATGCAATTTGTGAGGTTTTAGAGTGTCAACCTGGTGATATTCTCGAATATCGAAGTGACGAGGAATCCGAATAAAATGTATGAGCGAAAAAATATAATAAAAATATAGCGACAGGTGATTTTATGGACATAAAGTTCTCATTTATTTTAAACACTGATCAACCAAAAGAAACGAAACCACAATATTCTGCTTACGACAATGGATTTATTGAAGGCGAGCTAAAGATAACGCTAAATGAAAAAGTTTTTTTCTCCGACCCATATATCAATCTTGCAGAGCTTGGAATACAATTAGGAAAATGGCTCCAACAAGTTCAAAAGGGGTACAAGGTGAATATGAATTATGAAACTATTGATCACGACGAAGTAATTCTCAACTTTCTCTATGAAGCTAATGACAATTGGCGTATTTTTTCAATCTGGCAAGAGTTTGAGTCTGAAGAATTCATTCCTACTACGAAATTAGTGAAAGTTGTTAAAGATTATTTAACTAGCTTAAACAATGAATTGCACGAAATAGACTACGTTGTAAAACTTGACAAGTACCTAAAATAAAATGAAATTTCATAAATGGGTTGAAATTTCACACAAAAACATTTTAACCAACACTAACGATTAAACATATGAACCAAAAATATTGAAGTTTATTACAGTGACGATCACCGCTATCCATATGGTTAATTCTGCAAAATGAACAAGGATTTCTTTTCGATTTGATGTATACTTCAATGTGAAAAATGCATAAATCATGAAATCAAACAACGCCCACCCGATAATAAACCATAAGAAAACATGAAATGAAAGGCTTGGACTCGCAGATGTCTTAATCAACAGTACAATCCATAGGAGTAAGCCTATTCCACCCATATACCAACTTATTTTCTTATGCAATGAATTAATGTGTCTGTTCGTAAAAATATCTTTAATGTTCATGTAAAGATTTTCTAATGATGATTTGTATTAGCGTAATAAAAAGAAAAATAGCTATTAAGATTAGGAAAGCTTTTACGAGTTCCATAACGCTCCTCCATTCAATCGAAGTTTTTAAATTAATTTCATGCCCCAATTAAACCTCGAAATCTTTTTCACTATATTTCATTATAAAGGAAAAAAATGTATTTTTAGTACTCTCAAAAAAGTTAATTTTAACTAATATTCAAATCTAGTACTTGTTCCTATACAATAGA
The DNA here is from genome assembly GCF_018138385.1 of Allobacillus saliphilus. Lineage (GTDB taxonomy): Bacteria > Bacillota > Bacilli > Bacillales > Alkalibacillaceae > Allobacillus > Allobacillus saliphilus. Next base: position 2,115 of record NZ_JAGSIE010000033.1, read on the forward strand.
ATAAGGATTGATAAAGGATGGATGTTATGAACGCGCCTACAAAAAATCGAATCATCTCCGTTGATGCCATTCGAGGTTTTTCTTTATTCGGTATTTTAGTTGTTAATATACTTTCATTTCATTCGCCTCACTTCGTGTATGGGGGTAAGCAATCATTTTATGAAACGATGGCAACGAATGGAGAGATAGTTGATAGCAGTCTTATACTGACAGTGATTGACCTCTTTTTCCAAGCGAGCTTTTATCCATTATTCTCGCTCTTATTCGGCATCGGTTTATGGATCATGTATGAAAAAAGGGATTCCTTGGAAGCGAAGCGAATATTAATAAAGAGAATGTTTATTTTAATGGGGATCGGACTTTTGCATGGAATCTTTATTTGGTATGGGGACATTCTGTTTTCGTATAGTATTGTTGGATTGATTGCCATTCGTTTTCTGCAAGTTTCAATTAAAAAGTTATTGATTTGGGCAATAAGTTTATTAGCTGTTCCTACTATATTGTTCACATTGGCAGCTTATTCAGTTCGAGAGCAAATGGTAGTCGTTTATGAACATGAAATCAACAAAGCTACCGAAGCTTACCGAGGTACATATAGTGAAATTTTTCAACAAAATTTATCGGATTGGTTATTGATGGTTGATCCGATTCAACTACTGCTTACAGTCATGACGATTTTACCGATGTTTTTATTCGGAATCATAATAGGGCGTCTCCGGTTGTTTGATGATGTGAAGAAGTATAAGCAAATGATCTGGCGAATAATTGGAGTTACATTTGTTATTGCTGTCGTTTTTAAAGCTGGACCATATTTGTTTGAAAATAAAATGTGGTTGAATTTTATGCAAGATTCTATTGGAGGAAGTGCTTCAGCGATTTTCTATTTCTTTGCACTACTCATGCTTCTTACTTCGTTGCAGAAGACATCTATTCTTGTGAAGTTATTTTCGTCTGTAGGCAGGCTATCGTTATCGAATTATTTACTCCAAAGTATTATTGGGTTTTGGTTATTCTATGGAGTCGGTATGAATCTGTACGGCACACAGCCATTAAGTAAATTAATGTTGTTCGTAGTAATCATTTACTTCATTCAATTGGTAGTCAGCTATTTCTTTTTAAAAAAGTTTCGAATAGGCCCATTTGAATGGCTCTATCGTTCGTTGACATATGGCAAGATAATGGGATTTAAAGAGAAATAGAAAGGGGGAAACAGCAAGATGAAAAATCAATGGCTAGAAAAAGAATCAAAACGCTGGGTAGAAGAAGAAGTTATCGATTCGCAACAACGAAAAGCTATTCTGAATCTTTATCCAGCTAAGAACAATACATCGATTTTCTTCACGTTTGCCTTTATGTTATTTAGTTTAGCTGTATTGACCTTTCTTGCGTCCAATTGGACAGATATTTATCCATTAATCCGAACAACGTTATTACTAGGTTTTCTAATCGTCTTCTATTATTTAGGAACGAGATGGATTGAGGATGGCAAGCGATTAATTGGTGAAGTCAGTTACTTAATCGCTTTACTGTTATTTGGGTTTTCGATTTTCTTAATTGGTGAGATGTATCATTATCACTTTAATAGTATTTTTGCCTTCCTGGTTTGGAGTTTCGTTGCTTTGTTGCTCTACCTAAGTTACTCGAGTCGGTGGATATGGGCAGCAGGTGTTCTGATTATTGTTGTCGGCCAAATGGTTAACTTATTTGGTCTTCGTGAGTTCAGTTGGATTCTGTTTATCTTATTTGTATTAGCGTATGGACTCATTTTATATGCACGAAATATACGTTGGATGGCTATTGTATATAGCATCGCTTTCTTTATCCAAATTCTCGGTTTATCAGCTGAGAAGTTATCACTTGTTTGGGTGACGTTTTTCTTAATCTCATTATATTTTATCGGAAAACTTATCGGATCCACTGAGGTTGGTAAGGTGCTTCATTCTTTAGCTCCTGTTTATATGTTTTTGTTCGTCGTTTTTCACGTGTTGTTTATAAGTGGGGATTTTCAATTTTATGAAGAGCTTAATGTTGTCTATTTTGTCGTTCATATATTTTTAATGAGTTTAATCATCTTATATTTATATATGAAAAAAGAAATATTTTCGATTGTTCAGCTAGTCATTTTTATACCAACCTTTGTCATTCCTGAGGCCAGTGACTATGTGGCTTCGGTTGCATTGTTCATTTTCTCTGTGTCTCATTTGATGGAAGGGTTCAAATTTAAAAATCAACGTCATATGAACTTTGGAACTGCTACATTTTTAATCAGTACGTTCGTTGTTTATTCAAAGGTTGCATGGGGCTATTTAAGCCAATCATTATTTTTCTTAGTTGCAGGAGTTATTTTATTTGTGATCGGTTACTTGTTGAATCGACAACAAAAAATGTACATCGAAGAAGGGGGAGAGCGCAATGATTCGTAAAAAGTTATTGATGAGTCTTGTTGGCTTTCAAGTCCTCTTTTTAATCGGTATGGTATTGTCAGGATATGTAATAGAACAAGTAGGCGATACAATAACCTTACAAACAAAAGCGGAGCCTTATGATTATATCGTCTTTGAAGATGAGATTGTCTTGAATTTTACAGCAGAAGAAATTCGTCCAGAGAATTGGTTCATGTCAGGTGAGCCAGAATCGAATCAAGTCATTCATGTACTATTGACACCAAGTGATCAAGGTTATTACCAAGTGAAAGCTGCAAGCGATAAAAAAATGGATGCAGATAAAAATGAAGTCATTATAAAAGCACGATATTCATACAAAGATTATAAACAGAATCATATTGTGCGATTTGGTATTGATCATTACCGAACAGATACATCAAAGTTCGCGATTAATAGTTCACATCCGAGGTTTGACGTTGAAGTCGCTCTTTCCCCTTGGGGACAAAGTAAAGTATTGGATATAGAAGTCATCGATTAAAAAAATCAGTTAGGAACATATTGTTCACTAACTGATTTTCTTCGTTATAGCACTTCTTTAATCTTTTCAATTGCCCAATCTAAGTCTTCTTTTTCGATAATCAATGGAGGAGCGAACCGTATAACATTATCATGTGTTTCTTTACAGAGTAATCCTTTCTCCTTTAAAGCTTCGCAGTATGGTCTTGCAGATTCTGTCAGTTCAACACCGATAAAGAGTCCACGTCCGCGAATTTCTTTAATTTTTGGATCGTCGATTTCACGAAGTTTTTCCAACATGTAATTTCCAAGCTCTAAGGAACGTTCGGCTAATTTTTCTTCTTCCAATACTTCTAATGAAGCGATGGATACTGCTGAAGCTAATGGGTTTCCACCGAAAGTCGATCCGTGTGATCCCGGATTAAAAACGCCTAAGATCTCTTTGTTGGCAACGATACAGGAGATAGGGAAAACACCACCACCAAGTGCTTTTCCTAGAATCAATACATCAGGCTCAACATTCTCCCAGTCACAAGCGAACATCTTACCGCTTCTCGCAAGGCCCGCTTGGATTTCATCAGCCATGTAAAGGACATTGTTTTCTTTACAAACTTCATAAGCTTCTTTTAAATAACCTTCTTCAGGAATATTAATTCCAGCTTCTCCTTGAATCGGTTCAAATAAAAATGCAGCTGTATTTTCTGTAATTGCATTTTTCAGTGCGTCGATATCGCCGTAAGGAATTACTTTAATTCCCGGTAGCAACGGTCCATAGCCGCGCTGGTATTCTTCTTCGGACGATAAAGAAATAGCTAACATCGTGCGGCCGTGGAAGTTACCTTCACAAACGATGATCTCCGCTTGGTTATCGGCGACTCCTTTTACATCATAAGCCCAACGTCTTGCTGCTTTGACAGCAGTCTCAACTGCTTCAGCTCCTGTGTTCATCGGTAAAGCCATATCTTTGTTCGTCAACTTACAGATTTTTTCATACCATGGACCTAATTGATCGTTATGAAACGCACGGGAAGTGAGTGTGATTCGGTCCGCTTGATCCTTCAATGCTTGAATGATCTTTGGGTGCCGATGGCCTTGGTTAACAGCTGAGTATGCACTAAGCATGTCCAAGTATCGATTTCCTTCAGGATCTTCTACCCAAATGCCTTCTCCTTTTGAGATAACAATTGGAAGTGGGTTATAGTTACGTGCACCGTATTGATCGGTTTGTTCAATAATTTGTTCTGTTTTTGTACCCATTAAAATCGCCTCCGTTACCTGTATTCTGTTCCAACTTTCATTATAACGTGAATGGTTATCTCTGTGAACTATTCCCCTGGAAACCCTTACAACCATTCTGCGTTAAGTGATTTTATTCCTATGTACAGTTTTTTCTATGAAACAGGAAATATTCTGCTGATTAGTATATCTGTATAAAATGTTTAAAAGTTGTCAATCAAATGATCACATGGAATAATGAGAGATGGTAGGATAGTATAGAGAGGAGGACGATAGAAAATGACCCATTTACACATTACTACGTGGGCTGTCGGAATTATTTTATTTTTTGTTGTACTTGCATTTATGGGTAAAGAAGGTAAAGAAAAAGTCGCAAAGATTACCCATATGGTACTTCGACTATTCTATGTTCTTATTTTGCTGACAGGTTTAGAATTGTTCTTCCGATTCTATATCGGTGCACCATGGTCAGAGACTACAGAAGCCTTGGTTAAATCGGTCGGTGGTGTTTGGATTATCGCAGCAATGGAAATGATCTTGATCCGTGGCAAAAAAGGGAAGTCTACGTTCAGTGGCTGGCTTCAGTTTGCCATCGCATTGATTTTAACAATTGCTTTAGGATTTGGACGTTTACCGATGGGTATTTTGCCATAACGTGTTTGAAAAGCCTCTTATATGAGGCTTTTCTAATGGTTGATAGTGACAAATCTGGGAATGGTACTTCTACGAAATTTACATAAAAAGTGGTGAGAGAAATGGTTAAACGATTAATTTATGGGGCGTTCATCTCATTTATGATAATTACGGGACTGCAGGTAGCTCCACTATCCGCAGAAGAAGACTCGTCTCATTTTTATTATTATATATTAGTCGATCGCTTTGAAAATGGAACAACTGAAAATGACACAGACAAAATTGATCGGGATTCTACAGCTGGCTTTTATGGCGGTGACTATCAAGGGATTCAAAAAAACATTGATCATTTGAAAACGATCGGTGTAACAGAAGTTATTCTTTCGCCAATCGTTGAGTCAGAAGATTATTTAGGTCAACAAGTTAAGTCATTTGAGCAACTTCAAGAAACATATGGAAGTGAAGAGGAATTGAAGCAACTCGTTGATCAGTTACATGAAGCTGGTATCGATGTGTTGGTCCATGTTCCATTGCAACAAGTGAGTGCAACGTCGGATTTGGTAGGCCGGGATTGGATTCAAGCAGATGGTGAGATTGATTTCAATAACGAGTCTGCAGTGGAGTATATTTCAGATCGACTAAATGATTGGATAGAGCAATTTCAGTTCGATGGTTATTACATTGAAAATGCAGATCAGTTACCTACAGAATCACTTGACTCGTTAACGAATCAAGTGGAAGGACTTTGGCTAGGTGGCATGTCGAATGAAACGACTTTAGAAAACGGTGTAGACATCTTCGACCAGGTCGTGCGATTCGGTAATCATGAAGAAACGTTCTCAAACTTTACTGGCTATGAGGCAGATTTCACTTCATTGTTGAATCAACCGTTATTCCAGTCGAATGATGTTGCTCACTACATTGACTTTAAGCACACTGACCGTTTCACACGAGCATTGGAGCCGACAGGGAATCACCCGGTAACTCGGTGGAAATTAGCGTTGACCTATTTATTCACAGTACCGAATGATCCGATAGTATTCCAAGGTACTGAAATACCGATGGATGGATCGATTGATGACCTCTCTACACATAAAATGATCAATTTCCTTGCCGGTGATGATCAAGTATCACGTCACGTTGAGAAACTATCAAGTATGCGAGAGGAATACGAATCGTTACGTTCTGGAGAGATGAAAATTCTCCACGATGAAGATGGTTTTCTCGCTTTTGAACGTATTTTAGACGATGAAAAAGTTTATGTGTTAATTAACACGACAGAAACTTCTCAGCATATCAATTTAACGGATATTGAATCAGGGAAAGAACTGCAAGGTTTGTTAATTAATGATCTCGTACGAGAAGGGGACGATGGAGAGTACCGGATTGCAACAGACAGAGAATCCGCGAACATCTTTGTCGTTAAAGATAATAGTGGGATCTATTGGCCAATAACACTTGTATTTGTCGGTGTTATGGGAGCCTTTATTTTCTTCGCGATCACAATGTATCGTAAACAGCGACATAAAAATATTTAACATAGACAACACGGGAATTCGCTAAACATTAGCGGATTTCCGTGTTTTTATATAGTTACTTCTTATAGGGCAAAAGGGGTGTTCATGATGATGCACGGCTATGATATGGGGAGTTTTTTTGGTTGGGGATTTCTTCAATTAATTCTCATCATTCTATTAATTACTTTTCTTTTTTGGGTTTTTAATAAAAGTAATGAATCGAAGACGAATTCATCAGAAGATCAATCGATCAAAATACTGAATGAACGATTGGCTAGAGGTGAAATTACTGTAGACGAGTATGATCGTTTAAAAAGGAAAATTAACAGTTGAATAGAGTAACAAGTTGTAAATCAGGTTTTCCATACTTGATCAGCGCTCTCAAGGACGGAAGCATAAAAAATGGTGACTTTTCGTACTTGATCAGCGCTCTCAACAACGGAAGCGCGAGAAAAAGGTCGCCTTCCGTACTCGATAAGAGCCCTCAACAACGGAAGGATCAGAAATCGTAAGCCTTTCGTATTCGAGAGGCGCTCTCCTCCTATACGAATTTTCAGCTTTAATTCTTGCTCCCTCGGATGTACAGCACCCTTTATAGCACTTTTCGTTAACTTTCTTCGGCACTTCAGTGGTATTGATTTCGCTCACCTAACTATTCAAAGTATGTTTAATTAAAAAAATTGTTTCAATATACCTATATAGGGTATGCTAATAGTAAAATATACTCTAGGGGGGTAAAAAGTGAGCGAACATCATAACAATAACAATCATAAGTCACATAAAGAAAATCATCATTCAAGTCACCATGAATCTCACGAACAAAAGGGTCATGACTCACACGGAGACCATGAAGGCCATGGTACACATGAAAGTCACGAAGGTCATGGTTCACATGTAGACCATGAAGGCCAAGGCTCACATGGAGGTCATGGAGGTCATGAAGGTCATGACCACGGAGATATGATTATAGAATTTCGCAACAAGTTTTTCACTATACTCGTAGTGACAATTCCAATCATGCTTCTATCTCCGATGATCCAAAGTTTCATGGGAGTGGATTGGCGTTTTTCGGGTGACCTTTACATTGTAGCTGTATTGTCAACATTCGTTTATTTTTACGGTGGATGGCCTTTTCTGAAAGGTGCTGTCGATGAACTGAAAGAAAAAGAACCCGGCATGATGACATTGATCGGGACAGCGATATCAATTGCATTCTTTTACAGTATAGCAGTCGTGTTCGGTTTTAATGGCGAACAAATTTTTTGGGAATTGGCGACATTGGTTCTCATTATGCTTCTTGGCCATTGGATTGAAATGCGTTCAATCAGTAATGCATCAAAAGCTTTGGAATCATTGGCCTCACTCATGCCAAACACTGCCAATCGAATCAAAGAGAATAGTGATGAAATAGAAGAAGTAAATATTGATGAAATTCAGGCGGGAGATTTATTGCTTGTCAAACCCGGTGAGAAGATACCATTAGATGCAATAATTGTAAAAGGAACATCTCAAATAGATGAGTCAATGTTGACAGGCGAATCGGTCCCTACAGAAAAAACGGTTGATGACGAAGTAATTGGTGGTTCGATTAATAGAGAAGGTTCTCTTACAATCAAAGTCGAAAAATTGATGGATGAATCTTATTTAAACCAAGTCATTGAAATGGTTAAAGAATCACAAGAAACGAAGTCGAAAACACAAGATATCACAAATCGGGCGGCTAAATGGTTATTCTATATTGCTTTAGCTGCAGGTATTATCACCTTTATTGTTTGGATCAGCATTGGTGCGGATATTGATACAGCCATTCAGAGAACCGTGACGGTTATGGTTATTACGTGTCCACATGCTTTAGGATTAGCAGCACCGCTCGTAGTAGCAGTCTCTACGGCTTTATCAGCTAAACATGGTTTGTTAATCAGAAACAGACCACAATTTGAACAAGCACGAAACATTGATGCCGTTATTTTTGATAAAACAGGTACGTTAACGGAAGGAAAGTTCGGCGTCACGGATATTCAATCCTATAGCGATATGAAGGAAGAAGAGGTACTAAGTTATGCGGCAACAATTGAAAATGATTCCGAACACCCAATTGCGTCAGGTATTATTAATGAAGCATCAGAACGAAATTTATCACTTCATGAGTTGACTGATTTCAACTCGATCACAGGTGTCGGAATTGAAGGGACGATTAACGATAAAAATGTGAAAGTCGTCAGCCCAGGATATATTACAAAACAAGGCTTCAATTTCGATGATGAAAACTTTAATAAATGGTCTGAACAAGGAAAAACAGTAGTATTTCTAATCGTCGATGATGAATTAAAAGGTGCTATAGCACTAGCGGATCAAGTGAAAGAAAGTTCTAAAGAAACGATCGCAGCGTTACACAAAAGGAATATTAAAGCGATTATGTTGACAGGCGATCATCAAAAGGTAGCCAATTATGTTGCAAAAGAAATTGGCATCGATGAGGTATACGCTGAAGTATTGCCAGACCAAAAAGCTGAGAAAGTTGAAGAAATTCAGCAACGTGGTTTAGTTGTCGCCATGACGGGTGATGGCATTAATGATGCACCTGCACTGACAAAGGCGGATGTCGGTATAGCAGTGGGTGCAGGCACTGATATTGCGATGGATAGTGCTGACATCGTTCTCGTCGACAGTAATCCGAAAGATATTCTAGCGATATTCAGCCTATCTAAACGGACATTTAATAAATTGGTTCAAAACTTGATATGGGCAACTGGGTATAACATTTTTGCTATTCCATTGGCAGCAGGTGTTCTAGCCCCATGGGGAATTATTCTAAGTCCAGCTGTCGGTGCCATATTGATGAGTTTAAGTACAATCATCGTAGCCATCAACGCACAGTTATTGCATCGGTTTGAGATGGAGTGATGAGAAAAGCGTTTTGGGTGCAATAAATGGTTATAAAAAAACTGAAATTCGATTTCTCTAGTCGAATTTCAGTTTTTATTTGTGATTTAATATTTATTGTCTATAAGATTTATAAAATAATTTCTAATTTCGAGTCTCATTCAAGAAAAACAATGCAATGGTTCCTGGACCTGAATGCGCACCAATTACGGCCCCGACGTCTGTAATAATAATATCTATCGGGTTTACTTCTTGACGTAGTAAATCAGCTAGTTTTTCTGCTGTTTCCAAATCGTCTCCGTGTGTAATGGCCAGTGTTTGATTTTCAAAGTCTTGTCCACGTTCTTTGGCCAATTCGATCATGCGGTTTAACACTCGCTTAGAACCACGGATTTTTTCAAGCGGGACGAGCTTCCCGTCTTCTACATGAAGTAGAGGCTTGATGTTGAGTAGTCCGCCGACGAAAGCTTGAGTTTTACTGACACGGCCGCCACGCTGTAAGTATTCCAACTTATCAACAGTAAAAATATGCTCCATATGCTTAACATAAAAGTTGGCTAAGTCGAGTAAGTCTTGAACAGTTGCCCCATCTTTAGCTGCCTTCGCTACGTGATAAGCGATCAAGCCGTATCCCATTGAAGCAGCACGAGTATCAATTAAGTAAACCTCATTATCTGGGAACTCTTCATCCAACTGTTGCTTGGCGATGACTGCACTTTGATATGTACCTGATAACTCTGAAGAGAATCCAATATAAATGACTGGTTTATTTTGTTCACTATGTTTCTTGAAAACTTCATAAAAAGCTTCTGGTGAACCTTGAGAAGTCTTCGGTGTTGCTCCTTCACGCATGGCATCGTAAACTGTTTTAGGGTCGATTGTAATATTGTCGAGATACTCTTCACCATTTAGATGAACAGCTAACGGCACCATTTCTAACGACAATTCTTCGTAATATTTTTTCGGTAAATCTGCCGCTGAGTCAATGACAACTTGAACGTTCATAGGTTTCCTCCTAGAAATTTCATTCTATTGCTATTATACTTTAGTTTAATGGTCTATTGAAAAAACGTCAATGTCATAATGAAAGGGAGGTCCCGCATGTTTTTCTTTGAAGCAAAGCGATTTGTCATCGTTATACTAGGTGCATTACTAAACGCAATGGCTCTAAATTTTTTCTTAATTCAAGCTCACGTATATGCAAGCGGCTTTACAGGGATTGCCCAGTTATCAGCTAGCTTCGCGCAAGATTTTATGGGTGTCAATATTAGTACAGGTATTTTACTAGCTTTATTAAATATCCCCGTCATTCTTTTAGGGTGGTTTAAAGTTGGCAAAGGATTTACAATCTACAGCATTATCTCTGTTGCTTTTACTACAATTTTCTTGGAAACAATCCCATTTGTTACGTTTTCAGAAGAAATATTACTGAATGCGGTATTTGGTGGTTTGTTATCTGGTATTGGTGTTGGAATCAGCCTCAAGTGGGGGGCTTCTACAGGTGGAATGGATATTATTGCGATGGTCTTATCCCGTATCAAAGATCGCCCAATTGGTATTTATTTCCTGGTTATGAATGCAATGATTATCTTTTTCGCTGGTTGGTTATATGATCCAGAAAAAGCGTTATTTACTTTAGTGACACTATATGTAACGACACGAGTAATCGATGCACTTCATACGCGTCATAATAAGTTGACGGCTATGATTGTCTCAACAAAAGGGGATATGCTTACTAAAGCGATTCACTCTCGAATGGTACGAGGAATTACTCGTATCCCAGCAAAAGGTGCTTTTACTGGTGAAGATCGTGAAATGTTATTTATGGTTATCACGCGGTATGAATTATATGATCTTGAACAAATAGTAAAAGATACAGACCCTAATGCTTTTGTGAATATCGTTCAAACGACAGGTGTGTTCGGATTTTTCCGTAAAGATGAGGATTAACTGTAACTATTTATTGATTGTTTCCGACTAATCCTGTAAACGAAACCAATGAGGTGTTGTAGTGAGAAGAATCGGGCTGCTAATACTGTTATCGTTATTATTGGCTTCATGCGGTGCTTCTGACGAAAGTGGGAATGAACCAAATGTTAACGATCAAGGAGACTTTGAAGTGAAATCATTATCCTTCGATGTAGATGTTAAAGCGAAAGATAATGTCGCTGTTTTTGAAATAAATCTTAGCAATGATTCTGAAAAACCTGTTCAGCTAACATTTTCTTCTGGACAGCAATATGAGATTGTAATTAACGAATCAAGTGGTGAAAAGGTGTATAAGTTTTCAGAAGGTCGAATGTTTACACAAGCAATTATAGAAGAAGAGATTGCTGCTGGTGATGAACTTTCTTTTGAACAAGAGTGGGACTATACATCAGATGGAAAACGAGTTGAATCAGGAGAGTATGAGGCGACAGTGAAGATTACAGCACAAACCGTAAATGGAGAGAAGGTTGAACCAGATGCTTTTGTGCAAAAAGTCTCTGTTTCCGTACCTGAGTCATCGGACGAGAATAGGTCAGAAAAGGAAAAAGAATCTAAGGAAGATAATCAAGAGAAGGATTCATCTGAATCAGCAGAACCGAATCGAATTGAGCATGACAACATTCGAAACATCGTCGTACAAGGTGAACAAGGAAATTATACTATTAAAGGTGAAACGAATCTTGATTCTGAGATTGCGTACTCTGTAGAGGACGGTCATTATATTTTAGTAGAAGAGCAAAGGGTTGAGCTACAAGGTGATGAAAAGTGGCAGCCATTTGAGATTTCTACAGAAATAAAGAAGGAAAACCTACCTCATGCCGGTGTGCTAACACTCGTTTTTTCATGGGAGCAAGCAGGGGAGAAGAAGTATCATTCAATTTTGTTAGAAGGCTTTAATAACTAATGAAAAAGCTGGCAACGGAGTAATCCATTGCCAGCTCACTTATGTTTTGAATTGTTAATTTAAGCTTAAGTTCGGTTGATTGATGAATTAACCGACCAACTTAAACGACTTAATAACCGTAATTTTCAATAACGCGTTCTACTTCTGGTACCAGTTCGTCCCATTCAGCGTCGATGCGCTTGTTAATCGTAATGAAATTTTGATAACCAAACACATTATCAACACCTGAAAGATGCATCAAATCATTCATGATATCATATTCACTTGTCTCACCTGGCATTACTGAGATACTATCGTCACCTTCAAAAATCATTTTGTCGACGGTAAATTTCATTGCATTTGGATTTGGTGTGGATTCAACGATTACAGCCATTATAACTACCTCCTAATAATCTCTGTATACATATTAGCACGAATCTGTCTTTGACAAAAGTTTTATATTTATATAGGAGGCAGGCTCTTTTCTTTTGATAAAGCCTTTTTAAATAACTATACAACGTAGTAAGGGGGAAATAAAATGAAGCAGTGGATTGTATCTATTTCAGTAGGAAGCTTTTCTGCTATTCTCATGGGCCTTTACTTCTACTTAATCGAACAGTTTACAGGAAAACAATTATATACATTATTGATGAATATAGATTTTTTGGTCACGTTTGAGAGAGATACTATATGGATTGCAGCATTTGAATTTTTTCTTCATACACTTGTCGCGATCGTGCTCGTACGTATTTATTTATGGATTATTGATCTAAAGAGAATCACTTTGAAAGATAAGCGAATGGAATGGGCGGCAATACTAGCATTTGTAGCTTTTTTATCATACTTTCCATTAACAACGATTGCAAAAACGGACACACCTGCGATAACCGACTTAGCTGCCATTTTTGATTGGTTCCTTGGCCATGCCATTTTCTTCTTTGTCCTTTACTATGGTGTGGAAAAGTATTGATGAAAAATGAACGTTCTATTCAGAGATAGAGCATCATTTTGCCTGGCTATCTTAGATTAGAAGATTTCTCCCAACAAAAAAAGCACCGACCGAAGTCAGTGCTTACTCATTTGTTTAGTCTCTTACCCTAAACGCTCAACATCCAAATATTGATCGTATTGTTCCAATAGTTGCTTCGTAATTGGACCCGGCTGTCCTCCGTTCACTTTCTCATTATCAATTTCGACAATTGGTGTCACTTCAGAAGTCGTTGAAGTAAGAAAGACCTCATCGGCTTCCAACACTTCTTTGACAGAATATACTCGTTCAACAAATTCGATCCCTAATTTTTCAGCTAAAAATTGAATGTACTTTCTCGTAATGCCGTGTAAGATCAAATTGTTTTTAGGATGAGTGATTAAATTTCCGTCTTTAACAATGAAGATGTTCGTGGAAGAGCCTTCCGTCACGTGATCTTCATCACGATATAAGATGGCTTCATATGCTCCTGAATCTTTCGCTTTTTGTTTCGCTAAAATATTACCCATTAAATTTAGACTTTTAATATCACAACGGAGCCAACGAATATCTTGTTCCAGAATAGCTTTCACACCATTTTTCTGTTGATCGATTGGTTTTTTCAATGGTAGCGGATAAGCGAAGATCGTTGCTTTTGCTTCAGCAGGGAACAAGTGATTGCGAGGTGCGATGCCACGACTGATTTGAATATACAGTCCACCGTCTTCAACTGAATTTTTCTCAGCTAATTCGATTAGTTTTTCTTTCATTTGATGTTCTTTAAGGTCGACATCAATTTGGGCTTCATTCAAGCTATACTGAAGTCTTGTTAAATGGTCTTCCAGTAAAAAGAATTTTCCATCATAAATTCGAATGACTTCATAAACTCCATCTCCGAATTGAAAACCTCTGTCTTCCATGTCGATTACAGCTTCATTTCGTTCAATAAACGTATCGTTTTTTAAAATAATCATGTTGTCACTCCTTCGTATAATACCATATTCCACTTTACACTAATCGTAAATTAGATGAACAGAAAAATCTCAAACCTTCCATTATTCATTATTTCACAAAAGATAAAAATAAAGCTATAAATTGCTCAATATTTAAATAAAAAAACACTGATTAACCCATTAAAGGTCCAATCAGTGTTTTTACTAAGCTATACAATTCGTTTTCGAATGTACGAACTTGTATAGTCGATAATGGTAACGACAACGATGATGACGAGTAAGATCATACCCATATCGCTCCAGTTACGAGATGACTGAGCAAAGAATATCATTGTACCGATACCACCTGCGCCAACATAACCTAAAATGGTTGATGCCCGGACATCGACTTCAAACCGGTAAATCGCATAGGATAAAAATTCAGGTATAATCTGTGGGAAAATACCGTGAAACATAATCTGAAGACCATTCGATCCATTTGCCTTCATAGCTTCCACAACGTTCATATCAATTGATTCCAATACTTCGGAATATAGTTTACCTAACATACCTGTTGAACCAATTGCGATGGCTAAAATACCAGCAAATGGTGTTGGACCAACGACGACAACGAATAAAATCGCTAAAATAATTTCAGGGAAAGCACGTACAGCACTTAAAATCCATTTACCGATTGTCGTTATAATTCTACTGTTCGTAATATTATGGGCTGCAAGGAACCCTAAAGGAATTGCAAGGATTGCAGCGGCCAACGAACCGACATACGCGATAAAGATGGTTTCAATCATCATTTCAATTACTTCACCAGCCATATCCCAGTTCGGACTGAATAGTCGAGGGAGGACACGGCTAAAGTTTGCAGAAGCACGTTCGATGACCCTTCCAAAATCGATATTAATGGAAGCGAACGTCCATATATATATAGCCACTACTGCTAGTGCAATGGCGATTCTTTTAATCCGTTTAGAAGTTGGTATTTGTTTTTTTGGTGGTTGTTCAAGTGCCATTATATAATCGCCTCCCTAATTTTACCGCTGATATATTCAATCACGACAACAACGGCAAAGATAATTAGGATAATCATCATGACAGCATCATAGTTATAGAAGCTGAATTGCTGCATGAGAAGGTTTCCAATACCTCCAGCACCAACTAAACCAATAACAACAGATGCCCGGATGTTAATCTCAAATACGTATAGTGAAAATGAAGTGAACTGCGGCAATACTTGCGGGACCACCGCGAAAGCGATTGCTTGAACAGAACTCGCACCTGAGGCACGCATCGCTTCAAAGGAATCCATATCGATTGATTCAACCGTTTCACTAATTAACTTCGCTAAAATTCCTAAAGAGAAAACAAAAAGTGCAACAATACCACCAAATACCCCAATTCCGAAAAGACCTACGAAAATAACAGCTAATACAACATCAGGAATGGTACGTAATATATTTAAAATAAAACGAGTAATATTATAGACAAATAGATTAGTCGCCAAATTTCGCGCAGCTAGCAAACTAACTGGAATAACTACGATTGTTGCGAATGTTGATGCGATAATTGCCATATGAATCGTTTCGATTAACCGGTCCATAGCTAAGTTGACGATTCCAGGATCTGGTGGAAATAATTTAACAAAAATTTGGTTCATGTTTGATAGACCACTGATTAAAGCTTGCAAATCAACACCGGTTTGCATTGAACTAAAGAACAAAAGCCCGATGATCAGGAAAAAGATTAATGTAATCTTTCCTTTCACACGCCAAGGAGAAAGCATCGGTGCATAGCGATCTTCCTGAATGGACGGTTTATTCATTTGCTTCACCATCTTCTTCAACGCTACCTCGTAAATCATCCTCACGAATGGAGCGGCCGTAAATTTCTTCAAATGTTTCTTCACTTACTTCAGACACTGGACCATCAAAAACGACTTCCCCAGCTCTCATACCGATAATCCGGTCAGCATATTCCATAGCCATATCGATGAAGTGAAGGTTAACAATGGTTGTAATACCATCTTCTTGATTAATTTTTTTCAAATACTTCATCACTTGGTGCGATGTGGGTGGATCGAGTGATGCGACTGGCTCGTCGGCAAGTATGTAATCAGGTTTTTGTGTCAATACACGAGCGATGCTTACACGTTGTTGCTGTCCACCACTAAGCTGATCGGCACGGTTATAAAGTTTTTCCTCAATGTTTACACGCTTTAGATTTTGATATGCAAGCGCTTTATCTTCCTTGCTGAAAAGGTTGAAAATGGAACGGAATGTTCCAGTATGACCTAATCGTCCAGCAAGAACATTTTTAAAAACACTGGAACGTTTTACTAGATTATAATTTTGGAAGATCATACCGACTTTTGTACGTAGGCTTCGTAATTTACTACCTTTGTAACCAAGTATGTCCTCATCATCGATTAGCAACTCACCATCTGTCGGTGTAACCAATCGGTTAATACTCCGAATGAACGTTGACTTTCCAGCTCCAGAAAGGCCGACGATAACAACAAATTCTCCGTCATTGATTGTGACATTGACGTCTTTTAAACCTTGTGTTCCATTGGGGTAAACCAAGGATAAGTCTTTGAATTGGATCATTGTTTTTTCACCTCAAGATTTTTATGTA
This sequence comes from Allobacillus saliphilus, assembly GCF_018138385.1. GTDB lineage: Bacteria > Bacillota > Bacilli > Bacillales > Alkalibacillaceae > Allobacillus > Allobacillus saliphilus. The sequence goes on from NZ_JAGSIE010000033.1 coordinate 18,704, forward strand.
TCTTTCCTGAATTTATGTATAAATATAGGGAAAGAGGGAGGATTTATCCTCCCTCTAATAAACTACCATAGTTAATACATTTAATGAATAACTTTTTTAAATTTTTTTAATCTAATGATACGGAATCGCCAAAACGCTCATAAGTGTCAGCAACAACTTCGTATTCAGAGTGTTCAGCTGTATCAATAGCGTCCCAAGTGTATACGTCGTTCATAATTCCAATCATTTTCTCGTCATCATTAAATGACATGAAAGCATCTTTGATTTCTTGAACAAGCTCTTCATCTAGTTCAGGGATAACCGAGATTGTGTCGTTAGGGATTTCTTCTGTGTATTCTAATACTCGTAGTTTTTCTTTGATATCTGGATATTCTTCTTCTAGATTTTCACGAACATCGTCAAATGTCGTTGCAACATCAGCGTCACCTTCATATACAGCGATTGCAGCTGTATCGTGACCGCCTACTTGGACAGTTTCACCAAAGAATTCTGTAGTTAACGCATCTGGAGATTCGATATCAAACTTCTGCATTAACTGGTTAGCTGGGAATAAGAATCCGGAAGTAGAAGTTGCATCCGCGTAAGCCCATCTTTTTCCTTCAAGGTCTTCTAATGATTCGATGTCGGAATCAGCGTGTACAAGGTATTGAGCTTTGTACGTAGAAGAACCGTGGCGGATGGATTTTAAGATAACCTCAATATCATACTCTTGGTTAGCAATTACATAACCGAACGCTGGGATGAATCCAATATGTACTTGTTCAGCACCCATTGCCTCAACCAAGCCGTTATAGTTCGTCATCGTACGAGCCTCAACTTCGATTCCAAGAATTTCTCCCAATTCATCAGCAAGTGGTTCAACAGTTGTAGCAATTGTCTCTGCATCCTGGGATGGAACAAAGCCCATGACAAGTTTATCTGGTTTAGAGCTTCCTTCGCCGCCCTCTCCAGAGCCTTCATCATCTGAACCGCATGCAACTAGTAGGCCAGCAAGAAGAATGGCAGCCAACAACATAAGAATTTTTTTCAAAACTAATTTCCCCCTTATTGGTAGTTAATAGCCGAACAACTTCATTATAAGTAATCTCTGTGATTAGTACAACATAATTTTTATGAAAATGAGCAAATTTTACATACTTTTTACAAAAAAGAGCGACACAATAGGGGGTCGTTGTGTCACTCAAAAATTTTTAAAAATTACAGATGCTTATTTAATTGGTTTTCAAGCTCACGAACTTGTTCTTCTTCTTCCGGTGTGCTCTGTTCATAAGCAGCTTGGATACTGTGCTGCACGAGTTCAAGCTCTTTTTGACGATCTTCTTGACTTGCGTGTGTTTGCTGATTAGTTAAATTTTGTACCGCTTGGCGTGCTTGCTCAATCCATTTATTAGCCAAATTAAAAACCTCCTCGTGTGTGTTGGTCTTTTTCAGACTGTTTTCTTTCTTTGTCTGTAAACAAATGATCGGCCGACGATGACTTGGATGAACCTTTTTGTTGTAATGGTGGCTGTTCATCGGTAGTTTTCTGTTTTTCTCGGTCCATTCAAAGCCCTCCTCATAAGATATAGACAAGAAAAAACCTGAACACTTTACGAGTGCTCAGGTATAGATTGTGCAATTTTATTTAAAATATAAATCGGGATTTAATTTTTGGAGAATTGCTTTTTGTTTAATCGTAAATAATCCTCAAGGAAATGACTAATGCCATCTTCTTCATTCGTTAATGTGATTTCTTTTGCCAATGTTTTTAACTCATCGATTCCGTTACCCATGGCGACACCGACTCCAGCGTACTCAATCATTTCCAAGTCATTGTCTTCATCGCCAAAAGCGATAATTCGTTCTTGTGGAATGCCATAATACTTGGAGATCATTTGTAGACCGATTGCTTTATGTAGACCAGAGCGGATAACTTCAACAACGCTAAATGGATCCATCCATTTACGGTGATCGATGAGTGAGGCATGATTTTCATTCAATGCTTCTTGAATTTTTGGTGCTGCCTCTTCATCTGGATAAATTAGAATAGAAGATGGGTCCGTTTTTAAGTTTTCTTTTAAATCGCCAAATATGGCTGCCTCTTCAAGTCCTGTTGTGAAAAAGTTCGTCATTAAGCTTTCGTCGTTCTTTTCAATATATACTTGATCAATAATTTCAGCCATAACATTTTTTGAACCAAAATGATTCGCAATATCGAAAATATCATATGCTGTATCTTTAGGCATTGGAGAATGTTTGACACCCCAACTTTTATCTTTAGGGTGATGTACATATGCACCGTTCATATTAACCATAGGTGTCGTTAAGTCCATTTGTGAGTAATATTGCTTACTGACACGATGTGGTCTTCCTGTAGCAATGACAACAATATGACCCGCTTCTTTTGCGGCTTCAATCGTTTTTAAGTTTTTTTCAGATATTGTTTTTTGATCGTTTAGTAGTGTTCCGTCCAAATCAAGTGCAATAATATGTTTTTCCATAATTTTTTCACCTCGGCAGAATAATCGCTAACTCGTTCTAGTTCATACAGTATAGCATATTTAGTGTTGGAAAGCATTTTGCTTTCTGCGTATATTGGTTGAACAACAGATTATTCTTAGATACTATTGTAGAAAAACATTCACCGAAAGGGAGAGCGACGTTGATTACCATTACACATGAAAAAATCGAACACATTCCGAGTCTTCTTATATCAAATGAAAATCAGCAACAGAAACCTGTTGTCGTTTATTTCCATGGCTTTACAAGTTCAAAAGAGCAAAATCTTTCACAAGCTTATTATTTAGCTGAAAGAGGATTTCTCGTCATATTACCAGACAGCTTCCATCATGGCGAAAGAGCGACAGAATCGAACTTCATGAAAATTCAACAGGATTTCTGGAAAATCGTTTCGACGAACGTTTCTGAGCTACATACCATTTATACTTGGGTTCAGCAAAAAGGCTTTATGAAAAACGAACAATTTGGTCTCGCAGGTACGAGTATGGGTGGTATTTCTACGGCAGCCGCGTTGACCCAATATAACTGGATTAAATATGCTGGGATCATGATGGGTTCAGCGAAAGCCCAAGAGATGGCCAATTATTTAATCGAAGGAATCACTTCTCAAGGTGTAGAGCTTCCTTTTTCAGAGGAAGAAATTGAAGAGCAAATTAATTCTTTACGTAAAATTGACCTTTCGAAACAGTTAGATCGGTTGAACAGGCGTCCATTGTTCGTCTGGCACGGAGAAGATGACCAAGTCGTTCCATTCAGTCATTCAACGTCTTTTGTAGAACAACTACTCGAACAACAACCTGAATACCCAGTTCAGTACGTGACTGAGAAAGGAAGAGATCATAAAGTTAGCCGTGAAGCAATGATTCAATTGAGTAATTGGTTTGCAGAGCAAGCGAAATAGTTTTATTTCTTTAAATAAATATTAAAACTGTTTATAATGGAAGTGAGGAAATAAGAGGAGGTTGTAACATGGATGAAGCCTTGAAAGATAATCTATGGGGCGCACTTGAAACCGTGATCGACCCGGAATTAGGTATTGATATTGTAAACTTAGGCCTCGTTTACGATATCGATTTAGATGATGAAGGTACGGCAATCGTCACAATGACATTGACTGCAATGGGATGCCCACTTGCTGGACATATCGAACAGGACGTTAAGCGTGCAATGTCAGACATGCCTGAGGTAAAAGATACAGAAGTTAATATTGTATGGAATCCACCTTGGACAAAAGATAATATGTCCCGTTATGCGAAAATCGCACTTGGAATTCCTGATTGATCAATAACCCCTTTTTCAAAATGGTTCATCTTTTTGAAAAGGGGGTTTGTTTTGTGGGCTCTAAAATATTTATTGGGGTAAATACACAACTGGCGTAGGTTTCGATGATGGCGGTTGGTGTCAGAAAATCCGCTTAATCGCGGTGCTACAGGGTAAAATTGAAGATCTTCAGTGTTAATCTGCCAGGCTTCAGCGTTAATTTACAAAGCTTCAGCGTTAATTTGCAATGCTTCAGGGTTAATTTCAAATTTTCAGGGTTAATTCGTTATTCTTCAATGTATATCCGAAAACTTCAATATACGCACATCGTCATGAACATCCGTTTCTTGTACTCCTCTTACATGTTTGTATCTTAATTTCTAACATTTGACTTTAAACCGTTTTTGACCAAAGTCCGATTGACTTTAAACACACTTTCAATGATCACCGAAATTTTGAGAGGATATAAAAAGATCGAGAAGAACACGAGGCTCTTCCCGACACGTTAAAAAATCATTATAATAGGAAAAATACTAAAACACCGGCGATTAAGCAGTAGTATGCGAAGTATTTTAGGTTACCGGATTTCATAATATTGATGAAAAGTAACAAAGCAAAGTAAGAAGACACAATGGCCGCTAACAAAGCTATGATATAAAGTATAAACTGGCTGGAGACTTCTGGATTGCCAACTAAATCGTCCACTGCAAAAATGGTCGTTCCAACACTTACTGGTATATACATCAAAAATGAAAAACGTAATGCGCTATCTCGCTTCAAACCAACGAGCATTGCAGCAACGACTGTTGCGCCTGAACGGCTGATGCCTGGTGCTAGCGCCAATGACTGTGCAAGTCCGATGATAATTGCATCTTTCAAGGTTATTTCTGTGTCGTCTTTGTAACCTTTCAGATTGCGAATAATCCATAGAGCGATCCCTGTAAATATAAGCATTAATCCTACATATTTCACTTCTGCAAAAGATTCTCCAAATAGGTCTTCAAAGAAGACACCTAATAACCCAGCAGGAATCGTAGCGACAACTAATAGTAATAAATACGTAAAATCACTCTTGTATTCTTCATTCTTTTTAAACACATAGTCAGAAGCATGGTTGACGAGTAAAAAGATATCTTTTCTATATATAACCAAGACTGCCAACAATGAGCCGAAATTGATAAACGCTTCGAAAGTAAGTCCGGGTAAATCAATGTTCATGAATTCTTGAACAATTTTTAAATGGCCACTTGATGAAATCGGAATCGGTTCTGTAAAACCTTGAAATAAACCTAGAAATAAAAACTGCAATAATTCCCATAACTCTGTCATGCTGAATCCTCCTCTTACGGGCACATATCTCCTCTCAGTTGAATATAGTAACGTTGAAAGGAGAGGATTATGTGTCGCAACAACAATCAAAACCAATGTATGCACTGTGTCATAAGCATATGAAACAATACGTATTAATCGAAACGGTGCACGGTGAAAAAATAGACGGTGTGATCATGGACTTGGATGATGATCACGTATACTTGATCATCCCGAAGTATAACACTTTTGAAACAAGACAATGGGGGTATTACGGTCCCGGATATGGTTATCCACCGTACGGTTATCGACCAGGTGGATTAGGGCGGCTAATATTGCCTCTTACTGCAATTGCTGCCTTAAGTTTATTACCCTGGTAGCAATAAAGAAAACTCGTCGTTTGACGAGTCTCGAACAAAACATCACTTAAGATTGGCCAATTATGCTAAAAAAGGTTGACTCATTGACTGATTACTACGCCAGAGTCAACCTTCTCACCATTAATTGGTGGCATCATCATTACTTAATATGCCATCTCCGACAATGACTGCTGTTAATGTGAATACAGCTGTCAATACAAATGTACCTGTCAGGTCGAATGAAGCGCCACTCATACTACCAAGTACATATACAATCATTGCGCTAAGTAAGAAACTCCAAACTATTGTCCCAATATATCTCATTAATCTTCACCTCTATTGTTCAAACATGAAACTTGTTTCCATGATTTAGTGTATCAAATGATTCAATAAAAATAAATATATTTATTTGGAAGTTCATGAATCGTTCAAGTCTTTATTAAATAAGGAGTGAAATCGGTGAAGGTTATTGTTTATCCGATAGAAAAGTGGTTTTGTTATTACGTGATCGACGAGCTATTAAAAGAAGGTTATGAGGTATATGCATATTCTGGAGTCAAAGAAAAGGATGCTTCTGATCAGATCAATCACCAAGTTGAACAATTGCAGCTAGCCTTTGGTAGAAACGCTCAATTTCATTTAGAGGAAGAAGTTAAAGAGGTGGCCCCAATAAACCATGGTATTTTTATTGAAAACTTGATGGAATCTGATGTGTCGAGAGGCATTTACCTAACGAACCAATCAAGTGAAATGAATGACGAACGGATAAAAATAATCTCTACAGAGTACATTGAAATCAGTGATGATGCGTTCATTCAGCGGGTTGTTCAACCAAATGCCAGTTCAAAAGAGACAAAAAAAGAATGGCTTTCGAATGACGGGAACGGTGACAAAATTGATCATGATACAAAAATAAAAATCTCAGCTAAAAAATTGGCGCGTTGGATGATTGTACATGGAATGAAGGATATGATTCCTCAACAAACCTACTTACACGGAACAGATCAGAGCAAATCGATTTATTTTTTGTCATAAATAAAAAAGAAGCCATGGATGCTTTATCTAAAATGTAAAAAACCTTGAATGTCCGTTCCTGATTGTTGCCAAATTCCCGCAAACATAGCACAATGAAAGAAAATAGTTAACCGGAGTGCCTATAAAGTGAGAGAGAAAATCTTATTACTGTTGATTGGACTATTTATAATTTTATTGGGTGGTTGTAACTTAATAACTGAAGATGGCGAATTAGAAAATGTAGGCTTGATTCTCGAGGGAACGATTCATGATGAGACATGGGGACATAGTGCGTATTTAGGTCTATTAGAGATTAAAGATACGTTCAATGTCAGTGTGATGTTTGAGGAAAATGTAACGGAAGTTAGACAACTTGAAAAAATTGTCAGTGATTTCGATCGACAAGGGGTTAATTTAATTTTTGGACAGGGTAAAGGATTTGGCCAATATTTCGATCGAATCAACAAATACTATCCTCATATTCAGTTTGTTTATTTTGAAGGTACAGCTTATGACAGCAATATCACTTCCATTCAATTCGATCACTATGATTCATATTATTATGCTGGGATGCTTGCAGCTGAAATGACAAGAAGAAATCAGATTGGTATTTTATCACCATATGCTGAAACGACTGCGTTAGAAGGTTTTTTTGAGGGTGCTCGCACTATTAACCCTCAGATACGTATTCACTATAAATCGATTGGAAGTGGATATGATCAACAGCAAGCAATGAAGCAATATCAAGAGATGGTGAAGAAGGGGATTGACGTTGTATTTCCAGCTGGTGAAGGATTTAATACGCCGATTATCCACCAGGCGAAAAAAGATGGCATTTCTGCAATTGGCTATATTAACGATCAATATGAATTAGCGAAAAATCATGTGCTCACAAGTACGGTTATTGAAATGGAAGAGGTTTATCGGGAAGTTGCACAATTATTAAACGACGGAAATTTGACTTCGGGAATCATCCGACTCGGCTTTGAGAATCAATATATTCATTTAGGGACATACGGTGACCACGTACCACCATCTGTTCGTAACTGGTTGGATCAAAAAATGGAGGCGTATTTGGAGACAGGTGAAAAATAACTATTATATGGGTACATTTTTAACCATTTATTTTGTTTTTATAAATTTAAGCCTTTCCGAAGGCTTTTTTTTCTGTTAAAATTAATACCAGGTCATAGAATAAGATAGTAAGAGGAATATAAAGTGAGGAGATGACTCCAAAATGAACGCAGGAATTTTAGGAACGGGACATTTTGTTCCCGAGCGTATTTTAACGAATAAAGAGTTAGAAGAAATGGTTGATACATCTGATGAGTGGATTCGAACACGAACAGGAATTGAGGAGCGAAGAATCGCACCTGACGATATGAACACATCAGACATGGCTTATGAAGCGGCGAAAAATGCAATGGAAGAAGCGGACGTAAAGGCAGATGAAATCGATCTGATTTTAGTGGCTACCGTTACGAGTGATATGGGGTTCCCATCGGTTGCAACGCAAATTCAAGCCCGACTAGGTGCTTTCAAAGCAGCAGCTATGGATGTGAGTGCAGCTTGTGCCGGATTTATGTACGGCATGGTGACAGGAAAACAATTCATTGAAGCAGGAACATATAAAAACGTTTTGGTTGTTGGCGTTGAAAAATTATCAAAAATTACGAACTGGGAAGACCGGAACACGTGTGTGCTGTTTGGTGACGGTGCAGGAGCTGCTGTAATGGGCCCTGTTTCTGAAAACCGTGGTGTTTTATCTTTTGAGCTAGGTGCTGATGGCCGAGGAATTCCACATTTACATCAAACGGAAGAAGACGTCATTTATATGAATGGCCGTGAAGTGTTTAAGTTTGCTGTACGCCAAATGGGAGAATCAGCGTTGAATGTCGTTGAAAAAATAGGACTTACTAAAAACGATGTAGATTATTTAATTCCGCACCAAGCAAATATCCGAATTATGGAAGCGGCAAGAGAAAAGTTGGATATCCCAGTTGAAAAAATGTCCAAAAAGATTCAGAAGTACGGAAATACATCTGCTGCATCCATACCAATCGCTTTGTCCGAAGATGTAAAGTCAGGTAACGTTAAAGATGGAGATTTAGTCGTATTAGTCGGATTCGGCGGTGGATTGACATGGGGAGCAGTCGCATTCAGATGGGGAAAGTAAAGTTGATCAATTATTAAAATTAAATGATAGGAAAGAGAAGGGAGTATTACAGAATGACGAAAAATCGCGTAGTGGTTACAGGTCTAGGTGTTGTTTCGCCTGTCGGAAATGACGTTTCTACGATGTGGGATCGATTGATTTCCGGCCATGTTGGAATCGGTGAAGTAACTCGAGTGAATGCTGATCATTTTCCAACAAAAATTGCTGCAGAGGTAAAAGGTTTTGATCCGAATCATTATATGGAGAAAAAAGACGCACGGAAAATGGACTTATTCACTCAGTTTGCAGTCGCTGCTGCAAAAATGGCGTTAGATGATGCAGAACTTACAATTGATGAGTCCAATGCAGAGCGGACAGGTGTATGGATTGGATCTGGAATTGGCGGAATGTCGACATATGAATCGCAATATGAAAAATTTCTCGATAAAGGCCATCGCAGGGTGAGTCCGTTCTTTATTCCGATGATGATTCCAGACATGGCTGCCGGTCAGGTTTCCATTCAGTTCGGTGCAAAAGGGATTAACTCCTGTACAGTTACAGCATGTGCTTCGGGAACGAATTCCATTGGAGATGCATTTAAAGTGATTCAACGCGGTGATGCGGATGCCATGATTACCGGAGGAACCGAAGCTCCAATGACAAATATGTCATTCGCAGGATTTACACAAGCAGGCGCTCTGTCAAAAAGTGAAGATCCAATGAAAGCAAGTCGTCCATTTGATAAAAATCGAGATGGTTTTGTTATGGGTGAAGGTGCAGGTATATTAATTCTTGAATCTTTAGAGCATGCCCAAAAGCGTGGAGCGAAAATATATGCTGAAATCTGTGGCTATGGGTCAACAGGGGATGCATATCACGTAACTGCACCGGCACCAGAAGGGGAAGGTGCTGCGCGCGCCATGCAACAAGCTGTGGATGATGCTGGTGTCGCCGTTGATTCCGTTGATTACATTAACGCACATGGAACAAGTACGGAATATAATGATCAATATGAAACGAACGCAGTGAAAACTGTATTTGGTGAACACGCTTATCAACTAGCGATGAGTTCAACCAAATCAATGACAGGACACTTACTCGGTGCAGCGGGTGGCTTAGAAGCAATCGTATCGGTGTTATCGATCAAAAATAATATTATGCCTCCGACAATGAATTATGAAACACCTGACGAAACATGTGACTTAGATTACGTACCAAATGAAGCCAGAGAAAAAGAAGTGAATGTAGCGATGTCCAACTCATTAGGTTTTGGCGGTCACAATGCTTCATTATTATTTAAAAAATATAATTAAAGTCAACACTTAAAGAAGACTCTCGATGAAATTCGAGAGTCTTTTTTGTTTTGCTTATTTACAGGCCGTTAGTGTTCAAACATGAGATTGATTACTTTTCATGATTTGTTGTTTATCGGCATCTTCAATTATTTAGATTCGGTATGTATGAAAAAACGAACGCATACAATGAACAAAGGGACAAGCATGGAGGTAATCCAATGTGGCAATTAATCGTATTCATGATTGGTTTTGGTTTTACTTGTGTAGGTGGCGTGTCAATTATTGGTTACTTAAATTTTCTTCCTGTCGGTATGAACCTGACTGATTTTTTTCTTTTTATTTATAAAAGGCCAGAAAGCTATTTACTGCCGCTTGGACTTTTAATGCTCACATTTGCCATGTATAAAAATCCATTTCAATCATAAAATCAAGAATAAAAATAGTTCACTTGGCCATAATGAGCGTAAGAAGAAGAACATAACAAAGTGAGGGGTTTATATGTTATACGTTCATGATATTTGGGTGAATTGGTTTGAAGGCGAAGAAAACGGATACAACGTTTGCCATTTTCACGAATGGAGAAAAAGTGATTCCATCGAACTTCTTGATCAAATCCCTGTCATTTATGTCGAGGCAGATCTATTCAATTACATAGAGAATGACTTACAAGATATACCACGTGATTTATTGGATCTTGTCTTTGAACGTGCTTATTTGAAAAAACAACATCAGCGTATACCTCTCGATCATGCATTTATCATGACTGAAGGTGTTCATACAATGGTGGTTGATACGCTGGGATATGAGATTCCAATTCGTAAGAGTCGAATGATACCTCGTCAAGAACGATTGGTTCTGGAGTTAATCAAAAGCAGAAAGCCTCAAGAGTTTACATTCAATAATAAGAAGCAAGATAAACAATATCATATACTTTCCTTGCAACCACAATACATGCTCGGTTTGACAAGAAAGGAAAGGCAATTGAAACATTTACTTATGCTCATGCTCGACCAACTGAATCAAAGTAAACGAATTGATGAGCTACGTTATTGGCTTACTGAATGGACACCAGCACAATATGAAGTAATTCAAGAAATGGATTTTGAACAAGGATTTCAGCAATTAGTCAGTGAAGTGAAGCAGGGGTGGAGTGCTCGACACGACGAAATCTGTGAAAAAATGGCTAAAGGTCAACCTTTTTTTGAAAAGCTATGGGAAATGGAACAAAAGAAACAGAACGCAATCAAGAGTATCTGAAGCCCGTCAAATCGGGAAAAATACATCTGAATATCTCATTAAGATTACATTCGACAAAATTCGGTAATATTTTGTCGAATTTCTGTTATGTTTGTCATATACACTTAATTCCTGCGTAACCACAAGGTGGGTTCTCCTGTGATAACATAGGTTTTGTCAAAATGATTAGAGGGAGGACACATCTTTTATGAGAAAAACATTTCTTTCGCTAGCTGGCGGACTAATCATCTCTGGAGCAGTATTCAGTAGTTCAGTTTCAGCAGAGGAAACTTACCAGGTGAAACAAGGTGATTATCTGAACCAAATAGCAGATAAATTTGATACAACTGTTTCCGACATTATGGAGATAAACAATCTTGAGGATACATTAATTATTACGGGTGAAACATTAAAGATTGATGCCACACGTACAATCGAGGTTGTTAAAGGGGAAACATTATCTAAAATTGCAAACGATTTTGATGTAGAGGTAGAAGATATTAAAGAATGGAACGATCTTGATTCAGATTTAATTCTGATCGGTCAAGAACTAGAGATTGACATTCCACTAGAGGAATTCAATGAAAAATTAGAAGCTAGAGAAGGTGGACAAGCAGTTCAATCTAGTAACAATAAAGCTGCAGCTTCCGAATCTAGTAAACAAGAGAAGCAAACTAGTAACAAACAAGAACAAACAACTGAAAAACAAGATAAAGTAAAAGCAACGAATACAACAAATCAAAATACTTCATCAAACCAATCATCAAATCAGAGCCAACAATCTAGTCAGAAAGAGGGTAGAACTCTTACAGTAGAAGCAACCGCTTATACAGCTGATTGTGCTGGCTGTTCAGGCGTCACAGCAACAGGTATTGACTTAAACAACAATCCAAATATGAAAGTAATTGCTGTTGACCCGAATGTCATTCCACTAGGAAGCCGCGTTCATGTTGAAGGATATGGTGAAGCAATCGCTGGTGACACAGGTGGTGCCATCAACGGTAATATCATCGACCTTCACGTACCAACAAAAGCAGAAGCTTACCAGTGGGGTAGAAGAACAGTAGAAGTTACAATTCTTGACTAAATAATCTACTTTTTATATTCCCAATTTGGGAGCATAAAAAACAACCGTGATAAAAATTCACGGTTGTTTTTTATGTTTTTTTTATTATTAGTAGAAAACTTATCTCTTGAGATGAACTCGACCGATTCCCATTGCTTTTTTAGCTTTTTTTACGGTTTTGTTAGCAACGTTTGCTGCTTTTTCTGCCCCACGGTCTAAAATTTCATCCAATTCTTCTGACTCATACAATTCGTTATATCTTTCTTGAATTGGTTTTAAGGCATTTACTACAGTTTCGGCTAGATCTGTTTTGAATTCGCCGTAACCTTTTCCTTGATAGTTAGTGACTAGTTCGTTCACGGTTTGATTTGAAAAAGCGGCATAAATATCGAGTAGGTTTGAGATGCCGGGTTTATTATCTTTATCGTATTCGACAATCCCTTCTGAATCCGTAACAGCACTTTTAATCTTTTTCTCAACCCGTTTTAAATCATCCAACATATATATGGAAGCTTTTTGATTTTCATCTGACTTGCTCATTTTCTTCGTAGGGTCTTGCAAAGACATAATACGTGCACCGACTTCTTGAACTCGTATATCAGGAATAGTAAAAATATCGTTAAAGCGTTTGTTGAAACGTTCAGCCAAGTTTCTCGTTAGTTCTAAATGTTGTTTCTGATCATCCCCAACAGGCACAATATCAGTGTTATAAAGTAAGATATCCGCTGCCATTAAAGGTGGATAAGTCAATAGACCGGCTGGAACGGACTCTTTTCCGCTTGCTTTGTCCTTGAATTGGGTCATTCGTTCCAATTCGCCAATCGAAGCGATGGTCTGAAGCATCCAAGAAAGTTCTGTATGAGCACTCACTTCAGATTGGATAAATAAAGTGGATTTTTCAGGGTCAATTCCACTGGCAAGATAAAGCGCAGCCAATGAACGAGTTTGTTCTCGTAGTTTTAGTCGGTCTTGAGGTACGGTAATCGCATGATAATCTACAATGCAGAAGTAGCTATCATAGTCGTACTGAAGCTCAGGAAATTGCTTCATCGCCCCGATATAGTTACCGATCGTTAATTGACCAGACGGTTGGATTCCTGAAAATAATGTTTGTTGCATTCATATTCATCCTTTCAAATTTTTCTATGTAGGAATTTTTGATTTCTTTCACTGTTTCAATCACCGCTAATTAAATGGGTAAATCAATTGGTTTACTCGTTGATTTTATCATATATTAAAAATTATTTCCTCAACTATTGGGGTGCCGTCAAAATGCTTTAGAGTCGAATTGGAATTGTGACACCATGTAGCTATTAAAAATAAGGGAAAAATATATTTATGTAAATGAATCAATTTCATAATTGCTCTTTTTAAAAATACAAAGACTTCTCCAATGTTTTGAATTGCATTTTTAAAAACA
>NZ_JAGSIE010000034.1 GCF_018138385.1 Allobacillus saliphilus
TTGCATGTATTAGGCACGCCGCCAGCGTTCATCCTGAGCCAGGATCAAACTCTCCAATAAGTGTTTGATTGGCTTAATAAATTTCTTTGTTTCTTTCCCAATCAATAAGAAAGAAACCGAATTGACTTCAGGCTATTTTGTTTAGTTTTCAAGGTTCGAATGCTATATGGTGGGCCTGAGTGGACTTGAACCACCGACCTCACGCTTATCAGGCGTGCGCTCTGACCAGCTGAGCTACAGGCCCATATATGGAGCGGGTGATGGGAATCGAACCCACGACATCAGCTTGGAAGGCTGAGGTTTTACCACTAAACTACACCCGCAAATAAATGGTATATTTTATTAGTTAGGAAGCAAGAAGTAAATCTAATTGCTTCCCGTCTACGCGCCCGAGAGGAGTCGAACCCCTAACCTTCTGATCCGTAGTCAGACACTCTATCCAATTGAGCTACGGGCGCAACAGCGACAAGGAATATCATATCAAATCTGAATTATAATTGCAAGCTTTTTTTCGATGCGGTCGAGAGGACTTGAACCTCCACGGGATTAACTCCCACTAGGCCCTCAACCTAGCGCGTCTGCCATTCCGCCACGACCGCATATGGTGAGCCATGGAGGATTCGAACCTCCGACCCTCTGATTAAAAGTCAGATGCTCTACCGACTGAGCTAATGGCTCGAGATTTCAATATTAATTATCATAAAAGAAACAAAGGCAAAAGTAAAATAAAAATTCGTATTTTAGCAATAAAAAAAGACTTACGTGAATTTATTCAATTCATATACTGCTATAATAATTTGCCCGATCCTTTCATGTGAAAAGTAATGGCTGGGCTACCAGGATTCGAACCTGGGAATCACGGGACCAAAACCCGTTGCCTTACCGCTTGGCTATAGCCCAAGAATGGCGGTCCGGACGGGACTCGAACCCGCGACCTCCTGCGTGACAGGCAGGCATTCTAACCAACTGAACTACCGGACCTTATATAACAAGTGACCCGTACGGGATTCGAACCCGTGTTACCGCCGTGAAAGGGCGGTGTCTTAACCACTTGACCAACGGGCCAATAAATAATGGCGGAGAAGGAGGGATTTGAACCCTCGCGCCGCTTACGCGACCTACACCCTTAGCAGGGGCGCCTCTTCAGCCACTTGAGTACTTCTCCATATGGCTCCAGCGGCAGGATTCGAACCTGCGACCAATTGGTTAACAGCCAACTGCTCTACCACTGAGCTACGCTGGAATTTAAGTAAAAGAATTTAATAGGAACACGCTTCGTTTAATATTCAGTTTCAAACTCAATTCGATTCTATCGATATGCCCTATCAAAATGCGTGTGATTTATTCCTCTTAAACAACCACTCATTTTGTTGCGACGATAAGTATAATACAACATCTTTTAGAGTGTGTCAATCGGTTAAAATATATTTCTCAAATATTTTTTAGCAACCGATCCATGAGGTGAATTCCTTTTTTTCAATGAAATATCTCGATCACAGATTTCAATTATACATGTTTCATATTGCTGAGACAAGGTGAAAATTTAATTTCTTATTTTTGCACAAGTTTTCCACGACATTTTCCACAGGAATACCGTTTTGTGTCCACTTTTCTTCTACGTTTGTATTCAAGTCCGCACTTCCTACATTGGTATATGTACTTCTCTCTTTCTATTGAAGGCAAGAAGCTACAATGTCTAGGGGATCCGGTTTCTTTTAATAGCTGACGGAATTCTTTACTGCGATGATGATACGGTTTACCTTCGACATGCAAAAAGTGATGGCATAGCTCATGTTTAATAATTCCTTTAAGCTCTTCTAACCCTAATTCATCTAAATATTTTCTGTTAATCTCAATGAGTTTTTTTGAAGGTATATATCTACCCCCTGTTGTCCGGAGCCTGCCGTTAAACACGATATCAGCATGAAATTCTCGGTTGAAATATGTTTTGGACAGTTCTTTCGTCCATAGGAGTAATTGATGTTGATCCATTCTTTTCACCTTTCACATAAAGGAAATTCCCTTTAGCAATTCTTGGCTGCTTGCATATAATAATAGAAACACTTTCGGGAGGGTTCGCTATGCCAAATTGGTTGAAGGCACAGCTATTAAAAGCCTATGCCTCCAAAGATTTGTATCAGATTAAGTTACTCAATCAATGCTGGTTTTATTATTATGATCGCAACGTTAATTAGATACTAGTGGACCATCGTTAAAGCGATCCGCTGTCTTTTGACGTCGATTTCTTCCACCCATACTGTCACGATGTCGCCTACTGCAACAACGTCCAATGGATTTTTAACGAATCGGTTAGCCAATTTGGAAATGTGAACAAGTCCGTCTTGTTTAACGCCGACATCTACAAATGCTCCAAAGTCGACTACGTTTCTCACCGTTCCTTGCAGTTCCATTCCTTGCTTTAAATCTTCCATTGAAAGAACATTCGTTTTCAACAAAGGTTTAGGTAGTTCATCACGAGGATCACGGTTTGGTTTCCGAAGATCTTTCATGATATCTTCTAAGGTTAATTTCCCGACTCCTAGTTCTTGTTCGAATTCGGTCAGATTCACTTCTTTTAATTTCTCGGACAAGTCCTCTGTACCAATATCTGCAGATGACGCTTTCAATTCATCCAATAGTTGTTTCGTTGCTTTGTAACTTTCTGGGTGGATGGACGTTCGATCAAGTGGTTCGTCACCATCTGGTATTCTCAAAAATCCAATCGCCTGTTCATATGTTTTATCTCCCAATCGAGGTACCTTCTTAATTTGTTTTCGATTGGTAAATTTTCCGTTCTCTTCACGATACTTAACGATATTATTTGCCACTGTTTTATTTAAGCCTGAAATATACTCAAGCAATGAAGAAGATGCTGTATTTACATTTACACCAACCTGGTTCACTGCCGTTTCAACAACAAAGGTCAATGAGCTATTTAGCTTGCTTTGCGAAACATCATGTTGGTACTGGCCAACTCCAATGGATTTCGGATCAATTTTCACTAATTCACTAAGTGGATCTTGTACTCTGCGAGCGATCGAAATGGCACTTCTTTCTTCAACTTGCAAATCAGGAAACTCTTCTCGAGCAAGTTTTGATGCAGAGTAGACACTGGCTCCAGCTTCGTTAACAATGATGTACGGTACATTTAAATTGTTTTGCTGAATCATATCCGCAATAAATTGTTCTGTTTCTCTCGATGCTGTTCCATTCCCGATCGCGATCAACTCTACTGGATAACGTTCAAGGATGGATAACACCTTTTTCTCAGAACCTTTCACATCTTTTCTCGGTTCAGTCGGATAAATGACATCTACTTCTTGTTTCATACCCGTTTCATCGATGACCGCTAGCTTACAACCTGTCCTGAAAGCCGGGTCGACACCGAGCATGACTTTTCCTTTAAGCGGCGGCTGTAATAATAAATTTTTTAAGTTCTTAGCAAAAATATCAATCGCATGCTCTTCCGCTGTTTCTGTTAATGAACTACGAATATCTCGTTCAATCGATGGCTCAAGTAAGCGTTTATACCCATCATCGATTGCCGCCTGAATGATATTCGCTTCCTCTATATTTTCATTTATAATAATTTCTTTTTGTAAATAAGAAATAACCGCTTCTACAGGTGGTTCGATGGTTACTTTCAAAACTTTTTCTTTCTCTCCACGGTTAACTGCCAAGACACGGTGATGTGCAATCTTTGCTACTTGCTCTTGGAAATCATAATACATTTGATAAATTTCTTTTTCATCTTCAGCATTTTTCTTTATTTCGGTTTTGATGATTCCTTTTGAAAAAGTCATGGAACGAATCTTTTCACGGAACTTCGCTTCATCTGAGATTTTTTCAGCAAGAATATCATTAACCCCTTGAAGAACATCGCTAACTTCGACTAATTCATTTTCTTCAGAAAGATACTGTTCTGCTTCTTGGAGAACGTTGATTCCTTTTTGAGCCCAAATCTTCTCAGCTAACGATTCCAAGCCTTTTTCTTTAGCAATTGTTGCGCGTGTTCGTCTTTTTTGTTTATATGGTCGATACAAATCTTCCAGACGTTGTAATTTGCTTGCTGCCTGGATGTCTTTTTTCAATTCGTCTGTCAGTTTACCTTGTTCATCAATCAAACGAATGATTTCTTCTTTTCGCTGATCAAGTTGTACTTGGTAATCAAACGATTCTTTAATGGATTGGATTTGCGTTTCATCTAAATTACCGGTCTGTTCTTTACGATAACGAGCAATAAATGGGACAGTATTCCCTTCATCCAACAACTCAACAACTGTGCGGATTGTTTTAGGTTGAATAGATAAATCTTTACTAACGAAATCAACTGCTCGATCTATGTATTGCTGTTCTCCCATACTTATTCCTCCAAACAAAGTGCCTTTCTTCTTTCCTATTATAACATGATATCAGCTTCTATATTTATAACCTTTCTGCCTAGTAGACAAAATAAAAGAAGGGCTTCTTTACCCTTCTCATCCTAGAAACTTCATCGCTATTAACGTTGTATCATCTTCCATATATTCTTTTTGTTGCTCTGTGAACCAGTCGACAGTTAACTGCATTGATTGGAAACTATAAAACTCCTTCGTTAGCTGACGTTCACTAACACCATCTGAAAACATAAAAAATAACGCATTCTTCTGCAATTCACCGTAATGCACCTTTGTTTTACGAGGTATACCAGAAAGGTAGCCATGGATTGGAATATTTCTTTGTTTCTTTCCTTCAGCTGAAATCATCACAATACTGATATTGCCGACAGATACATAAGAAAATTCCTTTTTATTAAAATCCAAGCGTAATATACCTAACACACAACCTCTTAATTCATTCCCGAACAGAGCTGCATTGCATTGCCCGAGCATATCATCTAATGGTTGATGCACATTTTCTCGAATGACATCAATCACGGTTTGCGAAGACTTTTTGGCAACTTCACCACTGCCGAGCCCGTCTGACAGAGCGACTAAGAAGTGATCTTCCGTTTCGATATAAAGGTAACTATCACCTGAATGATAGTTACCTTTTTTCGGTTTTTCATAAGTTGCTATTTCTACCCTTCCAGCCTGCTGAATCAAAACAATACCTCCAAGTCTTCATCCGATATGGATTCGCGCAGCTTTCTAAGTGCACGACGCTGCAATCTAGATACATGCATTTGCGAAAGACCAAGTCGTTTTCCTGTTTCTTTTTGACTCAAATTTTCAAAATAAGTGCATCGCAAAATTTCTTGCTCTCTTTCAGACAAAAGAGGCATAATTTTTTCGATTAAAAGTTTATAATCGATTTGTTCATAACCGTCTTCTTTTTCACCAACGAGATCGAGTATCGTTACCGTACTACCATCTGAGTCGGCTTCAATTCTGCGGTCTGCAGATAGTGCATTGTAGCTTTTGCCCATTTCCATTGTCTCTAATACTTCTTCTTCTGAAACCTCTAAATAATTGGCGATTTCGGAAACAGAGGGAGAGAGTTGATTTTCAGACGTCAGCTCTTCTACAGCCCTTTTAATTTTTGGACCTAACTCTTTGATTCTTCTAGGTACGTGGACGCTCCATGTTTTATCACGGATAAAACGTTTGATTTCACCGATGATGGTTGGTATGGCAAAGGATTCAAACGACTTCCCAAATGATTCATCATATCTACGGATTGCCGCTAATAACCCAACCATACCAACCTGTACTAGATCTTCATGGATGCCACTGTTTTTCGAATATTTTTTCGCTATCGAATGAACAAGGTTTTCATATTTTAAGACTATTTTTTCTTGAGCAGATTCATCTTCTGGATGTTCGTGGAGGTATTCAATAAGTTGATATACATCTTCTTCGTTATTGTGTTGTTGAGACCTGGTCGTCACTACGCCCCACCTCGTTTTCAAACAAGTACTTTGTCATAAGTACGATTACGCCGTTGTTATTCGTGATCTCCACTTTGTCCATAAGGGCATCGATAAGGAACAGACCAAAACCTCCCTCTTTCATATTACTAATCGGGATATCTTCATTATAAGGTCCAATGTTTTCCTTAATCGATTTAAGATTGAAGCTACCACCATAGTCCGCAATCATGACCTCCATGCGGTCTTCATACAAACCAAACCCTACTGTAACCTCGCCAGCACCTTCTTCGGTATACGCATGCTTCACTGTATTGGTTATAGCTTCAGAAATTGCGACTTTCAAATCTTCAATTTCTTCGTAGCTAAAACCCATTCGATTCGCTAAGCCGGATGCCGTCAACCGTGCCACGCCAACATAATCCGATTTTGCTGGTACTTTCATTTCAATGAAATCGAATGGTTCGTTCATTACATACCACCTCTAACTGTGTTTTCGATATCAATCACTTCGTTTAGTCCCGTAATATTGAACAGGCGGTAAACATTATCCTGTAAATTAATAAGTTTAAACGTTTTATCCACTTCTTTGGATGTTTTTAATGCACTGATGAAGACACCCAAACCTGTAGAATCCATGTAATTTACTTGTTGCATATCTACTTGAACCTCTTTGTTTTCTTCAATTAGATTCAATAAATGTTCCTTTAATCTTGGCGCCGTGTACGCATCTATTTCACCTGAGAGTTTTAAAATCGACGAGTCGCCGTTCTTGTGATCATCGATATGTAGATTCACAATAACCATCCTCCTACTCTGATATCTACCTCTATTTACCCAATCCAAAGTCCTAGTAAACCTATTTTTCACCTTTTCTTCGAATAGCTACTAACGTGAAGTCGTCCCTGAGTTGAAAATCTTGTAATCGTTCGAAATGTTTATAGGCGTTTTCTACCAATTCATTCGATGGTTCTTGTATATAATTATGAAGTACATCTAACACTTCATCTTGCTCAATGAAGCGACCTGCAGCTTTACATTCTGTTACACCATCTGTCAGTAAAAAGATGATATCGTTCGGTTCAACATCTAACTCGAACTGCTCATATTTTGAGTCACTTTTAACACCAAGCAACAAACCTTTTCCTCGAATTTCTTCAAATGTTTTCGTACGATGTCTATAAATGAAACCAGGTTCATGCCCAGCGGTAGCATAGTAAAACTTGTGCTGATTTACATCATACAAGCCATAAAACATCGATACAAACATTCCGGGTTCAACGTTTCTCTCGACAACCCGGTTCAATAGTTCAAGTATGATCTCCGGATAAGTTCGATTATCTGGATAGCTTTCCATCGCATATTTAATCATCGACATGACAAAAGCTGCTGGAATACCTTTTCCACTTACATCTGCGACAGCAACACCGATGTTGTTTTCCGTGTCTTCTACGAAGTGATAATAATCTCCACTCATTTGCCGTGCAGGAAGAGAAATCGCACCTATATCCAAAACTTCAGAATTAGGTACTTCCGTTTTCAATAATGTATTCTGCATTTTGGCGGCTACATCAATTTCATTTCGAAGGGAATATTGTTGTTCTTTTATATCATTGAACATTCCATAAGCTACACCGTAATAAATCATTGTTTCGATTAGAAATTTGAATGAATCTTTTAAACGCGGATCCATATCTGGAATGATTTCCGACATTGTTTGATAATGGGCGTCAATAATTTCTTCTGGTTTCACGCCATCCTGTATCGATTGTCGACTAAATTGTTCTGCTTGATATAACACTTTCTCATCTTTTGATCTCAAATATTCTTGTAGTAATTCTCTATAAACAGAGACAACTTTCTTCGTTTGTTCCATGCCGTCCCCCCCTATTACCGTAACCATTTAATGACATGGATTGTCGTACCTTCATCGCTTGACATAATGTCGAAATCGTCCATTAACCGTTTCACACCTGGCAATCCTGCCCCTAAACCTCCAGAGGTTGAGTAACCATCAATCATTGATTTACTAATATCTTTAATCCCGGGCCCATTATCTTTTGCGATAATTTTCAGCCCAACTGGTGCTACGCCTTCTACTTGTTGGAAAGTGATTTCTCCTTTTTTGGCGTATAAGTATATGTTTCTTGCGAGTTCAGAAATAGCGGTTGCGATTCTGGCTTGGTCCACAGAACTGAAGCCCAGTTCGGTCGCTATATTCCTACCCGTTTGTCTTGCGCCAACAATATCAAGCTCTTTGGCTATTGGCACATTGGATAGTGTCCCCTTCATCACTTTTCCTCCAATTCCCGTCTCAGCTTAATCAACCCTTGTTCAAGATCTAATGCTGTCGGTACGTCTTGCAAGTGAATGCCTAAGTCGATTAAAGTCATGGAAACTGCCGGTTGAATACCAGTGAAGACGACTTTTGCCCCCATTAAGTCTGCCATCGATACGACATCTCCTAATACTTTCGCTATAAAGGAATCTATAATGTCTACAGAAGTTAAATCAAGTACTACACCTGTTGCACCTGACTCATGTATTTTGCTCAATAAGTCTTCTTGAAATTGCATAGCTGTTTGGTCATCTAAATCCACTTGCACAGATATCAAAAGATATTCATGTAACTTTAAAATCGGTATTCTCATATCTTTCACTCCTTCTCAATCGAGTTAAGAATGTTTTCGATTTCGTCGCCTTCGCTTTCACTTTCACTAACTACTTTTGCACCTGTCATCTCAAGTGCTGTTCTGAATCCTTTTTGCAACGAACTTTTCGTCGGGAAGTTACGAAGATCGATACCTAAATTAACAATCGTCTGAGCTATCTCTGGACGAATTCCGACCAAAATACATTGCGATCCGACAAGGCGCACAGCTTCGGCAGCCTGAATAATGTGATGAGCAACCATCGTATCAACAACTGGTACACCCGTAATATCAATCAAGACAACTTCAGCATTGTTTTTAATGACACCATTCAGTAAATTTTCCATAATAAGCTTAGCGCGATCTGTATCAATTGTTCCTACAAGTGGCATAACCGTAATGCCTTCCATGACTGGAATCAATGGAGCGGATAGCTCTTGTAACGCAACTTTTTGTAAGGAAACGATGTTTGTCCAATTACTAGAATATTCATTAATTAGGCGGTTTTTAATCGGGTCAACCCAATCGTTAACTCCTTCCATAATGCTTAGGAATTCTTCATTGTTTTTCGTTTCACCGATATCTTCTAAAATAGTTCTGATTGCTACAGACCTGAATGCTTGCATACCTTCAGTCAAATAGCCCAACGGCCAGCCAAGGTTCACAATCTTTTCGGAGAATTCTTGAAGATCATTAGATTCCCCGTTGTTTTCAATATTTGAAAAAATGACATTGACAAATTCACGATTCGTTTGCTCAATAGCTTCTTGAGAGATTGTTGAACCGTACTCCGTAACTTTATTATCATCAAGTTTTACTAACCAATTTTTTATGATTTGATCACTGTGCCCCAAGATAATATTTCTTAGTCTCTTTTCCATCTATTAAACCCCCAAACAGATTTTTATAATATTCTTTAAATAACTTACCATTTTTCGACTTTCATTTCTACTATAATAAGATTAGCTTGCTAACTTGAAAGAGATTATCTATTTTATCATTCTCCGTAATTCAACCTGGATAAATTAACGAAAAAGCAAAAAATCTTATGCAAACTACCGTCTTAACGGTAATTACATAAGATTTATATGATAGTCTATAGATCAATTAGTCCCAAGCTTATTTGCAAAGCTTCATCCACTTGGTTCATTAGAAATTCGTCTAACGTTGTAAGCTTGTCTGTCAATCGCTGTTTATCGATTGTACGGATTTGCTCCAGAAGTATAACCGAATTTTTTTCAAAATGATATTTTTCTGCGTCGATTTCTACATGTGTTGGTAATTTTGCTTTTTGGATTTGTGCAGTGATCGCAGCCACAATAACGGTAGGGCTAAAGCGATTGCCAATGTTATTTTGTATAATAAGCACTGGGCGAACACCGCCTTGCTCTGAACCTACCACAGGGGTTAGGTCCGCATAAAAGACGTCGCCTCGTTTTACATACAAGTTAATTACACCCCACTCACTGAGCGCTCAAGAGTTGTGTCAGCCTCCTCTTCAGCCTGGAAAGCTTCTGATGCAATATCTAGGTTGATACTTTTCATCTCTAAATAACCACGGCGCATGCTCTCTTTAATTTTACGGTTCTTCTCTTCCTTAATATAGGCTGAAATCGCTTGGTGAAATAGCGTGTTTCGATCGATGTCTTGCTCTTCAACCATATGATCGCATTCATTCACTAGTGATAA
This sequence comes from Allobacillus saliphilus, assembly GCF_018138385.1. Classification (GTDB taxonomy): domain Bacteria; phylum Bacillota; class Bacilli; order Bacillales; family Alkalibacillaceae; genus Allobacillus; species Allobacillus saliphilus. The sequence goes on from NZ_JAGSIE010000034.1 coordinate 10,189, forward strand.
AGGTAGCTCTACAACAATTTCTTTCGATGTGTTAGACATCCTTACACCCCCAACAATTTACGCAACACAAACTTTCTTCCATGATACCACCGATTCCCACCATACGTAAAGCAATTCTCGAAAATTATTATACTTTTTCTACAAAAATGTTCCGTTTTGTCATAAAAAGGAATGTTAATTTGTTAGATAAACACGAGGAACTCGGTTGGTAATGATACAAGGAATCTCATAGTTGATTGTTTCCAGATAGTCAGCCACATCATCTACGCGGATACGTTGCCCGCCATTTTCACCAATTAACGTCACTTTTGTACCGACCGGATATGCTTTCGGTAAACGTACCATTAGTTGATCCATGCAAATTCTTCCGACGATTTTTGATTTCTCACCTTCTATAAGCACTTCAAAACCTTGCAGTTTACGAATCCACCCATCACCGTAACCGATTGGAACCGTTCCAATCCACTCTTCTTGTTCCGCTTCATAGGTTGCACCATAACTGATATGTTCGCCCGGCTTCATTTTTTTCACATGGGCGAGACGGCTCTGTAGCGAAAAGGCCTCTTTCAATTGGTAAGAACTAATTTCCTCAACTTCTTTTGAAGGATAAAGTCCGTAAAGTCCAATCCCGAACCGAATGCCATCAACCATGTCATCTGGGAACCTTATTGAAGCAGCAGTGTTACCGATATGGATTTGTGTTTCAGGCGTGCGAATAGGCGAGAATATTTCTAACATCTCATAAAAATAATTCATTTGTTTTTCATAGTACGATAAATCGAAAGAATCGGCCGTTGCAAAGTGTGTGAAAATACCACTCATCTCGAATTCACTCGAAAATTTGGTAACTTCTTCAATTACAGCATATGCCTCTTCTTTTGTTTTTATACCAATTCGTCCCATTCCTGAATCAATTTTTATATGAATCTTCAGTTGTTCTTGTTTATCTTTTAAAACCGAAGCAGCTTGGGCAAACCATTCTGCTTGAAATGCAGTCAATTGAATATCCGTTTCCACCGCAATAGACACATACCGTGGATCTGTCCAACCCATCACCAAAATAGAAGCCTCAGGAAATGCATCACGCAAAAGGATCGCTTCATCTAAACTAGCAACAGCTAACGCATCGGCTCCCGCTTCGAGAGCAGCTTCTGAGACAGGTATATAACCGTGTCCATAAGCATTGGCTTTTACAGCGACATAAATTCGTTTATTTGGGTAACTTTGACGTATCATTTTCATATTTTCCTTGATTGCAGTGAGGTTTACCTCTGCCCAAGTATGTCGAAAATTCGTAGAAAACTCCATTTGAAACACCCATCTTTTTTACTGTTCATTATCACGATGAGAATACTAGTTGTCAATTATGAACTTGCGGACTAACTGGCAATATAACGCTATTCGACGGCTAAAGGTATCACTTGGTTCGCGTTTTAAGTGGTAAGAGTTCTGCTCGAATATGGAGGGGGGTGCATTTTTTGTTCCTTCCCGGCTTGAGATAGCTTTGATTTGGGGCTCTTGTAAGATCTCCAAGTTCAACTGAACCTCCAGCTATAAAACAACTCTCCAAATGTTTAGATCTACTCTACCAAAAAACCGAGAGAATGCTCTCTCGGTCTATGCAGGTAATAGGTTTTTATTTTAATACTTCTTTTTCTACCGATTGTGCTACTTCCACCAGTTCATCCACCGTCAAATCATCACTAGCGACAACAAATCGCATCCCGTCTTGCTCCCATTCCAAAGTACCATTCGCTAAGTGTCCAACTGATTTCCCTAAATCAACCAACTCTCCATCGGCATAAACAGGGACACTTAAGTCAGTCGGGTAGGAATTATAGACTTCTTGGATTAACGTAAATGACTTTTCTCCCTCAAATGTTGAAAGGACACGCTCACCATAATCAAATTCCATTACTTCCTCTCCAGCGAATTCAGTACCGGATGGCAGGTTAACCGGATAATATACTTCCAGATCCTTGTCCTCTAATTCAGCCATCGTCGGTACACTGACAGCCCCTTCTGCTAGGTTCTGATCTGTATCGAACTCTTCATCTTCAATAGCGACATCAAAATCGAAAGAATTGAACGTTACTTCCACAATCGACTCATTTTCAGCATTGAAAACTTTTACTAATGCAGGTTTCTTCGATTTTTTATGGAAGTAAATTTCTTGATAAGGAAGCTTTTGCTTACCTTTGTAGTTCGTCTTCACCGTGAAAATATAATAATTCTCGGTTTTCTTGAACTCCCGCTCATCATCTGCCTTAATGTCGTCAATCAAAGAGGTGTAAAGGTATGGCTGGCTATGGTGCTTCGGCCACTCATTTTGGAACTTATAACTTTTATTGATCGAAGGAGTCAGTACAAATACACCTTCATCGTTCCGCAGAATGACCTGATTGCCTTCTTCATCCGTCTTGTTATTCATGACCACTTTATAAAAATTATCTTTTTTGTGCCAGACCTCTACGTTATACTGCTGCGTCTCTTCACCAGTCTTCATCGTCATATCCACCGTCGAAGTAAAGGAAGATAAATCTTCACCTTGCTTCTCCAACGAACCAACGACATCCTCCACTGTTTCTTCTCCACATGCTGATAAAAGTACAACCATCATCAGAAACAGGGATAAGAAGAGTAATCGTCTGCTTTTCATTTGGACAACTCCTTCGTCTCATTTTCTTACTCGCCTTCCATTGGCAAGCAATCTATTCGTGTTGCGGTGACAATGTGCACATCGGATGAATTGTTACCCGCAATACACTATATGAGACAACCTAATTGAATATGCAGACGAGCTTCACGGAAATCTTCCTATCAGTTACTGAGGCGAATGTTCAATGATCACTTGCGCAATTGCATAAGCTTCACTATGGGAAATAGAGACATGAACATTTTCTTTTAATTTACCTTGCTTGTATATTAATGGTTGCCCGGATGTGCCGCGTAGAATTTCGATCGACTGAAAAGAATGATGCGCACCGATTCCAGTTCCTTCCGCTTTGCTATACGCCTCTTTTGCCGCAAACCTACCTGCCAAAAATTCTATTTTCCTTTGGAAGGAAGGCAGTTGATTGTATAATGTCATTTCAGCTTCTGATAATATGCGTTTCAGAAAACGCGGTTTTCGTTGGATAATTTTTTCGATTCGTTTCAATTCAATAATATCTATACCAATGCCTCTAATCATGCTCACACACTCATTTCAAAGAGATTTTCATTATTTTTATTCTTATTATAAAAGAAAAATGGTACTATTTAGTCAGGTGATTAAAATGTTCTTTGTACGGACAGAAAACTTTCAACAATTTATCCGATATTATCCAGTCATTACAGCTTTGGCTGCGATTCATCTCATTTTATTTATTATGACGGAAGTAATTCCGCTAAACATCTTCCTGGATTTAAAAGCTTTACTGCTCGGAAATAATTACTTAGTTCGAGTAGAAGGTGAATATTGGCGACTTTTTACACCAATTTTTCTCCATCTATCGCTTACCCATGTTGTCTTCAATACATTCAGTCTCGTTCTTTTTGGACCTGCACTGGAAGTCATGCTTGGTAAGGTTAAATTCATTTTAGCATACTTATTTATGGGCATAATCGGAAATGTATTCACTCTATTTGTTGGACCTCTTCTGATGAGTCATGCTGGCGCATCAGGTGCTATTTTCGGTATATTCGGTTTGTATTTATACTTATCTTTCTTCAGAAGAGATTTAATCGATCATCAAAGCAGACAGGTCATACTCGTCATCATTGTCATTTCGTTAATAATGACCTTTACTGGAGCGAATATTAATGTGTATGCTCACTTATTTGGATTGATTGCCGGTGTTGCTTTAGGGCCAATTGTATTTGGAAATAAATAATAAGTGGACTTGATCGTGAAGGGAGTGTCTGTTATGAAAGACAATAAGTTAGGTCCTTATCTGGCGGTAGCCGTCGGGGTGCTGGCTGTCTCAACTTCTGCAATTTTTGTTCGACTTGCAGATGCGCCACCGTCGATGATCGCTTTTTATCGTTTGTTTTTGGCGGTCGTCATGATGCTTCCTTTAATTCTTTGGAAATATAGGAACGAGTTTACAAAAATAACGAAACAAGATTGGTTATATACAGCTGCGGCTGGAGTCTTTCTTGCTTTCCACTTTATTTTTTGGTTTGAATCATTGGAGTTGACCTCCGTAGCCAGCTCGACTGTACTTGTTACAACACAACCAATATTTGCTTTTATCGGAACATATATATTCTTTAAAGAACGATTCACAAGCGGCGCTGTGTTCAGTATGCTGATTGCACTGACTGGTAGCTTCATCATCAGCTGGGGGGATTTCCAAATAAGCGGGATGGCTCTTTTCGGTAATTTCCTTGCTTTAATGGGAGCCGTCACCATCACTGGTTATTTTCTATTCGGACAAAATGTACGTAGAAGACTATCGCTTGCAACGTATACATTCATTGTTTATGGCTTCACGACAATAACACTATTGATTTATAATCTAATTACTCGAGAGCCGTTTACTGGTTACTCAGAAGAAGCTTGGATCTATTTCTTAATTCTGGCCATAATACCTACATTCTTTGGCCACACCCTTTTTAACTGGGCATTGAAATGGGTTAGTGCATCGACCGTTACGATGGGGATTTTATTCGAACCGATAGGTGCAAGCGTGCTCGCATACCTTATATTGGATGAGCTTGTTACATGGTCACAGTTTCTTGGCGGTTCGATCGTTTTATTTGGATTAGCTTTATTTATATTCAGCACGACAAAGAAAAAGAATGTGCGTGTCTTAAATAAAAACACTTAGCGGAGGGGATTTCTCATGAAAATTCAGTTAATTACCGATGGGAGCGCGGATTTACCAAAAGGCTTTGCCGAAAAACATAACATTATTGTTGTGCCTTTAAATATTCATTTCGGGGAATCAGAAATACGTACCGATGAATTGAAAATTGATGAATACTATGAAAAAATGCGTGCCGCAGACGAACTACCAAAAACATCGGCACCTAGTCCAACTGCTTTTTATGAAGCTTATAAACAAGTCGACTCAAATACACCGATTTTAACGATAACATTGACAGAAGAATTAAGCACAACCAACCAAAATGCTGTCATAGGTAAAGAAATGCTTCTAGAGGAAGAGCCTGATCGCCAAATTGAGGTTCTCAACACGAGAACAGCATCTTGTGGATTAGCGTTGCTTTTATACGAAGCGATATACAGTAAACGCCAAGATTTACGTGAACTTTTTAATTACTTAAAAGTGAAAAATGAAAAAGTGACAACACTCTTCTCTTTAGCTACTGTTGAGAATGTAGTTAAAGGTGGAAGATTGGATCGCGTTAGAGGTGCCATTGCTAAAACGTTAAATATTAAACTACTCATGCGTGCATCAGAGGTGGGAAAAATCGAAGTCTCTGAAAAAATACGTGGTGAGAAAAAAGCGCTCCGTCGTCTCGTCGATCAAATCGGGGAATATTCGAGTTCTCTTCAAGGTAAAACGATTGCTCTTGCGCATAGTAACTGTGAAGAAAAAGCTAAAAACGTATTAGAGAGTATTCGTGAGAAATATACACCGAAAAATGAACTTCTCGTAGATATGGGCCCATTGATCGCCACTTACGCAGGCGAAGGTGGAATTGTCATTTCATTCTTTGAAGAATAAAATAAAGCCAGTGGTCAGCGACCACTGGCTTTATTTCGTATTGTTCACCTATGTCCAATGTCACAAAGGATTCCAACCGTAGAAATAATCTTACGCTTGGCTCGGTAGGTTTAATACGTTTAATCCCCATCCTTTATGACTTCATGTTTCGCACAAAATCCTGCATGTTTTTTACCATCGGTCGAATCTCTCTAGTAGTTCGAACAACATGGCCAACGGTGTTCAATACTTTTTCCATATCAACTTCACCTTCATCATCTTTAAAATAGTCTGCCAGCACTTGTTGGATTGCTTGCTGTTGCCAACCAAATTGCTTAAACGAATTTCTTTTTTTACTTTTGATCGAAGGCTCTGTCCAATATGGGCGATGATAAAATTGGTCTTGCGGAAACCGTTCCAATTCCCTCATGTCAGCATCCCTTCCCATCGTCTTTTCTGTTATTAGTCTATGAAAATAATGGAAAGGGTGTGTCACCGACAAGTCAAAAGAGATTTAATTCTTGCTTCAAATGTGCCGGTTGAAAACCTAAAATGGCGTGATGTCCTACAAAAGTGGTTGGCGTACCAAAATGTCCTGCATCTTGTAGTTCTATTAAATAATCAGGGTATTCTGTCGTGTTTTTTTCTTGATAGTCTACCTTGTTTTCATCTAGCCATTGAAGTAATTCTCGGCTTGTTTGACAATTATTGCTTGTATAAACAACAACGGTGTCGTGCTGCTCCAAGATGTTCACCTCAATCTATAAGATTTCTAAAATCGTATTCCCGATACATATTACTCTTAAACCACATATTTAATGTTTCAGTAATATTCCACCCATAAATTTACAATTTAATGTTGCTATACTTTCTATTAGCTTCCTCTTTCCTAACTATTCATTTCATGCCAAAATAGATGATGAACGGAGTGATCTAAATGATTGAAGATACAGGAGAACGCGTAATTCCAAATAAAATGAGCCCGATGAACAATTTATTGCTCGAGCATATTGCACGATACCAGTTTTCCTTACCTTATCTTAAAGGCCGAGTCCTTGATATGGCTTGCGGGGCAGGGTATGGAACCCACATGATTGCAAAGCAACGTAAGAAATTCATCGACGAAGTCATAGGGATTGATATCGATCCAGAAATTATCGCGTATGCAAAAAAGGAATATTATCACCCAAAGTCATCGTTTCACATGTATAACGCAACCGATGCAGCACTACCTGAAAAGCTCGGTACATTTGATGCGATTGTCAGCTTCGAAACAATCGAGCATATCGCTGAAGAAGAAGAGCTTTTAAACAATTATTATCAATTATTAAATCCAGGTGGAACATTAATTGTGTCAACACCGTTTGGAAAAGGCCGCGGAATGCCAGTCGGTTCCCCTTTTCATATACACCAGTTAACGGTTGAAGAATTTCAAGAGTTATTTACAAACTATGCAGAGGTTGACTTTTATTATCAACGAGGAGTACTAATCGAGCCCGGTCGCAAGAGCCTCAAGTACCCATTAGGAATCGCTGTTTGTAAAAAATAACGAAGGATGTTATGGTGAAAAATAAATTAGGCTTACGGAATGAACCCGCAAGCCTAATTGGATATGCGTTTTTCACGTATTTATTTGTTATCTCGTTGGCGAGCTCTTTCGTTTCCGCCCTTTTGACCAATGTCTTCATAGAATTCTTTGTCATGATTACGGCTTGTTGCTTCGCCGCCTTTTTCACCGATTTCCTGGTAGAATTCTTTGTCGTGATTACGGCTTGTTGTCTTTCCGCCTTTTCTTCCCGCTTCCTCTAGAGACATTTTGTTGTTCTTTCTGTTTTGTGCCATGTCATAACATCTCCTTTCAGATTCGGATTGGCGAATCATCATCGCCTACACTAAAAGAGTTTCCACGTGAGGTTCATTTCTAAACACATTTTAAACTTAATATTTGTCACGATTGATATGATCATCTTTAAACTACATAGATTTCAATTAATATAATAAGAGTCGTCCTATGAACATACAATATAGTAACCTTATCTACTATTTAGTTTCTAAGATTATTTCCGCATTCATAAATAGTGAATGAGTGATGATGGGATAGATCTATTATAATAATGAATTCCAGCTTACAGGTTATATATTTTTTTCATTTATGACTTTCGATGTTTTAATACACTTACTCAGTGGGTAAGGTTAACTAGAAATTGAAAAAGGAGTGAATGAATCATGATGGGATTTTTACTATATTTATTAGTCGGTGGTATTATCGGTTGGATTGCCGGATTGATTCTAGGCGGTGTACCTGGTGGTATTATCGGTAATATCGTAGCCGGTGTCGTTGGTGCATGGATTGGACATTCTCTAATGGGTTCATTCGGACCAGTTGTTGCGGACATCGCAATCTTTCCAGCCATCATCGGTGCATTGATCTTTGTTGCAATCTTAAGCATTATTCTAAAAGCAATTAGATAACAGTGGATTAAATGAAAAAAGAGGCTGGGACATAATCGTTAAAGTTAACACAGAAACGAACATCCTAATTCAGTGTAGTGGAAATACCCGCTTCGGCAATATACTCCGCTTTTCGCGGGCAGCTGTTGAGCCTCCTCGTGCTACGCACTGCGGGGTCTCACCTAAGCTTTTTCTCCAGCAGAAGTCTACGTATATTTCCTACGCTAAGTTGGATTGTTATTCGTGTTTCTTAGTTTATAACCTTGATTTGTCTCAGCCTCTTTTTCTTGTTTCAAGCTAGTTTTCTTTCAAAAATCAGCCAACTGCTTAATCGATATATTGGATAGATCGCACATAACACATACACAACAATTGGCACTTCGAAAACAAGTGCGAAACTCGTAATCAAAAGTAAAAAAATTAACGTCATAATGTTGGCATATGTTCCGTTAATTGGCATCGCATCGAAGAACATGGACGCCTGCTCCCGCTTCATCTTCACATGCTCTTTAAAGCATTTTTCATGAAATGGTCGTAACACCATTTTCATGTTGGATACAACTAGGTTTGATTTTCTCTCAATCGGTTTTTTACAACGAATACATGTGATTGTTTTATCGGACATCGAAAGATCCTTTCTTTCAATTAAGTATATTCACAAACGTTCAAAGCATAATGATTGAAAAGCGTATGTCATTCTAAAATAATTATAAACATAGTCCTTTAAAAAAGAAAGGTGTCGATGATGGCAATTCAATTAAGTGTTTTAGATCAATCACCCATTTTGCAAGGAAGTAGCCCCCAAGAGGCACTTCAACAAACGATAGAACTCGCCAAACGAGTTGATCAGTTAGGATATAAACGTTTTTGGATGAGCGAGCATCATAGTGCTCAAAGTTTAGCCGGCTCAGCACCAGAGTTATTGACAGGAATCATTGCCCAAGCAACTGAACGAATTAAAGTAGGAACAGGTGGCGTCTTATTACCACATTACAGCACATATAAGGTGGCCGAAATTTTCCGTACATTGGAAGGTTTGTACCCTGGTCGAATCGATCTGGGAGTTGGCCGTGCTCCGGGCGGCATGCCTGGTGTGAATTACGCACTGAACAAAGGGAAATATCCCGATGTCCACTCCTTCCCTAAGCAAGCCGCTGACCTTCTTTCTTATTTGGAAGGCGGAAGCCCTGAAGGTTATCAAGTTTACGCTACACCCCTTGGCCCGACAGTTCCTCCCGTTTGGATTTTAGGATCTAGTGGTTCAAGCGCCGGACTTGCTGGTGAGCTCGGTGCCAATTATACATTCGCTCAATTTATTAATCCGGATGGCGGACCAGCAGCGATCCAGCAATATTATGACCATTTCATTCCATCTGAACATCAAAAAGAGCCGACCGCAAGTGCTGCTGTATTTACAGTCGTTGGTGAAACGGAGGAAGAAGCAGAATATCTCGCCTCTTCTCTCGATGTATCTTTATTGATGGCTGACCAAGGTCAAATACGAAATCATTTTATGTCACCTGAAGAAGCTCAACAATATAAGTTTTCTTATTTTGAAGTGGAACGAGTGAAGTACAACCGAAACCGCATGATTGTCGGAGATGTTGAAAGTGTCAAACAGCAGTTAGAACAGATGGCAACAGAATTTCAAATTGATGAAATCATTGCCAATATTATTGTCTATCCATTTGAGAAGCGAGTTGAAAGTTATGAGAAATTAGCAGAAGCTTTTCAGTTGAATAGAAAGTAAATTTCTATGGAAAGGGGATTTTGAGATGATTGCATTTGATCACCTTGTCATTTTTACGAATGATCCTGCCCAGGATGCAGCCGTTTTTGAGCATGATCATCAACTTCAAGCCGTTCAAGGTGGCGAACATAAGGATTGGGGAACCTATAACTATTTAGCTTTTATGAAAAATAACAGTTATATTGAATGGATTGGTATTCGAAACAAATCATTAGCTGAAAAATCGGATAACCCATTAATTCAGCACACCGTGCATGCAAGTGAACAACAAACGAAGAGTCCGATTCAATTCGCACTTCGTGTGAATAATATTGATAGATTTATCGACCACTTCGAATCGGAAGGCATTCCCTATAAAGGCCCCTTTCCCGGTAGACGAGTACGTGCGGACGGCACTGTACTTGAATGGCAAATGCTATTTCCTGCTTATTCATTCGACGAAGCTCCTCTTCCTTTTTTGATTGAATGGTCTGGTGAAGGGAACCAACCGACAGAACTATCGCAAATCAATGAAACTTCTTTTTCAAAAGTTGTTGTTTTTGCAAAGCATCCAGAAGAATATGAAAAACAACTCAAAAATGTGTACGGGCTACCAACGAATTCGAAAGGCATATTTGACTTGGATAACGGCATGATTGAAGTGAAGCAAGGCAATCAAATCGAAGCCCATTTTGAAGCAATACAGTTTTGATCGTAACTTTAAAAGAAACACAGCCTTTTTTATATTAGAGGCTGTGTTTTTTAGTCTTTGGGGTTCTCGGTGACATTTTGAATGATTTTCAGTTTATTCGGTCGTCGAGAGCGCTTCTCGGTGACATTTCCATTGCTGCACATACCCTTTTGCGTAACGAGAGCGCTTCTCGATGACATTTCCATTGCTGCACATGCCCTTTTGCGTAACGAGAGCACTTCTCGATGACATTTCTACATACGTTTCAATTCATTCGAGCATCGAGATATACATTTCTTCAAACTAACGATGAAATTCGTCAATCCCATTCCTGCTCTCTTGGATTGTACTTGAAACCTCTCCTAGTTAATAAAAAACTATTTCTATTCCCGAAATATTATTTATTCGGAATACTTTTTTTGCTACAATAGAAATGAGTTTAGAAAATTTAGAAGTTTCGGAGGGAAGTTTATGTCTTATTCACAGATTTGGGATTTGGATGTCTTTTTTGAAGGCGGAAGTGATTCGCCTCAATTAAGAACGCATTTGGATGAAACAAAGATAAAGGTCGATCAATTCGCTGGTAAGTTACAAACGTTTGAAACACCTGCAACTCAGAGTGCTGCTGGTTCTGTCGCTCAATTGCTTGAAGAAGGGTCAACGATTCAATTGCAAATTGGCCAGGCGAGTGGATTCATTAGTTGCTTGGAAGCACAGGATATGAATGATACACAAGCGAATACGCTTCGTAGTGAAGTCACTCAAATTGTGGCTACCTTTCGTTCGGCTTTTAATTCATTGGAACAAAAGCTAGCAAATACGGATCAAACAGTTTGGGATCAACTCATTCAAGACAAGCAGTTGTCTGATTTTCGTTTTGTATTGGAAGAGTGGCGAGCAAAAGCGAAGGAGCAGCTTTCCGAAGATGAAGAATCACTCATTTCAGCTCTATCCGTTGACGGCTACCACGCTTGGGGACAGATGTACAATACGATTGTAGGACAAATGACTATTCGAGTGACGGTCGAAGGAAAAGAAAAAGAACTTTCTGTCGGACAGGCGAACAACCTTTTATCTCATGAAGATTCTGCTGTCAGAAAAGAAGTCTATGAAAAGTTGGAAGAAGCGTGGAAAAGCAAAGAGGCATTATTCGCTCGCACGCTCAATCATTTAGCTGGTTTCCGGTTGAATGTCTATCAAAAACGTGGTTGGGAGAATGTTTTAAAGGAACCGCTAGATTATAATCGAATGCAACAAGAAACGCTCGACGCGATGTGGGGTGCCATTACAAAACATAAAACTACATTCGTAAAATTTCTTGAACGTAAAGCGAAATTAATGGGGAAAGAGCAGCTCGATTGGTACGATTTGAATGCTTCGACACAAGACAATAACCAAAAACTTTCTTATGATGAAGGTGCTGAATTTATTCTAAAACATTTTCAAACCTTCAGTCCGAAAATGGCCGATTTTGCGAAAATGGCTTTTGAAGACCGTTGGATTGAAGCGGAAGACCGTTCAGGCAAGCGGCCGGGTGGATTCTGTACAGGGCTTCCCCTTAGTAACCAATCGCGTATCTTTATGACTTATAGTGGGTCAATGTCGAATGTGGCGACACTAGCTCACGAGCTTGGACACGCTTATCATAGTTATGTTCTTCGTGATGTCCATCCGTTAAATCGTCGTTACGCCATGAACGTCGCTGAAACAGCATCAACGTTTGCGGAAATGATTGTTGCGGATGCTTCTGTGAAAGAAGCTCAATCAGAAGAGAATAAAATTGCTTTATTGGAAGATAAAATCCAACGGAGTGTCGCTTTCTTCATGAATATTCATTCCCGCTTTTTATTCGAGACTCGTTTTTATGAAGAGCGAAAAAATGGCTTCGTTACGGCTGACCGACTGAACGCATTGACCGATGAAGCTCAACGTGAAGCGTATGTCGACACCATTGCAACGACGAGTCCAAGTTATTGGTCTAATAAGCTTCATTTTCATATAACTGGTGTACCGTTTTATAACTTCCCTTACACGTTCGGATATCTCTTCTCACTCGCGATTTATGCGAAAGCATTGGAAGAAGGAACGGATTACGAAGACCAATACATCGCATTGCTTCAAGATACAGCACGGATGACCACAGAAGATTTAGCTAAAAAACATTTAGGCGCAGACATTACGAAAGAGGATTTCTGGGAAAAAGGCATCGCATTATGTGAAAAAGACGTAGAAGAATATTTACGATTGACTGACTAAAATTAATCCTAGTTGGGCTTATGACCCGACTAGGATTATTTATAAATTGATTTTCTTTTCATAATATCTAAAAGGATATGGCTCTCCTTCTTGGTATTTTTCGATGACAAATTGATAGTTTGCTCGGTTAAATAACCTTAAAGCCGCTTCATTGATTGCATTTGTATCGGCGCATATATAATGGATGCCCTTCTCCTTACCCAATTCCTCTGTAAAATGAAAAAAGGACTGAGCAATGCTTTTCCCTTGATAGTCCGGATCAACCGCCAGCCGTTTCATGCATAAATATGGTTCCTTATATGTCCAAGGAATCTCAGCATATTCTTCATGTCCTTCTGTACTAATACACACGGCACCTGCAATCGTTCCATCTATTTCATATACGTATAACTGCCTGTTATGTATGTCATCTTCATAAAATGACTCGGGATATGTGCCATTCCATTGTGGGTTTCCTTCATCATTCATTTTTCTCTTTGAACGCTCAGCTACAGCTTTAATCCGTTCTAAATCTTCTGCCTTCGCTTGTCGAATCATATCTACCTCATCCCTCATTTCTTTATCCATTTAAAGGGTTAACTGTCCATACGTCAAGAGTTTTTATTAAAAAAATCCTTAAGAAAAACAGTCCACGCTAACTTGCGATGAACTGTTTCAAATTTAAATGTAGGATTATTTTTTATTCCTCAGTTAATTCCAATTTCCCTAACCCATAAGCTGCGATCAACCCACCGATTAAGCAAATCACACTGACGATGTTTCGCATCGTATCCGATTCAAATCCGGGGTAAATCACGACCAATGCACCAATGACCAAGCCTATGATTAGGGCATACATATGGAAAAAGAATCGATTAAACAACGCACGAATGATTCTACTCATAATCAGCAAACCAAGCACAATCCCTAAACCTAATGGGATTAAAGCTTCGATTACGAGATTTTCGATAGAATGAGTAAAGGTCGTATACATACCAATGAGCAACAATAAGAACGAGCCGCTAATTCCAGGGAGAATCATCGCTGAGCTCGCTAACCAACCGGATAAAAATAACATGACATAATCCATGCCTTCAAACTCTGTCATCGGGGTAATTGAGTCATCGCCACGGAAAACAACCATCGAACCTACAAAGATCGCTGCCAGCAATAGGGTCAAATAATGAGAGCCTTGAAACTCACGATTCCCATCTGCTTGACGCCACAAAAATGGAATGACACCGGCAATTAATCCTAAAAAAGCAAATTGCAGTTGATGCGGGTAGTTATCAAATAACCAATTGATAATTCCACTGAAAAAATATACAGCAACTAGTACACCAACGCCTAACGGTGCTAAGAATGCCAAATGTTTTTTCCATTCACGCGTAAATATGCCATTAATGCCTTCAATCAAACGTTGATAAATTCCTAAAACAACAGCAATCGTGCCTCCGCTCACACCCGGAACAATATCACTCGCTCCCATAAGCGCACCACGATAAAGATTTTTCCATTCAATCATATGTGAATCCCCATTTCTCTTCTTCATACACTTTCAACATTATACTAGATAAGACTAGCATATGCCCATGTTTTTTAAAAATGTCCTAAGAGTATTTGGGGTACATTTGATTTTGGATGACGAATAATTTCAGGGGTTGTATGATAAACATTTTTTAATAAATCGGAGTCAATGATTTCTTCATTACTCCCTGAGCGAACGACTTTACCTTCACTCATTAAAATCAGCTCTTCACAAAATTGAGAAGCTAAGTTTAAGTCATGCATGACCATGATGACCGTTAAATTATCTTTTTGTTGCCATTCCTTAACTAACTTTAGTATGTTCAATTGATGACCAATATCCAAGAATGTCGTTGGTTCATCCAATAACAGTAATTCCGGTTGCTGCACCATTGCCTTGGCAATTGCAACACGCTGTCTCTCTCCCCCACTAAGTGTATCAAGAAATTGATCCTTCAAATCGGTCAGCGAAGTGAACGCCAGTACATCTTCGACTAACTGATAATCTTTTTTGCTTTCTCGTTGGAAAAAACCTAAATGCGGATATCTTCCAAGCAGGACAGCATCAAACACTTTGATAGGGTAGGCTGCTAACCCCTCTTGTGTCAAAACAGCAATTCGTTGCGCTAATTTTTTCACATTCCATTGCTGCACGTCTTGACCATGAAAAGTAATGCTTCCACTCGTTGGCTTTTCATAAGCAGAGATTAATTTCATCAAGGTGGACTTCCCTGCGCCATTTGGACCGATCAATCCAATCGAACTGCCTTTTGGCACATCAAAAGACACGTTGTCCAACAGGCTTTTATCTTCTATTTTTTTAGTCACTTGCTGGATGGACAACATGATGTTCATCATCCTTTTTTGTTAAGTTACGATCCGTTAAAGACTGTTGCTTAATTTAAAAATCGGCCTTTAGGTACTAAATGTTCAAAGGAAGCGTCTAAACGTTCAAATGATGATGCTAACCGTTCAAAAAGGCGCTCTAATCGTTCAATCTAGGCCGCTGAACGTGCAAAGAAGCATTCTAACCGTTCATAAATTGACGCTAACCGCTCAAATAGGCATCTTCCATCTAAATCTCTAAAAATAGCCACGACGCGCTCTTCGCAATAAGTAAGCGAAGAAAGGTGCACCTAAGAACGCTGTAATGATGCCCAATGGTAGCTCTCTCGGTGCCATGATCGTCCGAGCAAAGGCGTCAGCTCCGACGAGAAAAATGGCTCCACCAATCACACTCAATGGAATGATCATGCGGTAGTCTGCCCCGAAAATCAAACGGATAATATGCGGAATCACTAAACCGACAAACCCAATCGCTCCTGAAACAGATACGGCAGCTCCAGTAATCAATGAAGCTAAAACTAACATAATAATTCGTGAACGCTGCACAGAAACACCGCTATGATGTGCCACTTCTTCTCCCAAGCCAAACATATTTAAATCTCTCGAGAAAAAATAAGCAATGATGACGGCAATTGAAATGACTGGGAAGACGATTTGATTATAGCTCCAGTCCGTTAACGATAAACTTCCCATCATCCAAAAAACAATTGTCTGCAACTGCTCATTCGATAACGCCATGATTAAAGATAAACAAGCGCCTAAAAAAGCTTGAATCACAACACCAGATAAAATCAACGTCTCTACGCGCATTTTTCGTTCGACGGTTGCTAAATAATAGACAATCATCAAGGATGCAAGACCCGTTAAAAATGCAATAAATGGTAGGGTGAATTTTCCTAACCATGCGATTTGCCAACCGAATGCCATCACCAATGCAGCACCGAAAGATGCACCTGATGAGACACCTAATATAAAAGGATCGGCAAGGGGGTTACGCAATACACCTTGGTAAATTGCTCCAGCCAATGATAATGCGGCCCCCACCAATGCCCCTAAAATAACTCTCGGAAGGCGAATATCCCAAATTATCGTTTCGGTCGATTCCTTCCAGTCAACGGTTATCCAGTTTTGTATAATGGGAATTTTGGATAGAACGACTTTCCAAACAACGATAAAATCAATACTTGCTGCGCCCAACGTTATGGATAGGCTCATAACAATCAGTAATATGATCGATAATAGAATTGACCAAAAAGCAACCTTCCCAAACGAGTGGGTCAATGTTGGACGTTTCATTGATTACTCCATTAAATCGGGATAAAGAATGTTTACTAACTGTTCAAGTCCTTCAACCAACCGCGGACCAGGACGTGACAGAAGATCATTATCGATATTATGGACTGCTTCATTTTGAATCGCTGTTACGTCTTTCCAGCTATCACGAGCCAATACTTGTTCTTCCACGTCTTCCATATAATAGCCGTACGTCGTGATAATGACATCTGGGTTCGATTCAATCACTACCTCTTCGCTAACTTGTGGCCAACCTTCTTCTCCTGCCATGATATTTTTACCGCCAGCAATTTGCAGCAGTTCATTCATAAATGTACCTTCTGCAGCTGTGAATAATTCTTGATCAATTTCAAACCAGACAGTTTTCTTCTCATCTTCGGTTAGCTCAGCTGTCTTTTCTTCAATTTCTTCGATCTTGCTTTGCATATTATCAACAATTTCATTTGCTTTCTGTTCTGTTCCAACAGCTTGACCAGCTAAACGTAAGTCTTCATAAGTTTCTTCTAACGTCTGTGCACCAAGCACGACAACTTTCAAACCTTTATCCCGTAATGCTTGAATGTCCTCTCCGTTATTTAAGTCTGCCACAACTAAATCTGGTTCTAGTTCGACAATTTTCTCAATATTTAAGTTCATATCACCGACTTTTTCAATATCGGTTACCTCTTCTGGGTAGTTGGACCATTCATCGACTCCAACGACTTTATCGCCACCACCAACTGCGTAAACAATTTCCGTTGCACTTGGAATGACTGTTACTACTCGCTCTGGCTCTTCTTCAATGGTCACTTCTTCGCCTGATTTATCGTTTAAAGTTACAGATTCGGAATCTCCATCTTCTTCCGCTGTTTCCTCACTTGTTTCATTTTCTTCTACTCCTGAATCTTCTTCACTTGACGTGTCGTCTCCACCTTGGCATGCCGCTAATGCAATCACAAATGCCATGACTAGCAAGATTAAAAGCTTTTTCCAACTTCCCATCTTCATGTTATACTTCCTTTCTCATATGTAATGGTATACTTTCGCACAAAAAAGCTCTGAATCCTTCATCATAAGGAGCCAGAGCATGCATAACAGTAAACGATGCGCAGGCTATCCTTTGACCCGAAGGATTGAAGCCAAAACAAATAGGCAGGTCTCCTGGCTTAGAGTCATTGCATTCCATCCCTTCCCGTTTTTATAAAAACAGTGGATCGATGGTTTGCTTCTCATTACAGTGGCGGGACCGCGTCGGATTTACACCGATCTTCCCTATTATGTGAGTCGTATCTCACACCTACTCGTTTCGATTATACGATTGTATAATTATCATAAGTCGAGCGATTATTTTCGTCAAGATATTCTCTAACCTTTTATCAATATTCAAAAAAGTATGGTAATATATAGTTAATTGGGAAAAAGCAAGGTGAAGAAATATGGATATTGGTGCCATCATACAATACTATCGTACAAAAAAAGGTTACACCCAAAAGCAGATGGCGGATGGAATTTGTTCAGTTTCTTATCTTAGCAAGATTGAAAATGAAATGATTAAACCAAAAGAAGATGTCGCTAGATTGTTATTTGACCGATTGGATATCAGCTACGATGACATCACTCATAGTAATAACAAACAAATTGTCCGAAAAGTTTTCAAACTCTATAAACGGATAAAAGAAAAAGATTACGAGGCTGCGAGAGAATCGATTGAAGAATTAAACCGCATTCTCACACCATTTCATGCACCGAAAGCATTGAGCATCTTTCAATTGGTCCATTTTTATTTCATCATTCAAACAAGGGAAAATGACAAAGTTGAACAAATGTACCGAGAAGTCATTCGTTTAGAGGATCGGTTTAAAGACGAAAATTTATATCTTTTCCACAAAGTTATTGGACTTTATTTCAATTACAAAGCACAACCAAACAAAGCACTCAGTCACTTTGAAACAGCTAAAACCATGTCAGTACAGTTATCGATCAACGATACAGAAATCTATTATTTATTAGCTCTATCCCTAACTAGAATCCGTAAACCTGCCCAATCAAATTATTATTGCCAGATTGCTAAGGATCAATTTGAGGCGGACTTCTTATATACCAATGTAACGGATTGTTATATTTTATTTGGTGTTAATTATATGTTATTAGAGGCTTATGAGGTTTCTGAAAAATACTTTTTACAAGTTTTGAATTCGAAGCCTATGGGAGATTCACCCGACATCCAGCGACGTGTGAAACATAACTTAGCAATCCTTTATTTTTATATGGAAGAATATGACCGCTCCATTTCTTATATGGAAGAGTTAAATGAATATGATTATAACTTGTATGACAAGATTCAATCGTATTATATGCAAGCGAAAATCCATTATTTAAACAACAAAAACGAACAAGCGATTGAGTTTCTTGAAATTGGCGAGAAAGCTCTTAGAGAAGTGAAATACTTAAAATATCAGTACCAATTTTATGTTTTAAGACACCAAATCTACGAAAAAACAACAGACCCTGATTTTTTGAAAAAAGCTAAAAATGTGTTATTGCCTTATTTTAAAAACTCAGGCGAGAAAAAGACAGTGAAAGAACTCTCTTTAATGCTAGGAAATCAATCCTATGATACTGGCGATTATAAGCAAGCAGCTAATTTTTATAAATTTTTGATTGATCAATTTAACCAAGTAAAGGATGAGGTGTAATGAGTAACAGGGTAACTGTACAGTATGAAGGAAAAGTAGCAAAAATCACGTTGAATCGACCTGACAAGATGAACTCGATGAACCAAGAAATGCTTGAAGAGATGGCTGAAAAGATGGAAGAAGTCAGTCAGAGCGAAGCACAAATCGTTGTCTTATCTGGAGAAGGTCGTGCTTTTTCAGCGGGCGGCGACATTAATATGATGCTTGAGAATGATGATCCGAATGAATTCAAAAAGATTATGGACACAATTGAAAAGGCAGTCAAATCCTTTTATAGCATGCCGAAAATCACTATTTCCAAGCTGAATGGTGCAACAGCAGGCCTTGGGTTAAGCTTGGCATTGGCCGCTGACTATGTTATTGCTCAAAAAGAAGCCAAAATTGCTATGAATTTTATTGGCATAGGATTAATTCCTGATGGCGGCGGTCACTTTTTCATGGAACAGCGACTTGGCACGCATTTAGCTAAACAGATGATTTGGGAAGGTAAAATGATGCAAGCTGAAGAAGCAGCAAAATTAGGCCTTGTCGACTTTGCAACGGAAAACGTAGAAGAAGCAACACAGAAATATGTAGGAAAACTTCAACATGCACCATTACGTGCCATGATTCAAACAAAAACGATTTATCATAAAGAAAATCTTAAAAAACTTGAGTCTTATTTTGCAGGTGAAGCTGAAGGTCAAGTTGCCATGCGGCAAACAAAAGATCACCAAGAAGGGATTAAAGCATTTATGGAGAAACGAAAGCCAGAATTTCGTGGTGAGTAATTAATCTTTGTAACCTAAAACTATTTTTAAAAAAGTGCCACAAACATAAGAGCATTTCTGCCCTCTGTAGCACTTTGTTAAAATACTTAGTTAACCATACTAAAAACGGAACCTTCGCCATTAGAAAACTCGATATTCTACATGTATAATCCTTGCGTTCCCCTCTAATAATAATGAGCGAGATTATTGGAGGTGAAAAAATGGCAAGAGTTGCTGTAGAAGATACGTTGACAAATGTAAAACAAGCTCTGCAAAAAGATGGACATGAAGTGGTATCGCTCGAAGCAGATCAATCGCAGGATTGTGATTGTTGCTGTATTTCTGGACAAAATCAAAATGTCATGGGGATGAGCGATACAACTACGCAGGCAACGATCATTAACTGTGACGGTAAAAATGCCAATGAAGTTGTCCAAGAAGTGAATGAATTATTTCGTACTTAACTGGAGTCACAATTGAATCTTGATTCCATTACCACAAAAAGAGGCTGGGACAAAACTCAGTAAATTGAAAAAGCGTGGTACTTACCGATTAGGCAGGTACCACGCTTTTTTATAT
>NZ_JAGSIE010000035.1 GCF_018138385.1 Allobacillus saliphilus
TGAAGCTGACGGATACTAATCGGTCGAGGACTTAACTTACTTGATGATGTATTGCTTCTTATCTAGTTTTGAAGGTACATAATTTCAAATTGTATTGATTTTCTACTTGCTTTTTTGGCTGAAGGTTAATATAATATAGTTTGTCGCTAGTTAATCAATCACATATCCGGTGGCGATAGCAGAGAGGTCACACCTGTTCCCATTCCGAACACAGAAGTTAAGCTCTCTAGCGCCGATGGTAGTTGGGGTTTTTCCCCTGCAAGAGTAGGACGCTGCCGGGCATGTTGATCAATACTCCTAGCAACTCGGGAAGCATAATTAATATCAAGCTTTTTAACAACATTCCAGCGTAGCTCAGTGGTAGAGCAGTTGGCTGTTAACCAATTGGTCGCAGGTTCGAATCCTGCCGCTGGAGCCATATTATATGGAGAGCTGTCCGAGTTGGCCGAAGGAGCACGATTGGAAATCGTGTAGACCGTTACCACGGTCTCGAGGGTTCGAATCCCTCGCTCTCCGCCATATTACTTATATGGCCCGTTGGTCAAGTGGTTAAGACACCGCCCTTTCACGGCGGTAACACGGGTTCGAATCCCGTACGGGTCACCATTATTAAATTTCAATCATATCGCGGGGTGGAGCAGTCAGGCAGCTCGTCGGGCTCATAACCCGGAGGTCGCAGGTTCAAATCCTGTCCCCGCAACCAATTTAATCATCGCTTCTACGTCAAATTGACCTCGAAGCAAAATGAAATAGGGAGTACCCGTAGGGTGCAACCAAATTATTTACAACAGCTAGTTACATAATCTTAAATGGTCCGGTAGTTCAGTTGGTTAGAATGCCTGCCTGTCACGCAGGAGGTCGCGGGTTCGAGTCCCGTCCGGACCGCCATTTAAATAAAATATCTTTATGGCTTGGTAGCTCAGTCGGTAGAGCAAAGGACTGAAAATCCTTGTGTCGGCGGTTCGATTCCGTCCCAAGCCACCATTTTATTTGGAGGGGTAGCGAAGTGGCTAAACGCGGCGGACTGTAAATCCGCTCCCTCAGGGTTCGGGAGTTCGAATCTCTCCCCCTCCACCATTTTTATAAATAGGGGTATAGTTTAATGGTAAAACGAAGGTCTCCAAAACCTTTGATGTGGGTTCGATTCCTACTACCCCTGCCATTTTAATATGGCGGTCGTGGCGAAGTGGTTAACGCACCGGATTGTGGCTCCGGCATTCGTGGGTTCGATTCCCACCGGTCGCCCTCAATCTTTGGGCTATAGCCAAGCGGTAAGGCAACGGGTTTTGGTCCCGTCACTCCCAGGTTCGAATCCTGGTAGCCCAGCCATTTTGCGGAAGTAGTTCAGTGGTAGAACACCACCTTGCCAAGGTGGGGGTCGCGGGTTCGAATCCCGTCTTCCGCTCCATGGCGGCATAGCCAAGTGGTAAGGCAGAGGTCTGCAAAACCTTTATCACCGGTTCAAATCCGGTTGCCGCCTCTCAGTTACAACCGTTTTAATTATAGAACGCTGCCGTTTTATTACATGCCAGTGTGGCGGAATTGGCAGACGCGCGGGACTCAAAATCCCGTTCCCTTCATCGGGAGTGTCGGTTCGATCCCGACCACTGGTACTTGAAAAAAAGTAAACATCTTTTACTTTTACAAAAAAGCTCAAGAACAATTAATGTTCTTGAGCTTTTTTGTATGTCTAATTAGTGAAATGAATTTTGCACTATTATCATAGAAACGAAGATGAGATTAGATGACTATAAAAGTGAGTTTATAAAATGGCTAAACAATTAATAAGTAAAATGGGTGCTTTTACATATTCTAGTGGTTGTTAAGATTTATACATTCATTTTAAAGCGAACTAGAAAGATATAAGTACTAGTGAGTGGATGATATAATGAATAGGTAGAAAAGTGTGCCCATGATTTATAACAACTATGATTATTACTAAATGTGATACTAATTTAATAATAATGGAAGGGGTTCTTTTATGAATAATCAAAGAAAGTTTTTACTGATGGTATTCAGTTCAATGTTTATTATATTGGCTGCATGTACACCAGCTGATGAAGAAAGTACTTCGGTTGATGGTGAAAAAGAAGTGAATGACGAAACTAAGATAGCAAATGAATCCAATAGCTCAATGAATGTTGAATCCAATAAATCTAATGAAATAGATGAAGATCCTACTATAAAAGAAGAAGATTCAACGGAGACCAAGAAACCTATTCGAATTAGTAGTGGGGAAGAAGCTGTTGAATTTTTAAAGCAACAATTAAAAGAAGGCAAAGATGATAATATTTCGTTTGGCGCAAGCGAAGATAGTGAAAGTGATAGTAATGGTACATACTATACGGTCCAATTGGTCGACGTATCGTTGCGTGCATCTGGTAAGACTGGAAACTTAGGCTATTATAGAGTATACCAAGACGGTACATATGAGCTCGATCAGTTAAGCGCTAGTAATAATGTAAGAGACAATTCCTCGGAAGATAAAGAAAGATATCTTAGTAAGCTTAATGAGATTGAAAAAGAAATGGAAACATTGCGAGAGAATTCAGAAGCTATAACAACATTGGACATGGAGAAGGAAGAAGCGCATAGATATGAAATTTGGGATAAACAGCTAAACGAAATTTACGCTGTATTGATGGAAGAAATTAGTAAAGAGCAGGCGGATCAATTAAGGGATGAACAACGTAACTGGATAAAATACAAAGATGAGACCGCAAAAGAAGAATCACAAACATACGAAGGTGGTTCTATGGAGTCTTTGCATTATGTAGCTACACAAGCAACACTTACAAAAGATAGATGCTTTGAGTTAGTATCTGTTTATATGAATTAGAATCCCTCTAGTGAAGGAAAAAAGCTCTATTTAAAAATTTTTAACTTCAATCTAGGCTGAAAATCAATTTAACAGCAATAAATAGAGCTAACAGATTATCTCTGTTAGCTTTATTTTATTCATCTTTAAAAATCGTCGGTTGAATTCTGCCATTTCTTTTTGATTGATATAAAGCTTGATTTTCTCTTTCGATGGTTATTTTTATCTTTCTCTTGAAAGGCAGTTAAACCTAATGAAGTAGTAATTGGTATCTAATGTTAAATTCCACACGAGCTAAACTATTAAAAGTTAGTGTTGGGGCGATAAGAAGGTGTTGAAAGTATAAATGTTTATATGGGTTAAACGCACTAAAGGAACGGGTTTTCAAGGCGATTCTATGTGAGATAGTAAAAGGGATAGATAAGAAAACAAAAGAGATAAGTATTAATAGAGTTTTTATTTAATGAATATTTACTTGAACTTCTTCTGCATGAAACCCCATCTTGCTAATTCTTTTGATAATTTGTGGCACCCCAATTAAGTTGTTATCGAAAGTTACAGAACCTCTTTCGGTATCATAATCAATTTGCACTTCCTCAATTCCTGCCATTTTGGAAAGTGATCTTTCTACTTTTGACGGGCAATCAGGACAATGCAATCCTTTTACTTCTAAAAAAATAACTTTTTTCATAACTAAACACCACCTATTTCAAATTTTCGTATCAACTTAATCTTACTTTATGTAAGTAAACTTTATGATTGTTTTCTCGATCAACATGAATAATTGTTGTTTGTTACATGCACATTCTTATGCAGAACGACATAATAGAAATTAATGAAACTCATTGACAGTGTATGTACAATTAGGTTAAGAGCTACTTAAACGGAGCCGAGCTTAAATTCTTAAAAATGGTTTTTGAAAATATAAGCATTCATGTCAGTAAAAAGTCCACAAACATGGAGGTGTCCAGATGACTAATCGATATCATTGCTGTGCTACATGTAAACATTTTCGGATTGATCGATTTGAGGACGGTAGTAGACGCGTTTATTGTAAAAGACTAGGCTTTGATACGAAACCAACATACCAATTTAATTGCTGGGATCCAAAAGACCGCGTAGTGAAAGCGATGAAAGAAGAGAAAGAGTGACTGGAGAGATTTTATCATGCTATTCAAATAGTTGAGTTTATTAAAGGTTAAGTATAGAATGAAATTAATAGAATAGTAATTTAATTGTTTCTACTAGGGGAGCTTGTGTTTCAAGCTGAGAAAAAAGGTACACTTTTTGACCCTCAGGACCTGATCTGGATCATGCCAGCGTAGGGAAGTAGTTTAAATGTTAACTACCAAACCAGGTCCTTGTGATCTGGTTTTTTTATTTTCCCTATTAATACATAAATATGGAGGTAAATATTATGGAGCTAAACAAACAAACGGTATTAATTACGGGTGCAAGTAGAGGGGTGGGAGCTAAACTAGCGATTGCTTTTGCTGAGCAAGGTGCAAATGTTGTTGTGAATTATTTTAAGAGTAAAGAAAAAGCGGAGGAGCTATCAACGTCGTTAGGTGAAAAAGCTATTGCGCTACAAGCGGATGTTCGTGATACTGAGCAAGTGAATCAAATGGTTCATAAAGCTGTAAAACATTTTGGTACACCGATTACAACGATTGTGAATAATGCATTGGTAGATTTTCGTTTCGATCCAGTCGCTCAAAAGAATGCATTTGAACTCGACTGGGATGGTTTCAATACACAGTTTGAAGGAAGCATAAAAGCATCTTTAAACACGATACAAGCATGCTTAAGCGATATGAAGGAGCAACAGTTTGGCCGTGTGATTAACATTGGAACGAATCTCGTCCAAAATCCAGTCGTTGCGTACCACGAATATACAACGGGTAAAGCGGCATTAATTGGATTTACGCGTAATATGGCGAAGGAATTAGGTCAATACGGTATTACTGTCAATATGGTCTCTGGTGGGTTATTAAAAGAAACGGATGCAAGTAGTGTAACAACAGAAGAAGTGTTTGGAATTATTGAGTCAACCACACCTTTACAAAAAGCAACTACACCAGAGGAATTAGCTGATGCAGCTTTGTTTTTCGCATCACCTTGGGCACGAGCAGTCACTGGACAAAACCTTGTCGTAGACGGCGGATTAGTAATGGATTAAAGCAGGAGGGAATCGAGCATGTATACGAATTTAAAGGTCGTACAAGAACAGAACCCGTTAGTTCACAATATAACGAATCAAGTGGTGACGAATTTTACGGCGAATGGATTGTTAGCTGTTGGCGCGTCACCAGTGATGGCGAATGCGATTGAAGAGGTAGCAGAAATGGCTACGATTGCAGGGGCAATCGTCTTGAATATAGGAACTTTAACGACAGAAACAGTTGATGCCATGATCGAAGCTGGCAAAGCGGCAAACGAAAAAGATCATCCTGTCATTTTAGACCCTGTAGGTGCAGGTGCAACGAGTTTTCGCACTGCAAAAGCAAAGCAGATTTTAGATGAAGTAAACGTTACTGTTTTAAGAGGAAACGCAGCTGAAATTGCTCATTTAACCGGTGAGCAATGGGAAATCAAAGGTGTCGATACTCGTTCAGGAGAGGGAGACGTCACGCAATTGGCTAAGAGAGCTTCAGAACTCTTTAACAGTACAGTAGTGATTACGGGTGAAATAGATGTCATTTCGAATGATAACGGTACAAATCGCGTCATGAATGGCGTTCCATTACTAACTAAAGTGACAGGAAGTGGTTGTTTATTATCTTCAGTGATCGGTGCATTTGCTGCCGTAAGTAACAATGTTCTTGAAGCGGCTACATCGGCCGTTTCCTTTTATGGTATTGCTGCAGAGAAAGCGGCAAAGTTAGTCGGAGATAGAGGACCTGGAAGTTTTCAAATTGAATTTTTAAATCAACTTTCGAAAATTACTGAAGGTGATGAAGTTCTTTGTAAGATCGAGAGAATTACAAAATAAAGGAGCTTGATTATGATTATCGCAAAAGCATTAACGATCGCTGGTTCAGATAGTGGAGGCGGAGCAGGGATTCAGGCAGACCTTAAAACATTTCAGGAGTTAGATGCTTATGGGATGTCGATCATTACTGCAGTAACAGCCCAGAATACGTTAGGAGTTCACGGAGTCTATCCCGTGCCAATAGAAGGCATTGTTGAGCAAATTGATGCGATCGGAAATGACATGGGAACGAACGCTTTGAAAACTGGAATGTTATTTTCGAGTGAGATCATAGAGGCTGTTAGTGAACGAATTCATCATTACCAATGGGACAATGTTGTCATTGATCCAGTTATGATTGCTAAAGGTGGGGCAAAGCTACTGCAAGATGAAGCTGTTAACGCATTGATCGATACACTAATTCCACTATCGACGGTCGTGACTCCAAATATTCCTGAAGCAGAGATGATTACGAATCGAAAAATAAATACAGTAGAAGACCGGAAGAAAGCTGCTAAAGACATCGTTCAAATGGGCGCTACGTCGGTTGTGATGAAAGGTGGTCATGGAAGCGCAGATGACGTTGTTGACTTATTTTTTGATGGTGAAACATTCGTTGAAATGACTTCTCCAAGAATAGACACCCGTCATACACATGGAACAGGCTGTACGTTTTCTGCTGCGATTACAGCTGAACTAGCAAAGGGCGTTGAAATAAAGCAAGCAGTCCTAACAGCAAAAGATTTTATCCGTGCAGCAATCGAAACGGAATTAGGGATTGGTGAAGGACATGGACCTACTAATCATTGGGCGTACAAAAAAAGGAGTGTAAAGAGTTTCTAATATGGTAGACAAAAGAACAGAACAAATCAAAGAGTTACTTCCTGTTTATTTTATTATGGGAAGCACGAATTGTAATGGCAGAGATCCTGTTCGTGTACTTGAAGAAGCAATTGCAGGGGGCATTACGCTATTTCAATTTCGAGAAAAAGGAGAGAGTGCTCTTACAGGAAAAGAGAAAGTGAGATTGGCAGAACGCTTGAAAAAAATATGTCAGGAAAACCATATTCCCTTCATCGTAAATGATGATCTCGATTTAGCAATCGAGTTAGACGCTCATGGCATTCATGTAGGACAGGATGATTTGGAAGCGGATATAGTAAGAGAAAAATTTAGCAATAAAATTTTAGGCGTTTCCGCGCACACGATTGAAGAAGCAGAGCAAGCGATCAAAGATGGAGCGGATTATTTAGGTCTAGGTCCAATTTATCCGACGAATTCTAAAGATGATGCTCGAGAAGTCGCTGGGACAGGGATAATTGAGTGCTTTAGAAATCATGGAATCACTATACCGATAGTAGGAATAGGTGGAATAACACCCGCGAATGCTGAGGAAGTGATTCAAGCAAGTGCAGATGGGGTGGCTGTAATCTCTGCGATTGCTTCTTCATCTGATGTAAAGGAGACAGCCAAAAGCTTTCTCCGTGCTACTAGTAAGTAACGGATCGGAAGTTGTTCATACGAAAAAATTAATAAGAAAGGGATTGCTGCGTCTATTCACTGACGGAGCAATCCCTCTTATTTCACGTGTGGTATAGTCTTTTGTTAAAATTGCAATGGAAGATTAGATTTACGTTCATTTTTCTACATACTTAAGCATCATTGTTGATGGATTCATTTAACCAATTTCTTGCTTCCAAAGCGACTTCCTGTGTTAAGTTATGTCCGTTCACCCAAGCTGTCGTTACGTCAGCACCTCGATCTTTAAAGAGATTAATGACGCGTTCGCTTTCCGATTCCGGTACAATCGGGTCACCTTTTCCAAGTGATAAGAAGACGTCCATATGACTGAAGTCTTGTGTCTTTGTAACATCTGCTGGATACAATGGAGCGAATAAAGCAGCTCTCTTGAACGATTCTGGATACTCTAACATTAATTGAATCGCTATGTTGGAACCGTTTGAGAATCCGACAAAAATGACATCTTCCAATTTGAAATCATGCTCTTTGGATTTTTCTACAATGAAGTCATAAAGCTCAGTTCCACGGAATTTTAGATCTTCCCAATCATACTTACCTTCGCCATGACGCTTGAAGAATCTGTTCATACCATTTTCTTGTACATTACCTCGAACACTTAAGATATTAAATTCAGGATTTAGTAACTCGCCTAAACCAACTAAGTCATTTTCTGTACCGCCTGTTCCGTGAAGAAGGACGAAAACAGGTGCGCCTTTTTTCTTTTCATTGTAAATGTGTTTCATATAGTTGACCTCCAATTACTTTTTTCATTTGCTGTTCATTTTTCTGGTGAAAAGTGCAATTTGTTACTCCTAGGAAGCAACAGCTAACTCATTTAATTTGAATTTATATATTATGAATTAGAGATATTAGTGAAAAAATATAAATCCAAGTATTGCTATAAAATTTTTGTTACGCAACAACTTCAATGAGCTGTTAATTCGAATTGTACGTGAGTTTATTTAAAAAGTAAAGGATTATGGATTGTCAACGCCTTGAATCCATAATCCTGAATCATAATTATTTTTCTTCTTTTACCATTAGACGGCAGAAGACTCCTTCCTCAAAAACGCGACAGCGTTTTAGGTGGGAGATGAATGCCGAAATTTAGCTTAAATAAAGAACGAACGTTCTCTTTTGTTTAGAAATATTATATAATATAAACAGAAGAAAACAAAAAAAGGAGTGAACAACCGTTGGTTATCAAAAAGGCTTATAAATTTCGCATTTATCCAAACAAAGTTCAGCAAAATATAATCAATCAAACCTTCGGTTGTTCACGCTTTTTGTTCAACCGGGCTTTGTTTGACGTAAAAACCACGGGTTCTTCGTTTAAGAAAACGCATTATATGAAAGAAATTCCTAGTCTAAAAAAAACGTTTCCGTGGTTAAAATCTGTTGATAGTATTGCATTACAGGCTTCTATCGAACAGTTAGATGATTCATTCCAACGTTTTTTTAAGAAACAGAATAAGTTTCCTAGGTTCAAAAACAAAAAGAATGACATCAAAAGTTATACTACGAAAATGGTGAATAACAACATTCAAATGATCGGTAATAAAATCAAATTGCCGAAAATTGGTTGGGTACGATTCGCCAAAAGTCGAGTCGTCGAAGGCACAATTAAGCGTGTTACCGTTCGAAAGAACGCTTCGGGGAAACATTTTGTTTCTATTTTAGTAGAATCAGAAAACAATTATAAACGTGTTTCAACAAACAAAAGCACTGGCATCGATTTAGGATTAACAGATTTTGTTGTTTTGAGCGATGGTTCGAAAGTCAAGAACCCTCATCATTTAAAACAACTCGAACATAAATTAATCCGTGCGCAACGAACGCTATCTCGCCGAACCATTGGTTCGGCTAATTGGCGTAAGCAAAAAGTCAAAGTGGCTAACATCCACGAGAAGATCACTAATGCCAGAAAGGATTTCGCGCACAAATTATCGCGACAGCTCGTAGAAGAGTATGATCTCATCGGCATCGAAGATTTGAGTGTGTCCAATATGCTCAAAAACAAGAATCTAGCAAAATCTATTAGCGATGCTTCTTGGAGTGAATTTGTCACGATGCTCACGTACAAAGCGGAGTGGTACGGCAGTGAATTAGTTAAGGTTGGAAAAACCTTTGCTTCGTCGCAGCTATGTTCCGGTTGCGGACACAAGAACACAATCGTTAAAAACCTGGCCGTTCGCAAATGGGTTTGCCCAAAATGTGGTTCTACACACGACCGGGATATTAACGCTGCCCAAAATATTAAAAAAGAGGCGGAAAGTCTCTATGGTTCTAAACCGATAACCGTAGGAACTACGGGGATAGCCTGATTATTTCCGCTCAATAGAGTGGACAACCCAGGAATCTCCCTCCTCAAAACGCGTTAGCGTTTAGGTGGGAGTAGTTCAAAAATAAGGTTAGTAAGAAAAAGAAGAAGAAACTGGCAAGTAATGCAACGCCGCCACCAATATAGACCGTTAACGTGACGCCAGTAGGAAGTTCAAATGGCTTCACCATATATAACCACATTCCTATCGTTAAGCCTACTGAACCGATGATGGCTGTCCAAACGTGAAGCTTCGTTAATAGAGATTCCTTTTGTTGAAAAATCTTGTAATAAACGGCCCATCCGAAAAGGGTTAGCCAGCCGACGACGAGAATATGAGCGTGAACTGCACGGAATGCATAAGAACCAGATCCGGCCATATGTGCACCTAAAATAGCACCAATCAGACCGAATATACCTGCGAACTGCAATAAAATCTTACTATTTTTATTCATTCGATACCCCTCCAATTATTCAAAGTTTCATTATATAAAGTATATCTCTTGAATATGAACGGGGTATGAACAAAAGTTAATTCTAATTGTGATCAGTTAAACTTAACTTTTCGGTAATTCCACATCGATTGTTGTTCCCTCATTTTCATTGCTGTTCACATGGATTGTTCCGCCATGCAATTGAACGATTGCTAGGACAATCGATAACCCTAATCCAGTCCCTTCAATGAGACGTGTTCTTGCAGAATCGACCCGATAAAAACGGTCGAAAATTTTCGCTTGATCATCTGAATGGATTCCGATTCCTGTGTCGATGAAGGAGACGCACACGGATTCAGATTTTTCTTCAATCGATAATTCGATACTGCCATCTGGTTTGTTGTACTTTATAGCATTCGTTAATAAATTTTCCCAAACCGTATGGAGTAAAGCAGGATCAGCAGTAATCATTACGTCTGGTAGTTTAAATCCGATTGAGATATTTTTTTCGTCCATTTGCCATTGATGATTTCTGATTAGTTCTTTCAGTTGCTCACTTATATTAACGGTTTTCTTTTTCATTAACTCTTCATCACGATCCAATGATGCAAGCAATAATAGTTGCTTCGTTAATGTAGAAAGTCGACTAATTTCACCGTTAATGATAGAAATGTAATTATTTTTCTCTTCCTGCGAAAGTGAATCACTTTCCAAAAGATTTGTATAACCTTTTATATTGGATAAAGGAGACTGTATATCATGTGAGATATTTGAGATAAATTCTTTTCTCATTTCGTTTGTATGTTCTAGCCTGTTCGCCATTCGTAAAAAATGAGAAGACAGTTCTCCTAGTTCAGGAGAATTTTTAATGCATCCGTTCCATCTTTTGCTTGAACGACATAATAACCTGCTTCGGTTAAATGGATGGATACCAATTGCAAAATGTTAATATCGTCATCGACTACAAGAATCGTTTTCATGGATAATCCTCCTACTTAACGGCTTAAAATCAAAGAACAGTAAACAGCCATTTATCTAAAAGGGCTGTTTACTTTATATTCTCACTATCGTCAATCGTTTTCTAGTAATGTTATTGACTTTCTAAAACCAACCCATCACTCATTTGTAGAATCCGGTCTACATAAGACAACATCTCTTCATCGTGAGTAACCATTAACGTTGTAATATTCATCTTCTTCGTTAAATCCCGTATTAATTCCATCATGTCCTTGGATCTTTTTGAATCCAAGCTTGCTGTCGGTTCATCAGCAAAAAGAACTTTCGGTTTGTGAATGATCGCACGGGCAACGGCAACTCGCTGTTTTTCACCACCCGATAAGGAAGAAGGGTAGGCGTTTTTCCGATGTTTCATTCCAATAACATCTAAGATTTGATCAACTTCATTCTTTTGTTCTTTTTTTGATAATGTCGAACCTGAAACTTCCAGCATGAGCATCAATTGTTCTTCCACTGTGAGAAAAGGAACAAGGTGAGCAAATTGAAAAACAAACCCAAATTCTTTTGCTCTTATTTTTCGTACTTGTTCAGCACTCATTGTAGTTAGATTATTCCCATCAAATAGAACTTCACCGTTGGAAGCGGGTTGTAACCCTGCAGCGATCGTCAACAGTGTACTCTTCCCAGAACCGGATGTACCAACGAGTGCGGTAATTTCTCCTTCCTTTAATGACAGGCTAATGCCTTTTAATATATTTTCCTCTATTTCACCATTCGTAAATATTTTCTCGACTTCGTCCAATGTAAATATCGTCAAATTAATCCTCTCCTTGTTGGATGGCCCGAAGCGGCTCGATTTTTCTAATTTGTAATCCTGACAGTGTAGCTCCGATAAAACCGACAACTAAGAAAATGATCGATAACTGTGTTGTAGTTTCGATCGTTAAGTGAAAAGGCATTCCTTTAGGTGCAATGAGATTGAACAAATGACTTAGCGAAATGGATAGCGTCAGTGCAATGATGGTTATGAAAAACATTTGTGTCCAGATCATCTTGAATAGTCTGCTTGTTTTAATGCCAATTGCTTTTAAAATGCCGTATAAACCGATCTTTTGAATGTTCATCATGTAGAAAAAGATGGCAAACAACATGCCACTGATGACGATTAAAAACGAAACGATCATTGTTAACGACATTTGCTCAGCATTATAACTCGGAATCGTACTTAAAAAGTCTTTGTTCGAGTAGGATTGTAATCCAGTGAAACTTTCTGATGAATCTTCTCCAGGGATGAAAACGATTTGCATTTGTTCGACGTTATACATCTTTTTATAGTCTTCCATATTGATATACGCGACTGGCGCATGGCTGAATTTCTTTTGATCGACGAATCCTTTGATGACTAATTCATCACGGAGTTGGTTGTTTGTTAATCGATCCCCCGTTTTAATACCTTTCTCTTTCAATGAGCGGTCTACGATGACTTCCCCTTTATTAACTTGTTCAAATAGGTCAGAATTCGTAGATGTGACGAATGCAACACTTTGCTGCTTATCATCTTGATCATTCAGAAAGCCCATTTGAATAGACAATGCTACTGCATCCGGATGCTTATTCATGATTTCATTTTGAACATCTGTGTCTATTCTTGATAGATTATAAGTTTCCTCAGCATCTTCACTCATATAAAAGTGACCGTCTGGTAAATCTTTTATTAATGCAGCATTATCCTGTGACAATCCGTTCGCTAAACCGGATATAATCATTGTCAGTAAACTAACAAGGAAAACGATTGAGCCTAAAATCAAAAATCTACTTTTATTCTTCTTGATTTCTTTCCAGCCAATGTTCATCTTTCCATTCCTCCAACTACTTTGATAACTTAAGTTTACTTAATGAATATGAACGACAGATGAACAGGGATTATTGTTTAAAACCAGCAGATTTATAAAGGACTAAAAACTTTAAGAAGGAGATCGGCCCACGAGCGTGAAATGAATTGATAAGATGTAAGATTTATGGAACTAGAAAACTACTAAGGTCTTGGAGGTTTGAAAATGTTTGAGAACAAGGTTGTCTTCATCACTGGTGCAGCAAGTGGTATCGGTTATGAAATTGGTTTAGAGTTTGCTAAAAACGGAGCGAAAGTCGCTTTTAGTGACATCAATGAAAACAAAGTAAAGGAAGTTACCGATGAACTGAACAAAGATGGGTATGATACTTTTGGGATTAAATGTGACGTTACTGATGAAGGTGAATTGCAACAAGCGATTAATCAGACAGTGACAAAGTTCGGACGCCTCGATATTTTAATTAATAATGCAGGGTTACAATATGTAGCTTCAATTGAAGAGTTCCCCACTGAAAAATTCGAATTGATTACAAAAGTAATGCTCGTTGCTCCGTTCATGGCGATTAAACATGCCTTTCCATTAATGAAAAAGCAGGGGGAGGAAGTATTATTAACATGGCTTCCATTAACGGACTTATCGGGTTTGCAGGAAAATCTGCTTACAATAGTGCGAAACATGGGGTGATTGGGCTCACGAAAGTCACAGCTTTGGAGGGGGCTGAGGATGGAATTACGGTAAATGCCATTTGTCCTGGGTATGTTGATACACCACTTGTTCGAAATCAATTAAAAGATTTAGCTAAAAATCGGAATGTCTCATTTGATGAAGTGTTAGAAGAAGTCATTTATCCATTAGTTCCACAAAAAAGATTGCTATCCGTGAAAGAAGTTGCAGATTATACATTATTTTTGGCAAGTGATCAGGCAAGAGGTGTTACAGGCCAAGCAATCGTCATCGATGGAGGGTATACGGCTCAGTAAATATCGTAAACTTAGATTATAATTTTAATTGGTTTGGAAATAATTCGGTAATAAGGAAGAAATTTTGTCACAAAATGTCGAAAAATTCATTTAAAAGCATTGAATTATATACACAATCGTAGTATTATAAGTTTCGCTTGATATATTAAATATTTCAGAAAACTCACAGAAATCAATCATCGATGGGGGAACTCGATTGTGAAATTATCATTTTCTTCCTATGCAGCAGTAGGAGTTATGTTATTTGCGTTATTTTTTGGCGCTGGAAATCTGATTTTTCCGGCAAGTTTAGGGCAAAATGCTGGGGAAAATCTTTGGCCAGCCGCAACAGGCTTTTTGATTACGGGTGTTGGCTTGCCACTTCTAGGAATCATTGCGATGAGCTTCTCAGGAAGCCGAAATTTACAAGAGCTAGCGACACGGGTGCATCCGTTATATGGAGTGTTTTTTACATCGTTACTATACTTAACGATCGGCCCATTCTTCGCCTCGCCTCGTACGGGTACAGTGGCATATGAGATTGGTATATCTTCTTTTGTGAGCGAGTCGTCTCAGCAACTAGCATTATTTATTTTTACCTTGTTATTCTTTTTAATCGTTTTGTTCTTTTCTTTAAAACCAGGAAAGTTAGTGGATACCATCGGAAAGTTGTTGGCACCTGGGTTGGTTGCGTTAATTGCAATCTTATTAATAACTGCTTTCGTCAATCCAATGGGTGAATTCCAAGCACCAGAAACACCTTATTCAGAAGGAGCATTTCTCACAGGATTCCTTGAAGGCTACAATACAATGGACGCTCTTTCGTCCTTAGTTTTCGGAATTATCGTAATCAATGCCATTTATGCGCTGGGTGTTACGTCAAAAAAAGATATCCTGCGGACGACGATTAAAGCCGGAAGCATAGCCGTATTACTTCTTGGTACGATTTATGTAGGAATTGCATATCTAGGAGCAACAAGTACACAGGTTCTTCCGATTTTTGATAATGGCGGACCAGTTTTAAGTGGAGCGGCATCACATTACTATGGAACATTTGGTTCAGTGTTGCTCGCAGTCGCGATTATCCTCGCCTGTTTAACAACAGCGATTGGATTGACTGTAGCAAACGCCCAATATTTCCATTCATTGTTTCCGAGAATTCGCTATGAAACGTATGTTGTTTTCTTTGCAACAATCACTTTTGCGATTGCAAACTTCGGACTGACAAATATAATTACCTATTCCGTACCGATTTTAATGTTTTTATATCCGTTAGCGATTGTTTTAATCCTTTTAACGTTTTTATCGCCGTTATTTAAGCATGCGCAACTTGTTTACATGACGACAATTGCTGTTACTTTTATCATCGGTTTTTTTGATGGGTTAAGATCGCTTTGCAATTCGTTGGGAATTGACTATTTCGATTGGATGAAACCGGTTTTAAATCTCTTTGAAACTTGGTTGCCTTTATATGAACAAGGGCTCGGATGGTTAGCGCCAGCTTTGATCTCCATCGTTATAACCGGTGTAATCAGTCGTGTTCAAATGAGCAAAGTATCTACTTCACGACAAACGACATTCAATAGCTGAAAATAAAAATTAAGAATCGGATAAATAGAAAGACGGCACCTGCCACGATTAGCTAGGTGCCGTTTTTGTTTGAAAATAGCTTTCTAATCGAAGGTAGCGAATAAAAATAGCTCTCTACCGTTGAATAGAAGCAGTCTAATAGAGGGTAATGCCTGAAAATAGCTCTCTATCGTTGAATAGAGGCTCTCTAATCGACGGTAGCACACAAAAATTTCTCTCTAACGTCGAATAGACGTGTTCAAATCGACGGTAGCGCGCGAAAATAGCTCTCCATCGTTGAATAGAGGCTCTCTAATCGATGGTAGCGCACAAAAATTTCTCTCTATCGTCGAATAGACGTGCTCAAAAGAAGAAACTTACTTAAATCCGAATACCGTTTACGAAGTACTCCAAGATTTCTTGTTCTTCTTCATTTAAATCACGCTGCAAAAGCAAAACCATTTCGCGGATCATAGAATTTGGTTCTCCTTGATGCTTTTCCGCTAACTTAGCACACATTCGTAACAACGATTGAAAGGATGAAAAATCATTTTTATTAAGTGGAGTAGGATGATGAGAAAGAAAGAATGTTTCAGCGTCGAACTCATCAATTCTGTTTAGTAGCTTCGTTATGTTTTCAGTCGTATAATGCCACTTCTCAGCATACATATTTGCATAGAGACAATCTCCGAGGAATAACATTCTCTCTTCAGGTACATAAATCAAAGTTGAGTCAGGTGAGTGGTCACCGCCAACATGCTCGATTATACAAGAAACCCCACCAAGATTTAGTTTAATTTGATGATCAAACGTAAGCGTCGGATTTGGAATAAAAATGTTTCGATCATCGTCTAATTCAAGTTTGATTGCCTCTGCACAAAACGGAATTTCGATTCCCTGTTCCACACGATGATCCAACGCTTGATCATCCCAAGAATATCCTTGCAGCTTTTGCATACCACTGAATGTCAGGTTGTTTGCAACGGAGGGCAGATTCATTTCTTGTAGACCAAATACGTGATCCCAGTGCCAATGGGTAATTGCTAATAAGTCACCAGAGATATTATGGGAACTGAGTTGCTTTTTGAACAATTTTGCATGTTCCGCTGAATTTCCGGCATCAATGAGAAGTGTATGTGTATCTCCAACAACCGCTACCAAAATTGGTCGGTCTGTTTCTGCATAAGGTGGAAGATAATAAAGTCGGTCAGAAAGCTGTTGTATGGTCTGCATAATATAATCTCCTAAAAAATATTTCTTCTATTATAAAGGAAGAAGGTTCTAATTGACCAACTATTGCATTGTGGATATTTTTTAGCTATGATAAAAACAGATATTTCTGATAATACTAAAGTTTTTGAATTTTAAATGACATATAGCTACTAGCTATAAAGGAGGAAATAAGAATGAGGTCCAATACAATTGCGGACACAATCAGACGGACAGCGAAACGGACTCCGAATAACACGGCAATCATTTATGAGAATCGTAAGTGGACGTATCAACAATTAGTTCAAGCAGTTACTCACGCTGCTCTTGAGTTGCAAGCAGAAGGAGTGAAAAAAGGGGACCGTGTTGCTGCTTATGGAAAAAAATCCGATTTATACGTAGTGCTTTATCTTGCGGCGGTTCGTTTAGGCGCGATTCATGTTCCGGTAAATTTCCAACTAAAAGG
This sequence comes from Allobacillus saliphilus, assembly GCF_018138385.1. Taxonomy (GTDB): domain Bacteria; phylum Bacillota; class Bacilli; order Bacillales; family Alkalibacillaceae; genus Allobacillus; species Allobacillus saliphilus. The sequence continues at coordinate 17,078 of NZ_JAGSIE010000035.1, forward strand.
GGCGGAGTTGGACTATATTTTGAGTGATTCAGATCCTACCTTAGTTGTAGCCGATGGTGATCTTGCAACAGAGATCGAAAAGAATGAGAATAATCACCATCACAAAATAATCTATTTTGAAGATCACGTATTAGACTGGACAACAAAAAATGATGAGCCTTTAGAGGTCGACTTTGGAGTGGAAGACACAGATGTTGCTCAGTTACTTTACACTTCAGGAACGACTTCCAAACCAAAAGGTGCCATCATGACACATCGGGCGTTAGTCCATCATTATGTCAGTTGTATTCAAGGTTTGAATATTAAAGAATCGGACCGAGCGCTAAATAGTATGCCATTGTATCATTCTGCACAAATGCATGTTTTCATGCTTCCTGCCTTAATGGTTGGGGGCTGGAACAAAGTGTTGAAAGCTCCTGTACCTAATCAAGTTTTACAATCAATAGAAGAAGATGAGATCACTTCATTTTTTGCGGCACCAACGGCATGGGTTTCTTTAGCGAATCATCCTGAGTTCACAAATCATGATTTAAGTACACTGAAAAAAGCCTATTACGGTGCTTCGATTATGCCTGGTCCAGTATTAGAACGTTTGCAAAACCATCTTCCTGAATTAGGATTTTATAACGTGTTCGGTCAGTCCGAGATGGGTCCAGCCTGTACAGTCTTGCTTCCAGAAGAGCACAACGATCGTCCGAGTTCAGCAGGACGACCGCTTCTGTTCGTTGAAACACGAGTCGTTGATTCGGAAGGGAATGATGTTGCTGTTGGTGAGCCAGGCGAAATCGTTTACCGATCGCCGCATTTATGTCTAGGCTATTGGAACAAGCCAGAAGCAACAAGTGAAGCCTTTAAGGATGGGTGGTTCCACTCAGGTGATCTCGTAAAAATGGATGAAGAAGGTTATATCGAAGTGATTGACCGAGTAAAAGACGTCATTAATACGGGTGGTGTCGTCGTCGCTTTAAGAGAGATTGAGGATTGTATTTACCAATTGCCTCAAGTAGATGAAGTCGCTGTCGTCGGTGTTCCTGATGAAAGATGGATTGAAGCGTTAACCGCATTTGTCGTTAAAAAAGATGATGTCACTGAAGACGAAATCATTCAACATGTGAAGGAGAACCTCGCAAGTTTCAAAGTACCGAAACAAGTTGAGCTCGTCGATGAATTACCACGCAATGCCAGTGGAAAAATTTTAAAAAGACAACTCCGGGACGCCATAACAAAATAACAAACACTAACCTCTCGAATAAATTACTTCGAGGGGTTTTTTTGATGCTTTCCATAACATTTATGTATTTCTACAGTTCGAGTTTTTCATCCATAATCCGTAAACTTTCTTATCTGTTTGTTTCGTATTAAGATATATATAGGAGAGAAAGAAAGGAAGAAGCAAGATGTTTATGTTCGTCACGCGGTGGCTTTTTTATTTTATCGGATTATTGACATTTAGCTACGGAATTACGATTGCGCTTAGCATGCAACATCTGGGGATTCATCCATGGGACGTCCTTGCTGTAGCGTTATTTGAAAAATTAGGGTTATCCATTGGCTCATGGGCGATTATTATTTCATTAATCTTAATCATCGTCTCTTGGTTCTTGGATAAAAGTTATATTAAATTAGGTACATTTTTAAACGGTGTGCTTGTCGGTGCTTTTGTCGACTTATTTTTATGGATTGATTTTTTGCCAAATGCAAGCTTCACATGGACAGATTCACTTGTGATGATCGGTGGAATGATTATCATGGGCATTGGTGGTGGATTATATAATTCAGCGCAAGTCGGATCAGGTCCGAGAGATGGTTTTATGTTGTCGATTGCAGACAAAACGAATGCGCCAATCGGAAGAGTGCGAATCATTGTTGAAAGTTTTATCCTCCTTCTAGGATTGATTCTCGGAGGGCCTGTGTTTTGGTTCACACTTATTTTTACATTCGTTCAGAGCCCAGTATTTGCTTATTCATTCACAAGGTTTAAAACAGTATTATCTTTTATTGAACGTCGACACAATACAGCGAAAAATAAATCTGAAGCAGTATGAGTAAAAAAAGCCTAGTTATATGACAATAATCGAGAAATAGCTTACATTTCAATTACAAGTTCATTTTTAGTGTTTATGAATGCTTTATCGTGGAATGCTAATGTATATGACTAGTATTATACCGCTTAGTTAAGCTCGTTTTATCAGCGAATTCTTAATTACGTAAATGGGTTAATAATGAAAACCCTCGTTAAATGTGTCCAAACTTTAAACATTTCTGCAGAACGACCGTACTTGTTGACAGTTCCAGTCGTTTATTATAATATATATTTGATTGTAATTATTATTAATAAATATCTATTAGGAGGAATAATTACTATGTCATTAATCGGAAAAGAAGTACAACCATTTCAGGCGAAAGCTTATCATCCTGTAAACGATGAATTTATTGACGTTACAGAAGAGAACTTTAAAGGTCAGTGGAGTGTTGTTTGTTTTTACCCTGCAGACTTTTCATTCGTTTGTCCTACAGAACTTGAAGACCTTCAAGATCAGTATGACACATTGAAAGAGCTGGGTGTAGAAGTTTATTCTGTATCAACTGATACACATTTCGTACACAAAGGCTGGCACGATAACTCTGAAAAAATTGGTAAAATCAAATATCCAATGATTGGTGATCCATCAGGAATTGTTTCTCGTAATTTTGACGTATTAAACGAAGAGTCCGGTCTTGCAGATCGCGGTACTTTTGTCATTGATCCAGACGGTGTTATTCAGACAGTTGAAATTAACGCAGATGGAATTGGCCGTGACGCAAGTGTCATCGTTGATAAAGTAAAAGCAGCACAATATGTGCGTAAGAATCCAGGCGAAGTTTGCCCAGCTAAATGGGAAGAAGGATCTGAAACATTAACACCAAGTCTAGACTTAGTTGGTAAAATTTAAGGAGTGCGATAAGCATGCTTGAAGCAAATATTAAAGCACAATTAGAACAATACCTTCAGCTGCTCGAAAGTGATATTGTTTTAAAACTCAGTGTGGACACAGATGACGTGTCAACTAAAATGGAAGAGTTTGTGAATGAAATAGCTTCCATGTCATCGAAAATTACGGTTGAAAAGACAAGCTTAGAAAGAACACCAAGCTTTAGCGTAAATCGTGTTGGTGAAGACACTGGGATTGCATTTGCTGGCATTCCACTCGGTGAAGAGTTTACATCACTTGTATTGGCTTTACTGCAAGTTAGTGGAAGAGCACCTAAAGTCGATCAAAGTGTTATTGACCAAGTAAAAGAAGTGGAAGGCGAGTACCACTTTGAAACGTATGTAAGCCTTAGCTGTCATAACTGCCCAGATGTCGTACAAGCATTAAACATGATGAGCGTTCTCAATCCAGGTATTTCCCATACGATGATTGACGGAGCGACGAACAAAGAAGAAGTTGAAGCGAAAAACATCATGGCTGTACCGACAGTTATGTTAAACGGTGAAGAATTCGGTAGCGGACGTATGTCTGCAGAAGAAATTTTAGCTAAACTTGGTAGTGGACCAGATGCATCTGAGCTATCAGCGAAAGATCCATTCGACGTACTTGTTGTCGGTGGTGGACCAGCTGGTGCAAGTGCCGCTATTTATGCAGCACGTAAAGGAATCCGTACAGGTATTGTTACGGAGCGCTTAGGTGGTCAAGTGTTAGACACGATGAGCATTGAAAACTTCATCAGTGTCACAAAAACGGAAGGACCAAAGCTCGTTGCAAGCCTTGAAGAACATGTGAAAGATTACCCAATTGATATCATTAACTTACAACGTGTAAGTGGTATCGAGAAAAAAGACATGTTTGAAATCGAGCTTGAAAACGGTGCGGTTCTGAAAAGCCGTACAGTGATCGCTTCAACAGGAGCGAGCTGGCGTAAGCTTGGTATTCCGGGCGAAGCAGAATTCTCGAACAAAGGTGTTGCTTACTGTGCACACTGTGATGGTCCATTGTTTGAAGGGAAAGACGTTGCTGTTGTCGGCGGGGGTAACTCCGGCGTTGAAGCAGCAATTGACCTTGCAGGCATTGTAAACCACGTGACTGTTCTTGAATATTCTTCAGAATTGAAAGCAGACGAAGTTCTACAAAACAACCTAGCTAAACTTCCAAATGTGACTGTGATTACAAATGCTCAATCTACAGAAATCACAGGATCTGATCAAGTTGAAGGATTGAAATATATTGATCTGGAAACGAAGGAAGAAAAGCAAATTGACTTAGCAGGTGTGTTTGTTCAAATCGGTCTTGTTCCAAATACAGGTTGGCTTGGCGATAAAGTCGAGAAAAACCGTATTGGTGAGATTATCGTTGACAAACAAGGTTCTACGAATGTTCCAGGTCTTTTTGCAGCAGGTGATTGTACAGATGTATTCTACAATCAGATTATCGTTTCAATGGGCACAGGAGCGACCGCAGCATTAGGCGCTTTTGATCACCTCATTAGAAACCCTGTGGAAACAAAAGAAGAACAAGGTGAACCTGTAAGCACAAAATAAAATGAAGCAACCATTAGATCCTCATAAGAGTAGAGCGTATGGCATCTACTTTTATGAGGATTTCTTTATGGATGAGTGAGTGAGGAGAAAAAAACCAATACCTTAGTGAAATAAATGAAGCTGAGATATAAAAATGTTGATGCAAGATAATGATATAAACAGATATCAAGCGGGAGCGGCTTCTGACTGCTGAAGATTGCCTGCTTACTGTTGAAGCTTGCCTTCTGACTGCTGAAGTTAGGTCTCCCACGAAAGAGTTAGCCTATTAATTATCGGGCTCAATGCAATATAACTTCTATAATAAAAAAACAGCCACAGAATCTGCGATATGAAGGGCACTGCGATTTATGGTAAATGTCGCCTTATGACCTGTCGGTGGAAACGAATTTCTTGATGCCAATCAAATATAAAACCCGAACGATTTATTATATACTTAAATCGCTCGGGCTTTAATATCTTAACTTTTATAAATTCGGCTCTTCGTAATAGTAATCTACAGGAACAGGTGCGACTGCGGAACGCTCAAGAGCAGGTGTATCTTTTCTTGCAACTTGATAAACGGCTGATCCGACTATTTTTGCTACATCGAACATTTTTTCTTTGCTGATATAATCAATTAAATCCTCTTCTGTATGATACCAAGGTTCAAGCGGTGTATGAATAAATAGTGCCGCAGGAATGCCTAAATTATGAAATGGAACATGATCGCTTCGTCCAAGTTCACTGTATGGAACGAGTTCGCTAACTCGAGATCCAGCTGCAGCTCCCAGATCTGTGACTGTATTTTGTTCGCCATCAGCTGTAAACATAACTAAATCTCCTGCATCCGCGCTACCAACCATGTCTAACTGAAACATCGCTACTGTTTGTTCGGCCTCGGCTTCTGACATTGCTTCAGCATATCTTCTGGAACCCCATAGACCGTATTCTTCAGCTCCAAAAGCGACGAACTTAACGGTTGTATCTGTTGGAGCTTTTGAGAATACACGCGCTAATTCAAGTAAGACACCAGTACCTGATGCATCATCATTTGCACCTGGGCTCCAAGGAACTGAATCGTGGTGTGAACCAATAATAATTTGTTGGCCAGAGTCGTGGTTTTTCTTCGGCTCTTTAACCGCTTCAACATTATAAGAAGTGACTTCTTTTCCTCCTGATGAGAACGTAAATTCTTGTACATTGACTTCTTCGTAACCATAACTTTCGAATTGTTCTACCAGGTAATCAACAGTTTCAAGCTCAGCTTCTGTACCTGCACCACGTGGACCAATTTCTTCTGAAAGATGTGACACGTGTTCATAGATTCGGTCTTCATCAATCTTCTTGATGATTTTATTGTCAAATGCGTGGGCAGAACCTCCTTTTCCATTATGATTAGCTGCTAGGCCAGGTGTTGTCCAAACCATGAGTAAAACAAGAACCATACTCAAAAGCCTAAATTGTTTCAATCCAATCACTTCCTTTCATGTGGTTGATTGTATGTATTCTGTCTTAAAGAAAAGAATCCTGTTAACAATCAGAAAATGATAAGAAAGTAATAAAGACCTCAATGCATTTGCTACTTAAGTAGGAAGAAAAAGAAGATGAAAGTCGTAGGTAAATGGTTAGCTTATGAAATGAAAGAAACAGAAATAATAAAATGCATCATCAATTTTTGTTGATATTCTTGGATTTAATGATTAAAATGAAGCATGGTATAAATGAATCTTAAATAGCGAACTAGCGAAAAACGAAAGAATGAGGAGATTCAATATGAAAGAAAATTTCTGGCGTGATTTACCACGACCATTTTTTATATTAGCACCGATGGAAGATGTAACAGATGTTGTTTTTCGACATGTCGTCAGTGAAGCGGCAAGACCGGATGTGTTTTTTACAGAGTTTACGAATACAGAGAGCTATTGCCACCCAAAAGGAAGACAAAGTGTGCGTGGCCGTCTGACATATACGGAGGACGAGCAACCGATCGTCGCTCATATTTGGGGTGACAAGCCAGCGTATTTCCGAGAAATGAGTATTGGTATGGCGAAGGAAGGCTTTCGTGGAATCGACATTAATATGGGATGCCCTGTTCAAAATGTCGCAGGAAACGGTAAAGGTTGTGGGCTGATTCGTCGTCCGGATGTAGCGGCCGAGATTATTGAAGCGGCTAAAGCGGGTGGACTCCCGGTCAGTGTGAAAACAAGACTCGGTTACACGCGCGTTGATGAATGGCGAGACTGGCTAACGCACATTTTGAAGCAAGATATCGTCAATTTATCGATTCATCTCCGTACAAAAAAAGAGATGAGCGATGTCGATGCGCACTGGGAATTAATTCCAGAAATTAAAAAGCTTCGAGATGAAATTGCACCGGATACATTGTTGACGATTAACGGTGATATTCCTGACCGTCAGAAAGGGTTGGAACTCGTTGAACAATATGGTGTGGATGGTGTCATGATCGGTCGAGGGATTTTTAAAAATCCGTTCGCATTCGAGAAAGAGAAGAAAGAGCATACACACAAGGAATCGTTGGATTTATTGAGATTACATCTCGATTTATTTGATCAATATGCTGAGCAGATGGAAACACGTCCGTTCAAGACATTGCGAAGATTCTTTAAAATTTACGTTAAAGGTTTCCGCGGAGCAGGTGAATTACGAAATCGATTGATGATGACGGAAACGACCGATGAGGTTCGTGAGTTGATCAACGAATATATGGATTAACTAAAACATCTCCTCTCTTTGGTTTGCAAGAGAAGAGATGTTTTTTTATTCAGATACGGTTTTGGCGCGAGATATTTTTTAGGTAAGTCTAACAATGGAGAGGGGGCTATTTACCGAAGCAATAGTTAATGCTTCCTTAAGCTATATCTACCTATTTTGTATTACAGTAGGTTCATTTTCGCTTATTATTTCGATAATCTGATCCATTAAATAGATATGATGCTCTAAATGTATATCGGTACTCCCAAGTGTTGGCAGCGTATCATACCAATCGATAAAACTTGATTTGTTGGATTTGAAAAAAAGAAAATTGGTCAAAGGTCCTTTTTCTGAACCACCTAAATACTTTTGTATCGCATTCTGTGTGGGTATACTGAGATCAACGCGACTTGCTTCAGGTGTCACTCTAATTGCAAGCACTTCATGGAAAGAATAGGAGAGCTTGAATTGATGGTTGTCATTTGTATCTATAATCATTTCAACATTCGGGTAGTGTGTAATCTGTATAAGGTTTAGGGGTGGTTCGTATGATATCGGTATGGGTTGCCAAACCTCAAAAATGTCATTACTCATCTGTATAGCTCCTTAATAATAACGAATTTTATCAAATTGTGTGCCATAAATTCCATTGTAATCCCCAGTGTACTAAACTTATTATAAGAAAAAACCCATTCTATTACATTATTATGAATATTCAATGTAATTATAATAGGAAAATATTATTAAGTAAACTTGTTTAACTAATTGTATTTAGGAGCCGGCGAGCTAAGGAAACGACTGATGACGACTGAAACAATCGATGAGGTCCGTGAGTTGATCGATCAATATTAAGACGATTGGCCTTTTATATACACATATTCAAAATATGAAAAAAGCCAGTTACCGAAGTATCGGTAACTGGCTTCTTACATACTAGATTGTTTATTCACTTCGGTCTTGCATTCGTTCGTCTTCGCTCAAGGTACCGATGCCTTTCATCGCAGTACCTAGGTCTTTTGAAAGTTCAGCAATTAACTTATAATCCTTATAATTAGCTGTTGCTTGTACAATTGCTTCTGCAAACTTTTGTGGATTATCGGATTTGAAAATACCTGAGCCGACAAATACTCCGTCAGCACCAAGCTCCATCATTAACGCGGCATCAGAAGGTGTTGCAACACCACCTGCTGCAAAGTTATTGACAGGCAGACGACCTTCTTTTTGAATTGTCAAAAGCAGCTCATAGGGTGCCTGGATATTTCTCGCAAATGTCATCACTTCATCTTCGGACATCGAGGCAAGCTGTCTAATTTCTCCTTGCACTTGTCTAAGATGGCGGACTGCTTCTACAATATTGCCTGTCCCGGGCTCTCCTTTTGTCCGAAGCATGGAAGCCCCTTCTCCGATTCGGCGTGCTGCTTCCCCGAGGTTACGGCACCCGCATACGAATGGTACTGTGTAATCTGATTTTTTTAAATGAAATACATCATCTGCTGGTGTGAGAACTTCACTTTCATCTATATAATCGACACCGATTGCTTCAAGAACACGCGCTTCTACAATATGGCCGATTCTGCCTTTCGCCATGACAGGAATGGATACAGCATTCATCACTTCTTCAGTGATTGTCGGGTCAGCCATACGTGCAACACCGCCCGCTGCTCTGATATCTGAAGGTACACGTTCTAGTGCCATAACCGCGACTGCCCCTGAGGCTTCTGCAATTTTTGCTTGTTCAGCATTCACGACGTCCATGATAACGCCGCCTTTAGGTATTTCTGTTTCGAATTTCGCCATTTGTCCTCATCCCCCTGTAATCCGTCTATTTAAGACTGTCTCTCAAAACGATATTATATCACTTGAAACTAGCTTTTAACAGGACTGGTTGCTACCATCGTATCTCACTATTTATGTCCAATGATTGTTGGGCAAGGATTTATAGCTTTAACGGCTGTTATTAACGGCGTATCACATATCAAAGAAAGCAGATATAAAAGCAAATGACGACGACCAATCCTACTTCATTATTTTTTAATAAATGAAATTCTCTAAAAATTCTAGTAATATATTGCATTTCGCATAAAGAAGTAGTATTATGTTTTTAACCGATATATTGCATATTACTAAAACTAATCATCTTAGGAGGAAACTTATCGTGAAATTGTCTTTTTCATCTTACGCAGCAGTTGGAGTTATGTTATTCGCACTATTTTTTGGTGCTGGAAATCTGATTTTTCCAGCAAGCTTAGGTCAAAACGCAGGAACGAATCTTTGGCCAGCAGCAATTGGGTTCTTAATTACCGGAGTAGGTTTACCTCTTCTTGGAATCATCGCCATGAGTTTTTCAGGGAGCCGTAACTTGCAGGAACTTGCAACACGAGTACACCCGGTTTATGCCGTGTTCTTTACATCTTTACTTTATTTGACGATTGGACCGTTCTTTGCATCTCCTCGTACAGGAACTGTCGCATTTGAAGTTGGTTTTTCATCTTTCGTCAGTGAATCGTCTCAACAATTATGGTTATTTATTTTTACGTTAATATTCTTTGCAATTGTTCTATTTTTTTCATTAAAACCTGGTAAATTGGTTGATACAGTTGGTAAAATGCTGGCACCTGGATTGGTTGCATTAATCGCGATCCTATTGGTCACCGCTTTTGTTAGTCCGATGGGTGAGATTCAAGCACCGCAAGATTCTTATTCAAGCGGAGCCTTCGTAACGGGATTCCTCGAAGGTTATAATACGATGGATGCCTTGGCGTCATTAGTGTTCGGGATTATCGTCATCAATGCTATTCGTTCCATGGGTGTCACATCGAAAACAGACATTCTTAAAACAACGATTAAAGCGGGAAGTATTGCGGTCTTGCTATTAGGATCGATCTATGTGGGAATTGCTTACCTTGGTGCTACTAGTACCCAAGTCCTGCCGTTTTTTGATAATGGTGGACCTGTCTTGAGCGGAGCAGCCTCTCATTACTTTGGTACATTTGGCTCTGTCCTGTTAGCGGTCGCGATTACCTTGGCTTGTTTAACGACAGCCATTGGCCTGACCGTAGCAAACGCACAGTATTTCAATACACTATTTCCGAAATTCAGTTATAAAACATTGGTTGTTTTCTTTGCAACGATTACGTTTGTCATTGCCAACTTCGGATTGACGAATATCATTACGTATTCTATTCCGGTCTTGATGTTCTTGTACCCATTGGCGATTGTCTTGATGATTTTGACATTTTTGTCTCCTTTGTTCAATCATGATCGCATCGTCTATCAAGCTACGATTGCTGTAACGTTTTTGATTAGTATTTTTGATGGGCTTCAGTCGCTAACTAAATCATTAGGAATCGAAAATTTCAGTTGGATGCAGCCAATTATAAACTTTTATGAACAAGCCCTTCCTCTATACGGTCAAGGTCTTGGATGGCTGTTGCCTGCAATTGTTACTATTGTAGTCACCGGAGTCATTACTCGCTTCAGAAAAGAAACGACAGTTGAGGCTCAAGCTTCATAAAACACTTAAAAAAACCGGTTCCTCTAGGAGCCGGTTTTTTGATGCTATATTATTTAAATTCTTTTAATGTTCGTAGCCAATTCTCTTTCATAACTGTTGCAGCTTCGTCTTTATTTCCGTTTTTCATCGCCTCAATAATCAAACGATGCTCTTCAATGGACTTTTCTGTTAACTCAATCGAATTATAGAAAAAGTGGCGTCGTACATGTGCTTGTAAGGATTTTAATACGGTTTGGATATAATTGTTATTCGTTATGTCAACAATCAATTGGTGAAATTCTTCATCGACCTTCAGTGCAGCATAGTCATTATTCGAATGGATGGCTTGAGCGAACCGATCGTTGATTTGTTCGAGTTGAAAAATGTGATCTTCCGTCAATTGATCTGTCGCCAATTCGGCGGATAAAGACTGTAATGCCGCCAAAGGGGGGAGAAGGTCATTAATCGCTTCCCGTTCAATTTTGGTGACTTGTGTTGCTTTAGCCGGAAACATTTTGACAAAACCGTGTGCTTCCAAAAGTTGCAAAGATTCACGAACCGGAGTTCTGCTGACACCTAGCGATTTGGCTAGTTCGGAATCATTTAGTTTTTCGCCAGGGAGCAATGTTCCATCGATAATCCACTGTTGAATTTGGTTGAATGCGCTTTCTTTAGCGGATTGGCGAACAGGTTTGGAGTGATTTGCAGGTACTGGCATCCTACTTCTCCTCTCTAGATACTTTTTTAGTATATTTATAGTATACAGGAAAAATCTATCTAATGGAATATGCGATATATCAGTGATTTTATAGTGAGATATAAAATGATAGAGACGAGCTTAAAATGTATTTCCTCGGCTCGTCTCTAAAAGTCAATTTTGACGGACGGTGACTGATCACTTTTTTTAGTCAAAATTTATACGTTTTACGAGGGAAGTGAGCCAGCTTTAACTAGCAATTAATATAATTTCCTTAGTTCTTCTCTCGCCTCTTCAGAAAGCGACCCACCAATATCCATTAATTCCACGATATCTTTAAACGCTCTTTCGGGGATGGCTAAATCAGGAACTTCTTCTGCGGTGAACCCTAAGTCAATTTCATCCTCGCGGCCTTCTTGAAGTTTAGACACGAATTCAGGCTCCGTCACAAATGGAGTGGACATGCCGACCATATCCGCAAATTGCATTGCTTCCATAGCTTTTTCGGGCGAATTAATGCCGCCCGTTGCCATAACTGGAACCCGTTCAGATAGGTGATCATAGACAACGCGATTCATGTATTCACCTTTGAATTTTCCTTGACGGAGGGTTTGTTTGTAAATGCTTTTCCCCCAGCTGGCAGTCGCTAAATAATGGATTGTGGAGACTTCCATAATTCGGTTCATAAAGTCGATAAACTCTTCGGCGCTATAGCCGATGTCATTGCCTCGCGTTTCTTCGGGCGTCCCTCTGAATCCGAGGATAAAATCGGATGGCGCTTCTTCGTCAATGACTTTCTGGACCGCTTCCATCACTTCGACCCCGAAGCGGGAACGGTTTTCAAGATTCTGTGGTCCGTATTCATCGTCACGTTCATTCGAAAACGTAGAAAAAAACGTCTGGATTAATAGTCGCTGGGCACTGGAAATTTCCACGCCATCGAAACCTGCGGCAATCGCCCGCCGGGTGGCGTCAGCATATTGCGTGATCACGTGCTTGATTTTACGCTTGGACATCGGTAACACCGTATGTTCGACAGGGGTTTTCAATTCCATTTTACTTGGTCCGTAAACAACGCCGAAATCCTTCAATGAAATTTTTGAAAATCGCCCAGCGTGTGTCAGCTGAATGATTGCTTTCGCACCGTCTTTTTTCATCGCTTGAGCAAGTTTTTTCAAGCCTTCGATGCTACGGTCATCATCGATACTAAATCCGTACTCGAATAACTGACCATACGGTTCAATATAGGCTGCACCGGTGATCTGCAGTGGCGCAGACCCTGCACGACGCTCTGCATAAGCTAAATCCTCTTCGGTCACATAGCCTTCACTAGTCGAAGAGTTCGTAACCATTGGGGATAAAACAAAGCGATTATCTAATGGAACACCATTCGGTAGAGTAATAGATTTGAATAAACGTTGGAATTGTTCGGATGTTTTCATATGTATGGACTCATACCTTTCGTGTTGATTTTGGTAATTTAAGTATACCATCTGTTAATGAAAATTAAATGAGTTAGATTATTAACATATTTTGAGCCCTTAGTTGACCGAAATCTGTCGATTAGTGTAGAAAGTGAAATTTATATTTTTTATTGCTTTTTACATTTAATAAGTAATAAAAAATGAAAAGATAAATTATTTATTAAGGGAATCAATTTCATAATTGCTCTTTTTAAAAATACAAAGACTTCTCCAATGTTTTGAATTGCATTTTTAAAAACAGAA
>NZ_JAGSIE010000036.1 GCF_018138385.1 Allobacillus saliphilus
GTCGAGCGGCTAGACGCGCTTGTCGGGCGGTTGAAACAATTTTATGGGTGGCTTGCATATATTATCGTGCGTCTAAGTGATATACTTAAAGAGCAAGTCACAGCCATATTTATGAACAGCCAGCCTCTTCGCACAAATTATGTAAACATTGAAGAAACAGTTACAGTTTAAAAGACACACTTCATTTGGTAAAATAACGTTATGCAGTAGAGGAGGAAGGAAAATGGCTAAAAAAGAATCAAATGCCATTGCAACCAATCGGAAAGCCCGTCATGATTTCTTTATAGAAGAAACATACGAAGCTGGATTAGTTTTGCAAGGAACAGAAATCAAGTCCATTCGAGCTGGACGGGTCAACTTGAAGGATGCCTTCGCGAGGGTGTCTAATGGTGAAGTGTATGTTCACAACTTGCATATTTCCACATATGAACAAGGAAACAGACATAACCATGAACCTACCCGTTCTCGTAAGTTATTACTTCATAGAAGCGAAATCAACAAGCTGATCGGGCAGACACAAATGAAAGGGTATTCGCTCGTTCCACTTAAGATATACATCAAGAATGGCGTCGCTAAGTTACTGATTGGGCTCGGAAAAGGTAAGAAGAAGTATGATAAACGTGAAGACTTGAAACAAAAAGCGGCGAAACGTGATGTAGAGCGTGCCATGAAGGAACGTTTCCAATAGGTCTTTCGTAGTGAGCAACATCTTTTCATTTCTGATGAAATATGCTATAATAATCATTGTAAGATAAAACATTTATCACAAAATGATTCCCTTTTTACGGGGACGTTTTGGATTCGACAGGGATAGGTCGAGCTTGAGTTGCAAGTCGAGGTGACGGCTCGTAAAACGTCACTCAGTTAATAATAACTGGCAAACAAAACGATTTCGCTGTAGCTGCGTAAGCAGTTCTACAGGATCCTTCCTGCTATCGCCCGTGTAGCAGATAGAAGGGTCTTAAATGAAGCGGGCTACGCTGAAATCCACCGTCTGAGGAATTCAGAAGAGACTAATCAGACTAGCCACTTGGAAGCCTGTTAGTGGGCCGAAAAGTTGGCGAATGACAATACGCTAACTAAGCTTGTAGAAGCTTGAGTGCCGATATCTCTGGACGCGGGTTCGAGTCCCGCCGTCTCCATACATCAATACGACGAATAAAAAACGTCACGATTCTTGTTACATCAAGAGTTGTGGCGTTTTTTTATTTTGCTACAAATTTTTTGAAGTATGTATAATAAGTATTCTGAATCATTAATATTTCTTATGGCATAATTGTATTCAAAACGTCGTTATCACCATTCAAACAATTAAGCTAACTGTTCAAAAATAAGCTGTCACCGTTCAAAGGTTTCCGCTAATCGTTCATAGTTCTGCGTTAAGCGTTCAAAAGCTCACTCTATCCGTTCAAACAAACGCTGCAACCGTTCAAAAAAATTCTTGCATCCGCAAAGAATCACTTGAACCGCTCAAGTAAGCGCTCCAACCCCTCAACCACACAACTCCTTCATGAATTTTCCCATCCTAATTTTGCATACATGGATAAAATCACTCAAAATCGGGTAATTTCTAAAGTAGTAGGTAGGGAAGGAGAAGATGCGGATGATTGAATTATTGAAACGAGGAAACCGCTCATCTGGTTTGTCTGCATTAGGTAATGTTGCAATCGCGATTATTAAAGGAATTGCAGCATTGATCAGTGGTAGTGGCGCAATGTTTGCGACAATGATCCACTCCATTGCAGATTCACTCAACCAGGGGATGGTTTTCTTCGGAAGTGCTTTAGCTGAAAAGAAGCCAACGAAACGTTTTCCGACTGGATATGGAAGAGTCGTGAATTTATTCGTATTGTTGGCGGTAATCGTTGTATCCATTATGGCTTATGAAACGATTTTAAATGGATGGCATATTATTCAAGATCCACAGCCTTCATCAAATCTATGGTTAATGATTATTGTCATGATTATTTCAATTGCTATAGATGGTGGCGTATTACTGAAGGTTATGAAAGAAGTCGTGCATGAAGCGCGTGCCGAAAAAGACGGGAACTTTATTGTCGAATCGTTTAAAAATATTAAGTATGCCCAACCACCGACACGGTTGGTGTTTTACGAAGATAATGTAGCTACGCTTGGTGGGGCAGTAGCTTTAATAGCGATTGCTGTTTCACATATGACAGGTAATTATGTTTACGATGGAATCGGAACAATGATCATCGGTATTTTACTAATTGGGATTGCCATCAAAATCGGTTACGACAATACAATTGGGCTAATCGGTGTTGCTGCGCCGAAAAAGATTGAGACAAGTGTAGCACAAATTATCCTAAATGATCCAAAAGTCGTCGATATTCAAAAGATGCGCATCTTGCAAGAAGGTGGAGACTACCATGTGGAAGCTTATCTTGAATTGGAAAAAGGCATGACACTTGCCGATGCGGACGATGTTAAATTCCGTGTAGCCGAACAGATTCTCGATCAATCTTATATCGATGATGTGTTTTTAGGAATCATTGAATCAGATGACAAACAGACTTGGACAGATATTACATTAGAAAAAGATGATAAATAAAATAACGGTTAACGATGTTTCAGTCGTTAACCGTTATTTTAATTTAAGGCTAGTGATAATGAGTAATATGCCACCGATTAAGCATACAGCTTTCAATAAAGATATTTTACCCGCAAGTCCATACAATCCAATAAGCGTTGTTGAAAGCAGGATTGTGGGACCGACCAATGCTAAAAGGGAATTGATGACTAATGCTTTGGACAAATCATTATATTTAAACATGATTAACGCAGCGGTAATTTCAATCCCACCAGAGAGAATCCGTAAAATAATGATAGACAATAATGTTCGCTCGATGACTTGCATAACGTCCTCCTCGTACACATGGCTTTGTACAAGATATGCGTCAAGGAGGGAAACTAGTCCACCTATTCAGTTAGGTTCGTTCAGGTCGGATAAATAAGACGATTGCACCTAGAAGAAGAATTCCGATACCTCCAGCGACAAGATAGCTAACTTCAAGAAAATTTTTCATTAACAAAGACATTAACGGAGGCCCTGCAGCAACCCCAATAAACCTGGCGGCACTATAAATTGAAGTAATTGTTCCGCGCGCATCTTTCTGAATGTTTTCAGTGATCATGGCATCTAATGTCGGTAGTAATGCCCCAATTGCAAGACCGTTCACACTGATGAAAAGCAAAAGAATTTCAGGCGATTCAGAGAATCCTACAAAGCCGACACTCAACGAAAGAATAACCATTGAAATGATCATGACCGTTTTCATGACAGGTAAGCTACCTTTAATCCATTTACCGATGACAAAAGCTGTAACACATAAAACAATCAATGGGACGGCAAGTAAAACCCCTTTCCGCACGCCTTCAATCCCATGCTCCTTTTCAAATATATCCGATAGAAAAAATAATTCACCGAATAAAACGAGCATGACATAAGCACCAATGCCGAATATCGTATATAACCACGGACCTTCAATCGTGAATATCTTTTTCGTTTTTGCTAAAAATGTTCGAAAGGCAGGTGGTTTGGCAATATCTCTCGGTACTTTAATAAATAAAAGGACCAATACAAAGGAAATCAAGCTAAAGACAGCAATTGAAATAAACGGTAAGTACCAGAGAATGGTTGCGAAAAAAGCACCGACAATTGGACTTAACACTTTACCAAATGTGTTGGACGTCTCGACTACACCTAAATTCTCACTTGCTTTTTCATCATCGTCTTTATATAAATCGCCGACGAGAGGAAGGATAATAGGAGTAGCACCAGATGCACCGACACCTTGCAAAATTCTTCCAACAACAATCCAAACAAATGGGTTTTCCATTTTCCAAGATGCATATGCCGCAATCACTCCACCAATCAATGTCAAAATTAAACTCGGCAAAATAACGATTTTTCTGCCGTATCGATCTGATAAATAACCAGCAATCGGGATTAAGAAAATGGCTGAAACGGAATAGCTGGTAATGATTAAGCTCGATTGAAATGAAGAGATGCCGATCTTCTCTTCAAAAACCGGCAATACAGGAATAAGCATTGAATTTCCTAGAGTCATGACGAGTGGGATGGAAGCTAGTGTAATTAGTCCCCAAACACCAAGTGGGTCTTTTTGGTTCATTGTTTAGCACCTCGAAATTTTTCATACTATAGATAATGTGTCCGAGTTGATTATTTCTATGACGAAAGATCATTGGAAATAAATTTCAAACTGTTCATTGTTATCTATCGGAAAATCTTCGAAAAGGTGCTATAATGATATTCGTTAAGTTGAATGATGGAGGCTGTTTCATGTTACAAGCTACGAATGTCGGGCTTCGATTTTCAGATCGCAAGCTCTTTGAAGATGTTTCAATAAAATTTACGAATGGAAATTGTTACGGTTTAATTGGTGCAAATGGTGCCGGAAAATCGACATTTCTTAAAATCCTTTCGGGTGAAATTGAACCCCAAGAAGGTCATGTTTCTGTAGGTAAAGACGAGCGAATTGCTGTCTTGAAGCAGGATCACTTTGCTCATGAAGAAGAAATTGCTCTTAATGTTGTTATGATGGGGCATGAAAGATTATATGAAGTAATGCAAGAGAAGGATGCGATCTATTCTAAAGGTGACTTTACGGAAGAAGATGGCATGCGTGCGGCTGAGCTTGAAGGCGAATTTGCTGAGATGAATGGTTGGGAAGCTGAAGGCGATGCTGCAACTTTACTACGAGGACTTGGCGTGCAGGACGAATTCCACGATAAAAAGATGGCTGACTTGCCTGAAACGGAAAAAGTGAAAGTACTTCTCGCCCAAGCATTATTCGGTAACCCGGACATTTTACTACTGGATGAGCCGACAAACGGGTTGGATTTGCAAGCGATTCGTTGGTTGGAGGAATTCTTAATCCAATTCCAAAATACAGTCATTGTCGTTTCACACGACCGGAGTTTCTTAAATAACGTTTGTACGCATATCGCTGATTTGGACTTTGAAAAAATCACATTATATGTCGGGAACTATGATTTTTGGTATGAATCCAGCCAGTTAGCGTTAAAAATGGCACAAGACCAAAACAAGAAAAAAGAAGAAAAGATCAAAGACTTGAAAGAGTTTATCGCTCGATTTAGTGCCAACGCATCAAAATCACGTCAGGCGACTTCACGTAAAAAGTTGTTGGATAAAATTACGTTGGATGATATTAAACCATCTTCACGTAAATATCCATACATTGCATTCCAACCAGAGCGTGAAATCGGTAATGATTTATTAGAAGTAAGCGGGCTTACCAAGACTATTGACGGTAAAAAAGTATTGGATAATGTGACTTTTCGTTTGAACAAAGATGATAAAGTCGTTCTGCTCGGTGATGATATTGCGAAAACAACATTGCTTAAAATTTTAGTCGGTGAAATGGAACCAGATGAAGGAAGTTATAAATGGGGCATCACGACTTCTCAATCCTACTTCCCGAAAGACAACAGCTACTACTTTGATGGTGTAGATAAAACGTTAATCGACTGGCTACGTCAGTATTCACCTGAAGATGAAAGTGAAACATTCTTGCGCGGATTCCTTGGCCGAATGCTTTTCTCTGGAGAAGAGGTATTCAAAAAGGCGAGTGTCCTTTCTGGAGGCGAAAAAGTACGCTGTATGCTATCCCGCATGATGTTGAGTCATTCAAACGTATTGATTTTAGATGACCCGACGAATCACTTGGATCTAGAGTCTATTCAATCGTTGAACGACAGCTTAATTCAATTTAAAGGCTCGGTCATCTTTACGTCTCACGATCACCAATTTATCCAAACGATCGCCAATCGTGTGATTGAAATCACCGACAAAGGTGTCATTGATAAATCTGAGTCGTACGAAGAATATATTGAAGCAGAAAAGAAAATAACGACACCTGTTTTGTAATGGGTGCCAATGATACAGAAACCATCTTTCGCATTGTGCGGAAGGTGGTTTTTTACTTCAAATAAATTTCATGAACGCCTGACAAATTTCCTTATCCTATGTAACTTTTAATTTGAGTAAAAAGATACTGTTCGAAAACGGGACAATTCATGTATAGTATTACTATGGGAGTGTTGACCTGTGAAAAACCATTTAAAAAATATAGATTATCCACTATTCGTAATTATATTATTGCTAGCATCGGTTGGTATTGTCATGGTTTATAGTGCGAGCTTTGTGTTCGCAGGACTAGACCCTGACTTAAATAACCCAGACTTTTTCTTTGATCGCCAAAGAATTTTCTTGGCTATTGGTTTTGCTATCTTCGGTTTAATGAGTCTATTCAATTATCGCAAGCTCGGTCCGTTTATTCCCATATTTATATTAGGAACAATCTTGTTATTAATTTTAGTTTTAATACCAGGTGTCGGAGTCACAAGAAACGAAGCGACGCGTTGGTTGAATTTAGGTTTCATTCTTCTCCAACCGTCTGAAGTGGCAAAAGTGGCTTTGATTTTATACTTTGCTAAAGCTTACACAAACAAGCAAGAAAAGTTGCATCATTTTGGACAAGGCGTTATGCCGCCATTAATCGTATTACTATTTGTCTTCCTATTGATTGTGCTACAACCTGATTTAGGTACAGCCGTTTCCATTATCATACCTTGTGGAATTATTTTGATGTTTGCTGGAATTCGTTTCCGACATCTTTTCTTGCTAGGTGGAACGGCACTAGCAGGAGTCGTCTTATTAATTTTGACAGAAGGTTATCGGATGGAACGACTCACCGGTTTTCTAGATCCTTTCTCAGATCCAAGTGGTGAAGATTATCAGCTAGTTCATTCACTAATAGCCATTGCGAGTGGACAAGTCAACGGAGTCGGATTAAGTAACAGTGTACAGAAAGCTGGGTTTCTACCTGAAGCACATACAGACTTTATTATGTCGGTGATTGCTGAAGAATTAGGACTGATTGGCGTATTGTTTGTCATCGGCTTATACATCGCATTTATGTTTAAAGGGCTCATGATCGCTAAACGAGCGACTGATCAATTTGGACAGCTACTTGCCTATGGGATTACATTTCAGATTACTTCACAAGTGTTCATTAATTTAGGTGCGATTACAGGGTTAATGCCAATTACAGGAATCACGTTGCCGTTAATCAGTTATGGTGGTTCATCATTACTGATCACCTTTTTCCTTTTAGGTATATTAATGAATATTGCGGTGAAAGGAAATATCCGTAGAAGAGGGATGGAGCCAAAAAGGGAGAATGCTGAGCGAACCTATCAGGCACGTTCCCTCTAAAAGAATAGGCAATAGCCTACTAAAATGGCATATATAGAGTGAAAACAAAACCCGTACGATGGCTTCATTTTTTAAGCATCATCGTACGGGTATTATAATAGCTTAATAGTTATTGACAAACAGGGCATAATCCATAGACTTCAAATTTATGACTTTCAATCATATACCCTTGAAATTTCGGTTGAATGAAATCCATCGGACATGTTTCGATGGATTTTGTTTTGCCGCAATTGTTACAAATAAAGTGATGATGGTGATGGTCATGCCCACATGAAAAACGAAAATGTTTTTCACCAGCTAATTCGGTTGATTCCAAAATATGAAGGTCATGAAACAAATGCAAGTTTCGGTAGATCGTATCATAGCTAATCCCTGGATACTTTTTGTTCAGTATTTCCCATAAATCGCTTGCAGTCCGATATCCATCTTCCTCCGCAAAAAACTCTAGGATATCCTTCCGTTTGTCAGTAAATTTATAGCCTTCATTTTTTAATAGATTCAGCGCCTCATTCAAATTCATGAATGCTCACCTTCAATTCTTCCGAGTGATTTGATCTTTTTCACCAATAACGTTAAACCAAGTAATAGAACAGCTGTAAGAACAATCGTCCCACCAGGTGGAATTTCTAAATAATAGCCTGAAATTAATCCGATGATGACAGCTACTTCTCCATATAGAATACTGTACCAGATTGTTTGTTTAAAGCTTTTTGCAACACGCATACTCGTTGCGACCGGAAGTGTCATCAATGCAGATACGAGTAAAACACCGACAATTCGAATCGAAGCTGCAATCACTAAAGCGGTTAATATCATAAATAAGTAATGAATGAATCGCGCACGAATGCCGGATACTTCAGCAAATTCCTCATCAAAAGAAAGGGCAAATAATTTTTTGTAAAGAACAAAGACAATGACAACGACGAATATCGTTGTACCTAAAATTAATAGTAAATCGTTTCGACTGACAGCAGCGACGGAACCGAACAAATACGAGTAAATATCAGTGTTGATGCCGTTCGCTAGGGCGATGAATACAATGGCTAGTCCAACGCCTAGTGAATGTATAATCGGTATCGCGATTTCTTGGAATTCTCGATACATTGAACGAAGCTTTTCGATAATGACGGCACCGGCAATCGAGAAAATCATTCCAAATTGAAATGGTGTAATCATCGTCGACATCGGCTGCTTTTGCATAAACATACCAAATGCAATACCGGCTAATGTGACGTGTGAAAGGCCATCAGCAATCATCGCTTGCCGCTGCACGACGACAAACGTACCGAGCAGCGGTGCAATCAAACCGACAAGCAATCCTGTAAAAAATGTATTTCGAAGTAATTCATAATTTAATAGGGCTTCTAGCATCTAATCTCTCCCTCACCTAATGGTCATGGGTGATGACATTGAGGTCATGACCATAAAACGTTGATCTTTCTTCATTGCTTAACTGTTCAAATTTATTCGGGTCCCCGTGATAATGCAAATTTTTATTTAAACATAACAGGTCATTCACCTGCGTTGTAATTGTGCCAATATCATGTGAAACGAGAATTAAAGTAATGCCGAGTTCTCGGTTTAATGTCGAAAGTAGTTGATAAAATTGCTGGACGTTATCCGTATCCACACCAACTGTCGGCTCATCCAATATAAGAAGTTTCGGTTTACTGACTAGCGCACGTGCAATGAACACACGTTGCTGTTGCCCACCTGAAAGCTCACCGATATTTTGGTTGGCAAAAGCCGTCATATTTACATATTCCAAAGCTTGTTTGATTTGTTCGTTTACATTCGATTGAGATTGGAACAGTGAGCTTCGAGCGGTCAGTCCCATACCGACAACTTCTTTTGCTGTAGCCGGAAATCCACGATTGAAACTGTTCGCTTTTTGTGAAACAAAACTGATATGTCCTTTATTTTTAAATCGCTGAACAGGCTTACCGAAAATTTCGATGGAACCTTTTTGGATTCTTTCAATCCCTAATATTAATTTAATCAATGTCGTTTTACCTGAACCATTTGGGCCAACTAAACCGACAAAGCTACCTTCTTCAACATCAAAACTGACATCTTCCAATACGGAATGTTGATCATACCGATGGGAAAGATGGCTGACAGATACTAACGGTGTGCTCATCAGGTGAACCTCCTTATTGTTTCGTCTTTTGAATCGTGTTTATATTTTCTCGCATTAAGTCAAAGTAGTCTTTATTTTGCTGAATGTTTTCCTCGGTCAACGCTTCGAGATTATGCATGTATAATACGCGTAAACCCATTTCTTCAGCAATGGTCATAGCAAGTCGGTCTTGGCTAATTGTTTCTAAAATGATGTGGTTAATGTTATGTTCTTCAACTTCATCGAAGATTTTTCTCAACTCATTTTGAGAAGGCTCTTGTGAAGAAGAGACCCCACGAACGGATAGTTGTTCAATTCCGTAGCGTTCAGTCCAATAGTCAAACGCTTTATGTGTAACAAAAAGAGTGTATTCCTCATCTTGTAATGCCTGAAACTCTAAGTGTAGTTCATGAAGATCATTCTGCAATGTCTCTAAATTTTGATTAAAATCATCCTCAAGTTTCGGGTACAGTTCAATTAAATCTTGTGTTATAATTTCTGCCGCTAGACTCATTCGCACAGGATCCAACCAAAAATGAGGGTTATAATCGTGAACATGGATGCCATCCGCTCCAGAGTGTTCTTCATGATGATCTTGCTCATGAGATTCGGTATCATCCTCTCCATGGTCGTTGTGATCATGCGATTCATCTGCATGTACGTCTGAATTTTGTTCGAACAATTCTTTATGATCCGCAAGCTGGTAGATGGACAATCCTTGTTCAGCAAATGTACCGGCAAGCGTTTCACCAAAGGCTTCCATCTGATCACCGATATAAAAGAAAGCATCGTTAGACGATAACTCGATCATTTTTTTAGAAGAAGGTTCATAAATATGTGGATCGGTTCCAGGTGGTATGACTGTTTCAACATCGACATGGTCTTTTGCGATTTCAGAAATCAAAAACTCAATCGGATACATGGAAACGGCGACTGAGTGGCTTTTTTCGTTTTGAGATTCATCTGTTGATTGACAAGCACTGAGTAGAACGATCGTTAAAAGGAATAGAGCGAATATTAATTTTTTCATTTTGTTTTCTCCTTGCTAAGTGAGTACCATCGTAATGATTACGATTTAGAATAAAAAAAGTATAACTTAATCGTCTAATGTTGTAAATAGGAATGCTTACGATTTACGAAAATAAATATCAATTTAGATAGATTCCGACACATATAGCTTTATTTCTTGATTTTTATTCATACATACGAAACAATAAAAACACACAAATGAAAGGTGGGGAAAACATGCAAATTACATTAAAAGTTACAGGAATGACTTGTGGTCATTGCAAACAATCCGTCAATGATGCACTGAGTAATCTCGAAGGTGTCCGTTCAGTAGAGGTCAATTTAGATTCAGGTAACGTCGATGTCGCGTACGAAGACTCCCTCGTTTCAAAGCAACAGTTGATTGAAGCGGTAGAAGGACAAGGGTATGACGTGGTCGCTTAATAAAGAAGAGAAACAGGTCCCGAATGAGGGGCCTTTTTTTATGGGGTATTTTATTTATTAATTAAATCAAATTCATAAATGAAAGCTCTTAGTAAGTGGAATACAGCAACCACCGCTTCGGAAAAACACTACGCTTTCCGCGGGCGCTGATGAGCCTCCTCGTACTGCGTACTGCGGGGTCTCATCTACGCTTTTCATCCCGCAGGAGTCTTCGTGTTTTTCCTTTTCTAATATATTTATGAATCATCGTTTTATCGCAATGTCGCCTTATGCGGTGGCCAACGTTTTAGTTATGTCTCAGTTCTATTGGATTTTCGACTGTTGCTTTTTCTGCAGCAGTCTACGAGGGGTCAGACGAATACAGCTAGCACAACTAAAGCTTTCAAAAAAAGAGCCAATTATTTTAAAAAACAAAATTCTGAAAGTACAAAATTAACTAAATCCATGATAGAATAGTAAGCGATTACATAGATGCAGACAGAGAGGTTGAGGCAGATGGAGAAAGTCATGAGAAAGTTTTTTCTGTTTTTATCCGATAATAAATTTTTTACAAAGATGGCCAGAAGATATGGATTGAAATTTGGGGCAAGTCGCTTTGTGGCAGGGGAGAAAATCAGTGATGCGAAAAAGACAATCGAATCTTTAAATGAAAAAGGATTGTCTGTTACGCTCGATTTTCTTGGTGAGTTTGTCAGTGAATCAGACGAAGCGAGATCTAGAGCTGATGAATGTGTAAATGCGATTAAAATGATTGGCGAGAACCAACTAGACTCCCAGCTATCTTTAAAATTGACTTCTTTAGGGTTGGATATTTCAGAAGACCTTGTTTTAGAAAATATGGAGAAAATTTTAGAAGCAGGGAAGAAATACAATGTGTTTGTCACCATTGATATGGAAGACTACCCACGATTGCAAAAGACATTAGATATTTTTGAGAAATTAAAAGAGAATTACGATGGAATCGGTACCGTCATGCAAGCATATTTATATCGAGTATCAGATGATATAGAAAACCTGGATCAATACAGTCCGAATTTGCGTTTAGTGAAAGGTGCTTACAAAGAATCGGCAGAAGTCGCCTTTCCTGAAAAGAAAGATACCGATGAAAACTTTAAAAAGATTATTGCCCAGCATTTGCAAAATGGAAATTACACAGCTGTCGCAACACATGATGATGTGATTATTGAATTCACGAAGAAATTCGCAGAAGAACATAATATTCCACGCGATCAATTTGAATTCCAAATGTTGTACGGTATACGGAACGAACGTCAAAATGAATTATCAGAAGAAGGATACAAGATGCGTGTCTATGTACCATACGGAAATGACTGGTACGGCTATTTTATGAGACGCTTAGCAGAACGACCAGCTAACGTCGGTTTTGTTGTGAAAGGGATATTTAAGTAATAAATCGATTTGCGAGCCGCTCGATAAACGCGCGGAACCGCTCGACAAACGCGTGGAGCCGCTCGACGAATGCACGGAACCGCTCGACAAACGCGCGGAACCGCTCGACAAATGCGCGGAACCGCTCGATAAACGCGTGGAGCCGCTCGACGAATGCGCGGAACCGCTCGACAAACGCGCGGAGCCGCTCAGCAAACGCGTGGAGCCGCTCGACGAAGGCACGGCACCGCTCGACAAACGCGCGGAGCCGCTCAGCAAACGCGTGGAGCCGCTCGACGAAGGCACGGCACCGCTCGACAAACGCGCGGAGCCGCTCAGCAAACGCGTGGAGCCGCTCGACGAAGGCACGGCACCGCTCGACAAACGCGCGGAGCCGCTCAGCAAACGCGTGGAGCCGCTCGACGAACGCGTGGAGCCGCTCGACAAACGCGCGGAGCCGCTCAACAAACGCGCGGAACCGCTCGATAAACGCGTGGAGCCGCTCAGCAAACGCGTGGAGCCGCTCGACGAATGCAACGAACCGCTCGATCAACGGGCCAAGCCACAAGTTCATCTCGAAGGGTAGCGCAGAAAACGATTGCTCTACCCTTCATCAAGATAAAAAATAATCCGATTAATAGAAAATTTGAATAATCGGCATAAAATGGTTTGCGAATTATCGGAAAATAATTTATAGTAATAGATAGAGTGCTTTGGGTAGTGATGAACTATCCAAAAAAATTTTCGAGTAAAATGAATGAGTATTCATTCAAAGAATAGGGGGAAGTTTCATGAACCGTCAAATCAAACGTGCGGCTGTATTAGGCTCAGGTGTAATGGGAGCTGGTATTGCGGCACATTTGGCAAACGTAGGAATACCTACATTGATGTTGGATATTGTTCCTCGTGAGCTTACGGCGAAGGAAGAGAAGAAGGGTATGACATTACAGGATTCTGCTGTTCGTAACCGTATCGCAAATGAAAGTAAAGCGAAATTGAAAAAACAAAAACCATCTCCAATCACGAGTCAAAAGAGCCTTGATCTAATTACGACTGGGAACTTTGACGATGATATGGATCAATTAAAAGAAGTTGACTGGATTATTGAAGTTGTTGTTGAAAATTTGGATATTAAGAAAAAGGTCTTTGAACAAGTTGAAGCACATAGAACAGAAGGTACAATCGTTACGTCGAACACGTCCGGGATTTCGATTAACGCAATGGTGGAAGGTCGTTCGGAAGATTTCCAAAAACATTTTCTTGGAACGCACTTTTTCAACCCGCCACGGTACCTAAAGCTTCTTGAAGTCATTCCGACTGAAAAAACAGATCCGGAAGTTTTGTCCTTCATGAAGACATTTGGTGAAGACGTATTAGGAAAAGGTGTTGTTGAAGCGAAAGACACACCGAACTTTATCGCGAACCGCATCGGAACTTACGGATTATTAGTATCCGTTCAAGAGATGCTTAAAGGTGGATACAGCATCGGTGAAGTTGACTCTGTTACTGGTCCTATGATTGGTCGACCGAAGAGTGCAACTTTCCGTACACTTGATGTGGTTGGTCTCGACACGTTCATCCATGTTGCCAAAAACGTGTACGATCAAGTTGAAGGTGCAGAGAAGGAAGTTTTCGAAGTACCTGAATTTATGAAGCAAATGAATGAAAAAGGGATGCTCGGTGCAAAAGCCGGTAAAGGTTTTTTCTTGAAGAAAAAAGGTGAAAAAGGAAGCGTCATCTACGAGTTAAACCCTGAAACATTGGAATATGAAAATGAACAGAAAAAGTTAAAAACTGAAGCAACGGGCCAAGCAAAACAGCAAAAAGGTGCCAAGCGAAAAGTGAAAGCACTCGTCAATGCAAAAGGCGACCGCGGTGGCGACCTTGTATGGAACGTTACAAAACCTACATTAATCTACTCTGCCGACCTACTTGGTGAAATTGCCGATGACATCAAAGCGATTGACGAAGCGATGAAGTGGGGCTTCGGCTGGCAGCTCGGACCATTCGAAATGTGGGATGCA
Source organism: Allobacillus saliphilus (assembly GCF_018138385.1). Taxonomy (GTDB): domain Bacteria; phylum Bacillota; class Bacilli; order Bacillales; family Alkalibacillaceae; genus Allobacillus; species Allobacillus saliphilus. Next base: position 14,267 of record NZ_JAGSIE010000036.1, read on the forward strand.
ATTGGTGTGAAATCTTCGGTTGAACGCATGAAAGAAGAGGGCGCAGAAGTTCCTACTTGGATCGATGAAATGATTGAAAGCGGATTCGAAACGTTCTATAAAACCGAAAACGGTAAAGAGTACTACTACCACAACGGTGAGTATGTCGAAAAGGACGTCAATCCGAAAGAAATCAATTTGAAGCTTTACAAGGAATCCAATGGCGTCATCAAGAAAAATTCAGGTGCAAGCTTGATCGACCTAGGTGATGACGTTGCACTCCTTGAATTCCATTCACAAAGCAACGCGATTGGACCAGACATTCTTCAAATGATCAATTATTCATTGGAAGAAGTGAATAAAAATTATAAAGGGCTTGTCATCGGGAACCAAGGCAAGAACTTCTGTGTCGGTGCAAACCTTGGCATGATGCTGATGGAAGCTCAAGACTTTAACTTCATTGAATTGGAAATGATCGTTAAACAATTCCAAGACACAATGATGAATATTAAATATAATGAAAAGCCGGTTGTCGTCGCACCGTTTGGTATGACGCTAGGTGGTGGAGCTGAAGTCAGCCTTCCAGCAGCAAGCATTCAAGCTTCTCAAGAGACATATATGGGCTTAGTTGAATTCGGTGTCGGTTTAATTCCAGGTGGTGGCGGAACGAAAGAACTTTATTTGAAGTCACTACGCGGCTTGCCACAAGGACCTGATTTCGATTTAACGAAAGTAGCGAATGACGTCTTTGAAAAAGTAGCGATGGCACAAGTGTCCACTTCAGCCGCTGAAGCACGTGAAAGCGGATTCTTGGATAACCATGACAAAATCAGTGTTAATGGTGATCACCTCATCTATGATGCTAAACAAAGTGTGCTTGGCTTAGCAAAAGCAGGGTACCAAGCGCCAAAACGTGAAAAAGTACCTGTTGTTGGTGAACCAGGCTATGCAGCGATGTTACTGGGAGCTAAAGGCCTTGTACAAGGTGGCTATGCTTCTGAACATGACTTGAAGATTGCTGGGAAATTAGCTTATGTTCTTGCAGGTGGAAAACTTGCATACGGAACACTGGTCGATGAACAATATCTACTTGACTTAGAACGAGAAGCATTCATCAGCTTAATTGGTGAAGCGAAAACACAACAACGTATGCAGCATATGTTGATGAAAGGTAAACCACTACGTAACTAATAAACGGAATAACTCCAATTCGAAAAAAGGGGGAGAAATTGTGAGAGAAGCAGTCATTGTCGCAGGTGCAAGAACACCTGTCGGTAAAGCGATGAAAGGATCATTCGCAAATACACGTCCAGATGATCTTTCCGCTGTAACCGTAAAAGAAGTATTGAAACGTGCGAACAATTATGACGGCCCAATCGATGACATCATTATCGGTTGTGCGATGCCTGAAGCAGAGCAAGGAATGAATATGGCAAGAAACATCGGTGGTTTGGCGGGACTTGATCACGATGTCCCAGGAATCACGATCAACCGGTACTGTTCATCAGGACTTCAAAGTATTGCCTACGCAGCTGAGCGAATTATGCTTGGTCATGCGGAAACGATCATTGCTGGTGGAGCTGAATCCATGAGTTTAATTCCAATGGGCGGACACGTCATCAAACCGAACTTGGACTTGGTTGAAAATGCTCCCGGTTATTATATGTCGATGGGGCATACAGCTGAAGAAGTTGCTCAGCGTTTCGGAATTTCCCGTGAAGACCAAGATGCTTTCGCTGCTCGAAGTCATGAGCGTGCGGAGAAAGCAATCAAAGAAGGGAAATTTGATGACGAAATTGTTCCAGTGGATGTCGTACAACGCAAAGTTGGTCCGGAAAATAAAGTTCATGAAACGACAGTAACAGTTTCGAAAGACGAAGGTGTACGTCCTGGCACGACGCCTGAAGTTTTATCGAAGCTGAGACCTGCATTCACTATGGGTGGATCCGTCACTGCTGGTAACGCTTCACAAATGAGTGATGGTGCAGCATCTGTCTTAGTCATGGATCGTGAAAAAGCAGAAAAAGAAGGGCTAACGCCAATCTTAAAATTCCATTCGTATACGGTACAAGGTGTCGAGCCAGAAATAATGGGGGTCGGACCGGTCAAAGCGATTCCAAAAGCAGTGGAAATGGCGGGTCTTGAATTGTCGGATATCGGATTGTTTGAACTAAACGAAGCGTTTGCTTCCCAATCGCTTCAAGTTATTCGCGAACTTGGATTAGATGAAGACATTGTTAACGTAAACGGTGGAGCGATTGCATTAGGTCACCCACTTGGTTGTACCGGTACGAAGCTAACCGTCTCATTAATGAATGAGATGAAGCGTCGTAATGTGAAATATGGTGTCGTCACAATGTGTATCGGTGGCGGTATGGGTGCAGCTGGTGTATTTGAATTACTATAAAACATTCATTACTGGAGGGTAAAATTATGAGCGAAACACAAGAAAAAGTGATTAAAGGTGGAGGCTTCTTAGTAGAAGACATTGCCGCAGAAGATATGTTAACACCTGAGGACTTTACTGAAGAGCATAAAATGATTGCGAAAACGACAGAAGAGTATGTCAAAGGTGAAGTATGGCCGGTTCTCGATAACTTGGAAAATCATGAGTTTGATAAATCGGTTGATTTACTGCATAAAGCAGGGGAGCTTGGTCTGTTAGGTGCAGACGTACCAGAAGAGTACGGCGGCCTAGGATTGGATAAAATTAGTTCTTCTTTGATTACTGAGAAAATGTCTCTTGCTGGTGGGTTTTCCATCACTCATGGTGCGCACGTAGGAATCGGCTCACTACCAATCGTTTTCTTCGGTAACAAAGAACAGAAAGAAAAATATTTACCTGCTCTAGCAACTGGTGAGAAACTAGCGGCATACGCGCTGACTGAACCGGGTTCAGGATCTGACGCACTTGGTGCAAAAACAACCGCTAAGTTAAACGAAGCTGGAACTCATTATATTTTAAACGGTGAGAAACAGTGGATTACAAACTCTGCATTTGCGGACGTATTCGTCGTTTATGCAAAAGTCGATGGTGAGAAGTTCACGACGTTCATCGTTGAGCGTGAATTCCCGGGTGTTTCTACTGGACCTGAAGAGAAGAAAATGGGGATCAAATCTTCTTCTACACGTACATTAGTGTTGGAAGATGCTGAAGTACCGGTTGAAAACGTACTTGGTGAAATCGGTCGCGGTCACGTCATCGCATTCAACATTTTAAACGTCGGACGTTATAAGCTAGCGATTGGCGGTGTCGGCGGTGCTAAGCGTGCGATTGAAGTTGCGACAAAATATGCAAACGAACGTAAACAGTTCAATACACCAATTTCAAGCTTCCGTATGATTCAAGAAAAACTAGCAAACATGGCAGCACGAACGTATGCCAACGAAAGTTCCGTTTACCGTACAGTTGGTCTTTTTGAACAGCGTATGGGTGGTCTTTCTCAAGAAGAGTTGAACGATGGATCAGAAGTTGCGAAAAGTATTGCTGAATACGCAATCGAGTGTTCCATGAATAAATACATGGCAACCGAATTATTGGATTATGCCGTTGACGAAGCGGTGCAAATCCACGGTGGTTATGGATTTATGCAAGAATATGAAGTCGAGCGTATGTACCGTGACTCAAGAATCAACCGTATTTTCGAAGGAACAAACGAAATTAACCGCATGCTTGTACCAGGTACATTCATGAAAAAAGCAATGAAAGGTCAACTACCACTTCTTGAAAAAGCAACAGCACTACAAGAAGAGTTAATGACAATGATGCCTGAACCAGTCGGTGACGAAACGCTTGAGCAAGAACGTTACCTACTGAAAAACGCGAAGAAAATTGGCTTGTTAGCTGCAGGAATCGCTGCGCAGAAGTTCCAAGAAAAATTGGAGCAAGAACAAGAGCTATTGGCGAATATCGCCGACATGGCTGCTGAAATTTACAACATGGAAGCTGCCATCCTTCGTACCGAAAAAGCCATCAACAAAGACGGCGAAGAGAAACACAAGCAAAAAGTTCTTTATACTCAAGTGTATGTGCAAGAAGCATTCAACAACATCGAAGCGGATGCGAAAGAAACATTAGTTGCTTCTGACTCTGGAGACAGCCTGCGCATGATGCTTGGTGCACTTCGCAAACTGACTCGTCATGATCCAACAAATGTAATCGAGAAAAAACGTGAAATTGCGAAGACGTTGATTGAGGAAGAGAAGTATACGGTTTAATTTAAAAACAAGAACAGCTAAATAGTGGTCAAGAATCAATCCCAGTCTGTGCAAAAAATATAAGTTTGCGGGCTGGGATTAATTTATGGTTTAGATGAAAACCGACTTGTTGTTGCTCAACTTATTAGTCTATGAGTTCTTCAGGACTGCCTTAAGATCTAGAAAATTCAAGTAACCCATATCTGGATGGTATATTCCCTAATATTAGAAAGGGAAAAGATGTATAGTATGTCGAGATGGTTCCAACTCTGCCTCAAGAAGACATAAATATTTTCCATATCATGGAATATTGAATTATTTTTTTATATCCAACCAATTTTCAAATTCTGAGGTATCACCCATATTAAAATAGTATTTTATAAATCTCACAAATTCCTCCGTATCAACCTCTTTATATTTATAGGTCAAGGGTGGTGGAAGTGTTGCTATATCAAGGACAATCATTTTGGCTCACTCTATGTCAATGATGCCTCAAAATTGTGTCACAAGTGGCTCTAAAACATGGCAAAGGTGGTTCTATCTCATGTCTTTATTCAAATAATCAAAAAACCACTAAAGAAAAGGGATATCGGCTCTTTTTAGGTTCATCACTCTAAGTTGTGGTGAGCATTAAAAAAAGTAGATTTTAAAAATTATTCTTGATTTGTTATTTTAACACCTACCTAGTAAGTTAAAGGATAATGAATTGGAAAACAATATCTTCTTCTTGAAGAACAACCAAGACTCCATGAATTGTTAAAGCGTTCGAAGCAAAAGACTTTCAAGAGGTGAACGCTATTTTTAAACAATGGATCAGAAGTACATATATGGAATATTTCCCGCTCTACAAGAGCAGCTAAAACACTTCTTCAATGGAAGAGTCCAATATTAAACTTTTTAATTGAGGACTAACCAATGGCTCGAGGGAAAGAACAAATAACAAAATCAAAGTTCTTAAATGTAGAGCCTATAGGCTATCGAAATCAAAACCATTTTCTCACGATAATCCTTCTAGAGTGTAAGCTACCGTATTAGAAAAGATTTAGATGATATAGGAAGCTGCACCCACAATTAATCGTGAAGAGCCTCTTATTTTATAAAATTCCATATATTTAAAAATATGTCTTTAGTACCATTGAAAATAACAGATAATTCAATATATAATGGAAACGAAAACATAAATGGAAATTACATCCAGAAAAAATGAGGTAGGGCAGGTGATCAAATGAAATTTGTAAAAATAACCTTTTTTAGTTTACTCACTTTTGGCATGGTTCTTATGATCCCGACTGAAAATTCTTTTGCTGAAGCAGAAAAACAATCAAATGCAAAGGAAGAGGTTAGCCCATCAAGTATACCATTCGAGTATAATATGTCTCCTGTTCATGTTAATAGAACTGGGACAAGTGCACGTGTAACCAAAGACCTTAATTGGGGAGATGACAGGTCTAATGTCTTTTATGTAACATATAGGGATGGTTACGGATCGTATCATTATAATGATACTTCATTTACATCTTATTCTACTCAAACTATTCCGACAACATACTCTCTTCCTTCGAGCAGAACTGAAATAACATGGCCGGATTATTTTAAAGCACGCAGTTCAACAGGACAAGGAAATATATCAGGTTCTATTACACTCCGAAGATATTAAGTTTTTAATATAGCACCCTGTCGCAGGGTGCTATATGATTATCCATTCTTAGGAGGAAGAAATGATGAAAATCGCCAATATATCAAAATCTTTTAAAAGTGGTTCTAATAATAAAGTAATTTTACAAAATGTTAATTTAAATATTTCTAATGGTACTTGGTGCACAATCATGGGGCCCTCAGGGTCGGGAAAGTCAACATTACTTAATTGTATTTCCGGACTCTTAAAGCCTAACGAAGGGAAAATCCATATTAACGATATAAACATTAATGAATTATATGAAAATAGTTTGAGTGAATTCAGAAGAAATAACATAGGATTTGTTTTTCAAGATTTTAAGCTTCTTCCTTATTACTCCGTATTGGATAATGTCATTCTACCTTTAGTTCAAGATCGATCCAAAACTGAATTGGTTACCCGTGCTAGAAAGCTATTAGTAGAAGTTGGTATAGAGGAAGACTTATATAATAGGCTACCTAAAGACCTCTCTGGTGGTGAAAAACAAAGAGTAGCGATTGCTAGGGCTCTGATCGCAGAACCAAATCTTTTATTATGTGATGAACCAACTGGGAATCTGGATTCCGACACTCGTAATCAAATCATAAACTTGTTATTGTCTCTCAAACAAAATGGGCAGACAATTATTCTTGTAACTCATGATGAAGAAGTAGCAAAGTATAGTGATAATATCTATCAATTAATCAATGGTAAATTACTACATAAAGAGTTGATCAAATGATTCGTATGATTTTTAAAAGGATTTTCAATCGAAAGTTCAGCTCGATCTTCACAATCATTGCCATGACATGTGTATTTGTTTTAATTCCTTTAGGTATTCAATATGCCCAGCAATCTAAGCTAGCGGTTGAACAGACGATTGAAGAACACGGCAGAGGCTTATACGATATTTTAGTCCGTCCCAAGGACTCACGAACACCTATCGAGCATGAACTGGGTGTAGTAGAGGCCAACTATATTGGTGACAGTTCTGGCGGGATTTCGATTAAAGAATGGGAAGATATCAAAAATAGTGAAGATGTTGAAATCGCTGCACCTGTCGCTTCCGTCGGATATTTTACGGGAAACACAAATTCAGTAGGTCTACCATTATTGGAAAGCCCAGCAAAAATAGAATGGACTTATTATACATCAGATGGAATGAATAATTATGCTCTGGATGATCCATTTACTTTCTATTATATGGATGGAAAAGAACGTGAGTATTTTGATTTTATTGTTAAACCGGAAGATCTTCAGCCGGATGGTAAAATGATTGGTTTTATGGGTGCAAAACTACCGAGGAACTATTATTTGCTTACGGGAATTGATATTGAGAGTGAAGGCAAGCTAACAGGTATTGATTATACTGATTTAAACAAATATAAAGATATTGAAAGTCTATTAGAAATGGACCGAGAAGAACTTGATCATGAAACCACTCTATTAATCCAATCACTAAAGTTTCGTGGAATTCCTGAACTTATTCCCGTTATACAGCGTAGTGATTTAAATTTATCGCTTTATTTTGAATTGAATGTTGAAAACTTATCACTATCATTACCTGAATTTAAGGGAAAATATAATTTGGATTCACATGAAAATCTGATGAGCCTTTATAATGAGAATGATGATGAAATGATCAATCAGATGATCGATGAATTAAATGTAACACCAGTACTTTCTAAAGAGGAGCACTTAATCGATTTAAGTGAATATCAGTCCCCTTTCAATGGGAACTATGTTGAAATCACGAACGAGTACACCGTGAAGTGGGGAGAGGGTGGTTCTTTAACTAACGATACCTCATTATATTATACTGCATCTAAAGTAGATTACCAAATTAATGGAAAAGGTGTCAATGTTCCTATCATTGAAGACGGATCACCACCTTCTTATAAAAGAGTCGAACAGAAAGGTGAAAGTTATTTTGAGGCAGAAAATTTTGAGGTTCCATTTATGTTATGGCAAACTGGAACGTTTTCTCCACAAAAAGATGAAGGTCAATTGGTATCCAGCCCCCTAGGTATTTATACAACTAAAGAAGTTCGGACAAAGGATGGGACGGAATTAACACCAACAACGAAACCAGGCAGCTTTATCTCTCAACCTGCAGCTGGCGTAACAACAATAGAAGCTGCTGAATTTATTAAAGGTGACAAACCGATTGATGCTATTCGTTTAAAAGTGGCTGATATTGATTCATATAATCAAGAGGCCCAAGAGAAAATTAACCAAGTTGCAATTGACTTACTTGAGGAAGGCTACGAAGTTGATATTGTTGCTGGTTCGTCATTCCAGCAAGTTGAAATGAATGTTGAAGGGATCGGGCAGGTAACGGCACCATGGACTACGTTGGGAACAGCCCAATCATTAGTGGATGGCTGGAATTACTTAGCAGTAGTAAGTATTATTTTGTTCGCAGTTTTCGGGATTATATGGTATATATCCAAACTATTTTACGAGAAAAACCAATTTGCTGAAGAAAACGATATATTAAGTAAACTAGGTTGGAGTAAAAACAAAATAAAACTACGGAACTTTTTAGAGCAGCTTACGTTAGTGACTGTAGCCTTTTTAATCAGTATAGGGTTATTGATGATTTTAGTTGAACAGATCAATCAGTCACACGTGTTGAGTCTGATTGGACTTTGGGCGATTCTAAGCTTATTGATTTTAGCTGTATTTAATTATAATAGTAAACCATCAATCAGAGTGGAGCCTTATAGATTTATTCCAAGTCTACTCCATTATCGCCACCTGATTTTACCGGTTATTTGTATATTGATTATTTCAACAATCCTTATTGTTATACAAATGACTTCATTAGTATCAACATTTATCGAGGCAAGACAGACAACGCTCGGCACGTTTGCGATGGATACTGTCCAAACAATGCAGCTACTCATATTATTAGCAACGTTCGGTATTGCGATTATAAGTATAAGCGAGTCTTTTAAAGCATTAATGCTAGAAAGAAAAAATGAACTTACGATGTATCACGTTGTAGGCTGGTCTAAAAAAATGATTCAAAAGCACATAAGGAATGAACTGACGCTTTGGGCAGGCTTTGCTTATATGATAGGCGGTTCAATTAGTTGTGCGGTTTTACTTTATCTTGACTTTTCATTGAGCTGGATCATAATGAGCGTTGCTACAGTCTTTTTGTTGTTTGTTGTATTATTTATGCTTTTGATTAAAACGAGTAAGTCATATCTGAATATATAAAACATTCAAACAATCGTGAATTCCCTGACATAATTTTGTTAACAATGATGCCTGAACCAGTTGGTGACGAAACACTTGAGCAAGAACGTTACCTATTGAAAAATGCGAAGAAAATCGGGTTGTTGGCTGCAGGAATCGCTGCTCAGAAATTCCAAGAAAAACTGGAGCAAGAACAAGAGCTATTGGCGAATATCGCCGACATGGCTGCTGAAATTTACAACATGGAAGCTGCCATCCTTCGTACCGAAAAAGCCATCAACAAAGACGGCGAAGAGAAACACAAACAAAAAGTACTTTACACACAAGTGTATGTCCAAGAAGCATTCAACAGCATCGAAGCAGATGCGAAAGAAACATTGGTTGCTAGTGACTCTGGAGACAGTCTACGCATGATGCTTGGTGCACTTCGTAAACTAACTCGTCATGATCCAACGAACGTGATTGAGAAGAAACGAGAAATTGCGAAGACATTAATTGAAGAAGAAAAGTATACAGTGTAAAGAAAGTTTCTTTAGACTTACCGAAACCTCAGTGGAATAACTTCTGCTGGGGTTTTATCTGTTTGTATGTAAACGACGTGATGAGGAGGCTGCATCTTCCCAACTGTCATCAGAAATGTGCTAAACTAACGGTGGAGGTGTTTTCAGATGACAGTAACGATCTATCAATATCCAAAATGCGGTACATGTCGTAAAGCATTAAAATGGCTGGATGAGAATGGTGTAACTTATGAATCAGTACATATCGTCGACAATCCACCAAGTGAATCCGAACTGAAGCAAATGATTGAACAAAGTGATTTACCGCTAAAGAAATTTTTCAATACATCAGGAAAGAAATACCGTGAACTAGGGTTAAAAGACAAGTTGGAGGAAATGTCTGACGATGAAAAAATCAAGCTGCTCGCTTCGGATGGTATGTTAATGAAACGACCACTGGTAACGGATGGTAAAAAAGCGACAGTTGGATTTAAAGAAGAGATATTTGAATCCGAGTGGAAATAAAAACAGCAAGAATGTGTTATCTATTCAAAAAATATAGTAGAATATAAGTAGTTAAATGGTTATAGGAGGCTCGTACGATGAATTTACCAAAAGAATTAAGTTATTCAAAAGAACACGAATGGGTGAAAAATGAAGACGGTAAGGTTCGAATCGGTATTACGGAATTCGCACAAGACGAACTAGGGGATATTGTATTTGTTGAATTGCCAGAAGTCGGTGATGAATTAGAATTGGATGAGCCATTTGGCAGTGTTGAATCTGTTAAGACAGTGTCTGAGTTATACGCTCCTGTTTCAGGGAAAGTTGTCGAAGTGAATGAAGAATTAGAAGACAGCCCTGAATTAGTAAACGAATCTCCATACGAACAAGCATGGATGGTTGTTGTTGAATTAGACGACGCATCTCAGCTTGAAGAATTAATGGATGCTGACGCATATCAAAAAATGACAGAAGAAGAAGAATAGAACCTTGGAAGCTGATCGATAAAGATCAGCTTTTTCCATAGGTAATGAATATAAAATTTGGTGATCATACATGGATGAGTTGTCTAAGGTAATTATCGTAGAGGGAAAGCAAGATAAGAAAAAAATTAACCGGGTAATTGAGGAAGATGCTTTCGTTTTGTGTACGTTTGGAACCCTCGGTTTACATGCTTTGGACTTAATGATTGAAGAGCATCAGTTGGATTTTCGTGATGTGTTTATTTTGACAGATGAAGATGAACCTGGAATTAAACTACGGAAATTACTCAATCAAGAAATCTCTCATGCACAGAACCTTTATATCGACCGAAAGTATCGTGAAGTTGAAGAAACACCTGAGTACGTGTTAGCATCAATTTTGCAAGCAGCTGATATAAACGTCGACGTGGATTTTTTGAAAGGGTTTGAATGAGTATGAATGTAATTAATGAAAAAAATGCGCAATTTTTAGTAAAGAAAAAGCAGTATCATATATTATTTATCAATAGCCCCTTTTGCGGTACATGTAAAGTAGCAAAGCGAATGCTTCTTTATCTAGAAGACACACTGGAAGACAATAAATTTTATGAACTAAACGGACTGACTGCACCAGATTTTCTCCAACAATACAGCATTATGAGCGTTCCATGTTTAATGGTGTTTAAAGACGGCCAGCCAGTCGACCGGATCTATACATTTCATTCCGTGCCATACCTATTGAAAGAACTCGGACCGTATTTAGTGACGGAGAAAAATAAAATTTAATGAATTTCGACATGCCGAACGAAGGATTCTCTTTACGTTCGGTATTTTTTATGGAAAAATTGAAAGCCGCCGAAAAACTGCGTACAGCCGTCGAAAAATCCGAGGGAGCCATCGAAAAACCCGAGGTAGCCGCCGATAAAATGTGCGAAGCCGTTGATAAACTGCGGAAAGCCGCCAATAAATATCGCCATCCCGCCGATAAATCACAAAAAGCCGCCAATAAATGTCGCAAACCCGCCGATAAACCACGCCAACCCGCTAATGAATCCTCCGTTAAACTCGCTCATTCCATAAAAAGAGCACCCCATCCAATATGGAGTGCTCATTTAGAACTGCTTATGCAATTGCTTGACTAATCACCTGCAAAATCTCAACAAAATCAGCTTTGTCACCGAACTCCCCGACAATCTCACCATTTTTATCAATGACAATCGTTGTCGGTACAGAGGTGCATTCATACAGGTCATATACTTCTCGTCCGTTATCTTTCAAAACGGGCTGGGTCAAGAATTGCTCTTGATATTTTAGTGCTTCTTCTTCGGAACGTTCCCGGCCAGTCACATTGATCGTAATCATTTCTAATTCATCACTTCGCGTCGTTTTATAAAATTGTTCTTTTTTCGGAAGGTCACGTGCACAGTCTGGGCACCAAGATACCCAAAAAGTTAGGACAACGACTTTTTCGCCGAGTACTTCATCGAGAGAGAATGTATGGTCTTCATTTAAGTATGGTAGTTCGAATTGTGGTGCTTTCATTTTATATTTCCCCCTTTTTTAAAAAATACGATTGACGACCAATTCGCTTCATGATAATATTAACATTAATACAAATCGCATAGCAAAATTTCTTATCAAGAGTGGCGGAGGGAAAGGCCCTGTGAAGCCCGGCAACCATCGAATTTATTCGAAAGGTGCTAATTCCTGTTCATGCTGAATGCATGGCAAGATAAGAGAGAGTAAATGTATCTTTCTTGTTCTTGCAAGGGAGATTTTTTTATGTGTTAGCAACGTATCGCTTTAACGCGTTAAATTTACAATTAGATAAATATACTCTTATCAAGAGAGGCAGAGGGACTGGCCCGATGAAGCCCGGCAACCACTGGATGGACATTTAAATCATCCAACAGGTGCTAATTCCAGCAAAGCAGGGGATGCTTTGATAGATAAGGGAACGAAAGCCCAAATCCTTTCTGTTCTCTTATGCAGGAAGGTTTTTTTATTTACTAACGAAAGAGGGAGTTACATGATATCGATTAAAAAGCTTTCAAAACATTTTCAAATGAAAGATCAAACTGTTCATGCTGTGGATGATGTTTCATTGGAAATTGAAAAAGGTGAAATTTTTGGTGTTATCGGTTATTCCGGTGCTGGTAAAAGTACGTTCGTCCGTCTGTTGAATCGGTTGGAAGAGCCGACGAGTGGAGAAATTACACTTGATCAGCAGTCATTAACTCAATTAGGAAAAAATGATTTGCGTAAAAAACGACAAAAAATAGGAATGATCTTTCAACACTTTAATCTGCTATGGTCACGTACAGTGTATGAAAACATTGCATTTCCTTTAGAAATCGCAGGGTTGGATAAACAGAGCAGTAAAGAAAAAGTGGATGAATTGATTGAGCTTGTTGGCTTGAAAGGACGGGAAAACAGCTATCCTTCTCAACTAAGTGGTGGGCAAAAGCAACGCGTCGGCATTGCTCGTGCGCTCGCAAACGATCCAGAGGTGCTCCTTTGTGACGAAGCAACATCCGCACTCGATCCGGAAACGACAGATGATATTTTGGATTTACTTGTATCCATTAATAAAAAACTAAAATTAACGATTATTTTAATTACGCATGAAATGCATGTCATTCAAAAGATCTGTCATCGTGTAGCTGTCATGGAACAAGGAAAAGTTGTTGAAGTCGGGGACGTGTTGGAAGTGTTCATCAATCCAAAAGAGAAAACGACGAAGCGATTCGTTCAACAATTATCGCCACTTGAACATGACCCGGAACGCCTAAAAGATTTCATTACCGAAGATGAAAGCAAAGAAGTAGTGAAGTTGCACTTCGTTGGTGGTACGGCGAGACGGAGCTTAATCAGTGAAGTCGCTAAACAGTTCGATGTTTATGTGAATATCCTTCAAGGTTCAATTTCACAAACCCAGGAAGGCTCATACGGTACATTATTCGTTGAACTGGACGGCGAACGAAAAGTGATTGAAGCATCGATGAATTATATTCGCAACTCGGGAGTAGAAGTAGAGGTGGTTACAAATGCTTGAAGAATTATTTCCGAATGTCATTATGGAGAACTTATGGACAGCAACTTATGAAACATTATACATGACGGTTATTTCAGTCATCGGCACTTTTATTCTTGGAATCATTCTCGGTTTATTGCTTTATTTGACTGATCGAGGAAATCTTTGGAGCAACCGGGTGATTAATGGAATAACGGCAACTGTCGTTAACGTATTCCGCGCCATCCCGTTTATTATATTAATTTTATTGCTCATTCCATTTACAGACTTTTTGATGGATACCATCCGTGGTCCGAAAGCGGCTTTACCGGCATTGATTATCGGTTCGGCGCCGTTTTACGCACGGTTAGTTGAAATTGCCTTAAAGGAGGTAGATAAAGGGGTAATTGAGGCGGCAAAATCAATGGGGGCTAAGACTCATACAATTATTTTCAAGGTTTTGTTGCAAGAATCGAAACCAGCACTCGTTGGAGGCCTAACGGTTACAGCAATTGCGTTGATCGGTTATACAGCCATCGCAGGAGTGATTGGTGCAGGTGGTCTTGGAGATCTAGCTTATATGCACGGTTTCCAGCGAAGAAATAATGACGTAGTTTTCGCGTGTACCGTCTTCATTGTTGCCATCGTCTTTATCTTTCAATGGGCTGGCGACTTTGTATCAAAACGAATCGATAAACGATAGAAGGGGAGTTTAATAACATGAAGAAATTATTATTGGTTTTATTAGGAATTACATTGGTTGTTGCATTAACAGCTTGTGGGTCATCTGATGAAGAAGAGAATAATGGTAACACTGAAAGCAATGACTCATCTGGTGAAGAAGCTGCTAGTGATCAGGAAACTACCGAAATTGTTGTTGGAGCGACAAGTGTGCCACACGCAGAGGTGCTGGAAGAAGCGAAACCTTTGTTGAAAGAGAAAGGTATTGACTTGACGATTGAAACATATCAAGAGTATGTATTTCCGAACGAAGACTTAGATAACGGCACCCTAGATGCAAACTACTTTCAACACATTCCTTACTTTGAAACGCAACAAGAAGATTTTGGTTATGATTTCGTGAATATTGGTGGCATTCATATCGAACCATTAGGTATTTACTCCAAGAACATCGAAAGTATTGATAATGTGGAAGAAGGAACAGTCGTACTTCTAAGTCGTTCTGTTGCCGACCATGGAAGAGTTCTTACTTTGCTTGAACAAAATGATTTGATTAAATTAGACGAAGATGTCAATAAAAATGGTGCAACGATTGAAGATATCGTTGAAAATCCGCTGAATCTTGAATTCGATGCAAGTATCGAACCGGCTTTATTACCTGAGTTTTATGATAGAGAAGAAGACGCATTAGTCGCAATCAACACAAACTATGCGATGCAAGCGGGGCTTGTTCCATCGGAAGATGCACTAATTATAGAAGAATCCGACTCACCTTACGTGAACATTATCGCTGCACGTGCAGAAGATGAAAATAATGAAGCACTTCAAACATTAGTGGAAGTTCTCCGTTCGGAAGAAATCACTTCATTTATTGAAGAGAAGTATGAAGGTGCTGTCGTTCCCGTTAAATAAAAACTGAATCTTTAGCATCTGAGAGAAATATCCAGTTATCCATACGAATTATAAGAATGAGGGGTATAACATCAAATAAGATGTTTATACCCCTTTTCATGTGGATAAACATACTATATAAGGATTTTTGAATCCTTAGCATTCGTGATATTCTAGAATACATCAAAGACGAAAGGAATGATTTTTCATTATTAATGACAATGAGATTGACTTAAATTACACGGAGGATATGGAGAAGTCCATGCAGCAATCTCACGGAATGGGGTATAAAGAGTACAGTATGAACCTCAACCGAAGACTACAAGTTGAAAAAAAGCGAGAGAATGATTATAAAAAGTGTAACAACTTAGTTTCAGAAGTTGAACGACAAGTACACCGTTAATAAAATAGATCATCAAGCAACTCCGGCCAAATCTTTGGTTGGAGTTGCTTTAATTTGGTGGTGGATTTTTGGGTTACATAAAACCTTCTGGGAGTTTTGCGAAAAATATCCTGTAGTTTTCCGTAGAAGAGAGAGCTTATCAAGCACGGAAGCCAAGTAATTACTGAAACTTCCGTTGTTGAGCGTGCCTATCAAGCCCAGAAGCCGAACAATTATTGAAGC
The DNA here is from genome assembly GCF_018138385.1 of Allobacillus saliphilus. GTDB lineage: Bacteria > Bacillota > Bacilli > Bacillales > Alkalibacillaceae > Allobacillus > Allobacillus saliphilus. The sequence goes on from NZ_JAGSIE010000036.1 coordinate 29,979, forward strand.
TTCCATCAAGACACGCGCTCGATGACATATCACGAAGCACGAGCACTCATTTGAGTATCGAGACACGTTCTCAACGACATTTCACGAAGCACGAGCACTCATTTGGGTATCGATACACGTTCTCGATGACATTTCACGAAGCACGAGCACTC
>NZ_JAGSIE010000037.1 GCF_018138385.1 Allobacillus saliphilus
TTTTTAAGACTAGGAATTTCTTTCATATAATGCGTTTTCTTAAACGAGGAACCCGTGGTTTTTACGTCAAACAAAGCTCGGTTGAACAGAAAGCGTGAACAACCGAAGGTTTGATTAATCATATCTTGCTGGACTTTGTTCGGATAAATGCGAAATTTATAAGCTTTTTTGATAACCAACGGTTGTTCACTCCTTTTTTTGTTTTGTCTGTTTATATTATATAATATTTCTAAACAAAAGAGAACGTTCGTTCTTGGTTTTAGCTAAATTTCGGCATTCATCTCCCACCTAAAACGCTGTCGTGTTTTTGAGGAAGGAGTCTTCTGCCGTCTAATGATAAAATGACCACCAGCCTGGGAAAGACCTTTTTCTTGGCTGGTTTTTATATCTATTCCATTTTCAAAAGACATTTGACTGGAAATGTAAGTAACACAGTCGACCGAATTACTGAATTGAATATCTGAAATCAAAACAATACGATTAATTTCCTTTTCCACCTTATTTTTAGTAAAATAAAGGGATAAGCATGTTGCAGAATAAAGGAAGTGAAAACAATGGCTGAACCAATAGAAATAACAACCGATCAAATTACTTTAGGGCAGTTCCTAAAGTTAGCCAATATCGTTGAATCTGGCGGGATGGTTAAATTATTTCTAAAAGAATTTGCCGTATACATCAATGATGAACAAGATCAGCGCCGCGGAAGAAAATTAAAGCCCGGTGACCTGGTTGAAATACAAGGTGTTGGATCCTATAAAGTCGTCCAATCCAGCGAATAATTCAAGGAGCTTCAACCATGTACATTGAGGAATTATCTTTAGTCAATTACCGGAATTACGATCGCTTAACGCTGCAATTCGACCACAAAGTCAATGTAATTTTAGGTGAAAATGCTCAAGGAAAAACAAATTTAATGGAAGCCATCTATGTTCTTGGATTTACAAAGTCCCACCGAACGCCAAGGGATAAAGAATTAATCCAATGGGACGCGGAGTATGGTAAAATAAAGGGAAGGGTTTTTAAAAAGAATCGTTCTCTTCCTCTTGAAGTTATTTTTTCATCAAAAGGAAAAAAAGCGAAGTTTAACCATATCGAACAAAAACGATTGAGTGATTACATCGGTTCTTTGAATATTGTCATGTTTGCACCGGAGGATTTGAATCTTGTAAAAGGCAGCCCTCAAGAAAGACGTCGTTTCATTGATATGGAAATCGGTCAAATTGAACCGATCTATATTTATCATTTAAATCAATATCAAAAAATATTAAAACAACGAAATGCGTTATTAAAAGATTTGCAAAGAAGACGAACGCAAGATACGACGATGCTACAGATTTATACGGAGCAACTGGCAGAGCACGGCGCAGCCATCTTATTTCGACGTTTTCGTTTCTTAAAAAAATTACGAGAATGGGCCGTGCCAATTCACCTTCAAATTAGTAGAGGTCAAGAGAATCTTAAAATAGATTACGTCTCGAAGGTTGATGTATCAGAATCTATGGATATGGAGAAAATGAAAGATACATATCTAACGGAATATAATCGCAAAGAAGAAAGTGAAATAGAGCGTGGGACGACGTTATACGGGCCACATCGGGATGATTTAGTTTTCACGGTAAATGATCGGAACGTACAACACTTTGGTTCTCAAGGACAACAGCGGACTACGGCATTATCGTTAAAGCTTGCTGAAATTGAGTTGATTTATCATGAGGTTGGTGATTATCCAGTGCTATTACTGGATGATGTGTTAAGTGAATTGGATGATTACCGACAATCCCACTTACTCAATGCGATACAAGGGAAAGTCCAAACATTCGTTACGACGACGAATATTGATGGCATTGCACACGATACGATTCGTGAAGCGGAAATTTTTACAATCCATGAAGGAAAGCTAATTGAGACCGAATGACTGAAACAGTAAGTAGGTCGACAGTTTGAGAGGGGAATTTATCTATGTTTGTTCATATCGGAGATGATAACGTCATCAGAACCGAAGAAGTGATTGCGATGGTCGATTACAGTCTCTTCAGTTCTTCGACGATTATTGAAGAAATGATTTATAACCAACGGAAAGAAAATAATGTGACCGATTCTGCTTATGATGAAGCGAAATCAATTGTCATTACCGTCGATCATATCTATTTCAGTTCCCTATCTGTTTCGACGCTCTCTAAACGAGCTCAAATAGCAGACTTCTTGGATAGTGTTGATGATGTGATGGAAGATTCGGATTAAGTCATATAGCAGCAATTATAGAAAATGAAGGTGAGATTATGTCGATGGAAGATCAAATCAACAAACCAAATGATTATGGCGCCAGTCAAATTCAAGTATTAGAAGGATTGGAAGCAGTCCGAAAAAGACCGGGTATGTATATCGGTTCTACGAGTGAGAGAGGATTGCACCATCTCGTATGGGAAATCGTCGATAATAGTATCGATGAAGCATTAGCGGGATATTGCGACCATATCGAAATCGCAATCGAAAAAGATAACAGTATCTCTGTCACTGATAATGGACGAGGTATTCCTGTTGATATACAAGAAAAAGTCGGGAAGCCTGCGGTAGAAGTTATTTTAACAGTACTTCACGCAGGTGGTAAGTTTGATAGTGATACGTATAAAGTGTCAGGAGGTCTTCACGGGGTAGGTGCTTCAGTCGTGAACGCTCTTTCTGAGTCGCTTGAAGTCTACGTTCACCGTGATGGAAAGCTATACTATCAATCTTATAAACGAGGTGTGCCTCAAGACGAGTTGTCAGTCATTGGAGAAACTGATCTTACTGGTACGAAAATTCATTTTAAACCAGACGGTGAAATCTTTGAAACACTTGAGTTTTCTTATGATTCATTAGTCAATCGGACAAGAGAACTAGCCTATTTAAATAAAAAGCTACGTATTTCCATTGAAGACAAACGGACGGATGAAAAAAAAGATTCATTCTATTACGAAGGCGGAATCCGGGAGTATGTTGAATATTTAAATCGGACACGCGAAGCTCTTCATGAACCAATTTATGGAGAAAATGAGATCGATAACGTCGTTGTCGAGTTCGCAATTCAATACAATGATGGCTATAACAGTAATATTTATTCCTTTGCGAACAACATTCATACAATGGAAGGTGGAACACACGAACAAGGCTTTAAAACAGCACTCACTCGTGTGATCAATGATTACGCTCGTAAAAACAATTTATATAAAGAAAGTGATCCGAACTTAATTGGTGAAGACGTTCGTGAAGGTTTAACGGCCATTGTTTCCATCAAACATTCCGATCCACAATTCGAAGGACAAACGAAAACAAAACTCGGAAACAGTGAAGTTAGTCAAATTACGAACTCTGCCTTCTCAGAGAAATTTACACAGTTTCTATTTGAAAACCCAAGAGTAGCTAAGCAAATCGTAGAAAAAGGTTTGATGGCATCCCGTGCACGGATTGCTGCAAAGAAGGCTCGTGAAGTCACTCGCCGTAAAAATGCTTTAGAAGTATCGAGTTTACCAGGAAAATTGTCGGACTGTTCATCGAAAGATCCAAGTGAAGGCGAGCTTTATATTGTTGAGGGTGACTCAGCAGGTGGGTCAGCAAAACAAGGACGAGATCGACATTTCCAAGCTATATTGCCACTACGAGGTAAAATTATTAACGTTGAAAAAGCACGTTTAGATAAGATTCTTTCCAATAATGAGATTCGTATGATGATTACAGCGTTAGGAACAGGCATCGGGGAAGAATTTGATATTTCTCTTGCAAGGTATCATAAAGTCGTCATTATGACGGATGCGGACGTTGATGGAGCCCATATTCGAACATTACTGCTGACGTTCTTCTATCGTTACATGCGTCCATTAGTTGAACACGGCTATGTTTATATTGCTCAGCCACCATTATACAAAATCCAGCAGGGCAAAAAGGTTTATTACACGTATACAGATAAAGAAATGGAAGAAGTATTGGCTGAACTACCTCAAAGTCCCAAACCAGGTCTACAACGGTATAAAGGTCTTGGTGAGATGAATCCTAGTCAGCTTTGGGAAACGACGATGGACCCTGAAACACGTACGATGCTCCAAGTCACATTGGAAGACGCTATGGAAGCAGATGAAGTATTTGATGTATTAATGGGTGACCATGTTGAACCACGCAGAGATTTTATCGAAAAGAATGCTCAATACGTTAAGAATTTGGATATTTAACGAGTGATTAAAGCCGTTCGAATAAAAGTTTACGGTGGGGTAACTTGCGCAGAGGTGTTGGTCTTTCATTGATTGACCTACCTCTCCGCCTCTCTCCCCTCTCCATGATTTAAAAGGAATCATGCCATGTTAGAAGCTTTTATTCGGACTGGCTTTTGACTCATTCAAGGAGGAGTTATCGTTGGATCAAGAACGTCCAAGAGTTCAAGAAATTAATTTAAGTGATGAGATGAGAACATCTTTTTTAGATTATGCGATGAGTGTTATCGTCTCTCGTGCATTGCCTGATGTCCGGGATGGTTTGAAACCTGTACATAGAAGAATTTTATATGCTATGCATGATTTAGGAATGCATGCAGATAAATCTTATAAAAAGTCTGCCCGTATTGTCGGTGAGGTAATCGGTAAGTATCACCCACACGGAGATTCTGCCGTATATGATGCAATGGTCCGTATGGCACAAGACTTTAACTATCGCTACACATTAGTAAATGGACACGGAAACTTTGGTTCAGTCGATGGTGACGCTGCTGCGGCAATGCGTTATACAGAAGCTAAAATGTCCAAAATTTCGATGGAACTATTGAGAGACATCAATAAAAATACGATTGATTATGTGGATAACTATGATGGCGCTGAACGCGAACCAGTCGTATTGCCAGCTCGTTTCCCGAATCTGCTTGTCAACGGGGCATCAGGAATTGCAGTCGGAATGGCAACAAACATCCCGCCTCACCAGCTTGGTGAAGTAATCGATGCCGTATTGGCAATCAGTAGAAACCCAGAAATCACGATTGAAGAATTGATGGAAAATCATATCTACGGACCGGACTTCCCGACAGGCGGAGAAATTCTAGGTCGAAGTGGTATCCGACAAGCGTTTCAAACAGGAAAAGGTTCAATAACAATCCGATCAAAAGCAGATATTGATGAAGTTAACGGCAAACCGAGAATTATCGTTAGTGAAATTCCTTTCCAAGTGAACAAAGCTAGATTAATTGAAAAAATTGCTGAGCTTGTCCGTGACAAGAAGCTTGAAGGGATTACCGATTTGCGTGATGAGTCGGACCGTGATGGTATGCGTATTGTGATGGAACTGCGTCGCGATGCGAATGCCAATGTCGTATTAAATAATCTTTATAAGCAAACCGCTATGCAAACAAGCTTTGGAATCAACATGCTCTCCCTTGTGAACGGGGAACCAAAAGTAATGAATTTAAAACAAACACTTGAGTACTACTTAGAACACCAGCGTGAAATTATTACACGTCGTACTCAATATGAATTAGATAAAGCACAAGCACGTGCTCACATTTTAGAAGGTCTTCGCGTTGCATTGGATCATTTGGACGCTGTTATCGAATTAATCCGGAAATCTCAAACAGCAGATATTGCAAGAGAAGGATTAATGGAACAATACGGCTTATCCGAAAAGCAAGCGCAAGCTATTTTAGATATGCGTTTACAACGTTTAACTGGTCTTGAACGTGAAAAGATTGAAAATGAATACAATGAAATTATGGCATTGATCGCAGAATTAAAAGCTATTTTAGCAGATGATGAGAAAGTTTTAGAAATCATCCGCGAAGAGCTTACAGCGATCAAAGAACAGTTTAACGATGAGCGCCGAACAGAAATTGTTATCGGTGGAACAGACTTTATCGAGGATGAAGATTTGATTCCGGAAGAGACAATTGTCATTACACTCACTCACCATGGCTATATCAAACGTTTACCACTTACGACGTATCGCTCCCAGAATCGTGGAGGTCGAGGTATTCAAGGCATGGGAACAAATGAGGATGACTTCGTGGAACATTTATTATCTACTTCTACGCATGATACGTTGCTGTTCTTTACGAACAAAGGAAAAGTATACCGAGCGAAAGGTTATGAAATTCCTGAGTTCAGCCGTACAGCGAAAGGGCTTCCTCTTGTAAACGTGCTTGAAGTTGAACAAGATGAATGGATCAATGCTGTCATTCCAGTTAAAGAATACGATGAAGCATCCTCTCTATTCTTTACAACGAAAAATGGCTTGTCTAAACGGACTATGTTGAATCAGTACAAAAACATCCGTCGAGGCGGTCTACGTGCGATAAATTTACGTGAAGATGATGAATTGATCTCTGTCCGATTAACGGACGGCGAGCAACATATCATTATCGGAACGAAAAATGGCTTGGCGATTCGTTTCCATGAAACCGATGTTCGGACAATGGGACGGACGGCAACGGGTGTGAAAGGAATCACCTTGAGAGAAGACGATGAAGTCGTATCCATGGAAATTCTACATGAAGGTAGCGAGGTACTGACCGTTACATCAAAAGGCTTTGGTAAACGAACGCCTGAAGATGAATATCGTCTACAAAACCGTGGCGGTAGAGGAATACTCACTTGTAGATTAAACGATCGAAACGGTCATGTTTCAGCTGTTAAACCTGTATTTGGTGAAGAAGATTTAATGATTATTACTGAAACGGGTGTACTCATTCGTATGGGCTCAGAAACAATTTCTCAGACGAGCCGAAACACACAAGGTGTCCGTTTGATCCGTTTAGGTGATGAAGAAGCTGTAGCTACCGTTGCATTAGTCGAGAAAGAAGAAGTTGAAGAAGAGTTGGAAGAAGAAATTGATGAAGCTGTGGAAGAGAAAGAAGAACAGCTAGTCGATGAAATTGAAGAAGTTGTCGAGGACGATGGTGACCATTCAGGAGAAGAAAATTAAAGTGAGGTGAATCCTCGTGAAAGTTCACCCAGACCAACTGATGCCCGGTTGTCTCTTGACGAAGGATGTGATTGGCAATGCCATTCACCCACTTATTCCGAGGAATACGGTAATTGAACCGATTCATATTCAAGTATTACAAACATTTAAGATTCAAGTCGTTGACGTTGCACCTCGTTTGGTCAACGGAGATGTTTTTCACGTTGAAAAGCGAGTCCAACCAGTTGAAGATAAAAAGAAAAATGAAGAGAATAATCAAGTGAACTGGACCTTTTATGATCATTATACAAACGCTGTGAAGGTTACCAAATCGATTTGCGAAGATTTAATGCGTACGAATCGATTAGATATTCAGCGGGTCCGAAAGTTGATTATTCCTTTGATGAAACAGGCTGTAAAGCAACCAAATTTATTTTTAGAGCTATATCAATATGGTGATAAACAACAATATATTTATCACCATATGGTATCAATCGCTTTGTTGGCAGCTAGTTTAGCGAAGAAATTAAACTATAACGAAGGCGACCGTTTAAAAATTTCGTTAGCAGCTTATTTAAGCGATCTAGGTATGATATCTGAACAACATACAATTTATTTACAAGAACGAGAGTTGACCGAGAAAGAAATCGAGAACATACGCACGCACCCTGTTCTTTCTTATCGACTAATTGAGGATAAGTCATCCATTAGCAAGGATGTGAAAATAGCTGTCTTACAGCATCATGAACGAATGGATGGTTCCGGCTATCCATTGGGTGTTAAAGCAGAAAAGATTCATCCGTTTGCTAAGGTGATTGGTGTCATTGATACGTACCACGCGATGACGTCTGAACGAGCGTATCGGGAGAAGCAATCGATCTTTAATGTCATTGAAGAACTATTGCAACGACAAGCGGGAAAATTAGACGTGCCAACGATCGAAGCGTTAATTCAAAACTATTTGACTCCGCAAGTCGGCACACGCGTGAAACTATCAAATGAACAAATTGGCACGGTCGTCTTTGTGGATGAGTCCTATCCCGCCCATCCTTTTGTTCAATTGGAAGATGCGAGTGAAAAGATTATTAATTTAAAAGAGCAACATCTACACATCGAGGAATTTTTATTAGATCATGAGGCTTGATTAGGTAAGTCAACATCCTTTGAGTCTGAACTCGGGCTCTAAGGATGTTTTTTTATTCATTTAGCTAGTACATAGAACAATAAAAATACTAAAAAAGTTAACAAATGATAATATTTTACCAATGTTTCATGACCTGAAATCATGTATAATAAGAAAGGTAATAATCGTATTACATAAAGAAAAGAACGTTATTTGGAGGAAAAAATAAATGATTAAAACATATAAATCGTTAACAGCTATCGTAATGGCAACTGTTTTATTAATGGCTTCTTTTGTGATGAGTCCGTTAAAGATTCACGCTCAATTGGATAACTTAAGTGCAGAATCAGCCATATTGGTTGATGCCGAAACAGGAGATATCCTTTATGCGAAAAATGCGGATGAGGCTTTGCCACCAGCAAGTATGACGAAAATAATGACCGAATATCTCGTTTTGGAAGCTATTGAAAAAGGCGACATTAGCTGGGATACACGTACAGAAATCAGTGAACTTGCTTACTCTATTTCTGCAAACAATTCTTTTTCAGGTGTAGGCTTACGTTTGGATCATGAATATACAGTTAAGCAGCTTTATGAAGCAATGGCAATCAATTCAGATAACGCAACGAGCATTGCTTTAGCTGAGTTAATCGCTGGCTCAGAAGGTGAGTTCGTCAAAATGATGAATCAGAAGGCTGACGAAATGGGCTTGCCTGATGCTAAATTTGTGAACTCAACTGGCTTAGATAACAAAGATTTAAATGGAAAACATCCAGAAGGAACTGGAGCAGATGATACGAATTTAATGTCCGCGCGTTCAACAGCATTGCTTGCTTATCATCTTGTAAATGATTTTGAAGAAGCATTAGACATTTCAAGCATTCCAAGAAAAGAGTTTGAAGACCAGGAAATGGTGAATTGGAACTGGATGCTTCCTGGAATGGATAGTCAAAACTTCGAACAATTTACGTACGAAGGTATGGATGGATTAAAAACAGGTTTTACGGATTTGGCGGGTTATTCATTCGCTGGAACAGCCAAGCAGGATAACAACCGTTTAATCTCTGTAGTCATGCGTACAGACAGTATTGAAGAACGATTTAATCAAACGGCGAAATTACTGGATTATGGATTTAACGACTTCAGTAAAGAAACATTATTCGAAGCAGGTCACCAAATTGAAGGTGAATCTACCATCCCTGTTTACCGCGGAAAACAAGATTCGGTTCAAGTAGAATCAGCTGAAGCCATTGAAAAAATGGTACGAAACGGCGATCAAGAAAATTATTCCGTCAGTTACGAATTCGATGAAGAAATGTTGAAAGATGGAAAATTAATAGCTCCAGTTGAAAAAGGGACAGAAGTTGGACGTATGGTATTAACGTATTCTGGAGATCATGATTACGGAAATATCGATACGGAAAAAGAAGAGTCATTCTCTGTTCCAGTTGTCACAAGTGAAGATGCTGAGCAATCAAACTGGTTTATCCGATTATTCCAAACCATCGGTGACTTCTTTGTCAGTCTATTCAACAGCATTAAAGGGTTATTTTCATAATAACTTGCAAAATGTGCATACTATCGATATATTAAAGTTAATAGTGAACTGAAAAGCTATGAAAGGAACTAGTAATAGTAAGCGTTTCTTAAGAGAGCTGGTGGATGCTGCGAACCAGTGAAACTCTGCTATGAATCCATCCTCGAGCTGATTGGCGAAAGCGATGCATAAGTCAATCCGGTCAAGCACCGTTAAAGCTTCCGAGTTGGGAGTAACTCTCCAACAAGGGTGGTAACGCGGGTATACAGCTCGTCCCTTTACTTAGGGACGGGCTTTTTTTATATTTAAAAAGGAGGATTCTAAATGTTAGAACTGAAATATTTGCGTAGTAATTTTGACGAGGTTAAACAAAGATTACAGCATCGTGGTGAAGATCTATCCGAATTGGATCACTTTGAAGACATGGACCGTAAACGCCGGACATTGATCCAAGAAACAGAAGAATTAAAAGCACGCCGAAATCAAGTATCTAAAGACATTTCTACATTAAAAAAAGAAAAGCAGGATGCAGATCACTTAATCAAAGAAATGCGTGAAGTGGGCGATCGTATTAAAGCGATTGATCATGAATTAAAGGAAGTTGAGGAAAAGTTGAATCATCTACTCCTCTCTATCCCGAATATTCCACATGAGTCTGTTCCAGTCGGCGAAGATGAAGAAGATAATGTGTTGGACCATGACTGGGGTGAGATTCGCGAATTTGGCTTTGAGCCGAAGCCACATTGGGACTTGGCAACGGAATTGGATATTCTTGATTTTGAACGAGCAGCAAAAGTGACAGGAAGCCGGTTTGTCTTCTATAAAGGCTTAGGTGCACGATTAGAACGTGCCCTATTAAATTTCATGATGGATTTGCATGCCGACCAACATGGGTATACGGAAATGTTAACACCGCAAATTGTTAACCGTGACAGCTTGACAGGGACAGGTCAGCTCCCTAAATTTGCGGAAGACGTCTTTAAGCTAGAAGACCTTGATTATTTCATGATTCCTACTGCAGAAGTACCCGTTACAAATTATCATCGTGATGAAATCATTGATATCGATGATCTACCGAAGAAATACGTTGCATATAGTGCAAATTTTCGTTCTGAAGCGGGTTCTGCAGGGCGTGACACCCGTGGTTTGATTCGACAGCACCAATTCAACAAAGTGGAACTCGTTCAATTTGTGAAGCCTGAAGAGTCATATGAAGCATTAGAAAATCTAACAGGAAATGCGGAGAAAGTGCTTCAGTTATTAAAGCTTCCTTATCGTGTAATGAGCATGTGTACAGGTGATTTAGGATTCACTGCCGCTAAAAAATATGACATCGAAGTTTGGATTCCAAGCTATGAAACTTATCGTGAAATCTCTTCTTGTTCTAATTTTGAGGCATTCCAAGCACGTCGGGCAGGTATTCGTTTCCGTCGTGAGCAAGGCGGGAAGCCAGAATATGTCCATACATTGAATGGATCAGGATTGGCGATTGGTAGAACAGTTGCAGCCATCTTAGAAAACTACCAAGAAGAAGATGGATCGATTACGATTCCAGAAGTTTTACGACCTTACATGGGCGGTTTGGAGAAGATTACAGCACCAGATGCAAAGTAAATTATAAAAAGGGAGCAGGTATTTACCTCCTCCCTTTTTTTACGATTGGCTGGTGAAAACAAAATGAGACGGAGTTACTCCCGCCTTTAATAAACTAATTAAAATCTTATTATGTACGGCAAAATAAGAGCTAAATAAACTTTTTTCGAAAAAAATCGCTAATTCGGTTGCTTAAACTTTTCGCATATGATATATTTTTAAAGTGTCAGCCAAACGGAGGAGTACCCAAGCCTGGCTGAAGGGAGCGGTCTTGAAAACCGCCAGGGGCTTTGCGGCCCGCGGGGGTTCGAATCCCTCCTCCTCCGCCATAATATTACAAGCCAAGCAGGCTAGTCTTTGTAAAAGGACTAGTCTGTTTTTAATTTATTGGGAACTTTTAACGGTTGCTCTCTTCTTCCTTTATCTTCAACATTCATTAGCTTAGCTTCAACATTTAACAAAAAAAGCACCGACCGAAGTCAGTGCTTAGTTATTAATATGATTGTCTTCCACATCACTTGACCAAGATTATGATCGAATCAACTTTCTAGATGTTTGAATCGATTTGCCAATCCGTTCTAATAACGGGTCGATCGATTGTTCGTGATTCAAAAGATCATAATCATTAATGTTCACTCGCATCACTGGGCATGTATTAAAATTATCAATCCAATGTTCATATCGGTCGTACATCTCTTTCCAGTACTCCACAGGTGTTTCTTGTTCCATCTTTCTTCCACGAGCTTGAATTCGGTCAAGTATATCTTCGAAAGAACCTTCCAAATAAATGAGTAAATCTGGATGCGGAAAATATGGTGTCATGACCATGGCATCAAAAAGATTTTTATACGTATCGTAATCCGTAGGGGTCATCGTCCCTTTATCGTAATGCATTTTGGCAAATATGCCTGTATCTTCATAAATGGATCGATCTTGGACAAAACCACCACCATATTCAAAAATTCTTTTTTGCTCCTTAAACCGTTCTGCCAAGAAATAAACTTGCAGATGAAAACTCCAACGCTCAAAATCTTTATAAAATTGATCTAAATAAGGATTTCCGTCAACTTTTTCGAATGATGTTTTAAATCCTAATTCGTTCGCCAGTGCAGAAGTCAAAGTAGATTTCCCTACTCCCACAGTGCCGGCTACTGTAATGACAGCATTTGACGGTATGCCAAATGTCGTTAATTGACTCATGAAATAACTTCTCCTTTAAATATATGTTTTTCAATCAATGAGAGAATCTCATCTAGATCTGAACTATTTTTAACGAAATCCAATTTGTCACCATCTAATCGGATGACTGGAATGTCTGGATGGTTTTGTTCAAATTCATCCATAAAATCCTCATAATCTTGCCTGATTTGTTCCAAATAGGAAGCTTGAATATTTTGTTCGACTTCCCTGCCTCGAAGCTGTATACGTTCAATTAAGGTATCTAAACTAGCTGTTAAGTAAATAAGTACGTTTGGTTTAGGATGTCCCTCGGTGAGAATATCATAAATTTTCCGGTACTTTTCGTATTGTTCTTCTTTTAAAGTACGTTTTGCAAATATGGTATTTTTAAAAATGTGATAATCAGATACAACTGGCTTTCCAGCGTTTAAATAATGCTTTTGAATGTCTTCCAATTGTTTATATCGATTGCAAAGGAAAAACATTTCTGTTTGGAAACTCCATTCATCAATATTCTCATAGAACTTTTCGAGAAATGGATTTTCTTCAACGATTTCCCGTAGTAAATGATAGTAAAAATGAGAAGCTATTTTATTTGAAAGAGAAGTTTTTCCTACTCCAATTGGTCCTTCAACAGCGATAAAAGGTACTTGTTGATCCATATAAATCCTCCATTCATCTCCTGAAAGTTCATTGTCTTATCATCATACCAAAAAACATATTAAAATTGGACGGTTTTCGACAAATAGAAAAATTGATTATATATCCTATTTGACTCACCTATACCAAAAAGTAGCACGTACATAAGGTAGTAGTGAATCAAAAAAAATAAGAGGTGATTATATGGGATTTTATGAAGATGATTTAGAGCCTTCTTTTAATGAAGGTGATTGCGGAGGATGTAAAGGCCATTGTGACGACCACGATTGTGTATGTAGAATTTTACGGAAAATCGCTAGAGTTCAAGATGCCACAAATAACGACGGCGATTGCCAGTATGGTTGTAAGCAATCCATTGAGAACTTGCTGTCACCAACTCAGAATGTCAGTGGAAATGACACGGTTCCGTTCATTCTATACTGTAAAGGAGATTGTGATCCCTTTATCGGTCAAAGCGTCCTACAAGCAATGTCGGGAGGAAATCGTGTTTTTCAATGTTTTGAATCACCAATTTTCCGCGTAAATAAAGTAAAAGACAATTGCTGTGCAGAAATTGAGTTATTGCTTCCAGTGACAATGGGAGGCTCCACTCCTGGACCTGGTGGAGATGATGTATGTGACTATTTCCCTGGCAATTCAATTCGAAACCTTCAACGTACAGGAATCTGTATTACAGTCGATTTGAAAAAATTCATGGGTGTTGCATGCTTAGAGCCAGTTCAAACATTACCAGTATCTGAATTTCGCGCCAGACTCAGAAGTAATTCCACTAGCGCAGCTGAATAGCATCTAATGTTTTATCCCCTTTTTAAAGTCAAGGCTGTTCCTTGGGGAGCAGCCTTTTTTTGAATGAACTTATATATACATATATTTACTCATTTTGTGGAATGAAACTAGTATAGATATAATGAGTATGAAAGGTGGATCGACAAAATGAAGCGTTTATCGGTTGAAGAGTTGGCTAAAAAAGTTTTGAACAAAGAAGCAACAGTGCTATTAGATGTACGTAGTACTGAGGACTTTCAGGATTGGAAGGTTGAAAGTGACCATTTCCAATACGTGAATCAACCATTTTCTTCTTGTAATGGGAATGTCGACCAAATTGCTTCAGATTTGCCTAGTAAGGACCAAGAAATCGTTGTTATTTGCGCTCGAGGAAATAGTTCACAAAAAGCGGCTAAGGCTCTTGTAGAAGCAGGTTATGAAAATGTCTACTCAGTCGAAGGTGGCATGCGTGCTTGGAGTGAGCATTTAGAGCCGGTCAAAATCGGAAATTTAAAAGATGGCGGAGAGTTGTACCAGTTCGTTCGTTTAGGAAAAGGCTGTCTATCATATGTCGTTATGAAAGATCAAGAAGCGATTATTATCGATCCGGTACGTATGACAGATAAATTTATTGAATTTACGAATGAAAAAGGTGTAACAATCAAACATGTCATTGACACTCATTTGCATGCTGACCACATTTCTGGCGGACATGAATTGGCTAATAAAGCGAATGCAACGTATTGGCTACCTCCAGATGATGCAGATGAAGTCGTATTATCTTATGAACCTTTAAAAAATCAAAGTGAAATTAAGATTGGTGATTCGCCGGTTACCATTCAAGCCGTTTATTCACCAGGGCATACGAAAGGTTCTACCTCTTTATTGGTTGATGAACAATATTTATTAAGTGGAGATATTTTGTTTATCGAGTCAATCGGGCGCCCCGACTTGGCAGGGAAAGCAGATGCCTGGGTCAATGATCTAAGAAATACATTATACGAAAAGTACCCTGACTTTTCAGATGACCTAATCGTATTACCAGCCCATTATTCGTCTATCGATGAATTGAATGAAGATGGAGCAGTGGCGGAGAAATTAGGTGTCTTATATGATAAAAATAAAGGATTACAAGTGAAAGATGCAGAAGAATTTCGTCGGATGGTCACTGAAAACCTTCAACCACAACCGAATGACCATGAACGAATTCGCCAAGTCAATATGGGGAAAGGAAGTCCTGATCAAGAAGAAAGAAGAGAAATGGAAATCGGTCCAAATCGTTGTGCGGTATAGTGATTGTAAAAGTAACACCCGTAGTTGATAAATCAACTACGGGTGTTTTTCAGTTCTTATTTCGTTTCAACAAATTCAATAAACGACTCCATTCTCTGATCAAGAAATTCGAGTGTGTTTTGATCGGTCACTTCACCTGTACCTTCATCTATTTTTGTTTGAGCAGTTGTAATCGTTACTTCATTTGCTCCTGGCGGAAGTACATTAGCTCTTAAGGCACTCAATACTTGTCTAAGTTGCAGTTGTGCACGTAGAGTTCCTGCGTTACTGATTGAAGCACCAAGAATCATCACCTTTTTATCGATGAATACTTTATCGACACGAGAAGCCCAATCCAGTGCGTTTTTCAGTACACCGGGAATAGACCAATTATATTCAGGTGTAATAATAATTACAGCATCCGCTTCTTTAATATTTTGTTTGAAGGTTTGAACGGCTGCTGGCGGATTGTGCTCATCATCTTGATTGTAAAAGGGAATATCTTGTAGTTCGGCAATGTCTAAAGAAAACTTATCCGAATATCTTTGCTGCATAGCCTTAGCTAAGTGCATATTATATGATTTTTCTCTAAGGCTACCTACGATGGTAAATATGTTCATTACTGATCCTCCTATAGCGATCTAAGTTGCTGAAAAAATCCACCATCTAGTATATCATTGATTAACTACATTTCCACTTTGACGATTTTCACGCGGATTACTTTGGCACAATCGTTTGATTTAGTTCCTCTGGTGTCATATCAAAAAATTGCGGATCATATAAATGGCACGCTACATAGCGTCCTTCTTCTGCTTCGAGCCATTTTGGTGTTTGTTCTGCACATATATCCCTTGCGAAAGGACAGCGTGTACGAAAGACACAGCCAGAGGGCGGATCAATCGGACTTGGTAATTCGCCCTTTAAAATGACGCGAGACCGCTGTTCTTCTACTTTTGGATCCGGGATAGGAACAGCAGATAGTAAAGCTTGTGTGTATGGGTGAAGCGGTTTTTCATATAACCGTTCACTGTCTGTCAACTCGACGATATGTCCGAGATACATGACAGCAATTCGATCTGAAATGTGTCGCACCATCGATAGGTCATGTGCAATAAATAAGAATGTTAATCCTTTTTCTTCTTGCAAACGCTCTAATAGATTAATGATTTGCGCTTGCACTGAAACGTCGAGTGCTGAAATCGGCTCATCACAAATAATAAACTCTGGCTCTAACGCTAACGCACGTGCAATACCAATCCGCTGTCGTTGGCCACCACTGAATTCATGGGGGTAACGAGTAGCATGGTCACGATTTAATCCTACTTCTTCCAATAGTTCATAAATACGATCCTGTCGTTCTTTTTTATTTTTGTATAAACCATGGACTTCCATCGGTTCAGCGATAATTTCTTTGACAGTAGAACGGGGATTTAATGATGCATAAGGATCTTGGAAAATCATTTGCATCTTCCGGAAATAGTGAAGACGGTTCTTTTCGGAGATTTCATGAACATCTTCTCCATCATAAAGAATTTCACCATCCGTTTTTTCGTATAGGGTGAGTAAGGTTCTTCCAGCGGTTGACTTCCCACAGCCTGATTCGCCGACTAGGCCAAATGTTTCTCCTTTGTAGACATCAAATGAAATACCATCCACTGCTTTTAACGTTTGTCCTCGCCCGACACCAAAGTGTTTTTTTAAGTTTTTCACTTCTAAAATTGGTCGATAGCTCATCTCATTATTCCCCCGGTGTTTTATGATATCTTCGTGCCATGCGGAATTCTTTCTCGTATTTGGTTCCTTTTAAAGGAGTAATTTCGATTCCTTTACCGGTCAATGGAGCGTGAATCATTTTATCGTCTCCATAATAAATACCGACATGCGTAATTTTTTCAGGCGTTTCTTCTTTGGCGAAAAATAATAAATCACCAATTTCCAGCTCATCTCTTGAAACTTTTGTACCTTCTTTTGCTTGATCACTTGCGTCACGTGGGATTTCATACCCTTGTGCTTTATGCATGTTGTAACTAAAACCTGAACAGTCATAACCGAAGGCACTCATGCCACCCCAAAAGTATGGCAATGATAAAAATTGCTTGCCGGTTTCAACAATTTCTTTTCCACTGCCTTTGGCCAAGTCATGAATCGATGAGGCAATCACTACATCTTTCTTATATAACCAACCTTCACTGGATGGTGTTTGAACTTTTACTTTTAAATCTTCGTGTTCAATAATTGGCAAGTAAGTCATGAAGCTTAATTGAAAGATAGGTTTATCATTATCGTCGATTAAATTAGCTGCTTTTTTCGTAATAACAGCAACCTCATCTCTGTTCCATAATTCATGCTTAACTTCTTTTAGCTGTATAGACGGGACCCAACCAGGGTAGCCACGCTCATCTTTCCCGGAAGGTTGTCTGACAGCGATAATTTTAGACCAATCACCATCCGTTTCGTCCACGATGACTTCTTCGCCATACAATAATTGCGATTGAACAAGATTGTCATCACATAGACCTTTGCGTAATTCAAAGCTCAATGCGTCATACCAGTCATCTAATAATACAGGATTGGATATGCCAGGCTGATCAATTTCTCTTGGAGAAGAAGGGCTTGTCCAAATGGTTGCTACTGGAACATTAACGACCCAAGTTGTTTGTTGTTCACTCATGATATTGTTCCTCCCTTTCACTGGAATGCTGTTGTATCGAATGAATACCTAATCCAGTATCTTTTGAAAAATAAATATGGTTACGTTTGTATGTTACTCCACCATTTATGAGGTCTTCTTTTAGCATTAATGGAGCATCAAAATCAAAACGGGTGATATTCGGTTGACTTGCTGCGAAATGTGCAGCGGCTGAAATACCGAGTTTCGTCTCAATCATGCTGCCGACCATACACGGAACACCGAATGCTTCAGCGAGTTGATTAATTTTAAGTGCTTCGTGTATGCCTCCTGCCTTCATTAGTTTAATGTTGATTAAATCAGCTGCGCCCATTTCCAGCACCCGTCTAGCATCTATTGATGTGAAAACAGCTTCATCTGCCATAATTAATGTTTCTGAATGTTCAGTAACTTGTTTTAACCCTTTCAAATCATGATATTTGACCGGTTGTTCAACAAGTTCGATGTTTAAATCTAAATCTTCCATTTTACGAATTGCGTAAATTGCTTCTTTTACAGACCAACCTTGGTTTGCATCAAGCCGGATTGTCGGCTGATCACCGACTTTTTTACGAATGGCTTTAATTCGCTCAATATCTTTAGCAATTTCATCTTTACCTACTTTAATTTTTAGTAGATTGAATCCATCTTTAATATATTGTTGTGCGTCGTCTGCCATTTCACTAGGATCATTGACACTGACCGTATAATCCGTCTCTAGTTCGTCACGATAGCCACCGAGTAGCTTGTATAACGGTAAGCCCGTTTGCTGGGCGAAACAATCGTATACAGCCATGTCCAAAGCAGCCTTTACACTCGTATTGCGAATCATAGATTGATGTATCATTTGCATGATTTCTTCAAATTGATCAATCGGCTTTCCGATTAAAAGCGGTTTGTAGATTTGGTTAATCGCATAATCAATACTGTGAAGCGAATCCCCAGTGATGACATGGGTTGGTGGTGCTTCACCGTACCCATTGATACCGTTGTCGGTAGTCACCTTGACGTACACGGATTCAGCTTCGATGACTGTCCGTAATGCTGTTTTGAATGGTTTTTTTAAAGGAATTTTTACTGTATAAGTTTCGATCTCTTGAATCAGCATAGCGTATATAGCCTACTTTCTTAAATTCTATGATTCTTTAACACCTGGTTGGATGGATAATGATTTATTTTTAGTCGATAACGTTGCCCGAGTGCCAAGTGGTATAGCAAAATGAGGCTGGCAATGACCAATCTGAAAACCTTTCATTACCGGTTTTTTTAATGATTGAAAATAATCGTTTAGAACAGTTTCCAATGATAAAGATGGCTTTCTCGTTGGTACTGCGTTTTTAAAATCGCCGACGATAATCCCAGCCGCATCATCTAATTTTCCAGCATGCATTAATTGGGCTAGATAACCGTCAATCCGATAAGGTTCTTCGTCAATGTCCTCAATGAACAGCAATTTCCCTTTCGTATCGAGTTCATATGGACCACCAAGACTGCTTGCAATTAACGTTAAATTTCCTCCAACAATTTCGCCTTCAGCTTCCCCTTCCGCTAGTACTTCTAATGTGGAAAAGGATTCATCGTACACGAGTGAAGTCGGTTCAAATAACTGGTTGAATTGTTTTTTGGAAAGTGGATGAAAATCATCCTTTCCGACATCGGATGCTAGCATCGGTCCGTGGAAAGTGACGAGTCCTGTTTCTTGGCGAATGGCTGTGTGCAAATAAGTTAAATCACTATATCCCCAAAAGATTTTCGGGTTCTTTTTGATTAATTCATAATCTAGCCGGTGGGCGATTCGGGCGGTTCCATAACCGCCACCTGCAAAGATAATTCCCTTAATGGAATCGTCTGCAAACATGGCATGTAAGTCTTCTAATCTTTCATCATCGGTACCAGCTAAATAGCCATGGACGTTTTTGAGATGTTTTCCTTCTTGAATAGATAATCCAAGACTCTCAATAAATGCTTTTGATTTTTGATAGTTTTCGATATTTGGTGGGCTAGCCGGGGCGATCACCCC
The DNA here is from genome assembly GCF_018138385.1 of Allobacillus saliphilus. Taxonomy (GTDB): domain Bacteria; phylum Bacillota; class Bacilli; order Bacillales; family Alkalibacillaceae; genus Allobacillus; species Allobacillus saliphilus. Next base: position 19,727 of record NZ_JAGSIE010000037.1, read on the forward strand.
AACCGTATCCCCATGTGTTAAAGGTTTAGGTAGCATTATATAGTTACTCCTTCGGTTAAATAATGGAATCAAAGAGGAGTATTCCATGACCAAACCCCTCTTTGATCCAATTGAAAATGTTTATTCTTTGGAAGCCCACTTTAATTCCATATAGCCTACAGGATGACGTACAATACCTGATACTTCAGGCTTTTGTAGTCCAACTTGGTTATAAAAGTGAATTGGGAAAAGTGGTAATTCGTCGAATAAAACTTGTTCAGCTTCATAGAGATATTCATAACGTTTTTCTTCATCTGCTTCATTTTTTGCATTGGCAATCAACTCATCGTATTTTTCGTTTGACCAACCTGTACGGTTCATCGAAGAATCTGTTACAAAGCTTTCCAAGAAGTTAACCGGGTCGGCATAATCTGCTAAGAAAGAACTACGAGAGAACTGTAAATTCAAACTTTTCTGGTCTTCTAAAAATACGTTCCATTCAGTATTTTCTAATGTTACATCAACGTCTAATTCTTCACTATAAATCTCTGCCATATATTCAGCGATCGCTCGGTGGGCATCGTTCGTATTATATGAAAGAACGACTTCAGGCAGTTCGTCGTAACCTTCTTCTTCCATACCTTCTTTTAGGAGTTGGCGTGCCTCTTCAGGATCGTGCGTTAATAGTTCACCGTTCTCTTCACGGAAGTCATTTCCGTTCGCATCGGTAAATCCTGGAGAAACGAACCCTTTCGCTGGTTCTTCGTTATTTTTCGTAATGTATTGAACGATATCTTCTTGTTTGATTACTTTAGCGAACGCTTTACGGATTTTTTCGTTTTGGAAAGGTTCCATTTCTACGTTAAAGCGGTAGAAGTAAGTACCTGCCTGATCTACGAAAAAAGCATCTTCACTATCCAATAGCTGTTCAGCCAAGTCAGATGGAATGGCAGCTGTATCTAACTCACCACTCTCATACATTTGATATTCCGTGTTCTCTTCATTGACCATTGCCCAGTGAACTTCTTCTAGCTCAACATTTTCTGCATCCCAATATTCTGGGTTCTTTTTGAACGTAAAGTGACTTTCATGCTCCCATTCAGATAAAGTGAATGGTCCGTTACTGACAAAAGAATCCGCTTCAGCATGCCAATCTGGATTCTCTTCTGCAACTGCTTTATTAACAGGGAAGAAAGCAGGATTTGAAACTAAATCAAGGAAGAATCCAGTCGGTGCATTCAATGTTACTTTCAATGTCTTTTCATCTTCAGCGACCAAGCCAAGGTCTTCGGCGCTTCCTTCACCATTGTTAAACGCCTCTGCTCCTTCAATGAAGTAACCGAGAAAAGCAGCTGGAGAAGCTTCGTCCGGGTCTAATAAGCGAGTCCATGCAAAAACGAAATCTTCCGCAGTTACCGGATCACCATTTGACCAATTGGCATCTTCGCGTAGTGTGAAGGTATATTCCAATCCATCATCTGAGATCTTCCAATCTTCAGCAATACCACCAGCCGGTTGATGCGATTCATCTAAACGCGTCAACCCTTCCATTAAGTTGTTTAGCGCGTTCCAAGAAACAGCATTAAAACCTTGTGGTGGATCAAAGGATGTCGGCTCACTACCGTTATTTAAACGAAGTACATTGCCACTACTTGTATCCGATGATTCTTCATCCGATTCTGTTTCCTCTTGGCCCGTAGATTCCTCTGAGTTTGAATCATCAGAACTTGAATCCCCTTCTGAACTTTCATCATTACCAGTAGTACAAGCAACTAGAAATGTAAGCATAAGAACTAATAACAATACCAACCATTTTTTCACGTTGTTTCCTCCTTTTTATTCATTAAATTTGGTGTATGAACTCTCTCATCATAAAGCCAGCAGTCTGCATAATGCGTTTCACTTGGCTCGTGACGGAGAGGGTATACCTTTTCACATACGAACATGGCATGTGGACATCTAGCAGTAAATGGACACCCAACCGGCGGAGAAAATAAATCTGGTGGTGTGCCGTCAATCGGTTCCAATTTTTCTCCCTTTTGATCAAGACGTGGTATCGAATTCAATAGTCCTTGTGTATATGGGTGTTGAGGTTCATAGAACACTTCATATTTCGTTCCTGATTCAATGATTTTTCCGGCGTACATGACGGCAATTCGATCGGCTGCCTTCGCGACAACGCCTAAGTCGTGCGTAATCAAAATAATCGCGACATTCGTTTCTTCTTGAATGGTTTCAAACAACTCCAAAATTTGTGCTTGAATGGTGACGTCGAGTGCTGTTGTCGGTTCATCGGCAATCAATAGATCCGGTTCACAAATTAAAGCAATGGCAATAACGATCCGTTGGCGCATACCCCCACTGAATTGGTGTGGGTATTGTTTGAGTCGCTCTTCTGGATTCGGTATCCCGACGAGATCAAGCATCTCGAGCGCTTTTTGTTCAGCTTTTTTTCGAGATACGTTTTTATGCTGTCGTAAGCCTTCCGTCAATTGGTTACCGATTGTTAACGTCGGGTTTAACGCGGTCATTGGGTCTTGGAAAATCATCGAGATATCTACACCGCGAATTTTCCGCATGTTTTTATCGCTTTCTTTAGCTAAATCGTTACCTTTAAAGATGATTTCTCCGTTTGCTATTTTACCGGCTGGTGATGGGATTAAGCGCATAATGCTATTTGCCGTCACACTCTTTCCGCAACCGGATTCGCCGACAATCGCCAATGTCTCACCTTCATGAAGTTCGAAATCGACGCCGCGGACAGCTTTGATTTCCCCGCCATAAGTTGAAAACGTGACATGAAGGTCGTTTACTTCGAGAATTTTTTTCATTGGGGTTACCTCCTGAGTTTCGGGTCTAAGGCATCTTGTAAGCCATCACCTAGAACGTTAAAGGCGAACATCGTTGCCGAGATGAAAAATGCTGGGAAGAATAAGCGCCACCAATGACCTGACAAAATCGTTGTCAGTGCATCATTGGCCATCACACCCCAACTGGCGACAGGAAACTGGACGCCGAGACCTAAGAAGCTTAAAAAGGCTTCAGCAAAGATGGCTGTCGGTACCGTCAACGTCATTTGGACGATAATCGGTCCCATTGTGTTCGGTAATAAATTTTTCCGGATAATCCGGCTTGTTTTTGCGCCAAATGACTTCGATGCATGGACGTATTCATAGTTTTTAATCTGTAAAACTTGTCCACGGACAATCCGGGCCATACCTACCCAACCCGTAACCGTCAATGCCAGAATAATCGTCGAAAGGCTCGGTCCTAATACAACCAATAACAAAATGACGACGAGTAAATAAGGTAATCCGTATAATATCTCGACAATCCGCATCATAAGATTATCTGTTCTTCCACCTTTATAGCCTGAAATCCCTCCGTAAATGACACCAACAGTAAAATCAATGAGGGCAGCCATAATGCCGACGAATAAAGAAATCCGAGCACCATACCATGTCCGTGTAAAGACATCCCTTCCAAGATTGTCTGTTCCGAACCAATAGGTAGAAGATGGCGGTTGGTTTTGGTCTGCCAATATTGTTCCATCTACCGTATAAGGTGTTAAATACGGTCCGATGATTGCCATGATTCCTAATAGGATGAGAAATATCAGTCCACCCATTGCTATGTAATTGGAACGTAGTCGAATCCAGGCGTCCTTCCAATAAGAAAGTGACGGACGAACAACGGTATTGGCTGAATCATTCGCTCCTTCCAACGGTTTAAACCAATCCAAGGGAATCTCTTTTGAATTCGAATCGATGTGGTCGTGTGATTGTGTTGTTTGTGATTTCATCGTTAATTCCCCTCTTCCTTGTGCAGTTTAATCCGAGGGTCTAACAACCCGTATGCGATATCCACTAAAAATAAAGCGAACACGAGAAATGCACTATAAAAAACAGTTGTGCCCATAATGACTGGATAATCCCGCTGATTAATACTTTCAACAAAGTACTTACCCATTCCAGGAATCGCAAAGATTTTTTCGATGACAAAGGTTCCTGTCAGGATACCTGCTAATAAGGTTCCTAAGATTGTAACAACAGGCATCAGTGCATTTTTTAAGGCGTGCTTTATGACGACTTTGTAAGGAGCTAATCCTTTAGCACGTGCCATCTTAATGTAATCTTGTGTCAATACTTCCAACATGCTTGACCGTGTTAACCGGGCAATGATCGCCATTGGACCGGTCGCTAATGCGAGCGTCGGCAGAACCATATGCATCGGTGATTGCCATGTAGCAACAGGGAAGAATCCACCATTAACGGCTAATTGCTGAATCAATAATGTCGCTAACACAAAGTTCGGGATGGAAATACCGAGTACGGCGATGGTCATCGCAAGGTAATCGATAATTCCGTTGTGACGCAAGGCGGCCAATACCCCTAAAACAATTCCAGAAAGGAGTGCTACTAAGATCGCGATGATTCCAAGCTCTGCTGAGATCGGAAAACCTCTTCCAAGTAAATCGTTTACCGTACTATTTGGTTTTTTAATAGATGGGCCGAAGTCTAATGTCGCAATCGATTTTAGATAAATAAAATATTGAACAATAGGAGGTTCATCTAAATTAAAATGCCGCTCCAAATTCTCTTGAACCGCTTCATTGGAAGTTCTCTCTTCGTTAAACGGAGAACCGGGAATGGCGTTCATCAATACAAAAGTGAGTGTTGCGATAATCCAAATCGTTAAGATCATCATGAAAAATCGCTTGAGGATATAACGGACCATGATTAAACCTCCCTAGGAAAAGGTTGCTTGCATCGCTAATTCTGTCATGACAATCATTGCTCTGTAAGCTTCCAAAATATCCTTTGCTTCGAATTTGACGGTACAGCTATTTGGCTCTATTGTCGTTCCTGGCATAAATGCCGCCAACTCTGCTTGTCCATAATTCACAAATTCAATACGCAACGTTGGATTTTTCGGTGGGGTCAAAGGCTTTACTTGGAAGCGATTTTTGATAGCTTCTTCCGTTTTTCTTTCCAGTAATTCACCTGCATTTTTCAATGATAGCGATTTCACAGCTGAGCGAGTAATGCTCTCCTTAACGGCAGCTGTCGTTACATGTGGAATTAAAGCTTCTGCTTCGACTGCAGCACGGTCATCCCCACCAACCAAAAGTACTGGGACATCGTAATAACCAGCTACTAAGGCATTGAAGCCCAACTCGCCGATCTCCATATCGTTAATATAAAAATTACGAACACCAAAGATCATGGAATGTGACATCACACCTGGTTGTCCAGCTCGTGCATGGTAGCCAAGAAACATTGCCCCATCAAAGGATCCATCAAGTCCTTGGACCATGGAATAAGGTTTTACCCCGCCTGTAATTAAATCAGCTTCCGGATGAAGCTCATCAATTAAAAGGTTATTCATTTTTGAGTGACTGTCATTGACCAAAAGGGACTGACACCCTTTCTCAAAAGCTTGTTTAACGACATGATTGACTTCTTTTGTCATAATTCTTCTACTTCGTTCATAGTTATGTAATTGTGAATCTACAAACGTATGGTCAGGCAGTCCGGTAATGCCTTCCATATCAACGGATAAATATAACTTCATTTACAATTCACCTCTTAAGATGTATAAACTTATTTGATAATTTAAAATATTACCATAAAATGTTGGTAAACACAATGAGACCATTGATGTATAGAGTCAGTCATAACCGTTATTCATTTGTTTTTCTTTTCAAGATCCATTATCTTATATACAATGAAAACATAAATAATTTAGAATATTTTTATGATAATGAATAATTAATTTAAATACGAGGTGATTTTATGAGTGAACAAGTGTTGAAATCAGAGGCCGGCCAACATAATTTAATGGACTATGCGAAAACGTATAATAACTTCGACTGGGAAGAAGCAAAGAAAGCCTTCTCTTGGTATGAAACGGGTAAAGTGAACATGACCTATGAAGCGATCGACCGCCATGCAGAAACGGCGGAAAAGAAAGATCAAGTAGCACTTTACTATGAGTCACCTGATCGAAAAGAATCTTATACGTTTGATCAATTGAAAAAAATGAGTAACCAATTTGCAAACGTATTGAAAGAACATGGAGTCAAGAAAGGTGACCGCGTGTTCATGTTTATTCCAAGGTCTCCAGAATTCTACGCATCCTTCTTTGGAATCTTAAAAGTGGGAGCGGTTGCAGGACCGTTATTCGAGGCATTTATGGAGCAAGCAGTGAAAGATCGTTTAGAAGACAGTGAAGCGAGTGTGCTTGTGACAACCCCAGAGTTACTCGGCCGTGTCCCTGAGAATGAGCTACCAAAACTCGAAAAAGTCGTATTAGTCGGTGAGAAGGTTGAAGCTGACGGACGTTATATTGATTATCATGCAGAAATGAAGCAGGCGAGCGAAGAATTCGATATTGAGTGGGTAGACTTAGAGGATGGCTTGGTGCTTCATTATACTTCCGGCTCAACAGGAAAGCCAAAAGGTGTTTATCATGTGCATCATGCGATGATTCAGCACTACCAAACAGGAAAATGGGTGCTAGATTTACAAGATGATGACGTTTATTGGTGTACCGCAGATCCAGGTTGGGTAACTGGCACGAGTTATGGAATTTTTGCGCCTTGGCTAAACGGTGTGACAAACGTCGTTGTTGGTGGACGTTTCAGCCCAGAAGCTTGGTACGGTGCACTCGATCGCTACAACGTAACTGTTTGGTATTCTGCTCCGACAGCATTTCGTAAGTTGATGAGTGCTGGAAAAGAAGAGATTAAGAAACATGATTTATCTAGCCTCCGTCATATCATGAGTGTCGGGGAGCCATTAAATCCTGAAGTCATTCATTGGGGATTGAGGGCGTTTGATTTACGCATTCACGATACTTGGTGGATGACAGAAACCGGTGCACAGTTGATTTGTAACTACCCGACGGTCGATATCCGGCCAGGTTCGATGGGGAAACCAATTCCAGGAGTGACAGCATCCATCGTTGATGATCAAGGAAATGAATTGCCACCAAATCGAATGGGTAATTTGGCTATTAAAGAAGGCTGGCCAGCGATGATGCGTAAAATCTTGAATCGCCCTGAGAAATATCAAAGCTACTTTGTTAACGGATGGTATGTTTCTGGCGATAGTGCTTACCGAGACGAAGACGGTTACTTCTGGTTCCAAGGTCGTGTTGATGATGTCATTAATACATCCGGTGAACGGGTCGGTCCGTTCGAAGTTGAAAGTAAGCTGATTGAACATGAAGCGGTCGCAGAAGCGGGCGTAATCGGTAAACCGCATCCTGAGCGTGGTGAAATCGTCAAAGCCTTTATTTCATTGAATGAAGGTTATGAAGAATCCGATGAATTATTGGAAGACATTCGTCAATTCGTCAAAACAGGCTTGAGTGCTCATGCTGCTCCTCGAGAAGTCGAAGTCAGCAACAAGATTCCAAAAACCCGAAGCGGTAAAATCATGCGTCGTCTGTTGAAGGCACGTGAGCTCGGTTTACCTGAAGGGGATACGTCTACATTGGAATATTAATCAACGAAACCCACTTTAGGCCGGAGTATGCCTAAAGTGGGTTTTGTATGTTAAAGAGTGATGTTGATCTCATTATTCAAAAAATCGAATTAGACTTTCCAGCTCACAAATTTCACCTTTAATAAAACTTCCCAATTTTCTTGTAAGATCATCTATTTGACTGAGGACAGTTACGAGAAAAAAAGTCGCACGAACACTATAAGGGCTTTCAAGTTTATTATCGGCAGTTACCTCAACACCTACATAACCTCGATTCCCACACAAAAAGAATCGCATAGATAAAAAATGACTCACATTTTCTACATCTTCCCCAGTAATCCACAGAAATTCCTTTTGCTTAAAATTGGCTAAATCCATTACTCCTTCATTTAACTTTTCTAGTTCTTCATTATCAGTAAATATATTGAGGTTCATGCTGCAACGACCTGTCCAGAAATCTAAACTTAGTTCAAAGAAACTATCGTTATCATCAACCCATATCTTTTTTATTTTCACACTTGGTTGAGTCATCTTTTTTTTATTCCCCTTGTTGGTTATTGTTTGGGGTGTGCAACAACTGGACCGATTCTGGCATAACTTAGTGCAACAATCGCGCCCGATTATTTAAGATTGAAAAAAATGAATACCACAAAATTGCTATAAATTAATTTAAGAACGCTATCAATAGTGAATAAAGTAGCTCTTTTTTAAACGGGTTAATATCTATTTTTGGCTTCTTTGTTATATACACACCCTCGAATTAATTTTACCCCCATATGCTAACAATGTGTTATCAGAAAAAGCTAGCTGAAAACACTAAAATTATTATTAGGGGATGACAAACAAATGACAAAATTGTACTCTTATAAAGAGCCTACAGTAATTGTTGGTTCTGCCCAATTTAAAGTTAGAATGATTGAAACTCCATTGAACAACATTAAGACAGAAACTATTAATAAGCCCATATCACAAACAAATTATTCAGGAATAAACGGGGGATTCTTTGTCGGCAATTACACAAGTCCTCCGAAGCGAGGCGATTCTATCGCATGGTCTTATAATGATCAAGGTACAGGGGAAAATCATAATTATAATGGAAGTGCATCAAAACAGGAAAGTAGAAAAACATTTGTAGTATATCAAGAAGGTAACTTTTACTTCGGGGATACAATGAACGCAAAAAATATCACCGAGGTAAAAAATAAATTTCCTCAAGTTAGAGAAGCAATTGGGGGGATTGGTTTGGAAAGCAGTGATTGGGGAAGTGATTTAGCATATTATGGACCCTCCCAAAGAACGTTTATGGCTTTTGATGAAACAAGCAAAAGATTCGGATATCTAATAATTAGTCCAGAGCGGATCAATATCCCAGCGGTAAAATCAATCCTTCTGCAAATAGGATTAGATTCGAAAAATGCTGTAGTGCTTGATGGATCTGGTTCAACAGCATTAAGCATTCCTGAGTATAAATTTTTTGGAGAGAATCGATATATCTTTAACATGATCCGATTACGGAGACTGCAAAGATAGAACACAAAACGAGGGGAATAAAAATATGGAGACAAGAAAATTAACTAATCAGTTAAAGGCAAATTTATGGGCTTCTATTATTTCTGCTATTTTCTTGTCTTCCTCCTTTTTCTTTGTCTATGATTCAAAAATATACCCAACGGATTTCCTATGGGATTTTAGTCTATCGGACCTCGTCCCATTCATCTTACAATTTGGCGGTTTCTATTTTCTTATATTTTTTTTTATCACCTTTTTAATGACATTATTAACAAGATGGTTAAAAAGTCTATTATTTAGATTGGTTCTCTATATACTAATAGGTATATGCTTATCGCCTATTTTATTTCCAATATCAAAACCAAATTCATTTTCATACACTAATGTTTATTCACTTGCCGTGATTACAAGCGTCTTAATATTGGGTATATGCAAAGAGATTTTTAGTAATAAAAACGGTGATTAAGAAGGTGAATTGTTTCTGTCAAAATGTTGGCGAAACCCTTAACTGTATCGATTTATTACAATGCCAGAATATTATCAAGGATGCTAAACTATAAAGAAAAGCAGGGGCAAGATTCAGACGTACTAAAACAAATTTCTCCCATTGCTGGGAGCACATCAATTTGTATGGCCATTAAGAGTTTAATAAACAGGAAGATCAAGTTGACATGGATGCCATTATTCAGAAATTGGCTCAACGAAAGGCTATCTCAGAATAAATAACGTTTCTAATTTCACTATTCAACCTTTTCGAGGGGACGTGCAGAAATACCCTGATTAAAATAAACAGTATGTATAAAAAATAAGCCAGTTTTAATTATAATTAACATTATTTTTTCTACAAAATAAGGGCCAGGTATCTATTGGCTTTATTCCACAATCTGGCCTGATTATCGAACACCACGATGCCCGATTGTCGCCAGTGCATTCCTTGTATAGTTAATGTCTTTCAATATGTATAAGATCATCGGAAGGTGTTAAATAATTTTTTTCTCCTGTTGAAAAATCAGAACCATGACGTTTAATTTCTACATATTGAACTACTTTATCTTCATAAAGAAATACTATTGAACTACCCACCACTTAACAAACTACGGTTGTTTGAAGTGGGGGATTCCTAAGAACACCAGCGTAACCGCCAG
>NZ_JAGSIE010000038.1 GCF_018138385.1 Allobacillus saliphilus
TTGAACCGCCGTATACGGAACCGTACGTACGGTGGTGTGAGAGGTCGGAGGTTAACTACCTCCTCCTACTCGATTATCAAATCATCAATAATTTTATAAATTAACCGATATAAATAGAGTTGCCACTAATCGAGGGCATAAAAATAAAAATACATAAAAATAGCGAGGTAACCTTATGACGACAACTCAAGAAAACAGCAGTAAACATATAACAACACTGCTAAATGGAACGATTCAATCGATTCAACAAACCACCCCGATTCCCGTGCACAAATGGGTAGACCTAGCGCTGACACAAAGGAGCTACATACACAGTTTGGCGTGTTAATCGGTATTACCGGTCACGTAAAGGGCCAATTATTATTTTCCGGTGACCAAAATGCTTTCGGTGTAATTGGCACCTCCATGTTTGGCATGGAACTTAGCGGGGATATGTTGAACTCATTTTGCGGCGAGTTCGGCAATATGGTCGCCGGTGGACTGGCTACCATCGTCAGTGAACAAAGTGTCACGATTGATATCACTTCACCGACATTAGTTGAAGGAGATATGCGAATGACCGGTTTCAAACGGTCGATCGCTATTCCATTCACAATTGAAGCGGGCAATGAGCTAACCATCTATTTACTGCTCGACCAATAACGATAGAAAGAAAGGAAATACAACATGAAGAAGGAAAAACAAACTAAACAAAAACGAAGCATGCGTTTCAAAGACTGGAGTATTCGGACAAAACTACTATCGACTTTTTTAATCATCTTAATCATTCCATCATTAGTGATTGGTATTGTTAGCTACAACGCTGCTAAAGAAGAACTTTCTGACCAAGTGATGAAGACAGCATCGACAAACGTTCAAGTAGTTGATAATGAAATCAACCAACTAATTACCCAGAAATCAGACGCACTGAACTATTTAGCGACTGTCATTCATCGATTTACATACAATAAACCAGATGAGTTAGAGGACATGCTGTCACAATATTTTTTGACAAATGAAGATACAGCATTTGTATATGTGGGAACGGATTCAGGAGATATGTATTCACAACCAGCTATGAACGACGCGAGCTACGACCCAACCGAGCGCGATTGGTACATACAAGCAATGGAATCACCAGGAGAGGTGGTCATTACACCACCGTACCAAGATGCAGATACGGAAAATATGGTTATAACCGTTGCCCAGGCGACGAATGATCAATCTGGAGTTGTTGGGATTGACGTTAAATTGGAAGAGCTTGAAACCTTAGCGAGTACCATGAAAATTGGAGAAGAAGGTTACGTCATTTTAATCGATCAAAACAACCAGTATCTATCTCATCCAACGGAAGAAACGGGAACCCCAGTTACTGAGGCTTGGAAAGATACAGTTGCATCTGCAGAAAACGGACAAGAAAGTTATATGCATGACGGTGAATCGAAGGAAATGATTTTTGACACGAGTGAAAAAACAGGATGGAAAACTGTCGGCACGATGTATACATCGGAATTTGATGAAGCGGCAAGCGGTATTTGGAAAACGACTCTTGTCGTCATGGGGGTTGCAATCGCCATCAGTATAGCCGTCATATTATTCGTTACAAGACAAATGACCGTGCCATTAAAAAATCTGACCGAAAAAGTCCGTGCAATGAGTAAAGGCGATTTAACAGTTGATATTAAGGCTCAATCCAAAGATGAAATTGGACAACTATCAGCAGGCGTCAATGAGATGCAACAAAACTTGAAAACCTTGATTGGACAAGTACAGCAGGCATCCGGAAACTTAGCCGCGCAAAGTGAAGAGATGACCCAATCCGCTGGAGAGGTGAAAGAAGGATCCGAACAAATCGCAGCAACAATGGAAGAACTCGCATCAGGTGGCGAAACACAAGCAAGCAGTGCGGGGGACCTATCGACAACAATGGAGTCATTTACAGAACGGATGACAGCTGCCAACGCAAACAGTGATAACGCATATGAATCATCCAAGCAAGTATTAGAAATGACGAATACTGGCGCAGACTTGATGAAACAATCCGTCTCCCAAATGGAGTACATCGACAAAGTCGTTCAATCAGCAGTTGAAAAAATGGGCGGGCTGAATGACCAAACCGAGCAAATCTCTGAACTCGTATCCGTCATTCGAGACATTGCCGATCAAACCAACTTACTAGCATTGAACGCAGCAATTGAAGCGGCACGTGCCGGTGAACACGGAAAAGGCTTTGCCGTCGTCGCAGATGAAGTACGCAAACTAGCTGAACAAGTCGGCTCATCTGTCACAAGCATTACCGGTATTGTTAATAACGTTCAAACTGAATCTACAGATGTCGCTGAATCGCTCAGAAGCGGCTATGCCGAAGTTGAAAAAGGCCGTGAACAAATTGAACAAACCGGTGAAACATTCCAAAAAATTGAAACATCCATTCAAGAAATGACAAGACATATTCGAAGCGTATCCGATAACATCACAACAATGACTTCGAACACCGACGAAATGAACGCATCTATTCAAGAAATAGCCGCTGTCTCCGAAGAATCCGCAGCAGGCATTGAAGAAACAGCAGCTTCAGCCCAGCAATCTTCAAGCTCAATGGAAGAAGTCACCCGAGCATCCGAAGAACTAGCGAAACTCGCTGAAGAATTGACGGAGCAAGTGAAGCGGTTTAAGGTGTAAATAGCTAAAAAAGTTGCCCAATGACAATCATTTGGGCAACTTTTTTATTAACTAACACCAGTTTTCAGAGAATTACCTTTCATTCTTTTGGCTACATAATGATAATAATCTGCTTTCACCATAGCAACTTCCCCTTCACCAAAAGTTCTGCCTGGATTCGTCTCTACTTCAAAAAGATAGATGGTTCCATCAGGTTCAATCGCTACGTCTAAACCTAAAGCGATTAAATCTTGATCGAAAATTTCTTCTAATTTTGGTGGTAATTCTTTTCCTAGGCTTTTGATTCGGTCCTCTAAGCGTTCAGATTGTTGAGGGAAATTAGCCCGTAAAAATGGCTTTAACTTATTAACGCTGCCACCTTGAGCAACGTTTGAAACGACTTTCTGACTAGTACCAATTCGAACAAGATAAGTAGCAACTGACCAATTACCTTTACCATTCTTTTCAAGTCGTATGCGGACATCAAAAGGGTCACCCGCTAAAGTTCTGGAATGAATATATTTTTGAATTAAAAATTTATTTTGCTTTATATTCTGGCTATAAAATTTCTTTAATTTCCTTTTTGAAAGCGTATATTCTTCATTTCCACTTGAAATAATATATTTCCCTTTACTACACGATATTTGATAAATTTTCTTACCCTGTATACCATCCACTGGTTTTAATATAATTTTTTTATGCTTTTTTAAAAACTTATAAAATGGGCGAAATTCGCTGCTTACGATATAAGGTATAATTAAGTCTTTATATGTTCCATCAGCAATAATCTGCTTATTAATTTCATGTTTAGAACCGACGCGTCGATCCATAGATAAATTGCTGTGTGTTTTCAAAAATTGAACTGCTCTCTTGTTTTTGAATATCGGAGGGTTAATATCGATAAAAGCTGGTACATTTACTTCTTTTGTTTTCCAACGATTATCAATCAATATCTTACCCGAAATTGTCTTTTCTTTAAAATTAATATCGGCTGGACGAAAGTATACCAACTCATTTCCGTAATAAGCACTCATCTTTGCGATCATTTTAACCATTTTATTAGGTTTCTTAGCATTTCTGATATATCCGATCTGCATGTTATTCACCTCATGGATTTGGTAGCTTTATATTTTAATACCCTATTGAAGGTTATAAAAACCACAAAATAAAAATTAGGTAGACTCCTCATTTAGAGCCTACCTAATTAAAATAATTTATTTTCTCCGACTATCACGTTCACTTCGCAATTTATTTAACCGATTCTCTAAAGATGTCTTTCTGTCAGCATTCGTATCGATAAGCTTGATATCACTCACTTCACCATTCTCAATCGTCACTTCAACCTGACTACCGGTTTGAATCGAATCGGGTAAATGGTTCGCTGGCAAAAGAAAGTCCTTTTTATCTTCTTCAACTAAAATAACTGCGTGTCCATCTTCAATCCGATCAAGTACACCTTCATATTTACTCATTGTGTCCCCTCCCTAGCTATACAATTATTCTTTCACACAAGCTAACCCTTCTTCTTTAATATCGGCCAACCGACCGTCACCGATGCCATAAATCCGTTTCAGGCCATTCAATGAATGGTGTGGTCGTAGCTCGACTAATTCCGCAGCTCGTGCTTCATCGATGTGAATAATGTCATATAAATCTTTTAAACTAGCTGAATTAATATCGATGCATGACTCATGCGATTTTGCCGACTCATGATCATCATTATTTTTCAGAAAATCAGGCTTCTCTTTCTTAATGGTTGCCTCTCTTTCCGGTTGGACAGAAAAACGCTCGCCATTCGACTCAACCACAATCGTGCCGTGTGCCTCGGTTCCATACAAATCAATACCCATTTTATTCATCAATTCAACCGTCTCATAATGCGGATGACCGTAATCATTGTCTAGCCCAGCGGAATAAATGGCAACTTCTGGATCGACCGCCTGTACGAAAGCGGGCGTGTTGGAAGTGCTCGAACCATGATGCCCCAGCTGGAAGATATCAGCATCTAAATCGAATCCATTAGCTAACATTTCCTCTTCAGCACCTGCCTCAGCATCACCCGTAAACAAAAATCGCACATCACCATAAGTCACTCGAGTTGAAATCGAGTCATCATTAAAATCGCCGGACAGCTCAGTCGGGTGGTATACTTCCACCAAGAACGGACCGATTTCGAATTCTTCACCAGAACGCGGCTCAACATAAGACGCCTCAGACTGTTCAATCGCTGTCAACACATCTTCGAAAGCGCTGGTTGTATGTACATTACCCGTCATCCACACTTCATCAACCGGAAATTTTTGGATGACTTCATCTAGTTGACCGATATGATCGGCGTGGATATGCGTCCCAATGACAACATCCAAAGATTCAACAGACTGAGACTTCAAATAAGGAACCACTTCATCACCTGTCCAGTCACCAGCATCGATTAATAGATTGAATGTTTCCTCGCCTTCTACCGCCTGAAGTAATGTCGCATCCCCTTGGCCTACATCGATATAATGGACAGTTAGTTTACCTTCAGGATTTGCAGTTGAGTTGTTTGCATCCTCGTCAGCTTGGTTATTTTCATCTGTAACCTCAATTTCAAGCCCTTCGTTCGATTTTTCTTCTACATCTTTTTCATTTGTAGCCGTTTCACTGCAACTTACTAGAATGAGAAACGTCAATAATAATAGAGTGATTTTTTTCATGATGTACCTTTGCCCCCATACAAATTGCTTCAAACATTCATTGAACCAATAAATAATCAAAAGCACAATGCAACAAAATAACTAAACTGGTGACAAAAAACACTAATCCAGGTAAAATGAAGGGAGGCAAGGAAGTGAAACGATGGACAGTAAAAAGAAGCTGCAACTAGGTTGCTTCATCTACATAATATTTGGAATCGTCATTACTTATCTATATTTCACACAGACAGACGCAGACCTATTCAGAAAATATTTTGATTGGAGCGACCTGTTTAATTTCTAATAGAATTGAAGAACTCATAGAGAGGGAAGAGTAAATGGAAACGAGAAAAGACAAACGGAAACAAAAAGGGAATAAAAAAGGACTAAAAATTGTATTGATCGTACTAGGCTTATTAATATTGGCAGGTGTGATCTATGCCGCTTACCTGTATAAACAAGTAGACGATGCTGTCTCTGAAATGTACCAACCACTCGATTCAGACCAAGAAAAGAAAGAAGAAATTGAACAACGGTTTAAAGATAAAGATACAATTAATGCACTGCTATTAGGTGTCGATGAACGAGAAGGCGATAAAGGTCGATCGGATACAATGATCTTCCTCTCATTAAATCCAGATACGAATAAAATATTGATGCTCAGTATTCCGCGTGATACGTACGTCAACATTCCAGGAAGAGGCATGGACAAGATTAACCACGCTTATGCATTTGGTAATTCTGAGCTTTCCGTGCAAACGGTAGAAGACTTTTTGGATACGACCGTACACTTTTATGGAAAAGTGAACATGGAAGGGTTGAAAGATGGCGTTGATGCGCTTGGTGGCGTAACCGTTCAGAACAACCGCCAATTTAATCAAAGCGGTAAGACTTTTGAAACGGGAGAGTTGCACTTAAACGGCGAGGAAGCACTAGCATACTCCCGGATGAGAAAGCAAGATCCTAAAGGTGACATGGGTAGAAATGATCGCCAACAACAAATCATCGATGCAATGATTGATAAGGGTATGAGCTTTGGTTCGTTTACGAAAGTGCAAGATATTTTAGATGCATTAGGAACGAACGTAGAAACGAATTTACAAATGGGAGAAATGCGCAAGCTATTTATGGATTATCGCGGTACACGTTCAGAAACCATCCGTGAAGAAGTGAATGGAAGCGGCTCGAGAATGAACGGTATCTGGTACTATGTCGTGTCCGATGAAGAGAAGGCGAGACTGCAACAATTGGTTGATGAGCATGAAAATCAAAAGTAATAATGATTGAAATGAGGGCTAATCATGCAAAAAATTAAAAAAGCAATTATTCCTGCAGCGGGTTTGGGTACACGTTTTTTGCCGGTTACAAAAGCATTGCCGAAAGAAATGTTACCGATTATTGATAAACCTACGATTCAATATATTGTCGAGGAAGCAATTGCATCTGGCATAGAAGATATCATTATTGTCACAGGTAAAGGGAAACGTGCGATTGAAGACCATTTCGATCATGCGTTAGAGTTGGAACAAACTTTAGAGAAAAAAGGGAAATTCGATTTATTAGAAAAGGTTAAAAAATCTTCGAATGTCGATATTCATTATATTCGTCAAAAAGAACCAAAAGGGCTTGGTCATGCCGTATGGAGCGCACGGAAGTTCATCGGCAACGAACCCTTCGCAGTATTGTTAGGTGATGATATTGTTCAAGCTGAAACACCAGGTTTAAAGCAACTCATTGACCAATACAACGAAAAACAACGATCCGTAATCGGCGTACAAACTGTTCCAGATGGAGAAACAGACCGGTATGGCATTATTGATCCATCCGAAAAGGACGGAAGACTTTATAAAGTAAAGAACTTTATTGAGAAGCCAGCATTTGGTGAAGAGCCTTCAAACCTAGCAATCATGGGTCGATATGTTTTGACTCCAGCAATTATGGATTTATTAGAAAATCAAGAGTTGGGCGCCGGGAATGAAATTCAATTAACGGATGCCATTCAGCGACTCAATGAAACTGAATCGGTTTTCGCCTATGATTTTCAAGGTAAACGATACGATGTAGGTGAAATTACAGGCTATATTCGAACGATGATCGAAATGTCCTTAGAAAGAGAAGATATTCGAAAAGATTTATTGCCGTTTCTGAAAGAATTGGTCAATAAATCATAATTATAAAATCCTCCACTATTATCGGAGGATTTTTGTCGTTTATGTCATGACTATTGCTAAAATTCACGCATTACCTATTAAATTTTATTCATACCTACAATATGGTATAATCTCTTGAGTATAACATTGCAAATTAGAAGGAAGGCATGGCATGAAAAAGCCAATAACCGTCGTTTTTTTTATTTATTTTTTAGGTTCGGGTGGGGCAGGAAGAACTTTCTTGAACATCCTGAATAACATTGATCAGGACAAGTTTCGCCCTGTATTGGTTACTTGCAATTACGAAGGTAGCTACGAGCCGTTTCTAAATAAAAATATTAAATTTATAAAACTTGATACAAAACGATTACGAAAATCTATTTTACCGTTAGCGAAAATTATTCGAAAAGAACGAGCGGACATCGTGTTCAGTACGATCCCCAATTACAACGTAATCGCGATATTAGCTCGATTACTATCGTACACACGGGCGAAAAACGTCATTCGAGAAGCGGCTTTTCTAGGTGGCGACCGAAAGACGGATACAAAATTAAAAGTATATGGCTTATTCTATCGGTTCTCAACTAAAGTGATTGCGCTATCTAATGGAGTTAAAAATAATTTGATTCGTCGCTATGGTGTAAACGAAAAGAAACTGCAAGTCATTTATAATCCAGTCGACATCATTTCAATTAGTGAGAAAATGAAAGAAAACATAGAACTTCCTTATTTTACGAATGGTAAAAAAACAATCGTCACTGCTGGTAGGCTAGTAGAAGATAAAGATCAACAAACATTGATAAAAAGCTTTGCATTATTGGCCACAAAAATAGACGCTCAATTATTGATTCTCGGTGAAGGACCACTAGAAGAAAAATTGAAAGAACAAGCGATGCAATTAGGTATTCAAGACCGTGTACATTTAGTCGGTTTTCAAGAGAATCCCTATGCGTTTTTCCACCAAGCAGATCTCTTCGTCCTTACGTCGAAACGGGAAGGCTTTGGACACGTACTCGCTGAAGCATTGGCTACAGGTGTTCCGATTGTATCAACGAGATGCGAACCAGGTGCGACAGAAGTGTTGGAAAATGGCAAATACGCAAAACTTGTTCCAATAGGAGATACAGAAGAACTGACTAAAGCAATGAAAGATATTTTGTTATTACAAGAAAATGAAAAGAATGCAATCATCGAAAAAGGATACGAACGATTAAGCGACTTCGATGTCCATAAAATCGTTAAACAATACGAAGAAGTATTTAAAGAAGCAGTCAAATGAGTAGGAGCTGAGGACATGCGGTCAAACAAGAAAATCGTTCATATGACAACCGTGCATCATCCGTTTGACCCAAGAATTTATCATAAAGAATGCTTGTCGATTAAAGAAGCTGGGTATGATGTAACCCTTCTCGCTCAAAAAGACCCAAACACGGGAGAGCTAAGTGAAGAGATTACACACATTCCATTAGAAACTTACGATGGTAAGTTAAAACGAATGCTCTTTGCCCCATGGCAAGCATACAAAAAAGCAAAACAACTAGATGCGGACGTGTATCATTTTCATGATCCAGAATTGATGCTAGTTGCTAGATTGTTAAAAAAGAAACAAAATGTCGTAGTATACGATGTGCATGAAGATTTCGTGACGAGTTTAATAAAAAAAGATTACTTAAATAAATTCTTAAAGTTATTAATTAAAAAGAGTTTCCGTACAGTTGAGAAAGTCATCACAAAACCTTTTAAAAAAGTGCTGGCAGAGAAATACTATCAAGAGATTTATCCAACGGGCGAATGGGTATTAAATTACCCTACAGTAAACAAAAAGTTTATCTCTCACCGTCGCGATGAGCAACCAATTGAAGACAAGCTAATCTATACGGGGAATGTGGATTTAGAAAGAGGAGCAAAAATCCATGGGAACTTGCCAAACATTCATCCGACGATTCAAATGCACTTTATCGGTAAATGTCCACGGAAGTTTGCGGATGAAATTGAACAAGTTGCCGGAGAAAACGTCAATCGAATTCATATACAAGGTATTGACCAGTTCATACCAAAAGAAGTAATCGAACAAAGCTACCTCAATACAAATTGGCTAGCAGGTGTAGCTCTATTTCCACCAACGGACCATTACTTAAAAAAGGAACTGACAAAGTTCTTCGAATACATGAATGCAGGCTTACCAATTATTTGTTCGAACTTTGATCGTTGGAAAGAGTTTATTGAACAGTATCAATGCGGTATTGCTGTCGATCCGTACGATGAGCAAGCAATTTATGAAGCGATTGAATATTTAAGACAAAATCCGCTAGAAGCTCGTAAAATGGGTGAAAACGGAAAAAAAGCAGTACAGGAAAAATTGAATTGGAAAACTCAAGCCAATCATTTAGTGGAATTATATGATGAATGGCTGTCAGAGATAAAATAGGTGATGAAATGCAACAAGCAGATCGTAACAATCCAACAGTCTCGGTCATCACACCTGCATTTAATGCAGAAAAGACGATACGCGGGACAATCGACTCAGTTCTGGCCCAAACCTATCAAGATTATGAAATAATTGTCGTTGATGATTACTCGACGGACCGAACAGTTGAAATTGTTGAAAAATATGTAACAAAAGATTCTCGAGTACGACTTATTCAGTTAGAAGAAAATAGCGGTGCAGCTGTTGCAAGAAACACAGCAATGAAAGCGGCCAAAGGTAGATACATCGCATTTTTGGACAGTGACGATCAATGGTTTCCAACAAAGCTGGAAAAACAATTAGCCTTTATGCAAGAAAAGGATATTGCCTTTTCATTTACAAAATATGTTCGAATGGATGACGAAGAGAAACTTACTGGAAACATATCGAAGGCGCCTAAATCGGTAGGATACCATGATTTGATGAAACACTGTGTAATCGGATGTTTAACAGTGATGATCGATCGAAAAAAAGTAGGAAACCAAGAGATGGAAAATATTCGTAGAAGACAAGATTATGCGTATTGGTTAACGTTAACAAAACAAGGATTCAAAGCTTATGGATTTCCAGAAGTACTTGCGAAATATCGAATGGGACAGAATACAGTCTCTAGCAACAAGTTGAAAGCCGCAAAGGGTCAGTGGTATGTTTACCGTCAGATTGAACATCAAAACTTATTAAAGAGTAGCTATTACTTTGTTCATTACGCATTTAAAGGAATCAAAAACTCATTGAAAACGAAGATGAGTAAAAAACAAGCCTAAAGCTTCAGTAAAATGTGAGTGGGAGTTCGTTATGAAATCATATATTCAGGAAATCTTAAAAAGAAAAGACTTATTATATTATTTGATTAAATCAGGACTGAAAGCAGAACACCGAAACAGTTACCTCGGTTATTTTTGGTGGCTGTTAGATCCATTACTGAATGTGGTTGTCTATTTCTTCTTGGTCGTAATCGTTCTAGGCCGCGAAAATGATGAATTCAACTATGCAGTGTTCCTTGTAATAGGTCTTGTCGCATGGCGTTGGATCAGTTCGAGCATCAGCAGTGCATCAAAATCGATTTTGCGATACAGTTCGATCATTAACCAAGTGAGTTTGCCAAAAGCGATTTTTCCATTATCGTTTACATTTTCACAGCTCTTCAACTATCTATTTGGTTTAATCGTTGTCGCGGTGTTTTTATTATTCAATGGAATCATCCCTGGCTGGGAAGTCGTCTTTTTGCCACTCATTATGTTGGTTACATTAGTTTTCTTGATGGCAATAGGTTTTTTCTTAGCTTATATCAACGTCTTTGTCCGAGATATTGATAATATTATGACCCATGTCATTCGCGTGCTCTTTTATGCATCGCCAATTATTTGGGAGGGCGGGCGATTAGCACGATCGGATTACAATTTAGAGTGGGTTGTTGACTATAACCCGATTGCGATTATCGTTGACTCTTATCGTGATATTTTAATGTTTCATACGACGCCTGACTTTATTGGTTTAGCAGTCATCTTTGTCATTTCACTCACTGTGATTGTATTGATGATCAACCATTACAGTAAAAACGAGCATAAAATTATTAAAGTGCTTTAATAGTATTTTAGAAAGAAGTTGGTTGTGATGACCGAAAAAACACAAGATGTTATCAAAGCCCGAAACGTTGGCGTAGCATTTGTCAATCATGATAATGATGATATTAAGTCAAAAGCATTTCGCTTGTTTACGGGTAAGAAAAAAGATAAAAAAAGTAAAGAGACATGGGCATTGGAGGATATTACCTTTGATGGCCATGAAGGTGAAATTTTAGGAATCATTGGTTCAAACGGGGCTGGAAAAACGACCATAAGTAAAGTGGTCGCCGGGATTTTGGAAGCCGATCGAGGCTCAATCGAAGTTGACGGAAAAGTAACAGCTCTATTTTCTTATGGAATGGGTTTTAATGCCGAATTAACAGGAAGAGAAAATGTGTATTTAAACGGCATGATGCTTGGAATTTCTAGAAAAATCATTAATGAGTATATAGAAGAAATAGTGGCCTTTTCAGAAATTGGCCAATTTATCGATCAACCGATGAAGCGTTATTCCAGCGGTATGAAAGCGAGACTTGGCTTTAGTGTGGCGGCTCACTTACAGCCTGAAATATTAATTCTTGATGAAGCACTAAATACCGGTGATGCTCGCTTTGGAAAAAAAGCTTCTGAGAAACTTAAAGAACTCGTCAAAAACGCAAAAATGGTCATTATGGTTACACATAGTCTGCGTTTTGCACAGCGAAACTGTGACCGATTACTTTGGTTGGAAAACGGAAAAGTAAGAGATGAGGGTAACCCGAAAGAAATTATTCAAAAATACCGCGCTACTTTACCTAAAGTAAAGCCTAGACAACGCCGGAGTCTGCAACTGAACAAAACAGAAACAACCGTGTTGGATAAACCGGTCGTCAAAGCCGAGAATGTTGGTCTTAAATTCGAATTAAACCGGAAAACACCATTTTGGGCAAACAAAGGTCTCAGCTTTGAAATTAAAGAAGGCGAAGTCGTCGGGATCATTGGTCATAATGGGGCGGGTAAAAGTACACTTTGTAAACTTCTAATAGGAATTTATAAACCAGATGAAGGTGATTTAGAGGTTAATGGTGAAACATCAAGTCTTCTAGGTTACGGAACAGGATTTAATGCTCAACTGTCTGGTGAAGATAACATCTATTTAAACGCTATGTTGTTAGGAATTCCAAAAAAACGCGTACAAGAAAAGTATGATGAAATTGTAGAATTCTCAGGAATCGGCAATGCCATTTATCGGCCAGTAAAGACTTATTCAAGCGGGATGAAATCGAGACTTGGGTTTAGTATTGCAGCTGTTCTTAAACCAGACATCTTCATTATCGATGAAGCATTATCCACGGGAGACGTCGCGTTCCAACAAAAAGCTAGTGAACGTATTCAAGACATGATGGAAAAAGCGAAAGCAGTCATCATCGTTTCCCATAGTATGGGCTTTGTAGAGAAGGTGTGCACGCGAGCAATTTGGATGGAACAAGGACAAATTATCGATGATGGACCAGCGGAAGAAATCGTAGCGAAATATAGAGAAGCAATGACAGGAACGAAGAAAAAAGTAGTATCTAAACCAGTGACTATGCAGAAGAAGCCACAGTAGATCAAAAATGACTTACTAGTACAATTATAATAAAAAAATGAAAGCCAATCTTTATAAAGGTGGGGTTCAACATGGCTAATCCAGTGAAAAAAGCAGTGAAAAAAGGAATTGACGTTGGTGTATATACGTTGTTGACAGAAAAACAGCGGAAAGCAATTGGCGACGCCTTACCGGATAAACAAAAAAAGATGCTTCAAAAACTCATCAGTGGTGGAAAGCGTTCCGCCGAGAAAGAAAAGATGAAGCAATTGAAATTCCACCTATATAATTTAGGCTTTGAAACAAAAGCACTCGAAGATCTCGAGAACTTCTACCAAACAACAGAAAGCATTTCGTTGAAAAGAGAAATTGCCTGGGAGATTGCTCTTTGGCATATGAATCGAAACACGGTCGATGGAGCTAAGAAAGCACTGCCTTACATTAAGCGTGCTGTCCGTGGAGAAACGAATCCCGAGAAACTCCGAAAACTTGCGATTATCACAGCGGAATGTTGTGATCTTTTGCATGTTCATCATACCGGAAAGAATGTAATCGACAAAGCATTAAAAATGAAAGAACACCCGGATCTCTATCTAGCAAAAGTAAATCATGAAACGAATATTACCGACAAGTTAAGCTTAATGAACAAAGTCATGGAAATGTATGGTCTAGAACGAATCACTTTCTTAGACCGTGAAGAACCAACTTATGACGATTTATGGATGGAATCTACGCTATTAACTCAGCGATTGGGCCCTAAAGTATCTGTTATTATCCCGGCTTATAATGCAGGAGAAGGGTTACGGACAGCGATTGAATCGATTCTGCTTCAAACATGGGGCAACTTAGAAGTTCTTGTCGTTGATGACCACAGCACAGACAATACGATCGAAATTGTCAAAGATTTTATGGAGAAAGATAGTCGCGTGAAATTATTGCAAACGCCACAAAATAGTGGACCATACGTTGCAAGAAACATAGCGCTTCGTGAAGCGACAGGTGAATTTGTGACGATTAATGACTCAGACGATTGGTCACATGCACAAAAGATTGAAATTCAAGTAAGTCATTTAATTAAGAATCCACGTGTCATCGCGAATACATCCGAACACGCACGATTGACGGAAGATTTAACGTTCTACCGTCGAGGAACACCAGGTAAATATATCTTCCCAAACATGTCTTCAATTATGTTCAGAAGAGAGCCAGTGCTTCGAAAAGTCGGCTACTGGGATTCAGTTCGATTTGCTGCTGATGGTGAATTTAAACGAAGAATCGTCAAAGTGTTTGGAAAAAGAAAGTACGTTGATTTAAAAACTGGGCCATTATCATTACCAAGACAGACAGCTGCATCATTGACAGGAAGCTCAGCCTTTGGTTATAACGGTTATTTCAAGGGAGTTCGCAAGCATTATGTAAGTATGCTTGAAAACTTCCATCGAGATAATGATTTTCTCTATTATCCAATGAACCAATATAAACGACCTTTTCCTGTTCCAGAACCAATGTGGCCGAACAGAGAAGAAAAAGTTGATGGAAAACGAAAATTCAACTTAATAATCGTTGCTGATTTCCGCTATGACTATATATCAATTCCGATTCAGAATGAATTGCAACACCTAAAGAAAAAGTTCAACCGAATTGGTTTAGTCCAAATGTATACCTATGATTTATCGAAAAAAGATCAATTACAGCCATCGATTCTCGATCAACTTGATGAAGAACAAGTGCAGTTTATCGTTTATGGAGAAAAGGTTGAAACGACATATTTAGTTATTTACCAATCTGACATTTTATCACCAAAACAAAAGTATACGCCGACAATCCACTCGACACAAACATTTGTCAAAGCAGAAAGCCAAGGCAACACAGCTGAATTAATCGAAGAATATTTTGATGTCAACCACATTATCTATATGAATCGTTCAGTTAGTGGAATGATAGAAGCAGTGGATAAGGGAGAATAGATATATGGTAAACCGGGATCGGGTACCGAAAACTGAATTTGCTCAACAGATTAAACAGAAAGAGATGGAAAAAGAAGAACTGCTTTTAGAGCGTAAAGATATTCGCATGCAATTGAAACAAAAAAGAAGAGCGTTTGGTGAAATTCAGTCTGTAGTGAAATCCGTTGGCAAGCTAAAAAGGGATGCCACACGCCAAGTAAAATTGCTCGGTGGAATCGCGCTTAGACGGAGAGATCCTAGACAGCTCTATAGCAAATCATATAGACAAAAACATGCTGAAAATCAACTGAAGAAATACAGGATGTATTTATATGAGTACGGGTTGGAAGAAGCTGTCTTGCAAGATCTTAGAAAAAAATTCGCTAATCCTAAAAATAAGTACGAAAAAGTAGCTATCGCTAAAGAACTTCTATTATGGCATGCCAACCAATATACGAGCTTTGACGCTACGGCTGCAATGCCTTATGTGAAAACATTGGCCAACGCAGTAGAAGACGACAAGCAGATTCAACAGTTAGCCATTATGGAATCAGAGTTGCTTATGACACTTGAACGGCCAGTTATGGCAAAAGAGATTCTTCTTCGAGCAAAAACACTTAAAGAGAATCCTGATGTTCTGCTTGCCTTAACTAATATGGAAACAAAGATAAATGCAAAACTCGACTGGATCAATCAAGTTCTCACTGACTATGGACTGGAGACCATTTATCTAAATTCCAAGAAAGCAACAAGCCTTTATGATCGTTTAGCAGCAAAGGCACCAGAAGCGACAATTGAAAACGGACCGAAAGTATCAGTATTATTACCGGTATATAATGCAGCAAACGGAATTGAAACAGCGATTGATTCAATCTTAAAACAAAGCTGGAAAAACATAGAGCTGCTTGTGATTGATGATCAAAGTACAGACGACACAACCCAAATTGTCGAATCATATGTAGAGAAAGACAATAGAGTACAGCTTCTACAAACACCAGAAAACAGTGGCCCCTACGTTGCACGGAACATTGGGTTGACGAATGCCACTGGAGACTTTGTTACAGTCAATGATGCAGATGATTGGTCACATCCAAGGAAAATTGAACGCCAGGTGAATCACTTGCTTGAGAATCCAAGTATTATTGCTAACACGAGTGAGCATGCCAGATTGACAGAGGATTTGAATTTTTACCGAAGGGGTCTCTTTGGCAGATTCATTTTTCCAAACATGTCTTCCTTAATGTTTAGAAAAGAACCTGTCATGACGAAAGTCGGTTACTGGGATGAGGTACGATTCGCGGGTGATGGAGAATATAAACGCAGGTTAGTCCATGTATTCGGTAAAGAAAGCATCGTCGACTTGGAAACAGGACCGTTATCATTACCAAGACAATCAACAAATTCTTTAACGGCCAGCAGTGCTTTTGGCTACGACGGTCATTTTAAAGGCGCACGAAAAGAATACGTGGAAAGTTTTGAGTCGTTTCACAGCCAAGCAGAAACACTCCACTATCCACAACACCAAAAAGAACGACTTTTTCCAGTACCAGAACCAATGAAACCAGAACGGAAAAAAGCGAGGTGGGAAGCTAGACATTTTGATTTCATCATTGCAACGGATTTTCGTCAGCCAAATGACCGGTTGATTCATGAATTACAACTGTTAAAAAAGCTCGGGAAACGGATTGGATTCGTTCAATTAGTAGAATACAGACATCAAGCGCCGAAAAAAATTGATCCATTATTTCGAAATGAAATTGACGGCGATATCATTCAAATGATTACGTATGGCGAGAGAGTATCTTGTTCATTGTTATTCGTATATCGATTGAATGGATTGCAAGAAATCCAAAAATTCATTCCAGAAATACAAGCTCAAACCGTAAAAGTGATTTTATATGACGAAAAGAGCATTCGATCAAATAAAATTCAACCAGTGAGATTATCATCACATCGACTACTCCAATACTTCAACCGTAAAGGAAAATGGTATGTGGCTGACAAAATCCTACGAGAAAAGCTGCATGAAAACCATTCTCGTGAACTGCGAAATATTGACTTATCGAAAAAAGATTGGCCCAATGCAAAGACAGAACCTGAAAAGTACCAATCACTAATTAAGGAATTTCTCAGTCCACACGCAAAGGAGGTAAATCATAGTGAAAAAAATCAACAACTCATATAATCAATCTTCCTTTGACGATGTCGAAATGGACGATGAACTTCTAGCTAAGAAGCTGTATAGACTCGAAAGTGAAATTGCACAAATTAAACGAGAAATCGATAGTGGCAAGAAGGAGATTCAGCAAATCGAAAATAGCCGTACGTGGAAAATTGGAAATAGGTTGAAGTCCGATAAGGTAGAAACTAATTCTTCTGCAAATGAAGAAATAAAAAATAGATTAAAAACAATGCAATCATCCATCTACACATTACAAACTGAATTGAACCGACTCCGCATCGACGACCGGCTACTAAACACATATCAAATGATGCAAACCTTGACAGATGAACACCAAAAGGGAAATCTGATTCATTTTATAGAGAACCTTGTATATCAAAAGAAGGTACATGATAAAAACTATCTCGATACATTCCACCACGCCATTCGACTATTTAATCGACCTGAAATGAAAAAATACCAGCTAGTTGTATTTGACTATCTTCTTCAAACAATGGCAGCAGAAGATGTTTCAGAACCACTGGTGCGCAGCGCATTGTCTGACGACCCATTATCTTTACAGTCGGTTTCATCATTTCGAGGCAGCTTAACGAAACGAATCCGTCAACACCAATTGAATGGCCCACTTTCCGATTGGATCTTGGATGATAAATCGGTAGCATATCAATTCGTTGATCAACTAGGAATCAGAAGACCTACAACGAGTGAGATAGGCTATACGAAAGATGAGCTTCCCTTAAATGAAGGAACCGTTATTAAACCATTGGACGGCGCAGGCGCGCGCGGTGTTTATCTCTTACATACAGCTAACAATATTGTCGACATTAAACGAAATCAGACACTACGCGACACAGAACAACTACGCGAACAAATGGAAAAAGACATACAAACAAAATGGGTCAGTGAAGATTCTTGGGGTTATGAAGAATTAATTTACGAAAATCAAGAGAACAAACAACCTGCAAGAGATTTGAAATTTTATAGTTTTTACGGAAAAACCCCACTGATTTTGGAAATCATCCGATATCCAGAGATGCAATATTGTTGGTGGACTTCTGAAGGAAAACCATTACTTACGGGTAAATACAATGATCAATTGTTCAAAGGAGAAGGATTCACTCAAGAAGAATTAGAACAAGTCAATGAAATCAGTCGACAAATCCCGTCCCCTTTCATGCGAATCGATTTTTTGAGGGGAGAAGAAGGGTTAGTTTTCGGGGAATTTACTCCAAAACCCGGCAATTATGATGAATTTGATGAAACAATCGACCGCTGGTTAGGTGACTGTTTCTTAGAAGCCGAAAATCGATTAGTGACAGGCATGTTACATGGGAAGAAATTTGACGCATTTAGCGATATACTTAAGGTATAGAGAATAAAATGGAGGCTTTCAACAATGAACGAGCAAGATAACCAATGGCTGAAACACCTTCCGCCTGAAATATTAGATGGAATTCAAGGTAACTATCTTGATTCCTATGCTATTGCTTTAGAGGGATGGCGTAGAGGACTGACGTTGAAGTGGCATGTGAAAGACAGTGAGAAGTTCAAAGAAATGGAAACATGGTTTGTGGACGAGCCTGGCCAACTGTTTTCGTTATCCGATGGAAATAAAACACATTATTTCTTTCGAAGCCGTGGAGATCTCGTCTCCAATGAAGCAGTTCAAATTGGTAAAGATAAAACAGCTACGAAAGAAATTTTGAAAAAGAACAATATCCAAGTTCCTGAGGGGAAATCATTTCCTAAAGATACGGCGAAAGAAGAAATGGTCGAATACGCTACGCAATTAGGTTTTCCAATAGTCATTAAACCTAAAGACGGCAGCTTAGGGAAAGGTGTCTTCACATATATACTTTCTGAAGGAGAGCTGGATTACTCGATTAATGAATTAAAAGAACAATTCCCTCATGAAGATATCATTATTGAGAAACATATTGATGGTGATGACCTTCGCTTATATGTCGTGGACGAACAGGTAGTTGGGGCAATTAAAAGGTTGCCACCCAATGTGACAGGCGACGGCAAAAGTACCATCCGCGAACTAGTGAGACAAAAGAATAACGAAAGAAAAAAGAATCCAAGATTGATTAATTGTCAGATAAAAAATCGCAAGGAAATAAAAGAGTTTATTGGAAGAAAAGGTTTGACCCTTGATTCTATTCCTGAGTCCGGAAAACAAATCTTCTTAAGTAAAAAATGTAATATATCAATGGGAGGAGATCCAATTGATGTATTAGATTCCATACCGCATGAAGTGAAAGAATTGGCAATTCGCGCCTTGCGTTCTATTCCAGGACTTACACACGGCGCGGTAGATATTTTAATGAATGAAACTGATGGAGAATTGAATGAAGCTGCTGTATTGGAAATTAACCCGACAGCACAGCTCGGCGGAATTTTATTTCCTATTCAAGGAGCATCTAGAGATGTTCCAAAAGCAATTATTGATTATTACTTTCCAGAAGCAAAATCAATTTCGATTGACAATTATACTATGTATTTTCCGTTTGACGATGTCATTGAACCACTAATAAACCGTCAATCAACAGTTACAACAGTTACACCTGCGCTTGAAGGGAAAATCTACAAAAAGAGATATATTGTGACTGGTGATGTATCAAATATTGGCTACCATCGAGGGCTCCGAAAGCAAGCTTTTGAAAGAGGGTTACATGGATTTGTCTTAGGATTAGAAGGCGGAGACATGGAAGTGGTTGTAGCTGGTGTTAATCCAGAGATGGTCGATGACTTCAAAAATGGTTTCTATGAAGATCCCGAACGAGGTCAAGTCGAAAATGTGTTTAAAAGTAATTTTACTGGCTTCGTTAATATCGGATTTGAAGTGAAACGAGAGCTTAAAACACAAATTGATGAAATCAAACAGATGCGTAAAGAGCTAGAACGGATTGAATCGGAAGTTAAAAAATCAGAAAAAGAAAGACGAAAGCTGGAACGAAGCCTCTCCTGGAAGGTTTCAAGCCCAATTCGAATCGTTGGGGGATTGGTCAAAAAGGTCAAGAAGTAATTAGGTGCAAGTGAGATTTTAGGAGGCGTAAAAAATAAAATGCAAGAACAACAAGGTATAAGTTTACCTCATTTGACAAATGAAGTTGTCAAAAACGCACGAAAAACAAGATTAGATGCATTCGCCGTTGCTTTGGAGGGATGGAGAAGAGGTCTGAAGTTGAAGTGGTATACAAAAGACTCTGAACACTTCCAAGATATGATTATTTTTGGAGTTAACCCACCAGGCAGATTATTTTCACTCAGTTCAGAAGAGAGGACTCATTACTTCTTTCGAACGCGAGGAGACAAAGTTCAAAACAGCGCTGTTGAAGTCGGATCAGAAAAAGATGATACAAAAGAAGTTTTACTTGAAAAAGGTGTACCAGTCCCTCTTGGAAAAGGATTTGAAGCTGAATCAACAGATGAAGAAATTATTGAATACAGCAAAAAGCTTGATTATCCATTGGTTCTTAAACCGACAAATGCTAGTTTAGGAAATGGTGTCGTAACGAATATCCAAGACGACGAAGGTTTTTTAAAAGCTTTAGAATATGTTCGAAGAGATTTAGGTTATGGGGAAGTAATCGTTGAACAATTCGTTAAGGGTGAAGAATACCGGGTATATGTCATAGAAGATGAAGTAATTGCAGCATATAACCGAAAGCCAGCAAACATTACAGGAGATGGCGTTCATACGATAGAGGAATTGATTGCATTAAAAAATAGAGAACGACGTAAAAACGCGCGTTTAAATAGCTGTCTAATAGATATCGATATCGAAGTGCTTGAATTTGTAGAATCATTTGGTTATACGATGGAGAGCGTCCCGGCGAAAGGTAAACAGATTTATTTGCGACAAAAAACAAATGTTTCATCAGGAGGAGATCCGATTGATGTTACAGACACAATCTCGGATGAAGTAAAGCAAATAGCTATTGATGCGGTAAAAGCAATTCCAGGTCTCCTTCATGCGGGTGTTGACATCATTATTAATGAAAACAGAAATATTGATGCGGAAGGATTGGTTATTGAAATTAATCCAACAGCTCAAATTGGTGGAATACTTTATCCACTTGAAGGTCAGGCAAGGGATATTCCAAAAGCTATTGTTGATTACTATTTTCCAGAGACAAAAGGTTTTGATACTTCTAATTCGAAGATATATTTTGATTTGGTCGAAGTGTTAGAGCCACTGGAAAACCGTACGGCGTTAGAAGTCGAGGTAGCCCCTGCACCGCAAGGGAAATTGTCGATGAGAAAATTCACTGTTATTGGAAACGTTCAAAAATATAGCTATCACCAATGGCTGAAAAAGAAAGCATTTGATTTAGGTGTCCATGGTTCGATACACAATAATGTATTTGATGAAATTGAAATTGTCGTAGCCGCTGAAACGAGTAAACAAATTTATGAGTTTAAAGAGCAAATTAAAAACTGTCCTCAGCATGCAACAGTAAATAGTATTAAAGAAGAAATGTACCATGAACCAATTACAATAGGCTTTGAAATTACTGAAAAATTTAAAGCAACGAATCCTAAGTCAGTCAATTATACACATCGTAAAATGGAAAAAGACTTGATTAACAAGCAACGATATCTAAATAGAGTAAATAAAGACATTCAACATATTTATAACAGTCGTTCTTGGAAAGCTACAAAACCTCTTAGAAGTATTAAAAGGCGTTTGAGATAGTGGTTTTATTAAATGAAATTTCACCCACAAAAAATTAAATGTCAAAGTGAATAGGTTACACTTACTTGGATAGATTTTATAAGGTCAATTAAACTTACTTTAATAAAAGTGAACCGAGAGTTTGATCAATAACAAGAACTATAGGTGATTGTCAGTGATTTAACTTACGTTAGAAATCAACAGAGTTGACATTACATTTGCATATTGGTTGCTTATATAATAGAGAAATTATCAGTCATAGTGCGGGTACGTGCACAAAGTGCATAGATAGCAAGCGTGAACTTCCAACAATGCGAACTTACCAGATGAAGCAGAGGGCGTCGCGGCCCGTATCTGGATAAGTGATGCGTTCATGGTATCTAATGCATGTTGGCTGAAAGGAGAATAGCTTTGTTTCTTTCAGCTACCAGCAAATGCCCACCACAGTCCCCAAAAGCTGTCAAAGGCGGCGTCCATGAAGTGGGCAAATTAATTATAACACCTTAAAATGTTTGTCCAGTTTAGTGTTGACATACCAAACAATAAATAAATTTAGGAAGGACTGAGTTAAGTTGTTGAATATGAATAGTGATTGGTTACCACATTTAAAAGATTGCGTTCCATCAACAATAAGTGGTGATAGACTCAGTATTTATTCTATTGCTTTAGAAGGCTGGCGCAGAGGTCTCACCCTGAAATTTTATGGTCATAGAATGAAAAGAAAAAATAAGTTAATTATTAGGTACTCACTAACAGATGATAGTAAAGAAGTTAACTTTTCATATTCAACTGGACCAGATGTAACACAGGAAGCTAGAAAAATCTGTAGTAGTAAAATGTTGACGAAAGAACAATTAGATAGTGCTAATGTTCCTACCCCATCGGGAAGAAGGTTTGAAAAAGAAGTTGATATTGAGCAAATTATAGATTATGCGAATTCGGTAGGTTTTCCAGTAGTTATAAAACCAAGTGCAGGAAAGATGGGTAATGGCGTTGTTCCGAATATACAAAATGGCGAGGAATTAAAACAAGCAGTTTACAGGGTTAGAGAAGTATTGGGATATAATAGAATAATCTTGGAAAAGCATATAGTTGGAGATGAATATAGGGTATATGTCATTGGAGAGCAAGTAATAGCTGCTATGAATAGAATCCCAGCAAACGTTAAAGGAAATGGTAAAGACACCATTAGAGACTTGATAAAAAATAAAAATAGTTTAAGAAAGAGTATACCAAGTGTTCGTAGAAGGCCAATAAAAATTGATTATGAAACTAAAAGAAGCATTAAACAGTCAGGTTATAAATTGGATAGCATATTAGAAAAAGATAAAATACTGTACTTAAAAAAAACAAGTAACATTTCAGCCGGTGGAGATCCAGTTGACTCAACAGATGTTTTACCTAACCATATTAAAGAAATTGCTATCAACGCTGTGAAAGCTATCCCCGGATTATCTGAGGGGGGTGTCGATTTAATTTATGATGAGAAGACAAATGAAGGTAATGTTATAGAGGTAAATACGAATGTAGGCATTGGGGGTCATTTATTTCCGCTTAGAGGAAAAGCTCGGGACATACCAAAAGCTTTAATAGATTACTATTTCCCTGAAACACAATCTAAAGTTGTAAATGAATACCTAGGGAATATATACTTTGACTTTACGAAAGTTACAACATTAATAAGAGACGGAGTTTTAAATGAGTTTACTCTTCCTTCCCTGAACTATCAAACATTTATTGGAAAAAAGTTTGATGTATATGGTAATGTACAGGGGGTAAACTTTAGGAATTGGGTTAAGAGGAATGCAAATTTTCTTGGTTTAAGTGGTACGGTTAAGAATATGTCTGATGGAAGCGTAGAGGTAATTGCTTTTGGATGTGATAAAAATATTAATGAACTAAAGGAATTATTTTTCACAGGAACTCCTCGTAAAGTAAATGTTGACGAAATAAAAGAATATGACTGGAAAGAACCAACAGAGTTAGGGTTTTCTATCTTAGAAAATGTTAATTAGATAAAATATCATTACTATTCAAGTAAGCAACCTGAAATTATTTTTTTTACCAGTAAAGATTAAATAAATTTTTCATAATATATGTTTGTGAACGAGGTGACAAAATGGCGGGCAAAAATAAAGTAGTATCACTAGCCGCTACTGGGGATATACTATTGCATGGACGTGTCTATGGGGGAACAAAGAAAAAATCTGATTATAAATTAAAAGAGCAATTACAAAATGTTAATGAGTTATTAGTAAAGCAAGATATAACTGTTGTAAACCTTGAGTCTATTATAGCTGGACAAGAAATCGGACTATCATCTTTTCCTAAATTCAATGCACCCGTGGAGCTCGGTTATGTATTAAAAGATATGGGAGTCGATATAGCTTCAATCGCGAATAATCATGCCTTAGATAGAGGAGAAGAAGCCCTTAAAAAGTCAATTAATAACTTGAAAAAAATAGGGTTAGAATATGTTGGTGCTCATAATTCCTTTGAAGATCGAGATACTTTAAGAATTATTAATAAAAATGGTTTAAGAGTTTGCTTTCTATCTTATACAAAAGATACAAATGGAATAGTTAAAGCATTAAATACAAAACCTTATCTAGTAAATAGCTTGACCCACACGAAATTGATATCAATTATAAGGGAAATAAGAAGAATAAAAAGAAATGAAATTGCCGACGTTGTGGTTGTTAATATGCATTTTGGTGAAGAGTACCATTTGGAACCATCATCAGCTCAGCGAGAAATCTCTGCATCGCTGGCAGATGCAGGGGCGGATATCATACTGGGACATCATCCGCATGTTTTGCAACCCCCTGAATGGATTGAGACTTCAAGAGGGACAAAAACTTTTGTTGCTTATTCACTTGGTAACTTTTTTACTGGTCAGAATGGATTGCATAGACAAATAGGGTCAGTCCTAACATTAGATATAAGAAAACCTAGCAAAACCTATGATAATATTGAGATTTCTAATCCCACGTATAATTTAACATTTGTAGAGAGAACAAAACCAAAAAAATATGTAATTCATTTATTTAGAGATTGGATTAAAAATAATAAACATATTGAAACGAAATACGGACGGTTTTCGCCCGAGGATGTTTATAAGGATACTGTAGCTAGACTACGCAAGAGTATTTCGAATCTGAATGTTAAGTAAATAGTTAAAAATATAAATGTCTATTTTGAAAGGTAGATAATATGAAATACTATCAGCATACAATAGAAGGATTGAGAAATTCTATACCAGTTGAGGCGTATGGTTATACAGTAAGTATGTACAGTGTTGCGTTAGAAGGCTGGAGAAGAGGTTTAACACTCAAATTTATTAATAAAAACAGAAGTAAGGCTAAAACAGTATATTCTCTTTCTGATGGTAGGAAAGAACATGTTTTTACCGTAACAAGAGGAGATATAGTTCCGCCTGAGGCAATAACCATTTGTGTAAACAAAGATATGACTAAAAAGCAACTTATGCAAAATGGTGTTCCTGTTCCTGCAGGTATAATTTGTGATGAAACTTTTACAGATAAACAAATTATTGAAGCTGCAAATGAAATTGCTTATCCGTTGGTAGTAAAGCCTGTAGATGGAACCGGTGGAAAAGGGGTTATTTCAAACATACGAAATGAAGATGAACTTAAGAGTGCTATTAATTATGTGAAGCACCAATTAAATTATAAAACGTTACTTATAGAAGAATATTTTGAGGGTAAAGATTATAGATTATATGTGATAAATGATAAAGTTGTAGCTGGTTTGGAAAAACTACCAGCTCATGTAATTGGTGATGGAGTTCGAACGATTAAGGAGTTATTAGATAAAAAAAATGACGAACGTACTAAATCACCAGCATTAAGAAATAGGCCCATCAAAATAGACAGTGAAACTCACAGTTTATTAAGGAGATTAAATTATACAGTTGATAGTATACCAAATGATGGTGAAAAAGTTTTTTTAAAAACAAAGAATAACATTTCATCTGGTGGTGATTCGATTGACGTAACAGATGAATTATCTGAAAGAATTAAAGAGATAGCCGTTAACGCTGCTAATGCGATACCTGGATTAGCTCAATGTGGAATAGATATGATGGTAAATAAGGAAGAAGATAAAGGTGTAGTCTTAGAAATTAATTCAAGGCCGCACATTACTGCACATCTATTTCCAATGAGTGGACACGCAAGAGATATCCCGAAAGAGATAATTGATTTTTACTTTCCTAATTCAGAACAAAACTTGGATAAGCCGCTTTATTATTTTGATTTCAAATCCATCTTTAATACTTTTTCAGAAGGTTTGTGTAAAGAATATGTAGTACCGGACGTACCAAAGGGATCGTTGGTATCAAAAAGATTTAGAGTTACTGGTGTGCATGGAAGTACAGGTTATTTAAAACGAGTACAAAGTGAAGCAATTAAATTAAAGTTAAATGGCTATGTCAAGCATTTAAAAAATGGTGAAACCTCTATAGTGGTTTCTGGAAAGACTAAGTCTGTTGAAAGATTTGAAACAATTATAAATCAAGTGAATGAGAGATATAGTGTTACAAAAATTGTTGAAAAAAGATGGACAAAACCTGTTCAAATAGGTTTTGAAATTAAAAAAAATTCAACGAAAAATAGAGATAACAAGATGCAAAAAAATAGGAGTAAAGAAAAGAAAAGCATTGATATGGATCAATCACTATTAATTGAACGAGATTATTATAGAGAGCAATATCTCAACATAATAAATAGTAAAGCTTGGAAAATAACAAAACCTCTTAAATCAATTAGGAAAATACTCAGCAATAAATAACTACTTTAAATTAAAGGAGGATAAAGTGAATAACTATACCCTTAAAATTAAAAAAGAAAATTCATCATTATTTGTGGTTAGTGAGGAAACGGCTCAAAAACTTAAAATTGAATTCTTAAAAGACACTTTAATTAAATTTGGGTTGGGTTCTGCGGAGATAACCATAGTAATAAGTA
Organism: Allobacillus saliphilus; assembly: GCF_018138385.1. Classification (GTDB taxonomy): domain Bacteria; phylum Bacillota; class Bacilli; order Bacillales; family Alkalibacillaceae; genus Allobacillus; species Allobacillus saliphilus. Next base: position 26,862 of record NZ_JAGSIE010000038.1, read on the forward strand.
AGAGTTTACCTGATAATGAAATTTACATTTCGGAGAATATTATTAATAAACTTAATATCCCAACAATTTGTACTTACAATATCACTGTAAATAATAATCAGATTATAGTCGGACCATTTATCGGCATAATTATGGGAGAAAAGAAAAAACAATTATACAATAATGTCAGGATATTAAACAATTATGTTAAAAAATACAAGAAAATTAATGGTGCAATATTTGGTTTTACAGTAGATGGAATAAACAAGTATGATTTACAAATTACTGGATTACTATATAATCCACAAAAGAAGTTCTGGGAAACTAAGAAATTACCATTCCCTGGTTCAATAATTAAAAGAAGATTAATTACTCAAGAGTGGCGTGAATATTTGAACTATTTTTACCCTGATGGAATTTATAACTATAAACCACTAGATAAGTGGCAAGTTTACAAAAGATTAATCCAGTTTAAAGAACTGTCAGACTTTTTACCTCCTACTGATCTAGTTAATAAATTTAGTGATATTACGGACTTTTTGCTTCAACATAAAAATATATATTTGAAACCTTCTAACGGTAACCGAGGAATCGGGATATATAACATTATTCAATATAAAGACAAAGTAACTGTGCAATCAAGAGGAAAAGATACTAACCATATTTGGGAATTTGATAGCCACGAAGAACTTGTTAACTTCTTAGAAGAAAATTTAAAAAAAGAGCAATATATTATTCAAAAGACACTAAATTTAAAAGTTGATAATAAATCAATTGATTTTAGAGTTGGGTTAGATAAGGACCAAACTGGTAATTGGAAGAGAAATATGTTTGTCGCAAGGATAAGTGGTGAAAATAGTATAGTTAGTAACGTAGCAAGGTCTGAGGGTACGGTTAAATATCCGCTCGAAGCACTTTGTGACTTATATAATTTTTCACCATCCGTAGCAAAGGATTTTGAACAAAAACTCAAAGATTTAGGTGCAAAAGTAGGAAGAGCAATAGATGATACAGGGCTCCATTTCGGAAAGTTAGCATTAGATATCGCAATAGACAATGAAAGTAAACTTTGGATTATAGAAGTAAATAATAAAAGTCCAAATGACACGATAATGCGGTTATTAGGTGATAAGGATAAGTTTTATCAGATACGTCTCACAAATATGCTATACGCAAAGAAGTTATCTGGATTTGAGATTCATACAAATGAAAATTTCTTAAACTTTAATTTAAAAGAAGAACAAGATTTAAACTTAAACCAAAAGATTGAAAGTAAAATATATATATCTATACCTGGAAAACAAAAAAAGTTCAAAGACTATATCAATGAATTAGATAAAGTATATGATTTAAGCATAAAATTTATAGAACCGATTAAAAAAAGGAGAATTGTAATAGTAAAGGTAGAAGGAGTAAAAGAAACCTTCTATAAATTTATAGAGGAAATAAACAAAGGTATGTATAAAAATAATATTAAAGGCATTGCACTAAAAGATATGAAAGTATTATCAAATGAATAATTTCAGATAGTATCGATAGTTACAATGAGAAGAAAATACTTACTTTTGAAGTAAAAATGACTAATTTGTTTTTTGAATGTTATTTTATTCTTCCTATAAATTTAATCAGGCTAGAATATCACTAGTCCTCAGAAGTTAAATTTGGCGCCAATCCTTATCTTTTAAAGATTGGCGTTTATTTTTTATTCAATTTTATGAAACATCATTTGCAGAGTGTTCGGATAAATACTTTCGTAAGTTGCTTAAAAATATGAAACAAACTTAATGCATTTCTCATTTTCACTTTGATCAAATGGGAAATTCATGTATATGAAAACACAATTCGCTTCCCATCGACACAATGCTCATTGTTAAAATCCTGAAAACGATGCCATATTCTTGTTAGACTAATTCACTGTGATCGTTCATTCGAAATTATATCTTTATCATAACAGATAGTAATTTGGTTTAGAGGTCGAATGAAACAGGTGTTTTTCATAAGAAGTGTAGAGGCGAGTATATGCAATATTGCAAAATATCTTTAAAAGTAGTAATAGTGGCTTAAAGTAAAACAAGGAACTGGAGAATTAAGAGAGGTTATTCAAACTAAGAATATGTTGTTGGCTATGCAATGTTCTATTAAATATTCTCATATTATATTTGTTTATCAGTAATTCAAAATTGATCCGCTAATTAAGGTAATGTATTTTGCAATAAAAAAGTACATAATTCTGCAATGAAAAATACATAAGATTGCCAGCCCGTTAGTAGTTCTTAAG
>NZ_JAGSIE010000039.1 GCF_018138385.1 Allobacillus saliphilus
TCACTATATCGTATAAAAAGAAATAGTGGGCAAGATCATCCGTCGATGACCTTGCCCACTAATCTTAGTATGTTTTGGTTGATTATATGATGAAGCATTAATAAAATTCATTTCCAAAGTTATTGCCTTCTCTAGCTTCCACACTCATTTTCATATATAGATTAAAAATACGAAGCATTTCTTTGAGACGACTGATTACATCTTCATTGATCAATTCATTCGTTGGAGAAAAATGCTCGCTATGTGCATAGATGTAATTAGGCGTTATCAATGAACGAAAATAACTTAAAATTGGCTTTAATTGATTTTCAATTACTAAGTGGTGCTGGAAAGTTCCTCCATTTGCTATAACCGAAACGGGCTTGTATCGCATCGTCTTCGGTGAAATTAAATCTAATAAATTTTTAAAAGATCCCGGGATCGATCCTTGGAAAATAGACGTTGCAATAATATAGCCATCTGCAGCTTCCATTTTAGCGATCGCCTCTTGTGTATCCTCATTATAATCTTCCTTTAAGCGACCATCCGCAAGCTCTAATGTTAATTGATCTAATGATAGTTTATCCACTTCATACGAATAATTTCCTTCGTTTAAGTAATGTTCAATCTGTTTTAATAGAACTTTTGGTTTCTCACCCGTTACCGTTCCATTAATTAGCAATATATTCAAAGAACAAACCCCTCTCTATCTTAACTTCCCATTTAATCTGGCTCGTTTTCTATCACACTATCTCTCATATGAAAACGATTTTAATTGAAATATTAATTTTTTGACTTATAAACACTGATTGAGTTGGAAATGATAGGATTACGCACATGCAATCCTATCTAATTACAAAATATCCATATCTATCTTATCAGATTTCAGACTATTATGTTTCATTACATGCTTTGTTAAGAGATTGTTTTCGTTCTGTGGTTAGTTTGAAACTAGACTGTAGTCATTGTCTGATAGAATTCTACTCGTGACTTAAGAATCAGTGGATGGCATTTGCGTGTAAGGTAGAATCCTTGGCCTAAGAAGCCAACCATTAAAATATTCGGAGGGATTTTCATGCTTCAATCTATTAAAAGAAACATCGGATTGATTGGTCTCATCTTCATCTGTATAACCATGTTAACGGTTGCTGTTATATCCGGTCAAAGTGACGAAGCAGATCAGAGTTCTAGCGTACAAGCTGAAACGACTGGTAACCAACAATTGGTCAGCCAACTAACAACGGCGCAACTAAACTTGAATGAAAAGGCAGATATTAGAATGAACCAAGCAGCAATGAAAGAAGCTGTAAAAAAACAACCGACCTCTATAAAGAAAAAACCAGTACAAGAAACAACAACTAAACAGACAGCACAATCGAACCAAAAAAAATCAAAAGGTGAAATTGTACAAGTTAGTCAGCAAGAATCGAATAATCAAACACTTTATGTCACCGCAACTGCATACACAGCCTATTGTGATGGATGTAGTGGTGTCACAAGAACTGGAATTGACTTACGAGCGAATCCAAATCAAAAAGTAATTGCCGTTGATCCAAATGTAATTCCACTCGGATCAAAAGTATGGGTCGAAGGGTACGGAACTGCTATTGCGGGTGATACAGGTTCAGCAATTAAAGGCAATCGGATTGACCTCTTTATTCCTTCTCACGAAGAAGCAGTGCGCTACGGTGTCCGTGAAGTGAAAATAGAAATCATTAAATAACTTATTCCAAGCCAATTGTTTATGACAATTGGTTTCTTTTTTTGTTTTGATCAACCTCCTCAAGGGAATTGAATAAAAATTGCCATACACAAAAAAATTAAACGGCAATAAGGAGGCATCACACATGTTTTCTTTTTTAAAAAGTAGAGATGATCAGACGATTGCTTTAGGGATAGAAGGTAAAGTAAGCGAAGAAGACGCAGAAAGACTTAATCAATATGTTGAAGAGAATTTCGGCGATGACGAGTCATTTAATATTGTCGCGTATATGGATGAAGTGGAAAGTACATCTCTCAAAGGAGCTCTTGAGGGTTTGAAGTTTGATACAAAACGTTGGAATCAACTGAAACGCTTTGCGATGATCAGTGATAAAAACTGGGTAAAAGCTGTTTCAAATATCGGCTCCCTACTACCCGGTGTCGAAACGAAGCATTTTACTAAAGATGAAGTGGAAGAAGCATGGGGGTGGATTATGGAAGAAAAATAAAGAAGAGGTTCCTTCATTGGACCTCTTCTTTTTTTATTCAAAAAAACAGACTGCAAATGAGAGATGCGTTTCTCATCACGGGTTCTCAAAGTTAGATTTCTCCAGAGATTGAATCACTCGTTACCATATTAAAAAAGCTGTCCACTTTTAATAGCAGACAGCCTTATTTATATGATTTTCTTATGATTCATTTGATTTCGCTTCTAATTCAACGTCGACATTCCCTCTTGTCGCTTTGGAATATGGACATACTTGATGTGCTTCTTTCATTAACTCTTCAGCCTCATCTTGAGCGACACCATTGAATTCAGAAACTAATTTAACAGCGATTTTAAAGCCACTTTCTCCTTCTTGTAAGAAAGTTACTTCTGCTGTTGTTGTCGTATCGATCTTTTTATTCTTTTGCTTGGCGACTAAATTTAACGCACCATCATAGCAAGCCGAATAAGCTGCCGCAAAAAGTTGTTCCGGATTTGTACCTGTTTCATTTGAATTTTCCGTCGGCATTACAATATTTAGGTCAATAACACCATCTTCAGATTTTACGTGACCAGCTCTTCCACCTTTTGCCGTTGCTTTTGTTGTAAACAATTCTTTACTCATCATCAACACTCCTTTTCGGTTGGATAATTGGTTTCTCTGAACTCTTCCCTAATGGTGTTTAATTCAACCATAAATGAACTTTCCATATACTTCAAATGAAATGTCAGAAATCTTACACGTGAATCCATTGAATATTGTTTCATTTATGTACAAACATACAAAAAAGATGCACGCCCGTAAGCGTGCATCTTGTATAGTCATTATTGAGCAACAACGTTAGCTGCTTGTGGTCCGCGATCGCCTTCAACGATTTCGAACTCTACTGTTTGACCTTCTTCTAAAGTTTTGAAACCTTCAGCTTGGATTGCTGAGAAGTGTACGAATACATCGTCGCCATCTTCGCGCTCGATGAAGCCAAAACCTTTTTCTGAGTTAAACCATTTTACTGTACCTGTCATATGAATGACCTCCTTTAAAATACTACAAAACAATTGGATCTTGTTACTTTGACTTCCTAAAGAGAGGCCACCCAAGTAAACAATGAATCAAATCATTTCGTACAATTACTACTTTAACTTGATTCAAAAAAAAAAGCAAGTGAAAAGAAATATATTACAATTTAATTTCAATTACTGTTAAAGCTTGTATATTGTTTAAACCGTGTGCTAAAATTCAGGTCGTACCTAATTTAATTCACTCAAAAGGAAGGGTTATTCTATATGAAAAAATTATTTCTCATCAGCGTATTGTTACTTTTATCGATTGTAGCGGTTGCATGCGGTGGTGATGATGGGGATAGCGAGAATGGCGAAAAGGCCAATGAAAACGAGAATACGGAACAAAATGAAGGTGCTGAAGGCGAGAACGCTGAAGGCCAACAAGAAGTTGAAGAAGTGAAAGCAGAAGATTTCCCTGATGTCGTTGCAACAGTTAATGGAGAAGAAATCACGAATGAACAACTTGCACTAAACGTAAATGCAATTCAGCAACAATATCAAATGTATGGTATGAATGTCGAAGAAAATAAAGATGGCATTCAACAAACGGCGTTAGACCAGTTAATCAATACAGAAGTCATTGAGCAATCCGCAAAGGAAAACGGCATTGAAGCATCTGAAGAAGAAGTTAAAAACAATTACGATGAACTCGTTTCACAGTTGAAAAAACAGTATGAAACAGACGACGTTCAAGAAGTTTTTGAAGAAAATGACGTTTCAGAAGAAGAAATCAAAAATGACATTAAAAGAAACATTGTAATTAACAAATTCATGGAAGAAAACATTGAAGATGCTGATGTAACAGAAGATGAGTTGCAAGAAGCGTATGATAATTACAAGAAACAAGCGAAAGAAATGGACCAAGAAGCAGAAGACTTTGAAGCAATGAAGCCGAAATTAGAACAACAACTTCAGTCACAGAAAGCTCAAGAGCAGCAACAAAAGTACATTGATGAGCTACGTGAAAAACAAGAGATTGAAATATTGATTTAGATAAATCAAAAGCATGGAGTGTCTGACACTTCATGCTTTTTCTATTATATACTAACAGTTATATTTGGATTAGATTATATGAGCTTCAACCTATCCATATCAATGATTTCAATATTCGTTCTTGAAAGTTGTTTAATCAACCCACGGTCTTCTAAGTCTGCCAGGCGTCGGCTAATTGTTTCTGGTGAGGTTCCTAAGTAAGATGCTAGGTCATGACGACTCATTGGTAGTTTAATCGTTTCACTTCCACTTTTATTCGCTAAATCAGCTAGGTATAATGCGATTCTCCTTTCAACCCTTTCTGTCGCGAAGTTCGTTGTTTGTGATTCTGATTCTTCCAGTCGTTTGGAGAACTCTGTCAGCATTCTTAGCGAAATGGTTGGATACTTCATCAAGAAATTTTGTAAATCTTCTTTTTTGATCATGCAGATATTTGTTTTTTCCATTGCTTCAGCATAATCATGGTGTGTCGATTCATTGAATATTGCATACTCCCCTGTAAAGTCACCTGGATATAGGACTGTTAAAATTTGTTCTTTCCCTGACTCAGCCAATCGATAGATTTTTACCTTCCCTTGGTGAATAATATACAACGTATCCGACCAGTCCTCCGCTTGGAAAATCGTCTCTCCTTTATTGAAAGAAACATGTCGCACTACATTCATTATTTCATTCATCTGCTCATGTTCGAGATGGTTGAAAATAGGCACTTGAGCAACACAAGCTTTTTGTGATCCGCTTGGATGGCATGTATGTTCAGTATTGTGTTCTTGTTCGTAATTCTCTGTCATTTTTACCCTCCGCTTTAGAAGTGCTTTTACTGTTATCATTAATTAAAATTTTGACGGCGTCAATTAGTTCATTGTTTTTCATAAGTTTCAATTAAGAAGAAAAACCAATGCGGATACATTGGTAAAAGGAAGGAGTGCTATAATTATTACACATTTATAGGCGATATTTTCATCTCTTGTTCCATAGGTCCGCGTTTGAATTGAATCAATCGCATACCATTCAAGATAACGACTAGAATGCTTGCCTCGTGGATAAACATGCCAGAAGCTAAGTGAATGCTTCCTACTAGTACCCCAAGCAATAAAATAAATACTGTTCCGACAGCAAACGCCATGTTTTGTTTCATGTTACGAACCGTAACTTTCGCTAATGCATAAGCATGGGAAAATTGCTTCAGTTTATCCGCCATCAAGACGACATCAGCTGTTTCCATCGAGACATCTGTTCCGCCCTCGCCCATTGCTAAGCCAATATCCGCTTTAGCAATGGACGGCGCATCATTGATTCCATCACCAATCATCGCGACTTTATGTCCCTCGTTCTGTAGTTTCTCTACGAATTTAACTTTATCTACTGGTAATTGTTCCGCATGATATCCATCCAAGCCAAGTTGGTCCGCCACTCGCTTTGCTGTATGCGTATTATCACCAGTCAGCATGATCATCTGCTTGATTCCGTGCTCACGAAGTTCTTTCAAAGCGTCAACAGCATCTTCTCGAATTTGATCAGCAATCGAAATAATCGCTACTAATTGACCGTTTTTTGCTGCAAAAATGGCTGTGTTGCCTTTCTTCTCTTGTTCGATTGCAAAGTCATTGATTTCATCCGTTAGCATGACGCCATCCATTTCCATTAACATACGGTTGCCAATACTGAATTGGTGGCCAGCAACGCGGTTTCTGAGGCCATTTCCTTTTACGACTTCAGCGTATTCATAATCATTTTGTAATGATAACCCTTTTGCTCTTGCATGTTTGACAATCGTTTTTCCTAAGTGATGCTCAGAAGCCATCTCTGCTTGCGTAATCATTTGTAGCAAGTCATTAGGATTGTCATCGCTGATAACATGAAAATCAGTCACTTCCGGCTTTCCTCTTGTTAACGTTCCTGTTTTATCAAAGACAATGGTATCAATTTTCGATAACCGGTCCATCACGTCGCCGCCTTTGATCAAGACGCCACGCTTAGCCCCATTCCCTATACCCGCCACGTTTGACACAGGTGCACCGATAACTAACGCGCCAGGACAAGCAATAACTAAAAAGATAATGGCTAAATGAAGATCTCTCGTTATTAAATAAACGAGAACCGATAATACAACGACAGATGGGGTGTAAATATTCGCGAACTTATCCAAAAAACGCTGTGTTTTTGATTTGGATTCTTGCGCTTCTTCCACTAGTTCAATAATTTTTGCGAACGTCGTGTCTTCGCCTACTTTCTCAGCAACCATTTCAATGTAGCCTGAATCAATAATCGTTCCGCTGAAGACATCATCATTGTTTCTTTTTCCTATGGGAACAGACTCACCTGTAATGGCTGCTTCATTAATTGTTGCTTCACCAGTTAAGATTTTTCCATCGACTGGAATCTTTCCGCCTGAGCGAATGACGACTCTCTCCCCCTCTTCGACTTCATCGACTGATACAGATACCCAATCTCCATCTCGAAATACAGAAGCTTCATCAGGTGCCAATTCCGTCAATTCTCTTAAGGATGCTCTTGTTTTATTGAGTGTACGTGCTTCAAGGTATGCTCCGAATAAGAATAGAAATGTTACCGCTGCCGATTCAACATATTCTCCTATAAACAACGCAGCTGTTACCGCGATGGTAACCAGCAACTCGATGCTAAAAGCCTTCATTCGCAATGCTTGAAACGCTTTAATGGCAATCGGAACGCCCGCAACAATTGTCGCGACGATCAAGGCACCTTGTTTGACAGCTACAATTCCTATCCAATGAGCGATGAAAGCAATAATCAATAATCCTCCTGCCGTAAACATCAGTTGATTTGTCTGTCTTCGTATCCAACGAATCATGCTGAACACTCCCTTCCAGTTAGAGGTCTATTATTTATTTAAACAACTGCTTCTGTTTCGTTATCATGAAGCTGATAATACCGGGTAACCAAGCTTCGTAACTGTATCCTTAAGTTGATTTTTATTTACTTTCGCTTCATCGTATTGGACCTTGACTTTACTTGAGTTAAAGAGAACTTTTACTTCCGAGACACCATCCATTTTTCCTAAGTTGCTTTCAATCTTTTTAATGCAAGATGGACATGTTAACGTTTCTAATTGAAATTTAGTCGTTTTCATTTTTCATCTCTCCTTTGTTTTAGGTTCATCTTAAGTATAGAAAGAATTATTGTTTAATTCCTTGACCTATATCAAGATAAAGAGATTTTTGTGAAAAGCTATAGAAAGAAAGTCATCCATTACATAAAATCTACTTCATAAAGGCTCAATCGTCACAAATATGATCCTTAACAATCCATCTGAACGCAAAAAACACCCAATCAAGTAGATTAGGTGTTTAACAATTATGTAATTTATTCTTCATTGTTCTCAGTTGGCAAAGAAATGCATCCTCGTTCGTTGTAACTCATAGCCTCACGTACAAGCTGATGCCCTTTCGGAAATATGACTTCCTTTTCACAGTATTGGACGATGTCACCGAAATACTTTTCTCTACCATATATGTAATATGTATCGGGGTCATCGACGAAACTGACAAAAACATGTGCTTTATAATAATTTTCATCCGTTTCATAATTCGGACGGACAACTTTTGAATCTGCAATCTCATCCTCTGACAGACCGACTGATTTCAAGTGGTCTATTGTTGCCGCTTCCAATCGCTCGTCAAATATGGGCATTCCATTATTGACATAATAAATATAGAAAAAAGGTGATACAACTAACAATAAGAGTGCCGTATAGAACAATGTCAACGCAGCATGTCTCCAGCTAACTTTATGTAAATACTTTCTCATCACCGTTCCCCTCCCCCTTTTTATTTTACAGAAAATTTTTAAGAATACAATAACAAAAAGAGGGATATAGTCCTATGAAAGCGAAAAAATGACGACGGCGTGCCATCATCATTTTTTCCACGTACGAGAGTAATATTTAATTTTCGGCAAGCGATTTAATTCGCTTTTCAATTTCATCCCGAACACTGCGAAATTCGAGTGAAATTTCCTCTTCTGTCCCTTCCGCTTTTGCTGGATCAGGCAAATCCCAATGGGTTGTCTGCACATTTGCAGGGATTGTTGGACAACGGTCCTTAGCATCCCCACAGAGCGTTATGACAAGATCCGAACGATTCAAAATTTCTTTATCAATTATAGAAGAAGATTGATTCGTAATATCAATTCCTTTTTCGTTCATCATTTCAATTGCTCGAGGGTTCAATCCGTGGGCCTCCACTCCTGCGCTATAAACATCCCACGTCTCTCCTAAAATTTCTTTTCCAAATCCTTCTGCCATTTGGCTGCGGCAAGAATTTCCGGTGCAAAGAAAATAAACAATTTTTTTATCCATTAGACTCACTCCTTAAAATAATATCAATGAAAGGTACAGTCCAAATAACGTAATCACCAACACAGGAACCGTTAACATAATACCCACTTTAAAGTAATAGCCCCAGGAAATATGAATTCCTTTTTTCGATAGCACGTGCAACCAGAGTAACGTTGCTAGTGAACCGATCGGCGTTATTTTCGGCCCTAAATCACTTCCGATGACGTTTGCATAAATTAGTGCCTCTTTGGCGATTCCAGTCGCATTCGTATCTGCAATCGCCAACGCATCGATCATAACGGTCGGCATATTATTCATCACAGATGACAAAATTGCAGCGATAAATCCCATGGACATCGTCGCAGCAAGCAATCCGCCATCGACGGTGTAATTAATGATTTCCGCCAACAAGTCAGTCAGCCCGACGTTTCGCAAGCCGAAAACGACGACATACATGCCGATTGAGAAAAACACAATATCCCATGGTGCGCCTGTTATCACTTCTTTTGCAGATACAGCTGGACTTCGTCTACCAATGATGAAGAAAATAATAGCGGTAACTCCAGCCACGACAGACACTGGCACAGCGATGAACTCACTGGCAAAATAGCCGACTAATAAAACACTTAAGACAATCCAAGACAACCGGAACATCGTGTGATCCTTAATCGCCTTACTCGGTTTCCGTAATGCTGTTACATCATAATTTTCAGGAATGGATTTGCGGAAAAATAGATACAGCACAAACATACTTGCGACTAACGAGAACAAGTTGGGCAAAATCATTCGAAGCATATATTCAATAAAGCCAATCGAAAAAAAGTCTGCTGATACAATGTTGACAAGGTTGCTTACAACGAATGGCAAAGATGTCGTGTCCGCGATGAACCCACTCGCCATAATGAACGGCAAAATCATAGCTTCTTTGAAGTTCAAAGCTCGAACCATCGACAAAACAATTGGCGTCAGAATTAATGCAGCACCATCATTCGCGAATAACGCCGCAACACCTGCCCCGAGTAATGTAACGTAAAAAAACATTTTTACGCCATTTCCTTTAGCCAGCCGCGCCATATGTAAAGCGGCCCATTCAAAAAATCCTATTTCATCGAGAATTAATGATATGAGAATAATGGCGACAAAAGCAAGTGTGGCATTCCAGACAAGCTCCGTGACGGTAACAACATCATCAAACGTAACGACACCAAATAATAAGGCAATGATTGCACCCGCACAAGCAGACCAACCAATTCCTAGGTTTTTTGGCTGCCAAATAACAAAAAGTAATGTTAGTAAAAAGATTGCAATGGCGATTGTTGTTTCCACGTTGTCATACTCCTTTTTCAGCTAGATTTCTTCCCAAGTAAACATAATTTCGCCTTCTATATTGATTCCATGAAAAAAGAACAGTAATTCGCCTGTCTCCGCTGCCTCATAAGAAATGGATTCATCCTCTTCAATGGTCAACTCACCCATTTCATGAACTTCTGGTGAGACACGAAGTCCATGCTGGGCACTATTTTTTAATTTCCAATCAATCGTAATTTCATATTCTTGTCCTTCTTCTACTGGAATCCACACAGGCTCTTCTCCATTGAAATTATCGAATTCAGCATAATATGTATTCGCTTCATACGTACTTGAAAATCCCGATTTGATTGCCGGGTTTGTGAAAACGATAAAAAGAATTGCTATTAATGATGGAATTCCAATCATCAAGATCTTTTTCACATTCATACGAAAAACTTTTAAAAACAAATAAAATACGATGAACCCTAACACAGTATAAATACTTGAATAAATCACCACAAAGAAATACCATGAAAAGGAATCAAACAACACAGTAATAAAAAGTACAGCCCATATGACAATTCCGGCTAATGTATAGGCGGAAACATAAGACCAAGTAGATGTTTCATTTATTTTTCGGAAAATCCAATCGATCAAGAAAGATACACCTATTAAATAGAATGTAAAGACGATCCAATGTAAAGGGTTGGATAAATAGTCATTCGCAGCTTGTAAACTCATATCAGAAAATAATAAATTTGCGATATATGTAAATAGGAAAGCTGCTAAAGCTATCGAAAGCCTAGATAAGATGTTAAAGGTCATTTTCTTTCCTCCAATCTTCTCTATCTTACAATAAGAATAGATGTAATAAAATATTCAAAGCATACTTCTTACTTTTTGGTGTTTTTCATACTATAATTTTGTTGTACCTATAGGAGACTAATTATGACAAAACGAACTGAAAACTTAGCTATAATCGGATGGATTATCTCTTTAATCGCAACACTAGGATCACTTTATTTTTCGGAAGTTCGACAGTACCCACCTTGTGAGCTATGTTGGGTCCAACGAATTTTTATGTATCCCCTTGTACTCATACTGTTGATTGGAACGATATTAAAAGACAAAAAAGTATTCATTTATTCTATCGTTTTTTCTAGTATCGGTCTGACCATCTCGATTTATCACTATGGGATACAAAAGTTAGAGTTTCTACAATCAACTGCACCGAGCTGTGGACAAGTTTCTTGTATCGGTAGCTATATTGACTGGCTCGGCTTTATTTCCATACCGTTTCTAGCCGGAACCGCATTTGTACTCATATTAGTCATCAGCATCCTTGGCTTGAAACAAACAAAAGGAGTGTAACCATGAAAAAAATTCTAATTTTCGGTAGTTTAGTGATCATCTTATTTATTGGGATCGTCTTACTAACGAATATGGCAACATCTGAGAAAGTCGAAGGAAACCCTTATGGAAAAGATTCCTTACATCCAGAAACGGTTAAATTATTGGATAATGAGCATTATCAAAATGTTATTACTCCAAATGAATTAGAAGAAGACTTATCTTCTGGTGAAACGATGACTGTCTATTTCTTCAGTCCGACCTGTGAGCACTGTAGGGAAGCAACTCCAAGATTGTCCCCATTAGCAAAAGACAAAGGTGTTGAATTAAAGAAGTTCAACCTTTTAGAATTTGAAGATGGTTGGAGTGAGTATAACATCGAAGCAACACCAACATTAGTTTACTATGAAAATGGCGAAGAAGTGCACCGAATCATGGGTGCAGCGCCAACAGATAAATATGAGGAATTTTTAGAGGAATATTCATTGAGCAATAAATAGAATTTAAATTTGGTTGAGTAAACATTTGCACTGACTTCGGTCGGTGCTTTTTTGTGAGTAATTATTAATGTTGAAGCTCTGCTTTTTAATGTTGAAGAAGCTCAAATTAATGTAGATGCTTTGCTTTTACATGCTGAAAAATTCCTTTATGTCATCCTCCGAATGTAAAAAAGCTGTTCGATTTAAGTAATTCATAACGAAAATCGAACAGCTTTCCTTTATTCAGCTTCTTTCATTTCTGTTTGCTTCTGGAAGCGGATCTACTTCATGCTTATAATTATATCCTTTTGAAATAGCCTTTAATGTAACTGCCAACACGGCAATGAAAATAACTAATCCGATCGCCATTGTATAGATGATTGTCATTGCTTGCCCCCCTATTGGTTCTTCTCTTCATTCAAATGTTATACCAATTGTTCAATTCGTTTGAATTCAAGCTCATTAAATTTTTCAATAATTCGCTCGCGGTTCGGTTGAAATATTGCGTCAGCCAAATCACAGAACGCTTCCGTTTCACAGTTAATTTCAGCCAGTTGACGTGATAAGTGCACCATATCCAAATCCGTTTCAAATTTCGTTCGCTGGGCTTTTGTCAATGAATCTAAGTTTTCTAAAATAGCTTCTAATGACCCGTGTGTATGCAATAACTTTAATGCTGTTTTTTCGCCGATTCCTCTAACTCCAGGATAGTTATCACTTGAATCTCCCATCATTGCTTTCAGTTCAATCATTTGGAGCGGTTGAATTCCGTGCTCTTCTACGAATCGTTCAGCGTGATAGATATCGTAGTTGCCGACCCCTTTTTTCATTAAAACAACTTTCACACGTTCATCCAACAATTGCAAGATATCTCTGTCGCCAGTCAATATGAACACTTCAGAATCTTCTTGGTAAGCTCTTGCTAATGTTCCTATGCAATCATCCGCTTCAAACCCTTTAATTCCTATGTTTGGAATGTCCATTGCTTCCGTTATTTCTTTAACGAGATCAAACTGAGGAACCAATTCTTCTGGTGGTGCCGAGCGGTTTGCCTTATAGCCGTCGAACAGATCATTTCGGAAAGTATGTGAACCCATATCCCAGCAACAAACGACGTGTGTCGGTTGAAAATGATTCGTTGCAGTCAGTAAATGCCTCGTAAATCCGTGAACTGCATTCGTCGGTATACCTTTTGAATTTACCATGAAATATCCTGACATCGCCGTCGCATAAAAAGCTCGGAATAACAGTGCCATGCCATCGACGAGTAATACTCTTTTCTCCATGATTAAGTCCTTCCCCTTCTATTTTTGTTCCACTTCACGGAACTTTTTTATAAATTCGATTGGTTCATCTTTTACATTCAACGTCATGACGCCCTTCGCTGTGTGTAAGTAGAAAAATCCATATTCTTCCGATAACATCCGATACGATAAATCAAACACTTGATGAATCTCGTATTCTTGTTCATCGGTCACAATTTTATCCTCATATAAATAAACGTAACAAACGTCTTCTATGTGCTTTTGTTCCAGATTGATGGGATCCATCTCTCTTCTGAATTTTACATATTGTTGCTTTTCTAATTCCATTCCGTCTCTCCTTCAATCGTTCAGTGTGTCGCTATTATATCATGCACAGAAGGAAAAATCGCTGTTACCGTTTGCCAAATAATCCTACTGAGCAAAATAAGTTAATTCATTATAGTAATATAACGTAAAGTGAATATGTTAGAATAATCACAATGATTTAAAATTAATTATTGTTTGCATAGATGGAGTTGAGCACCTTGAAGAAAATCTTATCGCATCTAAAACCTTATCGTTTACATATGATTGTCGCTTGGTCCTTGATGTTAATTGAGTTAGCAGTTGAATTGATGCTTCCATTCTTTCTCGGAAAGATGATTGATGAAGGCATTGTGACTCAAAATATGGACATCGTCGTTAAATGGGGCGTCTTAATGCTCGCGCTTGCTTTGTTTTCATTTATTGCCGGAATGCTCAATTCGTTTTATTCATCGTATGTCACTTTCCATTATGGCTATGACATTCGCCAACGGCTATTTGAAAAGGTACAATCGTTTTCCTTTAAAAATTTACACCACTTTCCGACATCCGGTTTGATCACCCGCTTCACGAACGATGTACGTATGGTACAAAACGGGATTTTCATGGGTCTTCGAATTATGCTCCGTGCACCCCTTTTAGTCATTGGCGGTGTAATCATGGCATTTCTCGTCAATTGGCGAATCTCTATCGTCTTTTTAATTTCTGTTCCTGCACTTGTGTTATTAATTTTGTGGGTGATCAAAAAAGCGAGTCCCCTTTTCACAAAAGTGCAAGTTCGGTTGGACCGCGTCAATCGTGTCATGCAAGAAAATTTATCCGGCATTCGATTAATTAAAGCGTTTTTACGAAAGAATTTTGAAGAAAGTCGATTTAAAGAAGTAAATACAGAGCTTATGAACCGAACGAAATCAGCTTTACGTCTCATCGAATCATCTATGCCTGTTCTTTTGTTTGGCATGAATATGAGCTTGTTGGTCATCTTATGGTATGGATCGAATGAAGTTCAAGCAGGACAAGCACAAGTCGGTGAAGTCGTCGCAATCATTAATTATGCGTTACGCGTATCGATGGCTATTACGATGTTTGGGTTTTTGACGATGGCTTTATCACGTATGAAAGCATCTGCTGACAGGCTTCAAATCGTCATGGATGAAGAGGTTGATCTTCTGGAAAAATCCGATGCCTCGAAAAATTTGAAAGTGACAGAAGGGAAAGTTGAATTTTCACAGGTCGACTTTTATTATCCGGAAACTACTAATCAAGTGCTCGATCAGTTATCGTTTACTGTCCAACCAGAAGAGCGGATAGCTATTATTGGGGCAACAGGCTCAGGGAAATCAACACTATTTCAATTAATACCGAGACTTTATGATACAACGGGGGGGCAAGTAAAAATTGATGATGTCGATGTCCGGGATTATCCGTTAGACATACTGCGAATGGCCATAGGTTTCGTTCCACAGGCACCGTTATTGTTTACCGGAAGTATTGAAGAAAATATTCGTTGGGGAAAAAATGATGCATCTAAAGAAGAAATCATCCAAGCAGCGAAAGACGCACAAATTCATGAAACGATTATGGAACAGCCAAGAGGATATGAAACGAAAATCGGTCAAAAAGGTGTCAACCTATCAGGTGGTCAGAAACAACGTGTCTCTATTGCTCGTGCTTTAATTCGCAATCCTAAAATCCTTTTATTGGATGACAGTACAAGCTCATTAGATTTGAAGACAGAATCAAAGCTTCTGCAGGCGATACAGACATACGGTTGTACGACATTTATCGTCACGCAAAAAATTGACACCGCGAAAAGCTGTGATCGAATTATCTTAATGGAAGATGGCCAAATTTTAGCACAAGGATCTCACGAAGAACTCGTCGAAACATCTGAGCTTTACCGAAAAATTGTTGCATCACAAGTTGGAGATGAGAATTTATATGCTTAAACAACTACTGGAAC
Organism: Allobacillus saliphilus; assembly: GCF_018138385.1. GTDB lineage: Bacteria > Bacillota > Bacilli > Bacillales > Alkalibacillaceae > Allobacillus > Allobacillus saliphilus. The sequence continues at coordinate 15,191 of NZ_JAGSIE010000039.1, forward strand.
CCTTTCGACAGCAAAAAATAGACTTAGCAGAAGCAGACCACGTCACGGATGAACGAGCGAAGCCTAAAGTGCGCAATTGGAAAAAGACAGTACGTCAAATTTTCTCTTATTTATTCGCTGAAAAATGGATGCTTCTCTTTGTAGCCATTATGGTTGCTTTAAGTTCAGGCTTTGCCATTCTTGGACCATACATGATCGGTATGACGGTTGATGAGTACATCGCAGTCCAAGAGATGTCAGGCATTAACCGCATGCTCTTTTGGTTGTTTCTCGTCTATTTAGGTTACTCCATCGCAATGTTTTGCCAACATTTTTTCATGATTGGCATTGCTCAAAATACGGTTTACACCATTCGCTCGGAGTTATTCGAAAAATTACACACATTACCGATTCCCTTCTTTGATCGAAGACAGCAAGGTGAAATTATGAGTCGTGTCACTAATGATATCGATAATGTAAGCAACACTTTAAATACGTCCATCATTCAAATTTTGTCCAGCGTTCTAACGCTGATTGGAACAGTCAGTGTGATGATCTATCTTAGTCCGTTATTGGCTTTGATCACCATGAGCATCATCCCAATTATGGTGTTTGGCATGAAGTGGATTACAAGTAGAACCGGCCCTTTGTATAAAATTCAACAACAACGACTTGGGCAGTTAAACGGCTATGTAGAAGAAACGGTCTCGGGTCAACGGATTATTAAAACATTTTCCCAAGAAGAACGAGTAACCAACGAATTTGAGCAAAAAAACGATGCTGTGCGCAATTCAGGCTATTGGGCAGGTACAATCTCTGGATTCATTCCAAAGCTAATGAACATGTTGAATGTACTAAGTTTCGCTTTAATCGCTTTTATCGGTGGTGTGTTCGTATTGAATGACATGATCACCGTTGGAACGATTGTTGTATTTACTGAGTTGGCACGACAGTTCACTAGACCTTTAAACGAACTATCCAACCAATTTAATCAACTATTGGCAGCTGTAGCTGGGGCTGAACGAGTTTTTAATATTATGGATGAAGATGGCGAGGAGCTTGATGAAATAAACGCTGAATCCATCGATGAACCTCATGGAAAGATCGAGTTTAACAATGTCACTTTTTCTTATAATCCTGACGAGCCGATCCTGAAAGGGATTAGCTTTACTGCAGACCCAGGGAGCACAACCGCGTTTGTTGGACATACAGGAGCAGGAAAAACGACAATCATCAACCTCATTGCAAGATTTTACAATTATGACGATGGGAAACTATTGCTTGATGGAAAAGATATTAAAGAAATTAAACGGGACAGCTTGCGTAAACATATGGCTTTTGTTTTACAAGATGCCTTTTTATTTGAAGGTTCGATTCGAGAAAATATTCGCTATGGAAAATTAAATGCAACCGATGAAGAAGTAATCGAAGCTGCTAAAAATGCGAATGCGCATGGCTTTATCTCGAAGCTCCCTGATCAATATGATACCCCAATTGATGCAGATGGTATGAGCATCAGTCAAGGACAAAAGCAACTGATTACCATTGCACGTGCACTTCTGGCGGATCCAAAGATACTTGTTCTAGATGAGGCAACAAGTAGCATTGATACGGTTACAGAAATTAAGATTCAGGAAGCGTTAAAACGGTTGATGGAAGGTCGGACTAGTTTTGTTATTGCTCACCGACTAAACACGATTAAGTCGGCCGATCAAATCATTATGCTTGAGCACGGAGAAATTATTGAGAAAGGAAGCCATGACGAACTAATAGCACAAGGCGGCCGGTATGCTGACCTTTATGAAACTCGGTTGGAGGAATCAGGATAAAAAGTAAACCTAACATTGATTTAATAAGCCTTAGAAACAAAAAAGCTGGGAAAAATTTTTAAGGTTGCTCAGATACGAACATTCTAATTTAGTGCTTCGGAAATATACTGCGCTTTTACCCACAGGGCATAAGGCGACATCTGCGATAAATCGCAGTGTCTTCTATATCGCGGGCAGCTGTTGAGCCTCCTCGTGCTTCGCACTGTGGGGTCTCACCTAGGCTTTTGCTCCCGACGCCCAGGACGGGCTAGTGTCAACGTTGGCCACAGGACGTGGCCGCATTTAGTTGACCGCAGAAGTCTCCGTAAATTTCCTACGCTAATTAGATTGTTATTCGTGTTTCTGAGTTTATAACTTTGATTTATCCCAGACTCCTTGTTTTTAAGCGCTCCTCATTGTTATAAATAATACTCATCCGCCGTTTCATCAATCGCTTCAATACGCTCTAGCCATTCTTCATTCATAAACTCTTTCATCTCATCTATTGGGACTTCAACCTCTGGCATGCCTGCCACACCTGCTGTCACTTCATACTTATCAAATTTAACGACTAAGTTATTATCTCGGATAAAAACATTGGAGAAATCATACTGATCTTGATTTAACCATTCTTGTAGCTGATCTTCCAAAATATAATTCGAATAGTATTCAGATGCTCTCAAATTCTTTTCAACCAGCTCAAAAAACTTATCTTGCGCTTCAAATGGCTGATCAAATAAATCAATCGGATCCACAAAATCTTTGTTTAATAGGTCAACCAAATAAACAGAAGCTTTTTGATCAAAGTTGGCTCCTCCTGTAAACGTTTCTTCAGACAACACGACAGAAAAGAATTCTTTTCCACTTTTATAAAGGTCGGTCGTTACGAAGTAGGCACCTTGGTGGGATGGCGATACATTTCCACTGTGTTCTAGTAATGCAATAGAATGCTCAATCCGCTGTTCGGCATCTTCCTCAAAGAAACGGTCAATTTTCTTCACTTGAAATATCGGAAACTCAACCTGCAATTCGTACGTTTCAGCTTTTTCGATCAATCGTTTGATTTTGACTTCTTCATAATCTGTATCGATAATTTCCTCTTCTAACTTTTCTTCACCCATTACTGTGATGGCTTCTTCATGCGCTATAGGTTCGGGCTCGTTCCAACCAAACAAATGTGCTACTGTCATACTGATGAGCAATGCTGTCACAAAATACGGTAATGTTTTATCTGTCATGGTGTATTCATCCTCATTTGTTCATTTACCCTTAGTTAGCCCAACAAATTTGAGGATTATACACTGTATAAATAGGTGATATTAAAAGTTATGTATCCAAAAATAAAAGACAGCGGTTTGAGTACCACTGCCTTGTAATCCTTATTTATTAGCCATCGTTTTTAACATCAGAATCTAAATCGTCGCCATCTGCGTCTCCAGATCCTGCATCAGATTCAGCGCCTTCAGATTCCATGTCGGAGTCTGTACCAGCACCTGTGTCAGAGCTAGAATCTTCAGAGCCCATATCGGAATCTCCTTCAGTTCCAGTTGAACCAGTGTCTGTAGATCCTGTATCCTCACCTGAATCTTGTTCAGTTGGTGTTCCAGTGTCTTCGTTTGTTGCCGGATCTTCTTCACCGGAATCTCCGCCACAAGCTGCTAAAGTTAAAATTAGCGCAAAAAATGAAGTCATAAATAGTTTTTTCATGAAGTAACACTCCTTAAATGATTTTTTATTCTTAGTGTTGCGCCGTGCTAATAGACTAATTACCGTTTTGAACAATAGCTAAACCCATGTTAATGAATTGTAATGTGTACCCTGTTTCACTCGAACAAAAGTCCCTTCGGCGTATGTAAATTTGAATGTTTTTCCCTATTTCATAGGTAGTTGTTCACCGTTCATTTTGCATTCATATTTCATCACCAACTGGTGACGAAGCATTTCATCAACTTTCTAGAAATTTTTTTATAAAAAATTGTTTAGGAAAGTTGTTCTTGGACTGTTCATGAAAAATATTGGTATGATAAAAAGACAAACATAAAAAGAGGTTTTTCTATGAACAATCGTTTTCAAAAAGCTCAGTTTGCTTCGATTGTCGGGATGGTCGCCAATTTAATTTTAGCCATCATCAAAGGAATTGGTGGTGTCATCGGTGATAGTCGCGCACTCATCGCTGATGCCCTCCATTCTGCTTCCGATGTGATTAGTTCAATTGCCGTTTTAGTCGGAATTCGAGCGGCTCAGAAGCCTCCCGATTCGGAACACCCATATGGACACGGTAAGGCTGAAAACATTGCTACCTTGATTGTTTCCATGTTGCTAATCGTCGTCGGATTTGAAATTCTAGTTGATGCTATTGCTGCCATCTGGTCTAATGCTGCCCAATCAACAAGTCCACTGGCTTTATATATTGTCGTTTTTTCCATTATCGTCAAAGAAGTTTTGTTTCAATATAAAAACCGTTTAGGAAAGAAAATCAAAAGTCAGGCCATTATTGCCGATGCGTGGCATCATCGATCTGATGCAATTTCTTCGGTTGTCGCACTAATCGGTATTGGACTAGCGATAGTCGGCGAACGTTATGAAATTCCTTACTTAACTTATTTCGACCCATTAGCCGGAGCAATCATTGCTGGAATTATTATGTGGATGGGTTTCAGTTTAGGTAAAGAAGCTGTGAGAATTTCACTCGAAATTGTTCTAGACGATGAAGAAACGGAAAAATTCAACCAAACAGTGAATGAAGTGAATGGAGTGGAACGAATTGACTCGTTACATGCGAGGTCACACGGGTCTTATGTTATAATTGATACTAAAATCAGCGTAAACCCAACCATTACAGTCGATGAAGGACATGCCATTGCAGCACGAGTGAAAGAAATATTAATGAATGATTTTGAAGAAGTGCATGATGTACATGTTCACGTCAATCCTTATCATCAATGAAACTTGAATTAATTTACGAGAGGAGAATGAACGATGAAGAAAGCATACTCCACCAAAGAAGCTCCAGAAGCAATTGGACCCTATTCTCAAGCAGTTGAAGTAGGTGATCTCGTCTTTATATCAGGACAAATTCCACTTGATCCAAATTCAATGGAAATTGTCAGTGAAGATGTGGCAGATCAAACACACCAAGTCATGAAAAATTTAGAAGCAATCCTAAAAGAAGCTAATTTACAGTTTAAAGATGTCGCTAAAATGACAATCTTATTAAACTCCATGGATGATTTTGCAACAGTGAATGAAATATATGCGAGTTATTTAGAGGAACCTTATCCAGCTCGTGCAGCTTTCGAAGTGAGCCGTCTTCCGAAAGATGTGAAAGTAGAAATTGAAGCAATCGCAAGTAAATAAACCAAAAAGCACCTTAGATTTGTATTCTAAGGTGCTTTTTTTCTCAAATAAACTCATTTAATTGATAATCTTCGACAAAAGGTTGATTGTTTAGACAAAGAAAAAAATCCACAAGCCTCACCCTTTCACCTTTTTGCGACTATTCATTTAAATAAATTCTAATAAATAAAACTTCTTTATTTATAATCATTATTATTTACAAATCTATTTAAATGCATTATGATAAATATACAATTTATTTAAGGAGGATTTTAAATAATGGGTAAAAACAAAAAACGCTTGACAACTTCCAGTGGCGCTCCAGTAGGGGACAACCAAAACTCAATCACTGCTGGTAATCGTGGACCTGTTTTATTGCAAGATGTTCATTTACTAGAAAAGCTTGCACATTTTGATCGCGAACGTATTCCAGAGCGTGTCGTTCACGCAAAAGGTGCCGGAGCTTACGGTTACTTCGAAGTAACAAACGATGAAATATCAAAATACACAAAAGCTGACTTTCTAAACGAAAAAGGCAAACGTACACCGATGTTTATCCGCTTCTCAACAGTTGCTGGTGAACTAGGTTCGGCTGACACTGTTCGTGACCCACGTGGTTTTGCAGTGAAATTTTACACGCAAGAAGGAAACTATGATTTAGTCGGTAACAATACACCGATTTTCTTTATACGTGACGCGATTAAATTCCCTGATTTCATTCATACTCAAAAACGAAATCCACAAACAAACTTGAAGGATAAAAATGCCGTATGGGATTTTTGGTCTCAATCACCAGAATCCATGCACCAGATCACTTATCTTCACGGTGACCGTGGTATTCCAGCGACATACCGCCATATGAATGGTTATGGAAGCCATACCTATAAGTGGGTGAATGAAGAAGGTGAAGCGTTTTGGGTTAAATATCACTTCATCAGTGACCAAGGCGTCAAAGGATTAGATGTAGATCTCGCAGACGAACTTGCAGGAACAAACCCTGACTATCATACAGAAGATTTGTTCAATGCAATTGAAGCCGGCGACTACCCTTCTTGGACTTTATATGTACAAATCATTCCATTTGAAGATTATAAAACATACAAGTGGGATTTGTTTGATGTTACCAAAACGGTTAGCCAAAAAGATTATCCGAGAATCGAAGTAGGTAAGATGGTATTGAACCGCAATCCACAAAACTACTTTGCAGAAGTGGAACAAGCTGCTCTCTCTCCAGCCCATTTCGTACCTGGAATTGAGGCATCTCCAGACAAAATGCTTCAAGGCCGCTTGTTCTCTTATTCCGATACACAGCGCTACCGTTTAGGCGTTAATCATGAGCAACTTCCAGTTAACCGCCCGATTGTTGAAACGAACAATTACCAACGCGCTGGTGCCATGCAATATGGCCAACAAGTAAGTCCAATCAACTATGAACCAAACCGCTATGATGAGGAGCCAAAAGAAGATGCATCTGTAGACATCAATCCATTTGAAGTGGAAGGTCAAGCAGACAGCGTGCCATATGATTCAAGCGATCATTACACACAAGCGGGCGATCTTTATCGTTTAATGAGTCATGATGAACAAGACCGCTTAGTTCAAAACTTTGTTGACCATATGAAGCCTGTAACAATCAACGAAATCAAACTTCGTCAAATCGGTCATTTCTACAAAGCTGACCCAGATCTAGGTACACGTGTAGCTGAAGGTTTAGGCTTAGAAGTACCTGCTGAAGTCAAAAACGAAGCAACAGAATAATATTTTAATATCGATCCACTCTCTCATTTCCAGCTGCCACGTTGCAGCTGGATTTTTTATTCCAAAATAAAAATCCAGACCGAGAGCTTTTCGGCCTGGACATGTACACATTTAATACCCACTATAAGAATCTTTATGAAAATTTCCGCTCGCTTGATATAAATAATTGTCTGGAACAGCTTTTTCAATCACCGGAAACAACTCCCGTTCCTCCAAGCGAACATGTTCTTCCAGTAAGTAGCCCAATAAATTTAGTTGTTCAAAATCTGCCTGTTGATTGTTTCGGATAGCCGCGATCATGCCTCGAATCTCTGCATGTTGATAGAGTACTTTTTTGATTAAATCGATATTGGGTTCGTTTTCAAAGCGTAAGTACAACGGAATTAATACTTCCTCTTCATCTCGGAAATGTTCGTTCCCATCTTTCTCCCAAAAATCAATAAGCTCTCTTAAGATCACCTTATATGTCTTATTACCTTTTTCGGTACCTATCTCTTTGAGGTCTTTCGACACCACTAACGCATGGTGATGATGATGTGATAATGGAATGAGTCCTTCGTGTCGTTTCAAGTGACACACCTCCTTATTGTTCTATACCCGTGAATTGAATCGTTTATGTTATACTTGCCCCTAAGAGGTAAGACGAAATATTTTGAATTTACTATCGACTTTGCAATCAACGGAGCAGAAAGGAAGGATTTTCATGAATCAAGCAGCCGTTCTACGAAATGTTATGTTTGAAGAAATCGAACTTTGTGTTCGGACGACTCAAAGTTTATTGTTACAGATCAAGGATACCGATTGGGATTTCCGTCCAGCTGAAAACATGCGCACATTGAGAGAGCTCGCTATTCACCTTGTTTCTATACCAGCGACAGACCTATATATTTTAAAAGAAGAACCTTTAGAGAAAATTCAAGAACTTGAAAACAAATACAATCTATTAAATACGGCAACGGATATGGGCGTCGTATTTGAAGAAGGTTACCATGCACTTCATGAGTATATGACCGCATTATCTGAAGAAGAATTTTTTACGAAGAAAACGAAAGCATTTTATATGGAAGATGGTCATACACAAGCTCAATGGCTAGCTGAGATTCAATCCCACGTCTTTCACCATCGTGGCCAATTTTACAATTATTTAAAACAATTGCAGTATGACGTGACCATGGCTGATCTATACGCCTAATGTTTCAATAAAAGCAGACACCGATATCGGTATCTGCTTTTTTGTTTTTACCAGTATTTGAATCCGCTAGATCCTGGTGGTGAGTTATTAATGATGTCGATGATTGGTAACGTGTAAGCGATGAAAATCAGTGCAAACACGATTCCAATCCAAAGCTTCCAGTTTTCCAGCCAATTTGGCGTTTGCTGTGTCGGATTCAATTCTTCAGCAATTGGGAATTCCTCATTACCTTTCGGTGCAAAGTAAGCTAGATTAATCAAAACAATGACAAAGAGTACTAACGAGATGACCAACAAGCTTCCACCCACTGCGTGTGCCATTTCATAAGCTCCCCATGAAGAGGCGACTTCATGACCGTTGTAACTAGTCATCTGCGTACGTCTTGGGTTACCGAGCAGTCCGGAAATGTGCATAGCAGAAGACATAATGCCCATACCGACAGCCCAAAGCACCGTTTGATAGATTCCAATTTTATTCATTTTCTTCGTTAAAATACGACCTTTTAAATGAGGTATGATCCAGTAACTGATTCCGAAAAAGGTTACTGCAACCGTTCCACCGACAGTAATATGGAAGTGACCCGTGACCCATACTGTGTTATGGACAATTTGGTTCAATTGATGTGAGGCATTAATAATTCCGCCTGCACCAGCAGGAATGAAAATCAACATACCTAAGAATGGTGCAAGGAATCGCACATCACCCCATGGTAATTTTTTAAACCAACCGAATAGCCCTTTTCCACCTTTTTGACGACCAGCAATCTCAAAAGTTGAAAACAAAGCGAATGCAGTCATTAAAGATGGTAGAATAACCGCAAAAGTTAAAATAACTTGGAAAAACTTCCATCCTTCACTAATCCCAGATTCAAGCAATTGGTGGTGAAAACCGACCGGGATAGAGAATAAAATGAATAACACGAATGAGAACCTTGCCAGCTGATCACTGAATATTTTCCCGCCAATGATTTTCGGGACCATGACATACCAAGCCATGTAGGCTGGAAGTAACCAAAAGTAGACCAGTGGATGACCAAAATACCAAAATAATGTTCTCGTTAAAGCGACGTTAATTGTATCCGTCCAGCCGAAAGCCCAAGGGAGGAACTGAAATAATACAGCGGCGACTACACCAATTGTAGCGATTAACCATAGCACTAATGTTGCGACAGCCATATATGCAAGTAATGGTGTTTTTTCACCTGGGTGTTCTTTTTTCCATAAACGATATCTGCTAATTACCGCATATGCGCCAAAATACGTACCGATAATTATAAGTGCAAGCGCAATGTAGAAAAATGGTGAAGCTTGTAGTGGAGCATAAAATGTATATAGTACAGTTGCTTCATTTAAAGCGATCATCACTGCGGCCAATATGAGACCGATCGTCAATAACCAAAAACCGACCCAACCAGCTTTGCGTTGTTTGTTCGTAAATTCACCCGCTGATTTTGCAACACTTGCGTAAAAGAATCCAAAAATGAAGTACGTTGTAAACACTAAGGCCATGATGACCCCGTGGCCGGTTAATATTTGATAGTAATTAAGCCAGGATGGTAACGTGATTAATTCACTTCTTACGAGCGTTTGCACGAGTCCAAGCAAACCCGCAAACAAAATCGAACCGAAAGCAACATAGAAATGGACCAGACTAAGCCTAGCATCCAATTGACTGATTTTCATTTATATCACCTCCAAGTTTGTGCTCATAAAGTGGTGACCTGTTCCGCAATATTCATTACATAATATTAAAAAAGACCCTTTTTTATCGAATGTATACGTCATTGAATTTACATGTCCTGGGGTGACCATCATATTTGCTGACGTACCAGCAATCTCAAATCCATGGACAACATCAATGGAAGTTGCTTTTATATGAACTGTTGCTCCTTGAGGAATTTCTATATCTCCAGGTGTAAAACCGTATGATTGCAATACCATAACTAATTCATATTCATTTTCGCCAATTTGTTTCAACCCTGGTTCATTAAATGGCGCTGTTTCTGTAACCGTTTCAGGATCAACTAACGTCATATCACTTGGCGCACCATGATGGCCTTCCCCTTCCGCTTTTGAAAATGCTTGAACGCCTACAATTGTCAAAAAAGAAATTAATGTGATAACTCCAACAATCATCCAGATTTTTTCGAACTTATGCATGTGTAACATCGTTCGTCCCCCTCATTTTTTGAAGTTAACTAGCCTGGTAAAGCGCGTAAACAGCTACCCACATTAAGATAATGATAGCTCCTACGATTAGTGAAGAAACAAAAGCCCCTTTCAATTTCGGTTCTTCATCTTGGAACTCGTTTTCAACAGCCTGGGTAGATCGGAAATCTAACTCCTCTTTTTTCACTTTTGTTTTAGCACCCATCTTCATTCTCCTCCCTTTTGTGTGGTTACTTTTATTATAGGATTTATAAAAATTAAGATTGTGATATAAATCACAATTTCGAGCAATTCGATGGAGGTTCTGTGAAGATAAAATGTCTAATTTGTGAAAACGGTTACATTCAGGCTGTTAAGTATTAAAAAAGGTTGTGACGCTTGCTTAACAAGGTTGCACTGCAAAAAAAGAAACCCAGCAACTGCTAGGTTTCCTTTACTTATTTTTAAAATGAATTAATTTTAGCCAATTCAATCGACTAGGTAGTTCCCATTTGTAGATGATGGACAAGCTACGCATCATGACAATCCCCGCAAGCAAAATGTATATCTCTGTTTGTGTGTCTATTACCCCAAGGCCTACAATAAATGCACCTAGTACAGCCCACATTGCATAGATTTCTTGATGCAAGACCATTGGTTTTCTACCAGCCAACAGATCACGAATAATTCCTCCCCCACATCCGGTCAACACACCCGCAACGATAACAGCGCTGAGTGGATAGCCAGCCGCTAAAGCCAGCAATCCGCCTTGCACCGCAAAAGAAGCTAACCCGATCGCATCGAAGAAGGCTCCCCAACGGTTCCATGTCATTAACCAATGAAACGGGATAAGAAACATTATGGTCATCGTCACGAAAGCAACAGTAAACAACGTTCCCTGTGCCCAAATATCTGAAATTGGCAACCCCACGAGTAAGTTACGAAACGCTCCACCACCAAATGCCGTCACATAACCAAGTAAATAAACACCAAAAATATCATATCGCTCTTCCATAGCAACAATCGCTCCACTAATCGCAAAAGCCATCGTTCCAATAATATTCAAAACTTCCCAAGTCATGCTGATCACCTATTTATATACTAGTCATACCAATTTTAAACCAGGTGACAACCAAAAGAAACATTAATGGTTATTATTCATAGTACGGATGGGGTTTTTGTGGTAAGAATTCAATGAGGCATGCATTTATATATGCGCTCGATGACATTTTGTGACGTGCGCGAGCTCTTTTGGGGATTGAGACATGCGCTCGATGACATTTCGGAGGGTGCGCGAGCTCTTTTGGGGATCGATACGAGTTCTCGATGACATTTTGTGACGTGCGCTATCTCTTTTGAGTCAAGTCCATTATTATGTGTAAATTCTCTCAAGTGATTTCAGCGGGTAAAACAGCATATTCAATTTTGACA
>NZ_JAGSIE010000005.1 GCF_018138385.1 Allobacillus saliphilus
TATGAAATTACATGCCTAATATAAAATTGAACCGCCGTATACGGAACCGTACGTACGGTGGTGTGAGAGGTCGGAGGCTAACTACCTCCTCCTACTCGATTGAGTAAACGAATTAAATATAAGGTTTTGTTAAAGTCCGTTGTTCAATATTGGTTTCTCCACGATTTATCGACGGCTTCGCCCGGTTTATCGGCGGCTTCACATGGTTTATCGGCGGCTTCACATAGTTTTTCAACGGCTTCACTCGGTTTATCGGTGGCTTTACATGGTTCATCGGCGGAATGCTTTACACAGAGGACGTGTGCGGTTTTGGCGGAAATTCTTTTATATGTTGTCCCGCTAGAGTCGCCATCAATGCGATCCGCAATTCAACTACTCAGTGCTACATTGATTGAAGAACAACAATAACCTTTAACAGAGCCCAAAAATAAAAAAGCCGTCACCTTGTTTGGTGACGACGATTATTATTGCTCATTTGCTAATTTACTTCTCCGTGCCAACATTAAGAAATAGCAAAGGATTGTAAAGAATAATGATATGAACGTAGCGTGCAATAATCCTACGAAGATATTCCCTGTAGTGAAAATAATAAATGCACCAAGCACAACCTGCAACAAAATAAAGATCGTTGCAATTAACCAAACTTTACGAATGAACGGTTGACTTATTTTTCGTATTACCTGAATAAATAAAATAACTACCCACAAAAATAAGATTCCGGCCATTAACCGATGACCCATTTGAATCCACTGATCCGTAGATAATCCAGCCATAGTTGGCGAATTGTTATAGCAGAAGGGCCAATCAGGGCAGACTAAGCTCGAATATTTGTGTCGGACCAACGCTCCAGAATAGACAACGATTAACGTATAAACGAACAATCCCCAAAAGTTTATGCGTAACCATTTTGGTATGTGAACACGTTCGGTGTGTAGCTTGCGATCGACATCAAATATGATCAAAGCTAAAAGTACAGAAGCAGCGAAGGCTACAAGAGATATACCAAAGTGCATCGCTTTAATAATACTTGATTGTTCAAAAAGAACGGCTGCAGCCCCTAGTAAGGATTGGATGATTAAAAATAAAATCGAAAGGTAGACCAAAAATTTTGTTTCTTTGATATCACGATAGTCTTTCCATGCGATATAAGAAAGTAACAAGACAAGAATAATGCCAATACCAGACATGATTCGGTGCCCAAATTCTACGACTAATTCGAAAGTTATGTCGGTAGGGATCAACTGACCATCACATAGCGGCCAACTACGGCCACAGCCAAGGCCCGATTCCGTTTTTGTAACTAATGCTCCACCGATTAAAACGAAAAACATAGAGATTGAAGTGATGATAGCAATCGGTTTCGGTTGTAGTAATTTCTTCATATAATAAATTCACCTTTCTGATAGGCATAAACACATTCATAACCTATTTTAATACAAAATCAATTAGATGGAAATAAACAATGGTTACAACTTTTTAACATTAGCTATAATGTATATATTCAGTAACAAAACAGTGTACTACCGGCTACTAAAAATGAAAAGGGTTTAGTTTCGACAAAAAATAGGTTAGAATAATGGTATAAATACTTACTGAACGTCACGTAGCAGAGTTACAAAAAAGATATTACAGTCACTTTTCACATATTTTTCACACATAAGAAATCAATATATGCTTTAATAGAAGTAGTTGTGTTTACATGGTACAATAACTATGTAAATAAAATGAAACATTATGTAGGTTAGGCTATAAATGTAAAAAGGGTTTAAACGAGAGGGGATCCTACAATGAATGAATCACGCACAGTTCAATCTACGTCCTCACAGTTGATGGATTCACCGAATACTGGTGTAAAAGCCCTGTGGACAGACTTTCTCGCATTGATTAAGATAGGAATTGTCAATTCCAATCTTATGACAGCTTTCGCGGGTTTTTGGCTTGCGTTATACTATACAAATCAAACCTTTTCAAACAACTGGCTTGCATTTATTGGAATGATGGCAGGTACAGCGCTTGTTATCGCTGGTGGTTGTGTCATCAATAATTACTATGATCGTGATATTGATCATTTAATGGCACGCACAAAAGAAAGGGCGACAATTACTGGAACTATTCCTTTATCAGTGGTACTCGCCATGGGAATAGGGTTTTCAGCAATAGGAATGATCGTGTTGTTCCTTGTTTCTCCAGTTGCAGCGTTTTTTGGATTATTTGGTTGGTTTGTCTATGTATTTCTATACACAATGTGGTCAAAAAGAAAGTATACGATTAATACTGTCGTTGGATGTTTTTCTGGAGCAGCTCCACCGTTAATTGGCTGGGCAGCCGTAGACTCTACATTACATCCAGTCGCATTAGTTTTGTTTTTAATTATGTTTCTCTGGCAAATTCCACATTTTCTATCATTGGCTATAATGAAAAAAGAAGATTATTCAACAGCTAATGTACCGATGCTGCCAGTTGTATATGGTAATAAAATTACGAAAAGACAAATTTTCATTTATACGATTTGTCTATTGCCTTTACCATTTTATTTCTTTTCATTAGGCACCATATTTATGGTGTTTGCTACATTATTAACGCTCGGTTGGGTCGTCCTCGCTTTCGCAGGTTTTCGTACAAAGGATGATACCAAATGGGCAAGAAGAATGTTTCTATATTCATTAAACTACCTAACCTTGTTTTTCATCGGAATAGTCATTGCGACAATTCCACAAATCATTTGAAATAATTAAGAATTTATTTCTTAATTCTTTTATAAATTTCATACAACATAAGAATGAATAAGAGAAAGAGAGGTATCCAAAGACATGAAAGGTTTGACTAGTAAGTTTAAAGCCGTAGGTGCTTTAATGACTCTAGCGCTTATTTTGTCAGGTTGTGGTGAAGAATTTCTAAGTGCGCTCCGTCCACAAGGACAAGGTGCAAGTGATATTCTTAGCCTGATGATTTTAAGTATTGCTGTCATGATGTTTGTTTTCGTAGTAGTTATGGTCATTTATGTATTTGTAATTTTAAAATTCCGTCAGAAAAAAGGACAAGAGGACTTTATACCGGAACAGGTTGAAGGAAGCCATACGTTAGAAACATTATGGACAGTTGTTCCAATTTTCCTTATTTTGATTTTAGCTGTACCAACCGTACAATATACCTTCTCCTTGGTAGATACTTCGCCACAAGTAAGTGCTGAAGGTGAAGAAGATCAAATTTGGATAAACGTAACTGGTAAACAATACTGGTGGCATTTCGAATATGATGGAATGGACGTCACTACAAGTCAGGAATTATACATTCCAACTGACCGCCGTGTATTCCTATCATTGCATTCAGAAGATGTCATTCACTCTTTCTGGGTTCCTACATTACAAGGTAAGATCGACGTAAACCCAACAGGTAACCGGAATGAAATTTGGATAGACGCTGAGAAAGAAGGCGTTTACTGGGGTAAATGTGCTGAGTTCTGTGGACCGTCACACTCATTGATGGACTTCAAAGTAGTTGCAGTAAGCCCTGGAGAATTTGAACAATGGGTAAAAGACATGCGTAACATTGATCCGGAAGCAACACCAGAAAGTGAAGTTGCTGCAGCTGGTCAAGAAGTTTTTGCTAATAACTGTATGTCTTGTCACGCTAACGGAACTTCTCCAAACAAAATCGGGCCGAACGTGTCCAACTTTGGTGACCGTGAGCGAATTGCAGGAGTTCTTGAATATAACAAAGAAAACTTAATTGAATGGATTGAAACAAAAGGTAAAGATATGAAACCTGGAAACTTGATGACAAGTGCAGCTTACGACCTTTCTGATGAAGAGTTGGAACAAGTAGCTGAATACTTAATGTCATTGAGCCCAAGTGAAATCACACCTGAAAATGCAAATGATAATGAATACATCGAATCTGATTTAAGTGATTTATTTGTTGATGAAGAAAAAGATGAAAGTTCTCAAGAAAAATCAGAGGAAGAATCTGAAGAAGATTCAGAAGAGGACTCTGACAGTAATTAATATAACTATATTTCAGATGAATAGAACTAACATAGGGAGGTTAATATCGTGAGTGCAACAGCTAATAAAAAAGCTGGATTCGGTTCCGTATTATGGGATTACTTAACCACTGTAGACCATAAAAAGATTGCCATATTGTACTTGTTTGGTGGATTCTTTTTCTTCATTCTCGGTGGTTTGGAAGCTATGTTGGTCCGAATCCAATTAATACAACCAGATAATAACTTTGTTTCGGCTCAGTTTTATAACGAATTAATGACAATGCATGGTACAACAATGATTTTCCTTGCAGCTATGCCGTTGTTGTTCGCTTTAATGAACATTGCGATGCCACTCCAAATTGGAGCACGTGACGTTGCTTTTCCATTTGTAAACGCCTTAGGTTTTTGGCTGTTTCTAGTTGGTGGTATTGTTGTTAATATTTCATGGTTTACAGGAGGAGCACCAGACGCTGGTTGGACTGCTTATACTCCATTATCGATATTCTCGGAAAGCCATGGACTTGATTATTATTCCATCGGTCTACAAATTGCAGGTTTTGGTACATTAATGGGTGGGATTAATTTCCTTGTAACAGTTATTACAATGCGTACTCCAGGTATGACGATGATGCGTATGCCACTGTTCTCATGGACAACATTTATTGCGAGTGTATTAATCCTATTTGCATTCCCTGCATTGACTGTAGGTCTGTTCTTACTAACATTTGACAGATTGTTCGGAGCAAACTTCTTTGATCCGTCCATGGGTGGTAACGTCATTATCTGGGAGCATTTATTCTGGATATTTGGACACCCTGAAGTATATATACTGATTCTACCGGCATTCGGTGTGTTCAGTGAAGTTATTTCAACATTTTCTAAGAAACGCTTATTTGGTTACTCTTCAATGGTGTTCGCGACCGTATTAATTGCCTTTTTAGGATTCATGGTTTGGGCACACCATATGTTTACAGTTGGTCTTGGACCAATCGCTAACTCAATTTTTGCGATTGCAACGATGGCGATCGCTGTTCCGACAGGGATTAAGATCTTTAACTGGCTATTTACAATGTGGGGTGGGACGCTCCGTTTCAACTCACCAATGTTATTTGCTTTAGGTTTTATCCCGTCATTTACGATTGGTGGAATGACAGGTGTTATGCTAGGTGCAGCAGCTGCTGACTTCCAGTATCATGACACATATTTCGTTGTTGCTCACTTCCACTATGTAATTGTGGGAGGAACTGTATTCGGAATTTTTGCAGGTTTAATTTATTGGTGGCCAAAAATGTTTGGTAAAGTACTCAACGAGACTATGAACCATTGGTTCTTCTGGCTATTCTTCATTGGTTTCCATTTAACGTTCTTTTTACAACATTTCTTGGGACTAATGGGTATGCCTCGTCGTTACTGGGTATTCTTGGAAGGCCAAGGATTAGATTTATTCAACCTAATTAGTACGATAGGTGCATTCTTTATGGCAGCAGGAACAATCTTGTTCATCTATAACATGATTTGGACTGCTCTGAAAGCACCTCAAGCTCCTGCAGATCCATGGGATGGTCGTACACTTGAATGGGCAATTGCTTCACCGCCACCATTCTATAACTTTAAACAGTTGCCATTGGTACGTGGATTGGATCCTTTATGGATTGAGAAGACTGAAGGCAATGGTAAGATGCAACCAGCTGAACCTCTAGGTGACGTTCATATGCCGAATAACTCATTCATTCCTTTCGTCATGTCTGTTGGCTTAGGTATTGCAGGGATCGGTATTATCTATCAAGTGGATAATCCAATGTGGTGGATTGTCGCTGCAATCGGATTTATCATCTTCTTCGGTAGCATGGCTGTCCGTTCCTTGAAAGATGATTTAGGTTATCATATTCACAAAGAAGATTTTGAAAAAGAGGGGGATGGTTCTAATGGCTGATGAGCTTTTGAAATCAACTAACTTGCCACATGATCCCGAAAGAGCCACCCTTGAAGGAAAAAACAAATTCTTAGGATTTTGGTTCTTCCTTGGTGGAGAAACAGTCTTGTTTGCAAGTTTATTTGGAACTTATTTAGCACTGAAAAATTCTCATTTAGACGGAGTCCCGGCCAGCGAGCTTTATGGCCTTGGACTAGTCTTCATCATGACAATGATTCTTTTGACAAGTTCCTTGACGAGCGTTTATGCGATTTATCACATGAAAAATAATGACCATAAGAAGATGATGCTTTGGTTAGGGATCACAGTTCTATTAGGTTTCTCTTTCCTCGGCTTAGAGGTTTATGAATTTTATCATTATGTAAATGATTACGGACATGGATTTACAACTTCAGCATTTTCATCAGCATTCTATGCTTTAGTTGGGTTCCACGGTGCTCACGTAGCATTCGGTTTAGGATGGTTCATCCTGTTGATGGTGAGAAACAGAAAGCGTGGCATCAACTTGTACAACGCACCTAAGTTCTATATCGCAAGTCTTTACTGGCACTTTATCGACGTTGTATGGGTGTTCATTTTCACAGTAGTTTACTTGATGGGAGTGGTAGGTTAAACTATGGCAAATCAAAATAATTCCACTAACCTAACTGAAAAAGACCTCTTCTACAGAGAAAAAAAGAAAGAGGAAATGAAACATCAAATTATTACCTTTGCGATGATGATCATTTTCACTCTTATTGCTTTCGGTATTGTAATGGCCGATGTTAGTAAATTGTTTACAATTCCAATTATTATTGTGTTGGCAATTGTCCAAGTTGGTTTCCAATTCTTTTACTTTATGCACATGAGTAACGAAGGACATAGCTGGCCAACAACGATGATCTTCTCAGGAATTTTTGCAGCATTTTTGACAGTATTAGCTCTTACCACCATTGTTTGGTGGGGATAATACCATAAAAATACGTTTATCAAAGAACCAACTACTCGATATAGAGTAGTTGGTTCTTTTTTTTGTTCATATCTATATAATATATTGTGCATTAATACACTGTTTGGGATTGTATTCAAGACGTTTGTTAGATTTCTATTCGAATAATTTTAATTATACTGTTGATAATTACCAAAGTTTTCTGTATATTATAATATAATTAACAATATTCAGTTTATTTACAAGGAGCACAAATCATTGTTGGAGGGGAACTTTATGTCTGAACCAATTCTTACAGTACAAGATTTACATACCCATTTTTTTACGGATAATAAAGAAGTTCCTGCTGTTGATGGTGTCAGTATTGATTTACATAAAGGAGAAGTCGTAGGAATCGTTGGGGAGTCTGGTTGCGGAAAGAGCGTAACTTCTTTATCCATCATGCAACTTGTTCCAAATCCCCCGGGCAAGATCGTTAATGGCAATATTTATTTTAAAGGAAAAAATTTGACCGATGCGTCCGAGAAACAAATGCGGAAAATACGTGGGAATGAAATATCTATGATTTTCCAAGAACCAATGACTTCATTAGACCCGCTTTTTACCATTGGAAATCAATTGATTGAAGCAATTCGAATTCATCAAAAGGTTAGTAAAAAACAAGCAAAATCATCTGCAATTGAATTATTGAACTTAGTTGGTATACCGAGAGCCAGTGAAGTTGTTGATGAATTTCCACATCAATTATCTGGTGGGATGAGACAAAGAGTCATGATTGCCATGGCTATGTCGTGTGATCCTGAGGTTTTAATTGCCGATGAACCAACAACAGCCTTAGACGTTACCATCCAAGCACAAATATTAGACCTGATGAGAAAGTTAAATAAAGAGAAACAGACTTCCATTTTATTGATTACTCACGATTTAGGCGTTGTTGCAGAGATGTGTGATCGTGTAGTTGTCATGTATTCAGGCAAAGTTGTTGAAGAAGGAACTGTGCGTGAAATCTTGAAAGACCCGAAGCATCCATATACAAAAGGTTTAATTCGGTCATTACCTAATATTAAAGCTACGGACCAAAAATTATACTCGATACCTGGAACGGTGATGCGTCCATCTTTAGACCAAGTTGGCTGTCGATTTGCACCTAGGTGCGATTACGCATTTGACCGCTGTTGGGAAGAGAACCCTGAACTGCTTGAGCAAGACACTGGTAGACAGGTCAGATGCTTTCTTTATGAGAAAGAGATAGAAAGAGGTGTACCTTCTAATGACAGAACCTATTCTTGAGGTCAGCCATCTTAAAAAGTATTTTGATATCAAAGGTGGTGTTTTTGGAAAAAGTGTCGGTGAAGTAAAAGCTGTTGATGACTTATCATTTACTGTGAATGAAGGAGAGATTTTAGGAATTGTCGGAGAATCCGGTTGTGGTAAATCGACAGCAGGAAAATCAATTTTACGATTAATTGAGCCAACGGATGGCTCCGTTAAATTTGAGGGTACGGATTTAACGGATTTAACGAGCGAAGAAATGAGGCAGCTGCGTAAGAACATGCAGATTATTTTTCAAGATCCATATGCTTCTTTGAATCCTAGACATAAGGTGGAACGAATCATTAGTGAACCTCTACTAGTTCACGGGATGAAATCATCAAAAGAACGTAAGGAACGAGTTAAAGAACTGCTTGAAATTGTCGGGTTAGAAGCTTATCACGCATCTAGGTACCCACACCAGTTCAGTGGTGGGCAACGTCAACGAATTGGAATTGCGAGAGCTCTTGCGAACAATCCAAAGCTAATTATTTGTGATGAACCAGTTTCCGCACTAGATGTTTCTGTGCAATCGCAAATTTTAAACCTGATGGAAGAACTAAGAGACAAATTTAAATTAACCTATGTCTTTATCGCCCATGACCTAAGTGTTGTTAAACATATTAGTGATCGTGTAGGTGTCATGTATTTAGGAAGAATGGTTGAATTAACAGACAAACATACATTGTTTGAAGATCCGAAACATCCATATACACGAGCTTTGATGTCGGCTGTACCTATTGCTGATCCAGATGTTGAACGGGAGAGAATTATTTTGGAAGGTGATGTACCAAGCCCTTCCAATCCTCCGACAGGTTGTGCATTCCATACGCGTTGTCCTTATGCGATGGACATATGTAAAGAGGTTAGACCTGAGTTTGAAAATGTTGATGATAAACATTTGGTAGCTTGTCACTTATATAATTAGTCAAGCGATCGATGTTTATATAAATTTAATAAAAGGGGGCTATTTAATGAGGTACCGATTAACACTTTTTCTTACTTTCATGCTAGCTATTACACTCGTGTTGGCAGCTTGTAGCGGAGATGAAGATGAATCCGCTGAAGAAGTAGATGCTACAGAATCGTCCGAATCAGATGGTGAAGAAACTGATGGATCAGAAGGTGAAGGTGATTCTGAAGCTTCTGGTGAAAGTGCAGGAGACCAAGTTCTTGTCTTTGCACGTGGAGGAGATTCAGAAAGCTTGGACTACGCAAGTACAACAGATGGAGAGTCCTCTCGTGTAACAAAGCAAATTTATGAGAGTTTGCTTGATTTTGAAAAAGATTCTTTTGAAGTAAAAGCAGGACTTGCACATGATTGGGAAGTTAGTGATGATGGGTTAACCTATACATTCATGCTTGAAGAAGGCGTAACTTTCCATGATGGAACAGATTTCAATGCTGAAGCAGTTAAGACGAATTTTGAGCGTTGGGCTGATCCAGATCATGAATTTGCCTTTACGGATGATGGATATGTTTATTCTATGTATGGAACGATGTTCGGTGGATTCAAAGGAGATGAAGGTCATGTGATTAAAGAGATTAACGTCGTCAATGACCATGAAATCGAATTTGTACTTAATCAACCGTTAGGGTTTTTCCTGCAAAACATGGCAATGAGCTATTTTGCAATTACATCGCCAGCAGCTTTAGAAGAGCATGGCGCATCGATTAACGAAAATCCTGTAGGAACAGGGCCGTTCAAATTCGTAAGCTGGAGTAAAGATGATTCAATTATTCTCGAAAAGTTTGAAGATTATCGTAAAGAGGGCCTACCTAAATTAGATGAAGTCATTTTCCAAGTAATCCCTGATAATGCAGCTCGCTTAATTGCACTGCGCTCAGGTGAAATTGATATTATGGATGGCTTAAATCCAGATGATGCGGCTGGAATTGAACAAGAAGAAAGCCTCGTGTTGCATACGAGAGCAGCCAATAACTTTGGCTATCTAGGATTGAATACACAAAAAGCACCGTTGGATGATCCATTGGTTCGTCAAGCGATTAACCACGCAATCGACCGCTCTGCTATTGCGGAAGCTCTATACGCTGGATATGCTCAACCAGCTGTAAACCCAGTACCTCCTGGTTACCTTGGGTATAACGATGAGCTTGAACTATATGAGTATAATCTTGATAAATCGAAAGAGTTACTTGCAGAAGCAGGTCATGAAGATGGTTTAGAGATTGAGTTATGGACAATGCCAGTTGCACGTCCGTATATGCCGGACCCTGAAACCGTCTCAGAAATTATTCAAAATGACTTAGGTGAAATTGGTATAACTGCTAAAATTGTGCGAGAAGAATGGGCACCTTACCTGGAAAAAACAGCAGCGGGTGAACAAGAGCTTTATATGCTTGGTTGGTCTGGAACAAATGGAGATCCGGATTACTTCTTAAGCAGTCTATTGCACGGCTCTAACGCAGGCTCTAGTAACCGTTCCTTCTATGAAAACGACGAAGTAGATAAGTTGCTCGATCAAGCGAAGCGAGCTGTCGATCAAGAAGAAAGAGCAGATTTGTACAAGAAAGCTCAAGAAATCATCTATGAAGAATCACCAATGATTCCACTCGTTCATTCCGAACCAGTGTTAGCTACTTCAAGCGATGTTAAAAATTATGTACCTCACCCTTCAACGAGTGAATCATTAGCAGAAGTAGAATTAAATCGTTAATAAAATGAATAGGGCAGTAGAAAGCCTCTACTGCCTTTCATTTTTATTTAAATGATACATAGAAAGGATTGAGGCGAAGACATGCTAGCATATACATCCCGTCGCTTACTTATGCTTGTTCCAGTGCTTTTTGGAATGACAGTCATTACGTTTTCAATCATTCATTTGATACCTGGAAACCCAGCTCAAACTATTTTAGGTGAAACAGCAACCGAAGAGGCCATATCAAATTTGGAAGAAACGATGGGACTAAATCGAAATTATTTCATTCAATATACAGCATATGTAGGTGATTTGCTTCAAGGCGACCTAGGTACTTCCCTCAGAACAAAAGCAAGTATTACCACCGAAATCGGACCTCGATTGGCTGCAACGATGGAATTAACTTTCTTTGCCATGATATTTGCCGTTTTTATTGGAATTAATGCAGGAATTATTAGTGCGTGGAAACAAAATTCATGGTTTGATTTTTTGGCAATGGTCTTCGCCTTAGTTGGTGTTTCCATGCCTGTTTTCTGGTTGGCGCTTATGGAGCAATGGTTATTTGCTCAAGAGCTAGGGTGGTTGCCGGCATATGGTAGACAAGAAAGTCGCAATCCGATTGATCCGATTACACACTTTTATGTTATAGATTCCATATTACACATGGATATGAAGCAATTAATTACAACCTTGAAACATCTAGTTCTTCCAAGTATTGCTTTAGGAACAATTCCGATGGCAATCATTGCGAGAATGACCCGGTCAAGTATGCTCGAAGTGATGAAGTCAGATTATGTCAGAACAATTAGAGCAAAGGGGTCAGGGCAATTTTTAGTTATTTATAAACATGCTTTAAAAAATTCCATAATTCCTGTTTTAACGGTCATTGGTTTACAGGTAGGTGTCTTGCTCGGAGGCGCAATTTTAACTGAAACCATTTTCAGTTGGCCAGGAATTGGACGGTATGTATATGAAGCAATTAATTACCGAGATTATCCTGTCATTCAGTCAGGTATTTTGGTCATTGCATTTTTGTTTGTCATTATAAATTTAGTTGTTGATTTGCTCTACGCATTTATTGATCCAAGGATTAAATATTAAGGGGGTATGAAAATGCATAAAGAAGAAAAACAAGACAACCAACAAGTTATTGCCAACCAACCAAATAAGAAATTTAATCTGGATGCAGATGAAATCGAAGAAACTTCCCCTTTAAAAGAAACATTACAACAGCTTATGAAAAACCGGATGGCTATTACTGGATTTTTGATTATAGTTTTCTTCTTGATACTAGGAATTTTCGCCCCTATTCTTACACCATATGGGTTTGAAGACCAAGATCCTGTCAATCGATTACTTACACCATCAGTAGAGCATTGGTTAGGTACGGATGATTTAGGTAGAGACATATTTACGCGAATTGCCTATGGAGCAAGAATCTCTCTATACGTTGGCTTTTTTGCAGTGATTGGCGCATTGATTTTTGGAACGTTACTAGGAATTTTTGCAGGGTATTTTGGTAGATGGATTGATATGCTCATCTCTAGAATATTTGATATTTTACTGGCTTTCCCTAGTATACTTCTTGCCATCGCTGTTGTCGCAATTCTTGGATCATCCTTGGAGAACGCGTTGATTGCCATTGCAATCATCAATATACCTATTTTTGGACGTCTCGTACGCTCAAAGGTTATCAGTTTGCGAGAAGAAGAATATGTTCTTGCTGCTAAAGCACAAGGAATGAAAAATGGCAGAATCATTATGTACCATATATTGCCGAACAGTTTAGCACCAATTATTGTGCAAGCTACTCTCGGATTTGGAACAGCTATTCTGGAAGCTGCAGCTTTAGGGTTTTTAGGATTAGGCGCTCAACCACCAACACCAGAATGGGGGAAAATGCTAGCAGATTCAAGAGACTTCCTTCAACTTGCACCATGGACGTTAATCTTTCCAGGAGTCTCGATTATGTTAGTCGTTTTAGGCTTTAATTTAATCGGTGATGGATTGAGAGATGCTTTAGACCCGAGAATGAAAAACTAATTTTCATTTCGCAGAGTAAAGAAAGGTTAGTTTCTGAAGCAAGTAATATAGTCATTATCATGGGACGATCTTGATATGAATTGAGATCGTCTCTTTTATAGCTTTTTTTAAGCATTTGTTAAAGTATAATGTTGTTATATATTTTAAAAAATGACCTCCAATCAGGTACCGTCAATAAGTTTGTGTAAAAAAGTAGGGTGATCCGGTGGAGGGTTATTTCCCCTCCTCGCTTTCGGTCTGAGATCCATAACGTTCCTCAAACATGGCGTGCAGTTCAGGGCTTGCTTCTTTGAACCCACGGAGTTTGCGCGTAGACCATTTGGTGTTGCATTCATCTGAAACCAAATAAATCACCTTTTCCACGGCTTCTTCGGAGGGAAGACTGTTCATCGTTTTCAGACGTTTCTTGAACTCCTTCATGGTGCGCTCGATGATGTTTGTCGTGTAAATCATCGGACGGATAGAGGAAGGGTATTTCAGGAACGTGGTAAGGACGTTGAAGTCCTCCCTCCAGGACCTGGCGATTTTGGGATATTTCTTCTGCCAAGTTTCACAGAAGGCATCCAGCTGCTTTTCAGCTTCATCGTTACTGTTGGACTGATAGATAGCTTTCATGTCTTGACTGATCGCTGAGCGATCTTTCTGTCGGACCTTGTTCAGCGTGTTCCGTACTTTATGGACGACACAACGCTGCACATCAGCTTTCGGATAGATAGCTTTCATCGCTTCTTCCAGGCCTGGAAGACCATCGAAAATACCGAGAAGCACTTCTTCACAGCCACGACGGTAGATATCGGAGAGCACCTCCTCCCAGCCGAGGGAACTTTCCTGGCCACCGACATAGAAGCCGAGAATCTCACGATAGCCGTCTTCCGTGACACCAATGACGACGTATACGACTTCGTTAGCTACATCATCCCTGCGCAACTTCAGATAGGTGCCATCGAGATAAAGCACGGCATATCTTTTCTGAAGTGAACGTTCCTGCCAGGCACGGATATCTTCCATCACCACATCGGTGATGTTACTGATGGTACCTGGTGCGTAAGCGTGGCCAAGAATGCGCTCGAGGAAATTTCCGATTTCGCGCGTACTCATACCTTTCTGATACATGGTGATAATTGTTTCTCCCAACCACTGTTCATAACGCTGATAGGGTTGGAACACTTGTGTCTGAAACGCGTTTTCTCGATCTCGTGGCACCTGGAGGTCTTGGATGCGACCGTATTTCGTATCCAATTGACGACCGTAACTGCCGTTCTTATAGTTTTTTAGCTCAGGATTTTCTTCGAAAAATTGATTCATCTCTTCCTTCATAATTGTTTC
This sequence comes from Allobacillus saliphilus, assembly GCF_018138385.1. Classification (GTDB taxonomy): domain Bacteria; phylum Bacillota; class Bacilli; order Bacillales; family Alkalibacillaceae; genus Allobacillus; species Allobacillus saliphilus. Next base: position 14,187 of record NZ_JAGSIE010000005.1, read on the forward strand.
TAGCTTCTCTTGGACGAAAGAGCGGACTAATTCGTCCAATTGATTTTCGAGGTTGTTTTGTCCTATACTTGTAGACATGAGGTAGGGCCTCTCCCTTCATGAGTTGATTTCGTTGTTTACTCTGAGGATACCCTACCTCTTTTTTTGTCTTCAAGAGTTTTACACAAACTATTGTACGTCATCCTCAATCACTCGGAAGTCATTTTGAATATACAAATGATAAATCAACATTAAGTATATCAATTTATGATATATTTAATTTAGATATATCATTTAGTGATTTATTATGATAAAGGTTTAGAGGGTGATCGATTGAAGGAAACGGAGCAATTAACAGAGTCAATGGCTTATATTATGGCTGCTTTGACAAATCCCAGACATGGCTATGGCATTATGAGCTTAATTGAGGAAACAACAAACGGAGCTGTAACGATTGGACCTGCCTCCATGTACACAATTATTAAGAAATTATTAAAACAAGAATGGATCTATTTATATGATAAGTCAGATTCAAGACGCAAAACCTATATGCTTACTAATAAAGGGAGAAAAGTGTTGGAAGAGGATATCAAAATAAGGAAACAGATGATTGAATTAGCGGATACAGGATTGAGGGAGGGTGAAGAATGAGTCAAATAAAGTATATAACATCGGGTGGTTTAGCCTTTTCAGAGAATCAAGATATGGAAAAATTACGTCGGTATTCTTTGAAAGGTTAGCATGTCAGTGATTTTAAATTTATGGGTTATTCACTTGAGAGAGAGGTGAGAAGTCCGATTATATATATAGTATTGATTACCGTTGGTTAAAAGAGGATGAGAGAAAGGAGTACTTCGATTTCTTCTCGTCTGCCGAATGGACACATGTTACCTCAGAAGGAAATGTTCATTTATTTCGTGCACATCCCGGTACAAAACCGATCCATACTGACCGCGATTCTAAGGTTGAAAAGTATAAAAGTTCAAATAGATTAATGAAAAACTTAGCCATTCCATCTTTATTAATAACTGCATTTTCATGGGCCGGCGTGTTGATCACTACTGGAACATTAAAATCGATGTTTATCGTAATAGCTTTTATGCTCAGTGCAATATCTATACCAGCAGTTTGGACGGCAATCAAAACTTACAGTAACAGATGGAAAGTTAAGGAAGAAGGAGCCTAGCAAGTTTAGGTTCCATCATACCATTCCTTTTACTATGCATTGCTGTTATTATATTGTTTTTGCCAATGGTACAGGTTCAGCAGTTAATATTATAGCAGCAGGAGTAATTGGGGGCATAGTACTTCCGACAGCAATTTGGATCATCGTGTCCCTTTACCACAAAATAAGCGGGCATTAGAAATTACTAAATTAGTTGCCTCATAAGCATTCGAGTTGATTGAGTGAAACGATTTAAAATAAGTCAATAATGTGAATGAAAGAGAATTTATTTATTACAATTTTTCAAACGTTGCTTTTATGAGTCGAGTACAATGAAAAATTGTTGTATACTGAAGTAAATACGTAACAGACAAAACTCCCGAGGTGAATTCAAAAATGTGGGATAAACTACAAATATTTGGTTTCCAAGCACTTTGGAATCCATTAACGTTACTAATAACCATTTTATTAGGCTTATTATATTACTTATTTACCGGACCACTGAAAGAGAAGACAGGGTTAAAGGAGAGACCAAGTGGAAGGCAACAACTTTGGTTTTATCTAGCGCTTGCGTTATTTTATTTAATTAAAGGTGCTCCTTTATATATCATGTCCCATATCTTTCTGTCAGTCCATATGTTGCAAATGGTAATCTTTTACTTGATTATGCCTATGCTTGTGATCAAAGGGATTCCAGAAGAATGGTGGAGAAAAGTATTTAACAATCGCACCATTGGTCCGATTATGAATTTTTTCACCAAGCCACTAATTGCGATCATTGTATTTCATGCAATGTTTTCGTTTTATCACTTACCTGTGATTCTGGATTTCTCCAAAACGAATAACTTTGTACACTGGAGCATTACATTGTTGATTTTTGTTGGGGCATTCTTTTTCTGGTGGCCATTAATGACACCATTTAAAGAGCGTGTGATCATTCGACCGCTATATAAAATCTTTTACATTTTCGGAAGTGGCTTATTGATTACACCGTCCTGTGCGCTAATCATCTTCGCTGATGCACCATTATATGCAACTTATTCACAACCGGATGCATTTATGAGCGCGTTGGCCTTATGTGTCCCTGTAGAAGTATTACAAGGTTTAAATCTAGGTGGACCACAAATCTTTATGAATGTTGATCTAGTGAATGACCAACAATTAGCAGGAATTGTAATGAAAGTTTCTCAAGAATTTATTTACGGTGGCGTTTTAGCTGCATTGTTTTATGCTTGGTATAACAGTGAAAACAGAGGAATCGATCCATTGCCATCATCACAGCAAACCATCACACCAGAAAGAGGTTGATTTTAAATGCCATTTCTACCAACCATCAGTACATTCTTTATCATATTAAGTGCGATACTTGTGGCAATCGGTTGGATATTTATCGCAAAGAAAAAATATAAAGCTCATCGAATTACAATGATTTTAGCTTCTATATCAGCGCTGTCTTTTTTCATCCTATATATGTCACGTACGATCTTTATAGGAAACACAGCGTTTGGTGGTCCGGATGATATAAAAATCTATTATACGATTTTCCTAATTTTTCACATTTTCTTGGCTACAACGGGAGGGGTTTTCGGAATAATTTCCCTTACGTTAGCATTTAAAAGAAAGATTACTAAACATCGTAAAATCGGACCTTATACAAGCATTATTTGGTTCTTTACAGCGATTACAGGTGTTGCCGTTTACTTGTTGTTATACGTTCTTTATGACGGTGGACACAGCACGAGCTTATTTAAAGCAATTTTCTAATACCATAAGTGCTTATCTCCAGGGAAAGACGTTTAGTCTCTTCCTGGAGTTTTTTAATTTAAACAAGCGTGAAGTAGTTCGAGTGTAATAGCGGTATTTGAAAATGTCGTACTAACTAAGTCACAGTCTTTGTTGCATATAAAAACCTCAATTTAGTCATATAGGACTGAAATTGAGGTCTTTAGTTAACTTAAAATTTCACTTTAAACCGAATGATTCCTGCTTCACGAGCTGAGTTGAATAAGATGACAACTAATGGGCCAAGGAAGAACCCGACAAAGCCAATTAATTGTAAGCCCAGATACATAGAGATTAATGTCGGTAGGGCACGTAAGCCGATGTGATGGCCCATCATTTTCGGCTCTATGATTCGGCGTATAGCGAGTAATATTACTGCTAATATGGAAAGTTGTATCCCCATGCCAATGTCTCCAATGATGAACATATATAATGCCCAAGGACCGAGAACAATGATAGAACCGATGATTGGAATTAAATCGACAAGCCAAATGATTATTGACATGATGATCGCAATCTCAGGTGTAATAAATAACAAACTTACTAAAGTAACACCAAGGATTATCAATGAAACGAGAAATTGTGCCTTAAAAAATCCGAGAAACACATGAGATAACCTGGCATTCATGTATTTCAGTTTTTCTTGAGACTCTTCAGAGAGGAATGAATAAACTTTATTTCGCAACAATGGCAAGTCGAGCATAAACAAAAATAGCGCAATTAAATAGACGATTAAACCAACCAAAAATTCAGGTATTTTAACAAAAATTTGTGCGATATTATCGATTTCAATATATTCCATTAGTTGTGCTTGGAAATTATCAAAGTTTTGAATAGCTCGTTCTTCCACTTCTCGAATAAATTGAGGCGGCCAATCCTTCGTATACGACTCAATATCTTCTCTTAAATCGACCAATACGTCTTCAACATTTGAAATATAAGATGGCGCGTTTTCAGCCATGTGTACGACCTGACCAATTGTTTTTATCGTTGTATATGTACCGATTGTTCCGAGGAATAGGATAAAAACGAAAAAAACAATCAATACTGATGTCATTCTAGTTAACCGCAGTTTTCGCATGAAGAGACGAATCAAAGGGTTTAAAACAAGAGCTGTCAGAAATGCTAGTATAAGAGGTATTGAGATTGGCAAGATAAAATATAAAAATAAAATGAAGAGAATAATGAGTAAAGCAATGATCCAATATTTTTTATTTAAATTTCTTACCACTTAAATATAAAACTCCCTTCATAATACTGTGTAATTACAATATACCACGTTCAGCAAAATGCTAACAACAAATAAAAGAAATAATATGAATTTATTTTCAATTCACAAGTGACTCACCCAAAAGTCTGATATGTTGTTGTTAAGTAGCAACAAAAAAATGTAATTGCTCTTTTTAAATCAGTATAAACAAAAAAACTTCATTCCATTCTGTATTTGAATGAAATGAAGTTTTCACTAAAACTAATTTAATGAGTTTCCATATATTTTTGTAAGTCATCGCCAAGCTTTTGAATAACCCGATCAACTTTGTCCAATACTTGTTGAGGGTATTCTTCATCTTCACCATACTCTACACCGTGTGGGTAATAATGTGTACCTAAGTATGGTTCTTTCAAACGAATGACTGCTGATTTAAAATCAACGTCACCTTCAATGGCTTCCCCTGCTACACGTAGGTAGTAAGTAACATTTTTTAAAGTTGAGTTTATTTTATAATCAAAAGTCATACGTTCATAATCCCACTGAGAACCTAACACAAAGCCGTTTTTCTCCATGATATGCGTCAACGGTTCTTGGTGAATTACTGTTCCATCAAAATTCTTGTTCTCGATTTTCATTCAATCACCTCTTCTATATCTTCTCACTAAGATTATCATAGTATGAAATTCATCAATAATCAATTGTTAATGGGGATTTATCAGCAATGTGTAACAAATTAGACATAATTGATTCTTTGAACCAAATCGCCTGATTGTACGTAGTATATAGCATCAATGTAAGGGAAGGGATGAAAATGTCAGGAATTATATTGCCGAAACGGGTCCAAGAGTTTCGTAATTTTGTTCGTGAAAAACCAAAATTATTCGAGCAATTGAAAAAAGACGGATATGATTGGCAATCACTCTATAATGAGTGGGATCAATATGGCGAAGCGGCTATCCTGTTTCAACAAGACATTGAATCAAAAGCAGAGGGGGATGAACAAAAAGATTCGAGCCAAAAAATTAAATGGCAAGATATTTTGCATAAACTATCTGAAATGGATGTTGACCGTATTGAAAAGCATGTCAAACAATTATCCAGTACGATGGAACAAATTCAACGCATATCAGACCAAGTAAATCAATCGAAGCGACAAAACAAGGGATCTCATATGGGCCCTTTCTTCTAAATAGTAAAAGCATGGTAAAATGCTTTTCATTTTGTTATGATAGCCCTATGGAGGTGTCAGAGTGCTAGCCAATATTGAAGTTATTGAATTACTCGAGCAAGCTGAGAAACTTGGTCAAATGATCAAGCAATCAGAAGAATATGAAGCTTATCAGATAGAGAAAGATCTTTTATATAAAGACGAGGGAGCTGCACAGCTCATTCATAATTTTGTAGCGATGAAAGATGATTATGAAGATGTGCAGCGCTTTGGTCGTTACCACCCAGACTATACAAAAATTATGAAGGAAATTCGAGGGACGAAAAGAGAGCTCGACATGCACGACCGTGTAGCCATATTTCGTCAAAAAGAAACAGCACTGCAAGGTTTATTGGACGATGTTTCCGAAATTGTGGCCACTTCAATTAGTGAGAACATAAAAGCGCCACGTGAAGGGTTTGCATTAAAAGATCACGGTTCCGGCTGCGGATGTGGCAGCGGTGGTTCATGCGGCTGTCAAGCTTCCTAATGAATGGTTAGACGATATAGCGTGAAAAGTGGGGGTAGATGATGTTCACAAAGCGACAAGGTCTTATTATTTGGTTTAGACATATGAAGAATTTGCGCAAATTAAAGCGTTTAGGGCATTTAATCTATGCCTCTAAGAAAAAGAAATACGCATTGATTTACGTAGATCAAGATGAGCTTGAGGATGTGAAACAGCAAGCTGAAAACTATAACTTCGTTAAGCGAGTGGATATTTCGTTTAGACCTGAAGTTGAAATGGAGTTTGAACATCGGCAAAAGCCAATCAAAAGACAAGGGGAGTTGGAAAGCTTCCCAAGGACTAGTTAATACAAAAAGCTCCAAAGCAGTATGTACGACATACACTTTGGAGCTTATTTTTATGCTCTTATAACGGCGGAAGCAAATGGTTAAGCCGTAAAATAGAAATCAATTGATTAAAATATAAAGTTAATTCATGATATTGATCAGAAGAAGGGACCTCCATTTCGACAATTTGGAGCTGATATTTTTCAGCTAGTTCTTGAAACTGTTCATATCGAACATTTTTATCAACGTCATTCGGGCGGGGTATTCCTTCTAAACAAATATAGATCGGTTGGAAATTACCTTGCTTGGTCGGTTGAAAAGATGCCGCTAAAGAAGTTCGATCTTCACCATCTTTTTTTGTATGAAAAGCATATAAGTGCATTACCCGTTGTGGCATATGCTCGATGAGAGTCACTAATTCAAAAAAGTCGCTGTAGCCTTCTCCCAATTGAATAAATCGTTGTCCCATAATCATTCTCCTCATTGTGCGCGATTGTTTCGTCTAACTTCATGTCTCACGTAAGAATCTTCCTATAATCTATCATGTCAAAAGAAGTTTGTGAATTTATTCGCAAGAAAGCAGACTTTTTGGTAAAATGAAAAAGAATTTGCTGAATGGCAGGACATTTTGTTGTAAGTGATGGATATACAATAAATATGTGTTAGTTGTTTAGGTAAAACATTTAACCGCTTACATTTTTGTTCATAAAAAAAGCTCTTTTTCATAATGAAAAAGAGCAAAAGGTCTCTTTGCATAACAAAGAGTACAAAAAGGGAGAGGAGAAACCGGAAGAAGTACTTATGGGGAATGATAAGACTTCTCCGTATAGAACGGTTCCTCTAATACCGCTCTTGTGAATATCTTTAACCGAAACAATCAAAGATATACATTAAACTCTTAAAAAGGTGAATTACATGCGTGTTATTTCTGGAAAATACAAGAGTCATCCGATAAAAACAGTATCGAACAAAAAAACGAGACCTACTTCAGATAAAGTGAAGGAGGCACTTTTCCATTCAATCGGTCCTTACTTTCAAGGAGGCAATGCTCTTGATCTTTTCGCTGGAAGCGGTGCTTTAGGAATTGAAGCGTTAAGCCGAGGGATGGACCATGTCATATTCGTCGACAAAGACTACCAAGCGAACCAATTGATTAAAGAGAATATTCGTCGGCTAAAATTAACTGATCAATGTGAGATATACAGAACAGATGCTTTTCGTGCGATAAAAGCCGCCGGTAAAAGAAGTAAAAGATTTGATTATGTATTTCTCGACCCACCTTATGGGAAAATATCCTTTGACGATTTATTTGCGAGTTTGCATGATGAACATGTGTTAGCTGACAATGCACTTATTGTGTGTGAACATGATCAGGATGAAACATTACCTGAAAGCACGGACCAACTTATAAAAGAAAAGCAATCTTCGAAGACATCTTTAACATCGATCACCATTTATCGTTATTATCAGAGGGGGAATGAAAATGAGTAAAATAGCAGTTTGCCCAGGAAGCTTTGACCCAATCACAAATGGACATTTGGACATCATTCGACGAGGGGCTGAGATTTTTGAAGAAGTGATTGTTGTTGTTTTTAAGAATCAGTCAAAATCTCCTCTATTTTCCGTTGAAGAACGCATTGAACTAATTAAAGAAGCGACAAAGGATTTACCGAATGTTTCTGCAGATGAGAGTAAAGGACTCGTCGTTGATTATGCCAAAGAAAAAAACGCTTCAGCTATTTTACGAGGCCTTCGAGCAGTCAGTGACTTTGAATATGAGATGCAGATTACTTCAATGAACCGCAAGTTGAATGCTGAGGTAGAGACTTTATTTATGATGACGAACAACCAATATTCCTTTTTAAGTTCCAGTATTGTAAAAGAAGCAGCAAGATATCAATCAGATGTGTCCGATTTGGTACCGAAAGCGGTAGAAAGTGCGCTACGAAAAAAATATCAACAATAGACCAATCAACGTGAGGGCATTTTTTTAACTTTGAAGATCATATAGATACAAAACATAATTAATGTAAGTGTTGTGAAAATGGGTCCTAATTGAATGAAATACTCGTAAAATTGACTGATCCAACTTGGACTTGGTTCCGATTGTATAACCGGTAGTTCATTAGTTGATTCCGAGAAACGGTTGATATACAGCGGTTTATAAAGAATGTAAGTTAGCGATGTCGCAAAAAGAATGTGCAAAAATCGTGCAAAGAAATATGGAGCAAATCGTAAATCCGTTTCTGCTACAATCGAAGCGATCTGCGCATGAATGGATAATCCATTGAATGCAAGAACTCCACTGACAACGATCAATTGGGCAAGTATTGTCGTATGCTCTGTTTGTGTAATCAACTGGGAACCGATTGTGACTTCAAATATGCTTGAGATGATTGGCAATGTGAATTGTGTAAGATTCTCGAAAGGATATAGAATCGAGTTCAACAAATCTGCCAATTGAACAGTCACACCAGTATGGTATAAAATTCGATTCAGTACTGAAAAGAGAACAATAAAACCACCGATCATACATAATGTTTGAATAGCTGATGTGACGGCTCGACCGAGCACATGTCCGAGTGTCTGCTTATGTTCCAAGCGGTGAGTGTGGAGTTCTTTCCACGCTCTCTTGATAAGCAGACCTTCTTTTTTTGTGTTTTTTTCTGGATTTCCGCTAGAGCGCTCATTCTTCTTATAAAAACGCATGCACAATCCAACCAATATACAGCCAAGATAATGACTGACTGCAAGCAGTAGGCCTACTTTAGCATTTTGGAAGAACCCTATGCTGACGGCACCAAAAATAAAAAGGGGATTAGAAGCATTCGTAAAGGAAATTAAACGCTCTCCTTCTGTTTTGCTAATCGCATTCTCTTTGCGTAACTGACTTGTGATTTTCGTGCCGGCTGGGTATCCACTGGCTAACCCCATACCTAACACAACACCGCCTGTCCCTGGAACATTGAATAGCGGTCGCATCATCGGCTCCAATAAAACACCTATGAATTTAACGACTCCAAATGCCATTAATAATTCTGCTACAATAAAAAACGGAAGCAGGGAAGGGAAGACGACCTCGATCCAAAGTTGAATACCTCGGAAGGAAGCCTCAAAGGATTGTTCAGGAAAAAGAATAATACAAACACCTAAAAAGGAAGCTGAAATTGCCATAACGAGTGATTTAATGTGTTCTTTCACAATGGTTCCTCCCTGAAGTACCCTGACTGTACGAATAGTCCTGTACATAGTAAAATAAACTTGTAAATAACTACCTGGTTCAAATATACGCTTGTACATCATTCAGATATGCATTGAACTGACGAAGAGTGGAGGAGTTCGTTCATATGGCAAGACCGAAAATTGGTTTGGCGCTAGGTTCCGGTGGGGCTCGAGGCTTCTCACATTTAGGCGTAATAAAAAAGTTAGAAGAAGCGAACATACCGATTGATTACATAGCAGGATCCAGTATGGGGGCGTTAGTCGGGACTTTTTATGGTGCAGGCCAAAAGATTGAGGATTTATATATGCTCGCTTCGACCTTTAAATTAAAATATTTTATGGATTTTACTGTTCCAAAATTAGGATTAATTCAAGGTGACCGAATCAAAACATATATCCAAATGTTTACGTATCAAAAACAATTAGAAGAACTTCCAATTCCAGTCCATGTAGTTGCTACAGATATTTATAGTGGAGAGAAGGTTGTTTTGAAAGAAGGTAGCGTTGCGAAAGCTGTACGAGCAAGCATTTCCATTCCCGGTATATTCGCACCAGAAGAAATAGATGGCCGCATGCTAGTTGATGGTGGCGTAATTGACCGTGTTCCAATCTCTGTCGTCCGCGATATGGGAGCGGATTTGGTCATTGCTGTAGATTGCTCTAAGTTTGAGAGCAACTCCGATGTAAACACGATTTATGATGTAATTATGCAAAGTATTGATATTATGCAAGATGATATTACCCAGCAAGCAATCATGAACGCTGAAGTTGTCATGCGTCCGCATGTTTATCAGTATAGTTCTAGAAACTATACCCAAATTGAAGAAATCATTCGAGAAGGTGAGATTGAGGCTGTCAAATATCTTGATCCCATCAAAAAAATGATTGCAGATTGGAAGGATCAATAAATGTATTTTAGACGAAAACATATATTAGTTTTAGTGGTAACATTAGCGATTACGTTCTTTTTAAGCTTTTATAAATTGGACTATTACATTTATCAGCCAGGTGACATACGGGCATTGGATGGTGTAGTGAAAGTAGAAGAAGGTAGTGACAGCGAAGGTGAAATGAACCTTGTAACAGTTCGTGGTGGGCAAGCAACCCCACTCTTTTATCTAATGGCAAAAATACGTCCATATTTTGATATTTATGATTTGGAAGATGTCCGACCAGAAGGAATCAGCCAAGATGAATATATGGAAGCGCAGTTACACTTCATGGAAAGTTCTCAAGAGGCAGCGACAGTTGTCGCTTTTCAAGCAGCTGGAGAAGAATTGACGATTAATTATCAAGGTGTTTATGTCGGCATGGTAATGGAAGATATGCCTGCTGAAGGAGTATTACAATCGGGTGACCAAATTGTTAAAGTCGAAGGTCAGCAAGTCAATTCGGCAGAAGAAGTCATTGAACTTACTTCATCAAAATCAGTTGGTGATGAACTGCATTTGACAATCAGCCGAGAAGATAAGGAAATGGATTTACAAGTTGAATTAGTTCCTTTAGGTGATACACTTGACCGTCCTGGTATTGGAATCTCGCTTGTAACCGATCGTGAAATTGTTCATGATCGTGAGGTGACCTATGACAGCGGCCGAATTGGTGGACCAAGTGCAGGGTTAATCTTTTCCTTAGAGGTTTACGATCAACTTGTAGATGAAGATATAACGAAAGGTTATCAAATTGTAGCTACAGGTGAAATTGATTATGATGGGAAAGTCTATCCGATTGGTGGTATTGATAAAAAAGTAGTAGCTGCAGACGATGCAGGGGCTGACATCTTTCTTGCTCCTAACGAGGGTGGAAAAAAAGGCTCTAACTATGAGGTGGCCAAAAAAACGGCGGAAGACATTGAAACGGATATGAAAATTATACCAATTGATCAATTTCAAGATGCTGTTGATTACTTGGAAAGCTTGCCTGTAAAGGAAGAATAAATAGGAAATCGGAAGCGGTGCATGGAACGCATGAAAAAGCTTCCGATTTTTCTATTCATCGGAAGCTGATTTAAAGTTATGCATACTGATACTTTCAATGGACTGATTGTAAGGAAATTAAAGTAAGATCGGTCCCGTTAACTCTTGTTTTTTTAATTTCCTTGCTATTTCAGGTTCAATGACAGCATAATAAGCATTCGTTGCCCGTTCTTCAATTGTCAAAAATTCATGGGTCATTTGCTGTAAATTTGAAATGAGTGGCACAGTCATTTTTTTCTTCTGCTTATTGATAAAGGATCTGCCTTGCTCATTCATTCCAAGAATTCTTACGTAAGGGACTTGATCGGTTTCCCTAGCTTTAAGCATGTCTTCAGCTTTAAGCTGGGTTAACAAGTGGACAAACACGCGTTGAACACGTGTGTATGTATATCGCTTCGTCTTTAATCGTTCCAACCATTCATGAAAGTAATTCACTTTATCAGCTGTCTCTTTTAGTCGATACTCAAGACCTTCAATAACACCATGTATTTGTTGTAAACCTTCAATCGGTGTTACTTGGACGATATACCGAAGTAACGAGAAATAACCCTCCCATTCATGCCAACGCCCGGCTGTTTGTAGATAGGTTTCTAACTCGTTGACTGTCGATTGTGGCATCGCTTGCTTTGCGTGAGTAGTCATGAGATGCTGATTGAACAGTTCTTTCCGGATACTCGTAGCACTCGCGATTGAATACTCGATTTCCTCATCGTGATAATGACTTTTAGTTCTCCTTACCGTTACGGGCTCGATGTTAGCATTAAGTTCTTTAATGGCTTTCACATAACTAAAGCCAAGGATGTTATTCGGTTGGCTCAAGTCGAAATTTTCAGAGGTTAGATTAAGCTTTCGGTATGCCTCTCTGCTAGCTTGTGGAAATGAAGAGCCGCTCTTTAAGGCTTCTTTTAACGTTTTTTCAAAAACCGCCTTTCCAGTAGACCATTTATTATAGCCATCTAAAAAGGGTTGTATATTTCCAGACTCACTTCCAAAACATACTTGTTCTACACCTAAAGCGTCTAATGTGGCGATCGCTCCTTTGGAAAAAAGATCAGCATATTGACAGGCATAGACATGAGGCAATTCAACAACTAAATCAACACCACTTGTTAAAGCGGCTCTTGTTCGGGAAAACTTATCAGTAATTGCTGGTTCACCACGCTGAAGAAAATTTCCGCTCATCACTGCAATGGTGACATCTGCATTTGTTTTATGAATGGATTGTTCCAAGTGATATGCATGTCCGTTATGAAAAGGGTTATATTCGACAATCAGTCCACAAGTACGCATTTTCCTCGCCCTTTCTTCATTCTTTAAGTATAATTTAGAAGGAAACAAAGGAAAAAATCAAGGATGGATAAAAATATTTTCCTGCTGTTAAGAAAAAATATTGACAAAAGGTGTATTTCCTTTTAAAATTACTTTTGTTGCCTTGAGGTGATAAACAATGATTATACCGCTTCAAAAAATCAAAGCACATGAACCTTACACGTTCCAAGGTAGTCTAGATGTTTCTGACTTGGAAGAGATGAATAATGATATTCGTCGCATTTCTGATGTGGAAGTTGACGGAGAAGCTACATTGGTCGGTAAAGTTTATCAATTTGATTTGAACCTAAAAGGGACGATGATTTTACCTTGCGCAAGAACGCTAGTCGATGTTAAGTATCCTTTTTCGATTGATGCGACAGAGAATTTCACGAAAGTGGATTATGTAGCGTCGGGAGAAGAAGAGATTTTCTTAATTGAGCAAGAAGTACTTGACTTAGCGCCTTATATCAAGGAAAATATTTTATTGGAAGTCCCTGTACGGGTATATAGTGATGAAGAACAATTGAGTGAAGCAGAAGATGAGGGAGAAGGTTGGGAAATGCGAACCGAAGACACCCATATCGAACAGCAAGAAATCACTCATGAAGAAGATAACGGAGAAGATAAACCGGTAGATCCGCGTCTAGCTTCGTTACAGAAATTTTTTGATAAAGATCAAAACAATGAATGATGAAATGGGTTTGTTGATTCATTAGAGGAGGTGTAGAATCATGGCAGTACCAAAAAGAAAAACTTCCAAAAAAGTTAAAAACCAACGTCGTACACATAAAAACCTACATGTACCTGGTATGGTTGAATGCCCTAACTGTGGCGAAATGATGAAACCACACCACGTGTGTAAAGAATGTGGACAATACAAAGGTGAAGAAGTTGTAGAAAAGTAAAGCTAGAATAAATGAGATGTCTCTTACAAATAAGAGGCATCTTTTTTAAAATTACTGGCTCAAAATATTTGTTGGGGTACATACTATTCGTGGATAGATCACAAAAATGAAGCACTCCCCTTGATTAGGAGCATTCTATTCAGGGATAGCACATCGAAATTCACCTCTATCTTTGATTAGGAGCGTTCTATTCAGGGATAGCGTATCAAAATTTATCTCTATCTTTGATTAGGAGCGTTCTAATCGAGGGTAGCACATCCAAATTCACCTCTATCTTTGATTAGAAGCACTCTATTCAGGGACAGCACGCCAAAATTCACTTCTATCTTCGAATAGCACATTAAATGACGGGGGAAATCTTTTATGGAACAAGTATTGAAATATGAACGATATGAAAATGGTCTGGCGGTACTAACGATCAACCGACCGAATAAACGAAATGCGATTTCTAAAGAAGTTGTTTCCTTATTCGCTCAATACATAACCGAATTGGAGAATAACGACAACATAAAACTGTTGGTCATAACAGGTGAAGGACAGCAAGCATTTTGTTCAGGGGGCGACTTAAAAGATTTCCATGGCTATTTAAAGGCTGACGAAGCATATGAGTTGTTAAAATCGATGCAAGAAGTTTTATATCGAATTGCAACACTTCCTTTTCCGACGCTTGCCTGGATGAACGGTTCTGCGCGAGGTGGCGGTATGGAACTTGCATCTGCCTGTGATTTTCGCTTTGCATCAGAGAATGGCAATTATGGTTTTGTACAAGGAAACCTAGGCATTGCTACCGGTTGGGGAGGCGGATCGTTACTTTATAGACGAATACATCCTCAACAGGCTCATTATTGGCAAATTGAATCAGCAATAAAAAGTGTGAAAGAATTAGAAGAAGCGGGATTTATACAAAAAGTTATTCATCATGAATTTGCACCTCATGCCGAAGAATTAACAATATTTCTATCAAAAAGTGTGGAACAATTAAGAAGTTGGAAAGCTCAATGGTTGCGACACTACTCCATTGAACAATTGAAATATGAAATGGATGAAGAGGTGGCTGCCTGCAGCAAGCTTTGGGAGAGTGAAGACCATATTGAAGCTGTTAATCGATTTTTCTCCAAATAATTAAAAGCAATCCTATAATTATTATATTTTTCGTCTATCTTCCTAAGCCTATGCATAAATATTTAATACAGTAGCTAGGTTAAGGGGGGAAGATGTGTGGTAACTCGTCAAGATTCATGGACAAAAGATGAAGATTTATTATTAGCCGAAACAGTCATTCGGTACATACGAGAAGGCAAAACACAGATGAAAGCGTTCCAGGAGGTTGCAAATAAACTCTCGAGGACACCTCAGGCTTGCGGGTTTCGGTGGAATGCCAATATTAGGAAGCAATATAGTAAGGCGATTGCTCTTGCAAAAGAAGATCGGAAAAACTTGAAGAGTGAGCCTTCAAGCAACAAGTCATTTACGAAACAAGGAAAAGATTCTACCAAAAAAATTGAATCATTCGATGAAGTCATCGGTCAATTGGAACGGTTGAAAGGTGAATATTCTCAACAACCACATAACAATGGTTCAATCGATTCGAGGGTTGAGGAACTGAATAAAAAGTTAGCATTGTATAATCAAGTTTTAAATGAAATATCAGAAAAGATTCAGTCCTTAAAAGAACAAGAAAAATAGTCTTGCATTGAGAGTAGAAATTCAATAAGCATTAAAAAATCCGGAAATTGGAGTCAATTCCTCCTGCAGGCCAACGAAAGGTTGGGTCAGGAAATTGAAATCGGTTTCCGGATTGCTTTGATTATTAGAAATCATTTACTTAGCATCAACTTGCTCTGAAACGCCTTCAGGTAACCAAATATAAGGATTTTCACCAAAATCACGCTCTACTTCATAGTGAGCAGCTTGAAAGCCCATTCGTTCCCAGAAGTCGTGTGAGTTCACTCTGGCGTTCGTTTTAACAGGTAGGTTGAAGCTCTTAGCGTATTCTACTAACTGTTCACCAAATCCTCTTCTTCGATAGCCTTCTAACACTTCTAACTTCCATAATTCTAAATAATCTTGTTTCGGTTCAAAATAGTAATCATATTTTGATTTAACTTTATACAAACTCATGCGAGCGACTAAAGAATCACCGAAATAAATTCCATAAAACGGAGATTCACTATTGTTTTCGATCATATCATGTTCTAGATCTTCTTTCATCGAAAGTTCTTGCATCCCATACTGTTTAAACTTTTTGAATTCTTCAATCGTACGGAAGTTTATCAATAATCTCTCAACTTTTACCGACATAAGCTTGTTCCTCCTTTTGTTTCTCTTTATTATTATAGTATATTGGAGATTGAATTTAAATGAAATCGTTCACATCGAATAGAATGATCAATTTACTTATTTCGCATGCTGAAATGCAAAAGGGAGCAATGGATATGAATATAGCCGTAATTGGAATGGGTGCCGTCGGAATGTTTATGACACATCACATAGCAAAGAGTGGGTTGGATGTGACAGGTTATGTTCGCCGTGAAGACCAGCTTGTTGAACTGAAAGAAAAAGGTGTCCAACTAGACGGTGAAAAAATACATATTCCGGTATACTCATATACCGATTTATCTGACGAGCATGATTTCTACATTATTGCGACAAAGAAAACAGCTACCAAAACATTGTATCCTTACTTAAAAAAACTGAAAGCGTCTAGTAATCTAGTGTTCGTTCAAAATGGAATGATCGATGAAGATGAGCTTAAAGGTATACTAGCAAACATTTTTATTGGTGTTTTCGATCACGGCATTACCCGGTATGGCAATACAGAAATTCAGCAAAAAGGAGCTGGACAGTTATCCCTTGGAAGCATGGATGATAAAAGGAATATAGCGGTTAAACAATTCGTTGCGCAAATAAATAGTCCGATATTCCCGGTTATTTTCGAACAAAACATTGAAAGAAGGCAAGCTAAGAAGCTAGTCATAAATTGTATCATCAATCCGTTAACAGCTATATTTGAATGTTTTAACGGTGAGATTTTGGAAAATAGCTATATGAAGCGTCTTGCTGCGAAATTAAATGAAGAAGCTTGTGAAGCTTTGAATTTACCATCTAAAGAAATGTGGGAAAAAACGATAGCCATTTGTGAAAAAACAGCACGGAATAAATCTTCCATGTTTGCTGACATCGAGTCAGGAAAACGGACGGAAATAGCCTATTTAAATGGTTATTTAGTTAACCAATTTCCAAACATCGTTCCGACCCATGAAGCGATCACTTTACTAGTGAAAGCAAAAGAAATAGGTCATAAACGTTAGCTGATTGAATCAATTTCATCATTGCTTTTCTCGAAGGAGTATATGTGGATTTGGAGGAACACAGCCGCCATTTACTTCATTGTATTCATTTGTTTTTGTTTATTGAATTTTCCTTCACTCTCCATATGTTTTATATATCATTTTTATGATTATCATTCTATTTTCCAGTATCCGCAAACAGATTTAATGAAAGTCAATGGGTTTTTCGGTAAAATGACAGCTAGGTATGGACCGAGTAAAGTAATAAAGGCAGGGTTAAACGATGCAAACAATTCCAATTCAGTTACAGCAATCACAATTGTTGCAAGATTATCGAGATCGTAAGGAATCGATTTTCTCACAATTCGACTATGATCCGTATCAAATTCGAAGTTATAAAAGTCGACTTTCTCAGCTTCAACAAGGTGATTATCAACGGCAAGAACTCGCCCAAGTATTGTTAAAGCAAAATCGAAAATGGGGGGCGGGTCCAGCTGTTGAAAAAAATATAGAAGCGTTAAAAAATCCGAATTCTTCTGTTAT
Source organism: Allobacillus saliphilus (assembly GCF_018138385.1). GTDB lineage: Bacteria > Bacillota > Bacilli > Bacillales > Alkalibacillaceae > Allobacillus > Allobacillus saliphilus. The sequence goes on from NZ_JAGSIE010000005.1 coordinate 31,575, forward strand.
CATCGGCGGACAACAGGCGGGGATTTTAACCGGTCCGTTGTATACAATTCATAAAATGATCTCTATTCTTGTTCATGCAAAAGAGCTAGAAGAACATTTGCAGCAACCCGTCATTCCGGTCTTTTGGATTGCAGGTGAAGATCATGATTTTGAAGAAATCAACCATATATATATTCAGAAAAATACTGATCGGTTGAAGAAGGTTGCCATTGATGATGAGTTAGAATCCAAGCAGTCTGTCTCATCAAGAGAGTTGCCGAAAAAAGCAGCGGCTAGTTTCTTGGAAAAAATATTTTCTACTTTTCAAGAAACCGACCATACGAAGAAGATATACAACCAATTGAAAGAAGCTGCTGAACAGAGTAATACGTATGTAGATTTCTTTGGAATACTCACCCAAGAAATCTTTCAAGATGAAGGGTTAGTGTTAGTTGATTCAGATGATTCTGATCTAAGAAAACTTGAATCACCTTATTTTGTGCGGATGATTGAGGAGCAACCGAACATCGCAAAAGCCGTTGTTCGAGATTTACAGCATCAAGAAGACAAAGGTTATACCATTTCAATTGATGCAGAAAGTGATGATGGGCATCTGTTTTATCACGTTGATGGTGAAAGACAGTTACTCATTAGAGAAGATGATATATGGAAGACGAAGGATGGACAAGTTTCTTTACGAACGGAAGAACTATTAGAAATCGCAAAAAATCATCCTGAATTATTAAGTAATAACGTAATTACACGTCCCCTCATGCAAGAATTCGTTTTTCCAGTGTTAGCTTTTCATGCAGGACCTGGGGAATTGGCATATTGGTCAATATTGAAAAATGCTTTTCGATGTTTGGACTTAACATTGCCAATCGTCATGCCTCGTCTATCGATAACGCTTCTTCAATCCAACCATCAATCATGGATGGAAGGCATGGATCTATCATTGGAGTCACTAATTCAATCAGGTGTATACACTCAAAAAATGAACTGGTTGAAGAGAAAGACAAAATTGCCAATTGAAGAAACATTTCAAGAAGTACAGAAACATATTGAGACGATTCATCAACCGATTCAAGAAATCGCTGAATCAATCAGCCCTGATATGGAAGGACTCTCGAATAAAAACCTGGAAAAAATACAAAGAGAGTTAGCGTATGTTGAGAAGCGATTCATGCGAACTGTTGAAAATAATCATCAGCTTCGGATAAAGAGATATGATACGTTAGATACGTATTATCACCCAGATGGTGGTTTACAAGAGCGGAAGTGGAATTTGATTTATTGGATGAATCAATATGGGTGGGACTTACCATCGAGATTGGCAACAATACCACCAAAATGGGAAGTGGACCACCTAGTAGTGAATTTGTAACCACTCACTTACCACCACGCCCCACTTTTCAGTAAAATCATTAAAAAACTTTAAATAATAAGGTTTTTAGCATGTTCAGTCTTTCGGCTGAGCATGTTTTTTTATTAAAAATATAATTTTTTATTAAAAAAGTGGTTCAAAGTGGAGGAATGTGGTAGACTATAAAAAAAGGTGGGGCGAAGTCTATGTTTATGGGTGAGTTTCAACATAATATTGATACAAAAGGCAGAATTATTATTCCATCTAAGTTTAGAGATGGGTTAGGTCACTCCTTTGTGCTCACTCGTGGAATAGATCATTGTTTGTTCGCCTACCCCATGGATGAATGGAAAATCCTCGAAGAGAAACTGAAGAAGTTACCAGTTACAAAGAAAGATGCAAGAGCATTTACGCGTTTCTTCTTTTCTGGTGCTGTTGAGTGTGAAATTGATAAGCAAGGCAGAATCAATGTTCCATCACCCCTCCGAAAATATGCCAATTTGGATAAAGAATGTATTGTGATCGGCGTGTCGAATCGAATTGAATTATGGGCGCGCGACGCTTGGACAGACTATGTAGAAGAATCGGAAGAATCTTTTGCTGAAATCGCAGAAAATATGATGGATTTCGACATTTAATGTTGGAGGGTGAAGAGATGTTTGAACACTTCAGTGTATTAAACAAAGAAACGATTGAGGGTTTGTCTATCCAGCCGAATGGCACCTATGTGGACTGCACTCTTGGAGGCGCAGGTCATTCAAAGAAAATTATTGAACAATTGACAGACAAAGGCCATCTGATCGCTTTTGATCAGGATGAAACGGCTATTACACATGCGAAAGCATTGTTATCTGAATACGAGAATCAAGTTACTTTCATCCATCGAAACTTTTCTCAGCTTGAAGAAGCGTTGGATGAATTGAACATTAATGAAGTTGAAGGGATTGTCTTTGATCTAGGTGTTTCTTCTCCACAGTTGGACCAAATCGAAAGAGGATTTAGTTACCACAATGATGCACCACTGGACATGCGCATGAATCAGTCTCAAAAATTGAGCGCATATGAAGTAGTCAATCATTGGACGTATGAACAGCTCGTTAAATCTTTTTTTAGATATGGAGAAGAAAAATTTTCTAAACAAATTGCACGAAACATTGAGCGTAAAAGAGAAGAAAAGCCGATTGTGACAACACTCGAGCTAGTGGAGATTATTAAGGAAGCAATACCAGCACCGGCAAGAAGGAAAGGCGGACATCCAGCTAAACGAATCTTCCAAGCAATTCGAATTGCCGTAAATGATGAATTGAACGTGTTCGAAGATGCGCTACATCAAGCGGCTAGAAAAGTGGCAATTGGCGGTAGGATTGCTGTCATCACATTCCACTCATTGGAAGATAAAATTTGTAAGCAAGCAATGAAAAAATGGAGTACACCCGAAGATGTTCCAAAAGAAATACCATTATTGCCTGAAGAGATTCAACCGCCATTTAAGCTCATTAACAAGAAGCCGATTGTACCGAACGAAAATGAGTTGGATGAAAACCGTCGATCAAGATCGGCAAAATTAAGAATTTGTGAAAAAGTCACTGAATGGGACGAAAAATACGCACTGAACGGAAAGGGGAAGTAAAAAATGAGTGCTGAAAGACTGAGACAATATCAAACATTACCACATCGAAAGGACCAAACATCCCATCAAACGGAACATCATACTGAGCAAGCCAAAAAAACGTTATTTACAAAAGGTGAAAAGTTTTTGTATACTTTAGGAATATTGGTAATCACTTGTTTTGCAATTTACATGGTTATGTTTTCTACATCAGTCAATTCATTAAACCGTGATATTCAGCAATTGGATAATAATATTGAAACGATACAATCCCAAAATGTTTCCCTTCGTGCAGAAGTTCAAGAACTGAGTAATCCAACAAGAATTTTGACCATCGCAGAAAAACATGGACTTGATATTAAAAACAGTAACGTAAAACAAGCCAATAATACCCCTTAAGGGAAGGGATTTTCGGTGAAAATGAAACAAAAAAACATCATGCTGATCTTCTTGGTTAGCATATTTACATTAGGGTTTTTAATAATAATCGGCCGATTTGTGTACATCCAAGTAGGAGGAGAAGTGCAATCGGTCGATTTAATTGATTATTCGAATAAGTATCGTCAGGTCGGCAAGGAATTGAGTTATGAGCGTGGTAAGATTATGGACCGAACAGGTATGATTTTAGCGGATAATCGACCGACCTATAAACTTTATGCCATTATTGACGAATCTTATTCTGAAAATTCGCCTTCTCCTTTACATGTCAAAAACCCTACAAAGACTGCTGAGAAGTTAGCTCCATATTTAGAGAAAGAACCGAATGAAATTGAAAAAATCATTACTAATGGAATTGAGAATGATCGATTTCAAGTGGAATTTGGTACAGAAGCGAATAATCTATCTGAAGCTAAAATGGAAGAAATAGAAGCATTAGGTTTACCAGGAATTAATTTTGAACAGCAAATGCAACGATATTATCCGAATGGAGCGTTTGCCTCACATATACTAGGCTATACGAGAGCTGAAAAAGGAGAACCAGTCGCTGAATTCGGCGTTGAGTTAGAATGGGACGAATATTTACAAGGTGAACCTGGTTCAGTTAGCTATAAGCGTGACAAATATGGATATAAACTATTGAATGCGGATGAAGTCGTCAAGCCACCTAAAAATGGGGATCATGTTTACTTAACGATCGATCAAAAAATCCAAACATTTTTAGAAGATGCGATGACGACAATTGAAAAAGAATATCAACCAGAACGTATGGTAGCAGCTGTTATGGACCCTAAAACGGGAGAAATGTTGGCTATGAGTAATCGACCGACATTTAATCCGAACCACCCAGAGAACATTACGAATTGGTATAACGATGTCATATCCTACCCGATTGAACCGGGATCGACAATGAAAATGTTTACAGTAGCCGCAGCAATGGAGGAAGGCGTTTATAACGGAAGTGAGACTTATGAGTCTGGGAAATATCGTATTAATGAGAATTACCGATATATCCGTGACCATAATAATGTCGGTTGGGGCAGAATTACGTACGATGAAGGAATCCAACGTTCTTCCAACGTCGCCGTCGCAAAATTGCTTTGGGAAAAAATCAAACCAGATACGTTTATGGAATATATCGAAGCGTTCCATTTAGATCGAATGTCAGGGATTGACCTTTCTGGGGAGCGTCTTGGGAAAATGGTTTATCAGTATCCGATGGAAAAGGTGACTATGGCCTATGGTCAAGGATCTACTTTTACTCCGATGCAGATCATGAAATCCGCTACAGCGATAGCAAATGACGGTAAAATGGTGAAGCCGTACGTCATTTCGAGTGTCGTTGACTCAGAATCTGAGGAAATCTTGTACGAAAAAGAGCCGGAAATCGTTGGTGAACCAATTAGTGCCGAAACATCAAAACAATTACGAGATTTATTCGAGACAGTCATTACCGGAGAACATGGTACTGGAAAGAGTTTTAAATTGGATAGTTATTCATCTTTAGGAAAGACTGGAACCTCTCAACTACCTGACCCTGAGACAGGTGGATGGTTAACAGGACCTTCGAATTATCTGTTTTCATTTATGGGGATGGCACCAAAAGATGATCCTGAATTATTGATGTTTGTAGCTGTGAAACAACCGAACATTGATTATTCTTATGAGGGTTCACGCACAACTTCTTATATTTACAAAACCGTTATGGAAAACAGTTTAAATTACTTGAATGTACAACCAGACCAAGAAAGCTCTGACCAAATGGAGCCAATCGTCCTTGATAACATCATAGGTTCATCCATAGAAGGATTGGAAGAAACCTATGAAGAAAAAGGCATTGAAGTCGTTTCATTAGGTACAGGCGAAAAGGCTGCAGATTCAAGACCGATTGAAGGAGATCGTTTATTTCCAAGTAATCGTTTGCTCGTTCTGACGGAAGGCGAAGCCAAAATGCCAAATCTATTAGGATGGCCGTTACGAGATGTGCTTCACCTTAGTGAATTGCTCGGTTTGGAAATTGAGTTTAATGGCAGTGGGTTTGTTGTCGAACAGAGTATCAAACCTGGAACAAAACTGAATGAAGATGATCAGTTGGTTATAGAATTACATAGCAAGGAACAACAATTCGAAGATCAACAAAGTGAATCAGCAGCCGACGATTCATCTGATCAAGGCGCAGCCGAATAATTCATTCAGATAAAATTTGTATAAAGAAAGACAATGGTCTAAACAGACAAGCTTTCTCATAAATTAGGTACTACGCTTACTTCAGGAGGATTCAAGAATGAAGCATGTATCGATGTTGACCGTGAGAAGGCGATTGATCATTGTCTTTTTTTTATTGGCCATTTATTTTTTAATTATGTTAGGTAGGCTTTCCTTCGTTCAGCTCGTTTCGGGTGATGAAATTATGGAAAGTGCCGAAGACTTATGGACAAGAGATATACCATTTCAAGCAGAACGCGGCGAGATTGTCGACCGGAATGGAGAAGTTTTAGTAGGAAACACTGTCGCACCAAGTCTTGCAGTCGTTCCGAAACAGATTGAGAATCCAGAGAAAGTGGCAGATCAGTTGATGGATATTATCTCCATTGAACGTGAAAAATTAATGAAACACCTAACGAACAAGGTATCTGTTGAAATGATTCACCCAGAAGGAAGAAAGCTGACAAAAAAGCAAACGAATGAGATTCGTAATTTAAATCTACCTGGAATCTACTTAGCAGAAGACTCTACTCGTTATTATCCGTATGGTACACAACTTTCACATGTGCTCGGCTTTACTGGAATCGACAACCAAGGATTGGCAGGACTTGAAGCTAGCTATGATGACCAATTAAGCGGTAAAAATGGCGCGCTTTCATTTTTTTCTGATGCAAAAGGTGGAAGGATGAATGATCGGTCGAACCGCTATACGGAACCAATCGACGGAAAAAATTTATCATTAACGATTGATGCCGAAATACAAGCAATTGTCGAGCGTGAATTAGATCAAGCTGTTGCAAAGTATAACCCAGATAGTGCTTTGGCGATTGTCATGAATCCTCAAAATGGAGAGATTCTCTCAATGGCAACGAGACCTACCTATCATCCGAACGAATATCAGTCAGTCAGTCCAGAAGTATATAATCAAAATTTACCTGTGTTCAGTACTTTTGAGCCAGGATCGACCTTTAAAATCATAACGTTGTCTGCAGCGCTTGAGGAAGGACTTGTCGATTTAGATAAAGATACGTATTACGACCAAGGATATGTCAAAGTTGATGGAGCTCGACTGCGATGTTGGCATAAAGGTGGGCACGGGGATCAATCATACTTGGAAGTTGCACAAAACTCTTGTAACCCAGGGTTTGTTAACTTAGGACAGATGGTTGGCAAAGAACGTTTATTTACGTATATTAAAGAATATGGCTTTGGGAGTAAAACCGGAATTGATTTGGAAGGGGAAAGCTCGGGTATTCTATTTAAAGAAGATCAAGTAGGACCTGTGGAATTAGCGACTACTGCGTTTGGTCAAGGTGTATCCGTAACGCCGATACAGCAAGTGACAGCGGTTGCTGCCGCAATTAATGGCGGATATCTATATGAACCGTATGTCGTAAAAGGGTTATATGATCCTAAAACGAAAGAACCGATTATGGAGCGCGAACCTGAGTTAAAAAAGCAAGTCATTTCGAATGAAACATCGAAAGAAGTAAGACGTGCTCTCGAGCATGTCGTCAGCAACGGCACAGGGCGAGGAGCTTATGTAGATGGTTATCGAGTTGGCGGTAAAACAGGAACAGCACAGAAAGTCGGCAAAGATGGAAAATATCTAGAGAATAACCACATCGTTTCGTTTATCGGATTTGCACCTGCTAACAAGCCAGAAGTATTAGTGTATGTTGCAGTAGATAACCCAAAGGATACCGTTCAATTTGGTGGTGTTGTTGCAAGCCCAATTGCTGGAAGAATCATAGATGATGTATTAAGTCACAAAAATACAAAGAAACAAAAAGGGTTGGAGAAGGATTATCAGTGGCCTGAATCTCCACCGGTAGAAGTACCGAATCTGATTGGAGAAACGACGAGCGACTTGCAACAATATCTATCAACCTTGACTATTGATGTGCAAGGTGATGGAAAAGAAGTGATCTCACAATCACCTGAAAGCGGAACAAAAGTAAAACCAGGTTCAACCATTCGAGTTTTTATGGGTGATTAACACCTTTTCGATTTAAAAATAACAACCAATCGACACGAAGCGTTTACTTCGTGTCGATCACTCATCATATAAAGCGTATTCGTGAAGTAAAAAGGAATTTGGAAACACATAGTTTTCATCGTTTTATCAATTAAAGTTTGCTATAATAACCATTACAAAGATACGAGTTGTAAGGTAGGAGATATATATATGAAATTAAAGGAATTAATCGATCAATTGAAAATTAAAGAGATCAAGGGAGAGATATCCGATCAAACGGTTCATTCGATTGAGATGGATTCTCGTAAAGTGAGTGATCATTCACTTTTTATTTGTATAGATGGTTTTACTGTAGATGGGCACGACTATACTGAGCAAGCAACTCGGAATGGAGCAATAGCAATTATTGCTGAAAAACAAGTCGAAACGAGTGTCCCTGTCATTCAAGTACCTGATACATCGAAAGCAATGGCTCAGCTTGCTGATTATTTTTATGGTCATCCAAGCAGTCAGTTGAATGTGATTGGTGTGACAGGTACGAATGGTAAAACTACTTTGACGTATTTACTAGATGATATATTTACTTTTTATGGTCACAAAACGGCAGTAATAGGTACTATTGACATGAAAATTGGAGATCAGCGTTACCCGGTTAAAAATACAACGCCGGACGCTTTGTTCTTACATAAAAACTTCCGTAAGATGGTCGATGAAAACGTCGAGACAGTCATCATGGAAGTTTCTTCGCATGCACTGAGCATGGGGCGAGTTCATGGAGTGGATATTAATACGGCTACGTATACGAACCTTACACAAGACCATTTGGATTACCATACGGATATGAATGATTATGCACATGCTAAGTCACTATTATTTTCTCAATTAGGCAATCGATTTGACGATAGGAAAACAGCCGTAATTAATATCGATGATCCATATGCAGGCGTTATGGGGCGTGCGTGTGCTCAACCAATTGTGACATATGGTTTGAGTGAAAAAGCGTTCATCAGAGGAACTGATCTGCAGCTAGGTGCAGACTTCAGCTCTTTTTCTGTCAGTTCACCAGCATTTACAACGAAAATAGAGACAAAGCTTTCAGGAAAATTTAATGTTTATAATATGTTGGCAGCTATTGCGGTAGCCTATACGTATAATGTTCCAATCGAAACAATCAAAAAAGCTTTACAGCAAACAAAAGGAGTACCAGGACGTTTTGAATCGGTTTCTAATGATTACCCAGTATCTGTAATTGTCGATTACGCTCATACGCCCGATTCATTGGAAAATGTATTACAATCGATTTCTGAGATAAAAACAAATCAAGTTTATACGGTTGTTGGTAGTGGTGGCGATCGAGATCGAACAAAACGGCCTAAGATGGCAGACGCAGCTATGAAATATAGTGATCATGTTATCTTCACATCGGATAACCCACGAACGGAGGATCCACAAGCAATTTTGGATGATATGACAAACCATCTTTCGGAGGAATCTTTTTCTGTAATTGAAGATAGAAAAACAGCTATACAATATGCGATTGACCGAGCAGTGGATGGTGATATTGTCTTGATTGCCGGAAAAGGACACGAGACGTATCAAGAAGTCAATGATGTGAGAAATCATTTTGATGACCGTGAAGTCGCAAAAGCAATGATTGAAGAAAAGTACGAGGAGTCCTAGTATGGAAAAATTTACGTTAAATTTCGTGGCAGACTTATTTGAACAACAGTTAACAGAGCAACAGAGGAATTTATCGATTCATCATATTTATACGGACAGTCGTCAATCGGTAGAAGGTGGACTTTTTGTACCGATTGTTGGAGATCGCTTTGATGCGCATGATTTTATTTCTGGCGCAATTGAGCAAGGTGCTGTAGCAGCGTTGTGGTCGCGCACGGAGAAGCCAGATGATATACCAGAAGATTTTCCGTTAATATATGTAGATGACACCTTAAAAGCATTGCAAGATTTAGCGAAAGCATATCGTCAAGAACTCAACCCAACTGTCATCGGTGTGACGGGTTCAAATGGAAAAACAACGACGAAAGAGCTGATTGCCGCTTGTTTAAGCGTGAAGTATAAAACTGCAAAAACAGAAGGTAATTTGAATAATCATATCGGTCTTCCGTTAACAATTTTACGGATGGAGCGAGACGTCGATGTATTAGTCGCCGAAATGGGAATGAGTGCTTTTGGCGAAATTGAGCTACTATCTTTAATTGGACAACCTAATCATGCCGTCATTACAAATATAGGGGAATCACATATCGAATTTTTAGGAAGCCGTGAAGGTATTGCGAAGGCCAAGTTAGAGATTAAGGCAGGCTTACAAAAACAAGGGCAGTTAATCATTGATGGTGATGAACCATTGTTAACGAGTGATGATTATCCGAACAAGGTTCATTGTGGTTTTCATTCAAAAAATGATTACCGTGTAGAAGCATATGTACAAGGTCAGGAACAATCCAATGTTACCATCAACGAGACAACGTTTACGTTACCGTTATTGGGGAAACACCAAGCATTGAACGCAGCTTTTGCGATCGCTGTTTCTGAGTTGATGAATGTATCAATCGACCAAGCGGCCAAACAATTAGAGACCGTCATTATTCCAGGAATGCGTTTTGAAAAAATAGAAACAAAAGAGGGCGCATTATTAATTAATGATGCTTATAATGCTTCAGCTACTTCGATGATTGCATCTCTTGATGTTGTTAAAAAGATGGATTATCAACGAAAAGTAGCCGTACTTGCAGATATTTTGGAGCTCGGTGACTTTGCGGAAGAAGCGCACAAGAAGGTCGGACAATCATTGGATGAACAATTTGATGCTATTTTTACATTTGGGACGAGTAGTCGGTTTATTTTGGACGGATTACCCGCTACTTTTTCAGGAAAACAAAAACATTTTACGTCTAAACAAGCATTGATTGAGGAAATAGCTTCATATCTTGATGAAGATACAGTCGTATTATTTAAAGGCTCGAGATCAATGAAACTAGAAGAAATAATTGAAGCAGTGCATTAAGAAAACGCGTCAATAGAAGGGGAAAAATACTGTGAGTGTACTAACAATAATCTTAACAATCGCTATATCATTTTTAATTACGGTCTTGCTATCACCAATTATCATCCCTTTTTTGCGTCGGTTAAAATTTGGGCAAAGCATTCGTGAAGAAGGACCAAAATCTCACCAGGCAAAATCAGGAACACCGACGATGGGAGGCGTCATGATTATCGTTTCTATTGTCCTGACAACGTTAATCATGATTGTTAAAGATGGATTGAGTGAATTCTCAAGTTCCACATTTATCTTACTCTTTGTCTTATTAGGATATGGATTAATTGGCTTTTTGGATGATTTTATTAAGATTAAATATAAAAGAAACTTAGGTCTTACATCAAAACAGAAAATGCTTGGTCAAATAATAATTGCCATTATTGTATTTTTCATTCTTGACCGGCAAGGCTATAATACCGAGGTAGCTTTACCTGGTACCGATTTATCAGTTGATTTCGGTTGGTTTTATGCTGTGTTTTTATTATTGATGCTTGTAGGAGCTTCCAACGCCGTCAACTTGACAGATGGTTTGGATGGTCTCGTTGCAGGAACTGCCTCAGTAGCGTTCTCAGCCTTTGCTATTATTGGTTGGTATCATCAACTACCGCCTGATTTGATTATTTTCACTCTTGCAGTTGTGGGTGCTTTGTTAGGTTTCTTAGTTTTTAACAGTCATCCGGCAAAGGTTTTCATGGGTGACACTGGCTCACTGGCATTTGGTGCCTCATTAGCTATGGTAGCTATCTTAATGAAACTAGAAATTTTACTTGTATTGATTGGTGGCGTTTTTGTTATTGAGACACTATCTGTCATCATTCAGGTGATTTCTTTTAAGACAACTGGTAAACGTGTATTTAAAATGAGTCCATTACATCACCACTATGAATTGATCGGGTGGTCTGAATGGAAGGTCGTTACTAGTTTTTGGCTTGTCGGTATTTTATGTGCAGCACTAGGTATATTTATTGAGGTGGGGATTTAATGAAAACGTTGACGAACTTCCCATATAACAAAGTATTAGTTTTAGGCTTGGCCAAAAGCGGAGAAGCAGCTGCACAGTTATTATATGATTCTGGCATTGACTTTAGAATTAATGATCGTCTTCCGTTAGAAGAAAATGAAACGGCAAAACGGTTTACTGAAATGGGTTGTGATGTCATTACTGGCAAACACCCATTAACCGTTCTGAATGACATTGACCTAGTGGTGAAAAATCCTGGAATTCCATACGACAATCCAATTATCCAAGAAGCATTAAACAGAGATCTTCCTGTCATTACGGAAGTCGAGTTATCGTATCCATTGGTGGAAGGTCCGTTGATTGCGATTACTGGATCAAACGGTAAAACAACAACGACTACGTTAATATTTGAGCTATTGCAAGCTGGAGGATTTAACCCACTCATCGCCGGTAACATCGGTAATGTGGCATCAGAGGTTTTGCGGGAGCAGAAAAAAGATCAGCCAGTTGTAATGGAATTATCTTCATTTCAATTAAAAGGGACAAAAACATTCAAGCCTGATTATGCCATTTTACTGAATTTGACTGAAGCTCACTTAGATTATCATCATTCGATGGAAGATTATATTAACTCCAAGTTAAAGATTTTTCAAAACCAAACGAACGAGGATGTAGCCATTTTAAATCAACTTGATTCATTAACTTCTTCACAACAAATCCCTGGTAACGGAAAACGTGTATATTTTTCCGTAATCAATGATTCCGATAGCGAAATTATGCTGAATGAAGATGACCAAATCCAATATCGTGGGGACAAATTAATGAGCAAGAACGAAGTCGCTCTGCCAGGGAACCATAATCTTGAAAACGTCTTAGCAAGTATTGCGATTGCCAAATCATTTCACATATCGGATGAAGTAATTATCGAAAAGCTACGAACATTTATAGGTGTTAAGCATCGTTTGCAATTTGTCGAACGATTGAATGAACGGCTTTTTTATAATGATTCAAAAGCAACGAACATCCAAGCGACATCAAAAGCTGTCCGTTCATTTGAGCGGCCGATTGTATTGATTGCAGGTGGATTAGATCGAGGCAATGAATTCGATGAGCTGTTCGATTCTTTCAATAATGTGACAAACTGTATAGTGTATGGTGAATCGAAAGATAAATTGTATGAGGCAGGAAAGCGAAAAGGATTTAAACAGATAACGATTACAGATAGCTTAGTGGAAGCGACGAAAAAAGCATATGAATTGAGTAAACCAGGTGACATCATTCTACTCTCCCCAGCCTGTGCTAGTTGGGACCAATTCCCATCCTTTGAAGCACGCGGTGACATGTTCATCGAAACTGTGCATAAACTAAAGTAGGGGCTTAGGACAAGGTAGTGTTTGTCTTCTGTTTCTTACCGGACTCATTTAGCCCCTGACTTCCGAATGACGAAGTAAGGGGATGTTTTTTTGGTTAAAAATCGTACAGAACAATCAATTGATCTCGTTTTAATGACGGCTATTCTAATCCTTCTGTTTTTAGGAGCTGTGATGGTTTACAGTTCATCATCCGTTTGGGCAGGTTATCAATTTAATGATCAGTTTTTTTATTTAAAAAGACAGACTTTATTTATTGTCTTTGGGTTAGTCGCGATTTGGATTACGATGCGAATCTCTTATCATCATTGGTTACGTTTTTCTTTGTGGATTTATCTACTATGCTTATTTTTATTAATGGTTGTATTGATTCCCGGAGTTGGACTTGTTCGTGGTGGTGCGCAAAGCTGGATAGGGGTCGGTGCGTTCAGTATTCAACCGAGTGAATTTATGAAAATTGGTTTGATTATTTTATATGCATCTTTACTTCCAAAAGTCCAAAAAGGGTTAAAGCATTTTGCGAAGGGTTTTCTACCAATTTTGTTATTCATTGTGATTCCTTTTGGCTTAATGATGTTACAACCTGATTTAGGAACAGGACTTGTTTTCATCTGTACTGGAATCTTTATGATTTTTATTTCCGGAGCTAAAATTAAGCACTTTGTAATTCTAGGTGGCGTAGGCATTGCGGGTTTTATTGCATTGATTGCTTCTGCACCATATCGAATTAGTCGAATTAATGCTTTTTTGAACCCATGGGAAGATCCTTTAGGTGATGGTTTTCAAATCATTCAGTCTTTATATGCCGTCGGCCCAGGAGGGTTAATGGGTCTAGGATTCGGTAACTCCATGCAGAAATACTTTTATTTGCCGGAGCCTCAAAATGATTTTATTTTTGCAATCATTGCTGAAGAGTTAGGCCTAATTGGGTCAACCTTCATCCTCTTTCTGTTCTTTGTCATTATATGGCGTGGGGTGCTCATCTCTCTACATACAGAAGACATTTCCGGTTCGTTATTAGCTTTCGGTGTGACAACAATGATTGCGATTCAGGTGATGATCAATATCAGTGTTGTCATTGGGTTAATTCCAGTTACGGGAATCACTCTACCTTTATTGAGCTATGGAGGTTCCTCATTAACCATTACATTATTTGCATTAGGCATATTATTAAACATTAGTAAACATGCTAGGTTTCCGGCTCGATAAGCATTATAAAGATTGATTCAATGCTCATTTTCCTTGATAAATATCGGGAGATTGAGCATTTTTATTTTTGAAAACACGTTTTACGGAATCATAAATTGTAAATTGTTATAAAACAGTAATCTTATCTATCAAAGTTTGGATAAAAATTGGGCAAAAAACCATATTTTAAGTCAATCAAACTATGCTATAATGAAAGAATAATATATTTGAAATGTATTGTTTAGGAGAAACATTTCATGGCTGATAAAAAAATTATTTCAATTGAAGATCGAATACCGCAACTCAAGAAAGCGAGAAAGCGAAAAGCAAATCGACGTTTTGTCATGTATTTAACTATAATATTGCTATTGGTGTTAGTGATAGTTTATATTCAATCCCCTTTAAGTTATGTGAAAAGCATCGATGTGAAAGGCAATCATCGTGTCGAAGAATCCAAAGTTATCGAATTGAGTGAAATCTCAATGGACGAAAACTATTGGGGAGTCGAATTGGATCAAGCGAAAGATTTTATTTTAAACCATCCAGAAATTAGCAGTGTAGAAATCGAGCGAAAATGGTATAACGGTTATGAAATCACTATTAGTGAGTTGGCGCGTGTTGCCTATGTCCGTGAAGGTGATCATTATTATCCAATCCTAGAAGACGGAACAATGCTAAAAGACCAGCAATTAGGCCAACCTTTAGGAGACGCTCCGTTATTACATGACTTCAATAGTCCTGAAATGTTAAGATTATTAACAGAACAGCTTGAGAAACTACCTGAATCTATTAATCAATTATTATCAGAAATTTACTGGATCCCTAATGAAATCAACAACTATAAAATTTTAATTTATACAGCGGATGGTCATGAAGTAATTGCTTCAATTCGTGACTTTTCGTCAAAGATAAAACTATACCCATCTATTACTGCTCAAATTCAACCGAATCAAGAAGGTGTCATTCATATTGACGTCGGTGCTTATTTCCAACCTTACTCAAGCGAGGAAGAAGTGAGCACACAAGAAAATCAAGTTGAATCACAGCAATGAATGGACAGCTCTATAAATGTAGAATTTTGTTGAATATGCAGGGATTTTAAAGGATTAAATCGAATAAGTATGGAAGAAGTAAATCATTTGTATTTGTTACACGAAACAAATTTGAATAATGACGGGTGAGCCTTACGTGGAGGTGCAGGCATGAATCGCAGTAATGTATTAGTTAGTTTAGATATTGGTACATCAAAAGTAAAAGTAATCATCGGTGAAGTAACGAATGATGGTTTAAATGTCATTGGTGTAGGAACAGCTGAGTCCAACGGAATGAAAAAGGGTGCAATTGTCGATATTGACCAAACTGTTCACTCCATTCAAAATGCCGTTGAACAAGCTGAACGAATGATTGATATGGAAATAAAAAATGTTATTGTGTCAATCAATGGTAGTCATGTTCATTTGCAAAACTGCCATGGTGTTGTCGCTGTATCTAGTGAAACAAGAGAGATTGGCGATGAAGATATTCGAAGAGTCATTGATGCATCACAGGTAATCTCTATTCCTCCAGAAAGAGAGATTGTCGATGTATATCCACAGCAGTTCGTTGTCGATGGACAAGATGAAATTAAAGATCCGCGTGGAATGATTGGTGTTCGTCTAGAAATGCACGGGTTATTAGTTACTTGTGGAAAGACGAATCTACATAACATTCTAAAGTGTGTAGAGCGGGCAGGGTTGGAAGTCGAAGATATTTGCTTACAGCCTTTGGCAGCAGGAGAAGTCGCCCTCTCAAAGGATGAAAAAAATCTCGGTGTAGCTCTTGTTAACATCGGCGCTGGAAGCACTACTGTTTCTGTATTTGTGGAAGGCCAAATGATTGATACATTGGTTGTTCCGCTTGGTGGAGATAATATAACTAAAGATTTATCCATCGGATTGAAAACGACAACTGAAGAAGCTGAAAACGTGAAAAAAGATTATGGACATGCGTATGTTCCTGAAGCACAAAAGGATGTTACATTCTCAGTCACTACAATTGGAAGCAATGAGAAAAAAGAATATGATCAAGTATTAATTTCGGAGATCATCGAAGCTCGCTTAGCTGAGATCTTTGATTTCGTCAGAAAAGAAATCCGACGTATGGGTTTGCTTGAATTACCTGGTGGGTATGTGATGACAGGTGGCGTTGTAAATATGCCAGGTGTAATGGAACTTGCTAAAGATATTTTCCGAACAAATGTCAGAACATCGATTCCTACTTACATAGGTGTTCGTGAACCACAATTCACTGTAGGACTGGGAACCTTGCAATTCGCACATCAAAATGCGAAAATACAAGGTAAAGTTTTTCAAGAAGGTATTGGAAAATTAAACCAGACTGAACCGGTTCCATCAATGGATAATCGAGAAAAGCCTCGTAGTGAACAAAAAGCTAAGCAAAAGAAAGAAGATAAGGAACCAATTCTTAAAAAATTACAAAATTATTTCTTCGATTAAAAATGAAGCGTCTCCTTCAACATAGAAAACGGAAAAAGGGATAATGAATGGGAGGAACGAATATGTTGGATTTTGAGTCAAACAATGATCAATTAGCAAAAATAAAAGTCATCGGTGTCGGTGGCGGTGGAAGTAATGCTGTTAATCGTATGATTGAAAATGGTGTACAAGGTGTAGAATTTATCGCCGTTAACACAGATGCACAGGCATTAAACTTATCAAAAGCTGAAACAAAACTACAGATTGGTGAAAAATTAACTCGTGGTTTAGGAGCGGGTGCCAATCCAGAAGTTGGAAAAAAGGCAGCTGAAGAAAGTAAGGAAGCTATTGAAGAAGTTCTTCAAGGTGCGGATATGGTGTTTGTCACTGCTGGAATGGGTGGCGGAACAGGTACTGGTGCAGCTGCTGTGATTGCACAAATTTCAAAAGAGTTGGGTGCTTTAACCGTTGGTGTCGTTACACGCCCATTCTTATTCGAAGGTCGTAAACGTTCTGTCCAAGCAGGCAGTGGAGTAGACTCATTAAAAGAAAATGTCGATACATTAATTGTCATCCCAAATGATCGACTACTTGAACTTGTAGATAAAAACACACCGATGCTTGAAGCGTTCCGGGAAGCTGATAACGTTCTTCGACAAGGTGTCCAAGGTATTTCTGATTTAATTGCAGTACCTGGATTAATCAATGTGGACTTTGCAGACGTAAAAACGATTATGCAAGACAAAGGTTCAGCATTAATGGGAATTGGTGTAGCAACAGGAGAAAGTCGTGCTGGAGAAGCTGCGAAAAAAGCTATCTCATCTCCATTATTGGAAACATCAATCGATGGTGCACATGGAATCTTGATGAACATCTCTGGCGGAACTAACTTAAGCTTGTTCGAAGTACAAGAAGCTGCTGAAATTGTTACCTCTGCAGCAGATCAAGAGGTAAACGTCATTTTTGGCTCAGTAATCAACGAAAATTTAAAAGATGAAATTGTTGTTACTGTAATTGCGACAGGATTTGATGAAAGTGCGCAATCAAGTGAGCAAAGACCTCATACGCAGCGACCGGCTGCAGGTCCAACTCCTACAACTACGTCTCAATCACAGCGCAGACCTGAGCGCCCAACTGCACAACAACCTTCTTATGAAGAAGATACGTTAGATATTCCGACGTTCTTACGTAATCGCAACCGCGACTAAATGGATAACGAAAAACAATCAAAAGCCTGATTTAACTGCTACTCGTTAAATCAGGCTTTTTTATTGTTGATTTAGTCGACCTACGTCCATTTCCTCTCCTCAAAATATTCGTCAAAAAAGACCAAAATAAGAAAGAAGATGCACTGATAAAGTGACAGTTTTTTTATGGTAGCTCAGCTATACTCTTGTTAAATGCTTGTCAAAAGGGAGTAAGCAATGCAGCTATATTTGGATTTAATTTGGTTACTCAATTTATTATTTGATTGGACAATCTTACTACTCGTTGCTTGGTTAACGAAATCTGTATTCTCCAGGAAGCGAGTCTTCTTCGGTGCACTCTTTGCATCGTTGATCATCCCATTATCCATTGGACTAGGGCTTGAGTGGTTGTTTCATCCGTTAGCGAAACTCATTTATTCCATTGGAATTGTTTGGATCGCTTTCTCTTATCGTCATTTGAAGACATTGGTTACACAATGGTTTTGCTTTTACATTGTCAACTTTACGATTGGTGGAGGTATCTATGGACTTTATACATTTTTGGATGGAACTATACCGATCAATAACCTTACTCAAGGTTATGGAAATGTTTATAGTTGGATTACTGTATCTGCTCTATTTCCTATCGTTCTTTATTTAACAAAAGAGCAATTTCAGCGACTCACGATTCATCGGATGAATGAGCAACAATTATATCCAGTTTTTTTGACTTATAACAACACCCAAATTAAAGCAAATGGTTTTTATGATTCTGGAAACCAATTGACACATCCGATATCAAAAAAACCTGTCATTTTATTAGATGAATCGACTTCTCAGCGATTATTCGGGGAGTCAATGACAAACAAAATGATTCAATCAGCGTCATTATCTACAAGTGAGCAATCGCAATTATCGATTCAACTTATTCCATACAAAGCTGCAGGAGGAGGGGAGAATTATTTAAAGGCAATTTTATTGGATCGTGTGAGCATTGAATATAACTCGATTACGTATACAACGAAAAATGTCTATGCTGGTGTCCAACCGGGCCGATTCTCAAACTCAATTGACTTTCAAGTGTTATTACATTCATTGGTATTTCAGTCAAAAAGAACGAAAATATTTCAATCAGAGGGGGCATCTTAATGGTTCGTAAACTTCTAGGTGATATTCAACGATTTTTAATTAAGCTACTTGTTAAGTTAAGGATTATTAAGAGAGATGAAGTATATTATATCGGTGGTAGTGAAGCATTACCGCCACCATTATCAAAAGATGAAGAAAGGCATGTACTTGAGCGAATGACAAATGGAGATCAAGCAGCGAAATCAATGTTAATTGAACATAATTTACGTTTAGTCGTTTATATTGCAAAAAAGTTTGAGAATACTGGAATTCATATTGAGGACTTAATTAGTATAGGTTCAATAGGTCTCATTAAAGCGGTCAATACGTTTAACCCAGAGAAAAAAATTAAACTGGCAACCTATGCGTCTCGTTGTATCGAGAACGAGATTCTCATGTACTTAAGAAGAAATAATAAACGAAAGACAGAAATTTCATTTGATGAACCGTTGAATGCAGACTGGGATGGAAATGAATTATTGCTGGCTGATGTGCTTGGAACGGAAGATGACCTGATTACGCGGGAATTGGATCATTCCGTTGATAAAACGCTATTATTAAATGCCTTGAAAAATTTAAATGGTCGAGAAAAGCAAATTATGGAAATGCGATTTGGCTTAGCAGGGAATAAGGAACAAACACAAAAAGATGTAGCGCAGGAATTAGGGATTTCGCAGTCTTATATATCAAGGCTCGAAAAGAAAATTATCAAACGATTGAAACGAGAGTTTAATAAAATGGTTTGATTTGATTTTTATTTGTCGAATAAAATCCGTCTTGCTGGAGAAACTGATAAATGACATCAACTCCAGCGGGAGGGGTAAACATTGGCAAGAAATAAAGTCGAAATTTGTGGTGTAGATACGTCAAAATTACCTGTTTTAAAGAATGACGAGATGCGATTTTTATTTAAAAGAATGCAAAAAGGGGAGCTCGATGCAAGAGAACAACTTGTTAACGGTAACTTAAGATTAGTATTAAGCGTGATAAAAAGATTTAATCATCGTGGCGAAAATATGGACGATTTATTTCAAGTTGGTTGTATCGGCTTAATGAAATCCATAGACAATTTTGATTTAAGTCATAATGTGAGATTTTCTACTTATGCAGTACCGATGATCATAGGTGAAATTAGAAGATACTTACGAGATAATAATCCGATTCGTGTGTCACGGTCTCTAAGAGATATTGCCTACAAGGCTTTACAAATTCGTGAAGATCTAATCGGAAAAAACAATGCTGAGCCGTCGACGAAGCAAATAGCGGAAGAAATGGAATTGCCTCATGAAGACGTCGTATTTGCTTTAGACGCAATACAAGATCCGGTCTCATTATTCGAACCAATTTATAATGATGGAAGCGACCCTATTTTCGTCCTTGATCAACTGAGAGATGAAAAAGAAAAAGCAACTTCTTGGGTCAATGATTTAGCGATTCGGGAAGGAATCCAGAAATTAAATAGTCGTGAAAAATTAATTATTAATCAACGTTTCTTTGAAGGAAAAACACAAATGGAAGTAGCCGATGAAATTGGTATTTCACAGGCTCAAGTATCTAGATTAGAAAAAACAGCCATACAAGAAATGAATAAAAGTGTATTAGAAAAGATGGATGAAGCATAGTCTTCAAGCTGTTGATTCGTACTTGTATAAAAAAGTCCAGAATTTCTGGGCTTTTTTTGTTGTTCAGCGACATATTCTATAATGAGGTGATCGTTTATGTTGCTTTCGGAATTGCAATCAAAAGATATTATTAATATTGATTCAGGTGAAAAAGTAGGGTTTGTTGGAGATATAGAAATTGATGTAACAGTAGGTGTCGTGACGTATTTGATTGTAACCATCAGTCAAAAATGGTTCGGGCTACTCGGAAATGAGGAGGAGTTAAAGATTCCATGGACGAATATTGTTAAAATAGGAACGGATGTCATATTAGTTCGCCTGAATTAAGCGATTGTTACATGAGAAAAATCCTAACAATTATGATAAAATAAGCGTATGTAAGGAGCGTTCAGTGTGAAAGATGTATTTAACTACGATGAATCGACAGCAATGCTGCTCATAAAAGAGTGGGAAAAATATGGAGTTATTGCTGGATTCACAACGAAAAATAACGGTGTCAGCAAGCCTCCATTTGAAGGTTTGAATCTCGGATTGCATGTGAATGATCATAGAGAAGATGTCATGGAAAACCGTCAGATCATAACAAATGCTTTGAATAAAGACCTGATTCAGTGGAGATGCATTAACCAAATACACGGTGACCGAATCGTGGATTTGACGGACAGGCAGATGGATGACAAACAACTGCAACATGACAAGCCATTGCTTGATGCTGATGGAATGTTTTCCAATGATTCGAATGACTTTTTGGTTACATATTATGCCGATTGTGTACCGTTATATGTAATTGATAGTAAGAACCACTATTTCGGCATGGCTCACGCTGGGTGGAAGGGAACAGTAAAAGGCATCGGCAAAAAGTTAGTGGAAACATTTCAACAAAAGGGAAGCAAACTCTCGGACATGCATGTAGCAATCGGGCCGTCGATCTCACAAACTCACTATGAAGTGAATGACGCCGTGGCTGAACAGATACCTAAAGAACACGCACAAATTTTAGTTGCAACGAAACCAGGTCATTATCTGCTCGATTTAAAAACACTTAATGAACGAATCTTTGTGGAAGCAGGTATTCGACCAGATCAAATTTTAAAAACCAATTATTGTACATTTGAGCAAGAAGATTTATTTTATTCTTATCGTAGAGACCAAGGCAAGACAGGCAGGATGGCTGCTTTTTTAGGAGTATTATAATTCAAAGGAGCGTTAGACGTGTCTGTACAAAACAATCTAGCAAACATTCAAAAAAACATTCAGAAAGCATGTGAGATCACAAATCGAAATGCAGAAGATATTCAACTAATTGCTGTTACTAAATATGTTACTGTTGAAAGAGCTCAAGAAGCCATTGAGGCAGGGATTCAACATTTAGGAGAAAACCGAGTGGAAGGATTCCAAAAGAAATATACAGCGATTGATGATCAAGCGAAGTGGCATTTTATTGGAACATTACAATCTCGGAAAGTGAAAGAAATTATTCACCAAGTAGATTACATTCATTCATTGGACCGGAAGTCGTTGGCGAAAGAAATTAATAAACGAGCAGAACATCCAATCTCATGTTTTGTCCAGGTGAATGTAAGTGGTGAAAGTTCAAAACATGGACTGGACCCAAATGAAGTGAGCGACTTTATTCAGTCTTTAAAGGACTATCCAAAAATAAATGTAGTTGGCTTAATGACAATGGCTCCTCACACGGACGATGAAAAGGTTATTCGAAACTGTTTTCAATCATTAAAACAATTACAAACAGAAATTCAACAGCTATCGTTAGATTTTGCACCCTGCGACTATTTATCGATGGGAATGAGCAATGATTATCAGATTGCCATTGAAGAAGGTGCAACACATATCCGTTTAGGATCAAGTCTTGTAGGTGAGGAATAGGAGGAGACGAATGATGGGTTTTATGGATCGAGTAAAAGGGTTCTTCGATTTGGATGGAGAAGAAGAAAATTACTATGCAAGTAAAGAACAGAAAAAAGAAGCATCTATTGCAACTCATGAACAAAGTAATATCGTTAGTATACACTCCGTCCAACAAGACTCACGAATGGTTCTCTGTGAACCGAAAGAATTTGAAGAAGTAGAAGAGATTGCAGAACACATTAAGAAAAGAAAATCAGTCGTAATAAACATGCAGCGCTTAGATCAAACCAATAGTAAGCGTATGGTTGACTTTCTTAGTGGTACAGTTTATGGCTTAAATGGAAAAATTCAAAAACTAGGAAGCCAAACCTTTTTATGTACACCAGAGCATGTCAGCATTTCTGGTAGTATCAACGGTTTGATCGATGAAGAGTTTGAGTTCCAACGAAAAGGTAGGTAAGAGTATGTTATTTGAAGTATTTAAATTACTTTCAACCGCATTATCCATTTATTCCTGGGCATTAATCATCTATATTTTGATGTCATGGTTTCCAGGTGCACGGGAAAGTGGTGTCGGTGAATTTCTTGGAAAAATTACCGAACCCTATTTAGAGCCTTTCCGAAAAATCATCCCACCAATTGGTATGTTGGATATTTCGCCAATTGTTGCGATTATCGCATTACAACTAGCATCAAACGGTGTATGGGTTCTATATGGAATGCTAGTTTAATTCGTTAAGAAAGAGGAGAACCATGAAGATCTATCAGCACTTCAGACCAGAAGAACAGCATTTGATCGATCAGATTTTAGATTGGAAAGATCAAGTGGAAAGGACTCATGTTTCTGTATTGACGGACTTTTTGGATCCACGTGAGCAGATCGTCTTTCAATCGGTAATTGGTCAAGATGAAGAGTTTCGTTTATCCTTTGACGGCGGCTATGATGAAGCTGAACGTAAAAGAGCGATCCTCGCGCCGTTTTATGTTGAAACTTCTCAAAAGGATTTTCAAATGACTGCGCTACGGGGCACTTATCCGGCGAAATTTGTCACGTTAAGTCACAGAGATGTATTGGGAAGTATGATGTCGTTAGGCATACATAGAAAGAAGCTAGGTGATTTGACAATTGCTGAAGGAGAATTTCAAATCATTTGTGATGAGAGTCTAGCTCCTTATTTTCAAATGAATTTGACACAAATTAAAAAAAGTCGTGTATCATTAGAAGAAGTAAAGTTAGAACATGTTGTTGCTCCAAGCCAAAATTGGGAAGTAAAAGAAAGTACTGTTTCATCCGTTCGATTGGATGTCGTCATGAAAGAAATCTATCGTATGTCCAGACAGCAAGCACAAAAAATGATCGAAAAAGAAGCAGTCAAAGTGAATCATCAAGTCATACAGCAACCGGCATACCAACTAGAAGCAGGAGATTTATTATCTGTACGTACTAAAGGGAGAAGCAAGATGTTGGAAGTGCTTGGGACTACGAAAAAAGATAAACAGCGAATTAAAACCGCATTGTTAAAATAAATTGCCGAAATGGCAGGAATTCCACTGTTTTTGTCGAAAGTTAACCAGTAATCGGTAGTGAACGTACAATAGGGGGAGATTACATGGCATTAACGCCACTTGATATTCATAATAAAGAATTTACACGCGGATTCAGAGGTTATGATGAAGATGAAGTCAATGACTTTTTAGACCTTGTCATCAAGGATTATGAAAAAGTCATCCGCGAAAAGAAATCACTTGAAGATAAACTTTATGAAATGGAAGAGCGATTGAGCCATTTCACGAACATTGAAGAAACGTTGAATCGTTCGATCTTAGTTGCACAAGAATCAGCTGATGAAGTTAAAAGTAATGCGAATAAAGAGGCGAAGCTTATTATTAAAGAGGCAGAGAAAAATGCCGATCGCATTATTAATGATGCATTAGCTAAATCAAGAAGTACGGCAATGGAAGTCGAAGAGCTTAAAAAGCAAGCAAAAGTGTTTCGTACACGTTTGAAAATGCTAGTGGAAGCTCAACTGGATATTATTGACACGAATGATTGGGAAGAATTATTTGAAATTGATTCTAACCAAGACCAAGAAGAAGAGCCAAGACTGAATCAATATTCTACATCCGAATAATTAATTGAATACAAATGCTTGACGAATTATTTTTCTTTCCATATAATTTTCATGCAATCAATAAATTATTATATATAAACGTTGATGGGAACAGTACTTTATGAGATTGTCCAAAGCGAGCCAGGGAAGGTGTGAGCCTGGTGACTTCAAATAAAGGAAGATCATCCCTGAGTTTTCAAGTCGAAAGAAAGTAGGCTTGAACGTATTGTTCACGTTACGAACGAACGAGTGGAGCGGAAAAATTTTCTGTTCAATTAGGGTGGTAACGCGAGCTTTCTCGTCCCTTTATAGGGGATGAGAAGGCTTTTTTTATTTGTTTTAAATGAAGCTATAGAGGAGGATAATAATGAGTTATAAAGATACATTACACATGCCGCAAACGGATTTTCCGATGCGTGGAAACTTACCAAAACGCGAACCAGAAATGCAACAACAATGGGAAGAACAACAAATCTACCAAAAAGTTCAAGAAAGAACAAAAGATCGACCAAAGTTCATCTTGCATGATGGTCCTCCGTACGCAAATGGTGATTTGCACATGGGCCATGCCTTGAACAAAGTATTAAAGGATATTATTGTTCGACATAAATCAATGAATGGTTATGATGCTCCGTATGTCCCTGGTTGGGATACTCACGGTTTACCGATCGAAGTCGCATTAACAAAAAAGAAAAAAATTAATCGGAAAGAAATGTCTCCAGCGGAGTTTCGTAAACTTTGTGAAGAGTATGCGTTGCAGCAAATTGACAATCAACGAACACAGTTCAAACAAATTGGTGTTCGTGGTGACTGGGATAATCCATATATTACACTTCGACCAGACTTTGAAGCGAATCAAATTAAAGTCTTTGGTGAAATGGCGAAACGTGGTTATATTTATAAGGGTAAAAAACCAGTCTATTGGTCCCCGTCATCAGAATCAGCACTAGCTGAAGCGGAAATCGAATACCAAGATAAGCGTTCTCCATCAATCTACGTCGCATTTAATGTAACAGATGGAAAAGGTGTACTGGATGGAGATGAGAAATTCATCATCTGGACGACAACTCCATGGACGATTCCTGCGAACTTGGCGATTGCTATACATCCTGAACTGACATACGTGTTAGTTTCGGTTAATGGCGAGAAATATATCATTGCAGAAGAATTAATTGACGAAGTCGCTGAAAAGTTGGAATGGAATTCTCCAGAAGTTCAGAAGACTTGGAAGGGCTCCGAGCTTGAAAATATTGTAGCTAAGCATCCTTTCTATGATCGAGATTCTTTAGTCATTCTCGGTGATCACGTCACAACAGATGCAGGTACCGGTTGTGTGCATACAGCACCAGGTCACGGTGAAGATGACTTTTGGGTAGCGAAACAATATGGTTTAGAAGCGCTCAGTCCTGTTGATGATAAAGGTGTTTTCACGGATGAGGCGCCAGGCTTCGAAGGTGAGTTTTATGATAAAGCAAATAAATCCATCACCGAAAAATTAGAAGAAACAGGTGCATTGTTACACTTGGAATTTATTACACACTCTTATCCGCATGATTGGCGAACAAAGAAGCCGACAATTTTCCGAGCAACTTCTCAATGGTTTGCTTCCATTAAAGATTTCCGTGATGATATCTTAAGTGAAATCAAAAATGTGAAGTGGCATCCACATTGGGGTGAGACCCGTATGTGGAACATGGTGAAGGATCGTGAAGATTGGTGTATTTCTAGACAGCGAGTTTGGGGTGTGCCGATTCCTGTATTCTACGGGGAGACAGGCGAGCCAATAATTACGGATGAAACGATTGAACACGTCGCTGAATTGTTCCGTGAACATGGTTCAAACGTTTGGTTCGAACGTGAGGCGAAAGACTTGCTTCCAGAAGGATTTACACACCCTTCAAGTCCAAATGGTGAATTTACAAAGGAAACAGACATTATGGATGTTTGGTTCGATTCAGGTTCTACCCACCAAGGTGTGCTTGAAGAAAGAGAAGAATTACAACGTCCTGCTGATTTATACCTTGAAGGTTCAGATCAGTATCGTGGCTGGTTTAACTCCTCTTTATCAACAGCTGTAGCCGTCACAGGCAAAGCTCCTTATAAAGGAATTTTAAGCCACGGATTTACACTAGATGGCCAAGGTCGTAAGATGAGTAAGTCCATGGGTAATGTCATTGTACCTTCTAAACTAATGAAGCAGTATGGTGCCGATATTCTTCGTTTGTGGGTCGCCAGTGCGGATTATTCCGGAGACGTACGTATTTCAGATGACATTATGAAGCAAGTAGCAGAAGTATATAGAAAGATCCGAAATACAATCCGTTTCTTACTCGGAAACTTGAATGATTTTGATCCAGCAAAACATGCACTATCCTATGAGGAACTAGAAGAAGTCGATCAGTTTATGTATATTCGTCTACAAGAGACAATTGATAAAGTGAAAAAAGCTTACGATGCGTATGATTTCTCTGTTATTTATCATACAATCAGCAATTATGCTACCGTTGATCTAAGTTCATTCTATATGGATTTTGCAAAAGATATTTTATATATCGAAAAAGCTGATCATCCAAGAAGAAGAAGTATTCAAACGGTTTACTATGAAATTGTTGTTAGCTTAACTAAGCTGTTGTCACCAATTCTTTCACATACGATGGACGAAGCTTGGTCCTATATTCCAGGAGTTGAAGAAGAAAGTGTTCAGCTAACAGACTTACCGGAGGCCAAGCACCCTGAAAATGCCGACGCTGTCAAAGAGAAATGGGCAGCATTGATGGAAGTGCGAGAAGATGTATTAAAAGCATTGG
The DNA here is from genome assembly GCF_018138385.1 of Allobacillus saliphilus. Lineage (GTDB taxonomy): Bacteria > Bacillota > Bacilli > Bacillales > Alkalibacillaceae > Allobacillus > Allobacillus saliphilus. Next base: position 58,925 of record NZ_JAGSIE010000005.1, read on the forward strand.
AAGAAGCACGTGCGGATAAAGTGATTGGTAAATCACTAGAAGCGCTTGTAACAATCGTACCAAAAGATGAAAAAACCTTTGATCTCTTAAAAGAGACAGAGAACTTGCATCAATACTTCATTGTTTCCGAAGTACGACTAGAGGAAGCTAATCATTTGGCTAAGGCTTACGAGCGTGTATCGGTCGCTGTTGAAGAACATCCAGGCGAAAAGTGTCAACGCTGCTGGGTATCTTCAGAAACAATCGGCAACGATCCAAATTATCCAGATCTATGTGAACGTTGTGCACCAATCGTTGAAGACATGAGAAGTGAATAGTTGCCGTTGATATAAGGCGCTATGAAAAATTTACAGAAGACATGAGAACCCGAACGATTTAGGCGTAAATAAATCGTTCGGGTTTTCTGTTTGATATTTTCTCTATTGGCTCTAATTTGTTGGGGGAAGTACGCAACTGAGGGTAGGTTACGATGAAAGCCGTTGTTCTCAGGCGATTCGCTTACGGCGGGTGCTTGTACCCAAAGGATATAAGGCGACATCTGTGATCAATCACAGTGTGTGTCGGGGCGTTTTAATGCTAGTTCTTAGAGCTTCAGTGTTAAATAGGCTGTATTCAGTGTTAAATCGCGTTGCTTCAGGGTTAATTCGTGATGCTTCAGGGTTAATTCGCAATCCTTCAGGGTTAATTAATGAATCTTCAGGGTTAAATCGCAAACCTTCAGTGTATATCTACAAACCTTTTGTATACGCCTATTGTCACGATCATTTGCTATCTTGTACTGCACTTTAAAAAACACTAGCACCATTCGAATGTTTAACAGACTACTCGGTTGATGCTGTTTTTGCGTTCATTCACTAACTCGATCGATAGCTTCTTTCAAGTTCATTTATTTAACAGGCAACTCACATTTTTTATCGAATGCATGATTGTATTGTGCTACAATCAAAGAGTGGAAGGAGCGAATCAAGGTGTTTAAATACTACATACTTGCATTATTTTTAATAGCAATCGACCAAGTGACAAAGTATATAGTTGTTACCAGAATGGAAATCGGTGAGCAACTAGAGTTAATGCCAAACTTTTTGTATTTTACTTCTCATAGAAATAGCGGAGCAGCCTGGGGAATATTGGAAGGGCAAATGTGGTTTTTTTACATCGTTACAATCGTTGTAGTTGGTGTAGTAGTTTACTTTATTCAGACAAATCGTGACCAACCGATGCTGCAATTAGGTTTCTCTTTTATTCTAGGTGGAGCAATCGGTAATTTCATCGATCGAATTTTATTTCAAGAAGTTGTCGACTTCATCGACGTTTATATTTTTGATTATAATTTTCCGATTTTTAATATCGCAGACTCAGCTTTAACAATCGGAGTAATTCTAATTATCATTCTCATTTTATTTGAAGACTCTAATGGAAAAGGGAAGATAAAGAATGGCTAAACAATCTGTTCAAGTAGAAGAACAATTCCATACAACCCGACTGGACAAGTTATTGACGACATTAAATCCAGAAGAATCACGAAGCCAAATTCAATCATGGATTAAAGATGGATTAGTACAAGTAAATGGAAAAAAAGCAAAAACAAATTATCGGTGTCAGCAAGGTGACTTGATTGAATGGGAAATACCAGAAGAGGAAGTATTCGAATTAAAACCACAATCAATGGATTTGGATATTCGTTATGAGGATGACCACTTGTTGGTCGTCAACAAACCAAAAGGGATGGTCGTTCATCCAGCTGCTGGACATTCAGACGGTACGCTTGTAAACGGTTTGATTGCTCATACGAAGCTTTCTGACATTAATGGGGATTTTCGCCCTGGAATCGTTCACCGTTTGGATAAAGATACGAGCGGGTTAATGGTTGTGGCTAAAACGAATGATGCCCACGAAAAGCTTGCGACGATGTTAAGGGAGCGAAATGTCAAACGGCAATATCAAGCGATTGTTCATGGAGAAATCGAACATGAGTTAGGTACCATTGAAGCGCCGATCAGTAGAGATCCGAGCGACCGCAAACGAATGGCAGTCGTTGATCATGGCAAAGAAGCGATTACTCATTTCCGTGTTCATGAACGTTTTCCGAATTACACTCATGTCGTTTGCGATTTGGAAACAGGTCGGACGCATCAAATACGTGTCCATTTTAAATACATCGGTTTTCCGATTGTCGGAGATCCCAAGTATGGTCCAAGAAAGACGTTGAATACAGAAGGACAAGCTTTACATGCTAGACGGTTAGAGTTCAACCATCCGATTACGTCAGAGAAAATTATTGTGACAGCTGATGCACCGGCTATTTTTCAAGAGACTTTGAAGGAAATTGATCGGAGACCTTGACTTTTTTTCAGAAGCGAGTAAAATTAACGGTAAGTATAGTGAACCTTTAAGAATGATCCTGTGAGATCAGCAAGGTGACGGATAAACCTAACCAAAATTTTTTGTGCGGTGAAAAATCCTCTTTTGTCATCTTGTGGCAAAAGAGTTTTTTTATGCCTTAAAGCCGTTCTTTATTTTGAGGTGAATAGGAAGGGGGAAGGAAACTATGAACGAAAAAACGAAAATCTTAGACGATGCAGCGATCTCTAGAGCGATTAAACGAATTTCTCATGAAATCCTAGAAAAAAACAAAGGTACTGAAGATCTTTTGCTTGTTGGAATCAAAACAAGAGGGACTCCTTTAGCAAATCGAATTCAGCAACAAATAAAGGAAATTGAGGGTGTAGATGTCGAGACTGGAGAGCTTGACATCTCACTTTACCGAGATGATTTATCGAATAAAGACACGCAGGATGAAGCAACGGTTAACCAGACAAATATTACATCAACAGTCCAAGGAAAGAAAGTTGTTTTACTCGATGATGTGCTTTATACAGGCCGAACGGTAAGAGCTGCGATGGATGCAATCATTGACCTCGGCCGTCCTAAAACTATTCAATTGGGCGTATTGGTCGATCGGGGGCATCGCGAATTACCAATTCGAGCGGATTATGTCGGTAAAAACATTCCTACTGCAACAAATGAAGTGATCAAAGTGAAGTTGTCTGAAGTCGATGAACAAGATGAAGTAAGCATTTACGAATAAATGAAACATGTTGAAACAATAAAAATGAAAGGCCTTTAAATCTCAGTCCAGAGAGGCTGGCAAGGTCGCATAAGGAAACGTATGCGGGGTCCGTATGACGTCTACCCTCTTTGCGACCAGCAGAGAGTTTTTTTTATGGTCAAAATTACAAGTCGGAGGGGTAAAACGATGTCAAATCAAGAAAAAGTATTGGATATTCACGATGTACCTAAATGGAACCAGTGGTTGATTCTTAGCTTGCAACACATTTTTGCCATGTTCGGAGCTACAATTCTCGTACCATTTTTAACGGAAATGCCACCAAACGTAGCTTTGATAACTAGTGGACTAGGAACACTTGCTTATATCTTTATTACAAAAGGAAGAATACCAGCATACTTAGGATCCAGTTTTGCGTTCATCGCGCCGATTATTGCTGCAAGTATGGCAGATGGACTTGCTGGAGCGATGGTAGGTGCCTTCCTCGCAGGTATTGTCTACGGAATAGTTGCCTTGTTAATTTCATTAAGTGGTGTAAATTGGTTACTGTATCTTTTGCCACCTGTTGTCGTAGGACCAGTTATTATGGTCATTGGACTTGGATTAGCACCGACAGCCATTGAAATGGCCATGTATGATGGCGAAGGAAATTACAGTACAACTTATATATTAATTGCGCTTATCACATTGAGTATTACAGTAATCGCATCGATATTCTTTAAAGGATTTTTTAACTTAATTCCTATTTTAATCGGAATTGTAGGTGGTTATGTTTCTGCTTTGTTAATGGGGGCAGTTGATACGACAAATTTGCAGGCAAGCTGGAATGAGTTAACATCCAGTTCCTCCATTGGTGAATTTTTTGGAGCATTAATCGCTAAACCTGATTTTCTAATTCCGTTCGTTGATTATGCGCCAATAGATGTACTAAGCTTTTCTATCGTTGCAATCATGGTACCTGTAGCTCTTGTCACGATTACGGAACATATCGGAGATCAAATGGTGTTATCAAAAATCGCTGAACGTAATTTTTTAAAAGATCCAGGTTTGCATAAATCGATATTAGGCGATGGTGTGGCAACAATGATTGCATCTGTATTAGGTGGACCACCGAATACAACTTATGGTGAAAACATCGGTGTTCTAGCAATTACGCGTGTATTCAGTGTGTTTGTCATCGGAGGAGCAGCCGTTTTAGCAATCACCTTTGGCTTTATTGACCTCGTTTCCGTTTTAATCGAGTCAATACCAACCCCAGTCATGGGTGGGGTGTCCATTCTGTTATTTGGAATTATCGCATCAAGTGGACTACGTATGTTAATCGATAATAATATTGACCTAGGAAAGAAACGAAACTTAATTATCTCTTCTGTCATTCTTGTGATCGGTGTCGGTGGTGCGTTTATTCAAATTAACGACAACGTACAAATTGCAGGAATGGCACTTGCAGCGATTATTGGAGTAATTTTAAATCTAATCTTACCTGGAAGAGACAAAGTTCAAGAAACAGAGGGAATGTTCGAATCTGAGGAAAATAATAAAGGATCTAGGAATGTAAGCTGAAAATGAGAAAATCCGCTGAATGATTTAATTCGTACTGGGATGCTTGCAGAAGATATATGCATCCCAGTATGAATTTTTTAATTGAATACGCTCAGCATGTCGAGTTGCCCGACGAACGTATGCAGCCGATCGATCAAGCGCTCTAACCGCTCGACAAACGGTTGCAGCCACCCGACAATCGGTTCCAACCGCCCGATAAAATGATTGCAACTACCCGATAATCGGTTCAAGCCGTCCATCATTCGGTCGAATAGACAACGCCTAAACGCCCGAATGACAGCAGTGATCGGTCATCCGGGCGTTGAAAAACTTTTTTATGATGATGCAAGCGAATCCTGTTTTATAATTCTTTCATTCTTAATTTATCAATTTCGCTTTCAACGGGTGTTACATAAACCGTCTGTTGGTTGTCATAGGTGACGAATCCTGGTTTTGCGCCATTTGGTTTTCGGACGTGCTTCACTTTTGTGTAATCTACCGGTACGGAGGAAGAATGTTTCGATTTGCTGTAAAAAGCTGCAATCGTCGCAGCTTCTACAATCGTTTCTTCGCTTGGACTCGCTGATTTAATAATGACGTGTGAACCAGGTATGTCTTTGGTGTGTAACCAGATATCTTCTTTATCTGCTTGACGATTCGTTAAGTATTCGTTTTGTTTATTGTTTCGACCAACGTAGATTTCTGTACCATCCGTCGCTTGGAAACGGTCAAAACGAATAACTTTTTTCTTTTTCTTTTTGTTTTTCGTAGATTTTCTCTTTAAATAGCCTTCATCTTCAAGCTCAGCTCGGATATCTTCCAGATCTTCTTCACGAGCATCTTCAAGCTGTTGAATCAACCGATCCAAGTAATCGATTTCTGTTTCAGCTTTTTCAATTTCTTGTGTAACAACTTCTTTTGATTTTTTTAGTTTCTGATACTGTTTAAATAATTGTTGTGCATTTTCACTGGCTGATTTATTCGGGTTTAACTCAATTGAGATTTCTTTTTGATCTGGATCATAATAATCAATTACCGTAACTTGACTGTCGCCAGGTTTTACAAGATGCATATGAGCAGTCAGTAATTCACCATATTTTTGGTATTGTTCAGCATCTTCAGCTTTTTTCAATGTTTGTTGCTGCTTTTTAATTTTTCGCTCGTTTTTGCTTCGTTCATTTTTTAGTAAACGCATGATATCGTGCGTTAATCCCTTGACACGATCACGTTCAGCTTTTCCTTGATAAAAAGTATCGAGCATCTCACTGACTGTTTCGTACGAGGTAGTCGGTTCTCCTAGCTGGACGTTTTTCAACACATGAAAATCTTCCTTTTGACCACGACCTATATGTGGATGAAAATCGTTCTCCATTAATTGAGTTTGAAATCGGTCAAAAACTTCAATATATTTCTTTTCATCTCCTAGATATGCGAGATGTGCTATCGATTGACTGACCAATGGAGAAACACCCATCAGAATAGATAGGATCTGACGGTCAATTTTACCTGTATTAAAGTCTAGTTTTTTGACAAACTCTGCTGGGTCAAGCTTCAACGGATTGATCTTGCCTTGATCCGGTGGAAAGATATAGGTTTGGCCAGGTAACAGTGCCCGGTATCGATTTTGGGAAAATCCAATATGTTTCATGGATTCAAGGATTACATTTCTACTCGGATCGACTAACAATATGTGACTATGTTTGCCCATTAATTCAATGTACAAGTCGTAATCTAGCGAGTCACCAATTTCATCTTTGCTTGTTACTCTGATTTTAATGATTCGTTCCATACTAATTTGCTCAACAGATTTAATGAAACCTGAACCTAAGTATTTTCTTAATACCATGCAGAACAATGGTGGTTCTTTTGGGTTCGTATATTTCTCACTTGTTAAATGAACCCGAGCATAATTCGGGTGCACAGAGAGTAATAAGTTTTTATTTTGACCATTTTTTCGAACAGTAATGATTAATTCATGTTCGGTTGGTTGATGAATCTTTGTCATGCGTCCAGTGACTAATTCAGTTGAAAGTTCTTCGACTAACGCGTAAGTGACGATTCCGTCTAATGGCATAAAAAAACACCTCTTTTCTTTCAATAGTGTATCATGAACAATGGCTGAATAGAATGTGTGAGCCTTTGTAGAACAAAATTAATAATGTTGTATACCTGCATCAAATGTAAAATTTAAAACAATCATCACTCGAAACAGTTGAAAAACTCTTTTCATTAGTGCAAGAATAATAAGAGATGAAAAAGGTAAGGTGATTCAAATGATTAAAAGTATGACAGGTTATGGTCGCTTTGTTTCACATAATCAAAAAAGACAAATCACCATCGAAGTAAAAACAATCAATCATCGTTATTTAGACATTTCATGTAAAATTCCTCGTGAGCTTTATCCATACGAAAATGAATTGAAAAAACAAATGAAAGCCGAGTTGAGCAGGGGAAGAGTCGATGTGTACATAGCTTGCAATGGAGAACAACTGACAGACAAAAAAATGCAAGTAGATTGGGGTCTATTTGATCAATATCTTAGAAGCATCGAAGCCATTCAAGAGAAAGGAAATATACAAGGCTCTCTATCTATCGAACATATTCTTTCTATGGAAAATTTATTTTATATCGAAGAACCTGATGTATTAGATGAACAACTGCTGAAGACAATCAAAGATGGTATGCAAGAAGCACTTCAGCAGGTCATAGAGATGCGGACTACTGAAGGTGAAGCGATTCAAAAAGATTTCATCAACCGTATTCAGTCATTGAAAAGCTATACAGTCCAATTAGAGGAGCATGCGAAACGGTTAGAAACAGAACAATTCAATTCTTTGAAAGAGAAATTAGAAAAGATGCTTGAAGGGCAAGGTATCGATGAAGCACGAATTGTTCAAGAAGCTGCTATTCAAATAGAAAAAGCGGATATAGCAGAAGAATTGACGAGACTACATTCACATATCGAACAATTTTTAGAAACGCTAGATAAGAACGGTCCAATTGGTCGTAAGCTTGACTTTATCGCACAAGAGTTGTTAAGAGAAGTGAATACGATCGCTTCAAAATCAATTCTCTCTGAAGTTAGCCGAATAGCTGTTGAAATGAAGAGTGAAATAGAGAAAATCAAAGAGCAGGTACAAAATATAGAATAGAATTTGAGTTTTTAGTTATTTTTAGCGTATAATAGGTATATTCATAAAAAATACAAGAGTATATATTGAACTAGTTAGGGGAGTAGAGAATGAATCTGAAACTGATTAATATTGGATTTGGAAATGTTGTGTCAGCAAACCGAATCATTTCCATCGTTTCACCAGAGTCAGCTCCAATTAAACGAATTATTACTGTCGCAAGAGATGAAAATAAACTTGTTGATGCAACATATGGTCGTCGAACTAGAGCGGTTATCGTTACAGATAGCGATCATGTTATTCTATCTGCTGTTCAGCCAGAAACAGTCGGTGGACGAATTGATAATGACGATATGAACGGAGATAATTAGGAGGAACGTTTGTGGAAGATGAAAAAGGAATCCTGTTTATTCTATCCGGTCCATCCGGTGTAGGAAAAGGAACGGTCAGAAAAGCTTTATTTGAACAAGATCCCGCATTGCAATATTCAATTTCTGTTACAACTCGTAAACCGCGAGTCGGTGAAACAAACGGTGTGGATTACTTCTTTAAGAGTAAAGAAGAAGTCGAGGAAATGATTGAGCAAAATGAACTAATTGAGTATGCTGAGTATGTAGGAAATTATTATGGAACGCCGAAAGCTTATGTGGAAGAAACACTTAAAGCGGGTAAGGATGTATTTCTAGAAATTGAAGTGCAAGGTGCCATGCAGGTAAAGAAAAACTTTCCTGAAGGTGTCTTTATCTTTCTGTTCCCACCAAGTTTAGAGGAACTAAAAAACAGAATTATTGATCGTGGTACAGAAACAGAAAATTTAGTGAAGAATCGCTTGTTGGAAGCTAAAAAAGAAATTGATATGATGGATGAATATGATTATGTCGTCGTGAATGATCAAGTGAAAAAAGCTGTTTCACGTATTCAATCAATTGTCGTGAGTGAACATTGTAAGAGAGAGCGAGTTTCTAAACAATATAAAAAAGCATTAGGAAGGGTGGATTTGTAATGCTCGAACCATCTGTAGATAACTTATTGAAAAAAATCGATTCTAAATATGCAATCGTAACAATTGCCGCACAACGCGCTAGAGAACTTCATCAAAAAGAAAATTATATGGTTGAAAATCCGACATCCAAGAAGTGGGTCGGAATTGCACTAGAAGAAATTCTAGATGAAAAATTGACAGTCAAACAGTAAGACGAATGAAAGACCCGGCTTCTCACTTACAAGAGGAGTCGGGTTTTTTAATGGAATATCATCTAGTGGAAACAGATATTCGATTCACGTATAATTATGAAAAGAAGTATAAATCGAGTTCTTTTCTCTTATCATTCGAAGACATTATTATAGAAGTACAATATTGCTCTATATGTATGGTATAAACGTATGATTTCAGAGCCTAATTGATTCGTATACAAACGGAGGTTATCACATGTTAAATGGAAAAAAGGTCCTGTTAGGTGTTTCCGGCGGTATCGCTGCCTACAAAGCGTGTGCGTTAACAAGTAAATTAGTCCAACAGGGAGCCGATGTTAAAGTAATTATGACAGAAGGGGCGACAGAATTTGTTCAACCGCTTACCTTCCAAGCTTTATCGAGAAATCCTGTTTACACGGACGCCTTTGACGAAAAGAATCCAGAAAAAATTGCCCACATTGACTTGGCAGATTGGTCGGATCTTGTGATATTGGCACCAGCGACAGCCCATTTATTGGGTAGGATAGCGAATGGTCTAGCGGATGACATGTTGACGACTACGCTGTTGGCGGCAACGTCACCTGTTTATATCGCACCAGCGATGAATGTTCATATGTATGCTCATCCATCTGTTAAAAAGAATTTGATCGAGCTTGAAGAGATGGGCTACCGTTTTATTGAACCAGGCGACGGCTATTTGGCATGTGGTTATGTAGGAAAAGGTCGTTTAGAAGAACCAGAACGAATTATTGAAGTTATTAACAACCATGAAAAAAAGACGGAAGTGATGAAAGGTAAAAAGGTTTTGATTACAGCAGGACCGACACAAGAAATCATTGATCCCGTCCGTTTTTTTACAAACCATTCTTCTGGAAAAATGGGCTATGCCTTAGCTCAAGCGGCAAAAGATCTTGGAGCTGAAGTCACCCTCATTTCTGGACCGGTTTCCTTAGCTAAAATTGCAGGTGTCCGAACCGTTGATGTTCAGTCAGCAGATGAAATGTATCAAGCTGTCATGAAAGAATTTCCTGAACAAGATTTAGTAATTAAGTCAGCCGCAGTAGCAGATTATCGTCCAAAGCAAACTTCTGATCAAAAGATGAAGAAAAAAGATGGTGACCTTGTCATCGAACTGGAACGCACTCAAGACATTTTAGCAACACTAGGTAAAGAAAAAACAAATCAATATTTGGTCGGATTTGCGGCGGAATCGGAACAACCTTTGATATATGGAAAAGAAAAGTTAAAACGCAAACAACTCGACGCGATTGTCATCAATGAAATTGGTTTTCAAAAAGGATTTCAATCAGATCATAATGAAGTTGTTTTTTACACAAAGGATAATGAAGAACATCGAATTCCGTACGGAACAAAGAAAGAGATTGCAGAGGAATTGATGCAATTAGTTAATCGAAAAATGACGGAGGAATAAGCATGGCGGTAGCAAAGGTCGTCATCGATGTTGCAGCAGCAGCAATCGATTCTTTATTTGACTACGAAATCCCTAAAAATCTAGAAGGTAGTGTGCAACCAGGAGTTCGTGTCATCGTGCCATTTGGTCCACGAAAAGTCATGGGATTTGTGACTGAATTGACGAGTGAAAGTCAGTTCGAATCATTAAAAGAGATTATCAGTGTTATGGACCATACACCTGTTTTGACGAACGAATTAATCGATTTGTCTAAGTGGCTACAAGAGGAAACATTATGCTATCGAATATCCGCTATGCAGGCAATGTTACCCGCAGCTTTTAAAGCGAAGTATAAAAAGGAAGTTTGGTTGCTGGCCGACGAAGACGAACTTCCTTACGCATGGAAAATCGCTGCAGAAGGACGGGAAGTATTTCCTTTTGAAGAGTTAGAAAAACATCAAATACCTTCAAGCCAAGTAACTCGGATGATCAAAGAAGGACTCATAGATGTGAAATATATCGTCAAAGGGAAAAATCGCATAAAGAGGGAGACGTATATCGAGTTAGCGATCGATGAGCAAGAGTTACTTGAAGTAATTGAAGATTTAGGTAACCGAGCGAAGAAGCAACGATTAGTATTAGAATTTTTTTCAGAAGAACCGCAGCCGATTTTACTAAATGAGTTAATCAAGAAACTTCAAACAACGAAAAGTCCGATTGATCAACTGATCGAAAAAAAGATTTTAAAACGTGTTAAAAAGGAAGTCTATCGGGATCCCTATCAAAAAAATACTGCCGAACGCACAAAATCGTTATCTCTCACTAATCAACAACAATCAGCCATTGAACCAATTCATACATCGATTGATGAAAATAGACATGAAGTATTTCTATTGCACGGTGTGACAGGTAGTGGTAAGACGGAAATTTACTTACAATCCATTCAACGCGTGATGGACGAAGGAAAAGAAGCGATTGTGCTCGTACCGGAAATCTCCCTCACTCCCCAAATGGTTACCCGGTTCAAGGAGCGATTTGGTGGAGAAGTAGCTGTTTTACATAGTGCGCTATCCCAAGGTGAAAAGTATGATGAATGGCGAAAGATTCAACGAAAAGAAGTAAGTGTTGTTGTTGGCGCACGCTCAGCTGTGTTTGCGCCATTTGAAAATTTAGGCATTATTATTATTGATGAAGAACATGAGACAAGCTATAAACAAGAAGATTATCCAAAATATCATGCACGTGAGGTGGCAAAATATCGAGGGCGTGTACACCAATGTCCAGTTGTCTTAGGAAGTGCAACACCAACGTTAGAGTCCTATGCAAGAGCGTCAAAAGATGTCTATACATTACTTGAGCTAAAAGATCGTGTGAATGAACAGGATCTTCCGCACATTGAAATCGTTGATATGCGAACAGAGTTGGAGAAAGGAAACCGCTCGATGTTTTCTGAATCATTAACCGAGAAAATTCAAGATCGGTTAGATAAAAATGAACAAATTGTTCTTCTTTTGAACCGAAGAGGCTACTCATCGTTTGTCATGTGCCGTGAATGTGGTGAAACGATACAATGTGAACATTGTGATATCTCGATGACCTATCATCGAAGACACCATAAATTGAAGTGTCATTATTGTAATGCGGAACGTAGCATGCCAAAAACATGTCCGAATTGCGAGAGTGACGCCATCCGGTTTTTTGGTACCGGGACACAAAAAGTAGAAGAAGCATTGAATGCTCAGTTTGAAAAGGCGCGTGTCATTCGGATGGATGTCGATACAACATCGAGAAAAGGAGCGCACGAGAAATTACTTGGTCAATTCGGACGGGGTGAAGCGGATATATTACTTGGAACCCAAATGATTGCCAAAGGACTCGATTTTAAAAATGTGACACTTGTTGGTGTGATTGCAGCAGATTCAATGCTTCATTTGCCAGACTTTCGCGCAAGTGAGCGTTCATTTCAATTGTTGACACAGGTGAGTGGTCGGGCAGGACGTCATGAACTACCAGGAGAAGTGGTCGTCCAAACCTACACACCAGAGCATTACTCCGTCGTATTGGCGAGTGAATATGATTATGAAGGATTTTTTCAACGGGAAATGAACTTTCGGAAACAGGTCGGATATCCACCCTATTACTTTATGGTATTGATTAATTTATCACATGAAAATCACGTGCAAGTGAATCAAATGGCCAATGAGCTAGCCAACGAGTTAGCCAAAAATTTATCTCAAGAATCGATTTTGTTAGGACCAACGCCGTCGCCAATGCTACGGATTAAGGATCGCTATCGTTATCAATGCATGATAAAATATAAGCGAAAAGAAGAAGTTGATTACGCTCTACGAAATGTATTAGAGCACTTTAAAAAAGAAGTGAATCAAAATAAACTTCAAATGACGATTGATTTTGATCCATACTACTTTATGTAAATGGCCATGTTAAAGTTTATTATTGAAACTGTGAATCGCTTACGTTGGACGCTTTTACCCACAGGGCATAAGGCGACATCTGCGATAAATCGCAGTGTCTTCTATACCGCGGGCACGGCTCGAGCCTCCTCGGCCAGAAAACAAGGCCTGCGGGGTCTCGAGACTCGTGCTTTTCCGACGCCATGGACGGCTAGTGTCAACGTTGGCCACAGGACGTGGCCGGTCTTAGTTGACCCGCTGGAGTCGCCACCTTCGCTCACATTTCAATGATTTTAGACTTTTTTTAAAAATCAATACTAATCTTTAACACAGCCAAAGAATAGACTTGAAGAGGAGTATTATATGACGAAAAAAATTGTGTTTATGGGTACACCAGATTTTAGTGTTCCTATATTGAAGATGTTAATTGAATCAGATTACGAGGTTGTAGCAGTCGTTACACAACCAGATAAACCTAGAGGAAGAAAGCGCCAAATGACACCTTCTCCGGTGAAGGCGTTTGCTTTGGAACATGGTGTTCCGGTTATTCAGCCGGTAAAAATCCGAACAGATTTTGAAGAAATTTTGCAATACAAACCTGACCTTATTGTTACAGCTGCCTACGGCCAAATTTTACCGAAGGCTTTATTGGATGTGCCACCTTTTGGTTGTATTAATGTGCATGCTTCCTTGCTACCTGAGTTACGTGGGGGTGCACCGATTCACTACGCCATCATGCAAGGGAAGAAAGAAACAGGCGTAACCATCATGTATATGGCAGAAGGAATGGATACGGGTGATATGATTAGTCAAGAGGCTATACGAATTGATGAGAACGATCACACCGGAAGCCTTCATGACAAGCTATCTATTGTGGGGGCAGGTTTATTGAAGAGAACCTTACCAGCAATATTCTCAAATGAAGTAAATGCGACACCTCAGGATCATGAAAAAGCAACTTATGCCTACACGATTAAACGTAATGAAGAGAAAATTGACTGGCAAAAGACGCAAGAAGAAATCTATAACCATATCCGTGGTCTTCACCCATGGCCAGTCGCCTATACAACTTACAAAGATCAAACGATAAAGATTTGGTGGGCTGAAAAGGTCGAACAAACTTCAAATGGAAAACCAGGTGAAATCCTTCGAGTTGAAGATGGATTATTTATCGGAACAGCTGATGGAAAGCAACTGAACATAACAGAGCTCCAGCCTTCAGGGAAAAAACGTATGAAAACAGAAGATTTCTTGCGTGGCAGTAAGGATTACTTCACAGTAGGTGAGCAGTTAGGATGATAAGATGAAGAACGTACGAGAAATATCACTTGACCTATTACTGAAAGTTGGTGATCAAGGTGGATTCAGTCACTTGTTGATCAATCAAGCAATACAAAAGAATCAGCTTAGTCAAGAAGACAAAAACTTGATGACAGAGATCGTTTACGGTAGTTTGCAGCGCAAAATAACGCTTGAGTATTTTATAAACCATTTTACGAAAAATAAAAAAATAGATTCATGGGTATCATGGTTGCTCATTTTATCGTTTTATCAAATGATCTATTTGGACAGAGTACCAGATCATGCAGTCATCAATGAAGCGGTAAAAATTTCAAAAAAACGCGGACATAAAGGTATTTCAGGATTTGTTAATGGCGTACTGAGAAATTTACAACGACAAGGACCGCCTGATATTAAAAATATTCAGGACCGAGTGAAAAGACTATCCATCCAAACAAGTCATCCAACTTGGTTGGTCAAACGATGGATTGAATCGTATGGATATGATATAACAGAGCAGATGTGTTGGTCTAATATTGATCGTAAAAATGTGGCTGTTCGTGTTCATCCGTTGCGAACGACGAGGGATAATGCTTTATCCGTTCTTTCAGAAGAAAATATCGAAGCAACACCATCTAGCTTGTCTGAACAAGGTCTTGTCATCAATTCTGGCAATATATTAAACAGCCACTTATTTCCTGATCAAGTAACGGTTCAAGATGAAACTTCTATGCTTGTATCTGAAATGGTCAACCCTTCACCTGGAATGACTGTCCTTGATGCTTGCAGTGCACCTGGGGGAAAAACGACACACATGGCTGAGAAGATGAATAATGAAGGCCTTATCTACGCGTATGACTTACATGACAAGAAGATAAAGCTAGTAGAAGAAAGAGCTAGGCAGCTAGGTTTATCCATCATTGAAACAGAGGCGTTAGATAGCCGTCAATTACCGAATCGTTTTGAAGCATTTAGTTTCGATCGGATCCTCTTGGATGCACCATGTTCAGGTCTTGGTGTACTACGAAGTAAACCAGATATTAAATACGCAAAGAAGGAAGAAGACATTTTATCACTGGCTAAGATTCAAAAAGAATTATTACAAGCAGTTCTACCTTTGTTGAAGCAGGATGGTAAACTTGTTTATAGTACATGCACGGTAGATCGGAAAGAAAACGATGAACTCATTGCTCGAGTGATGGAAGAAACAGATGAATTTGAGATTGATCAAACGTTTTTTGACGAATTACCTGAATCTTGTAAAGATTTCCCCGGCTTAACACCCTTTGGTTTACAACTATTTCCTCACGATTTTGCTGCCGATGGTTTCTTTATCACACGAATTAAACGAAAGCAATGATAGTAAAATGAGTAAGATATGAGAAATGAGGTGCAGAAATGACTGCATATTTTAAATCAGACCGAGGAAAAGTACGTTCAATCAATGAGGATGCCGGTGGGGTTTTTAAACATCCTACAGGTCAACTTCTCATTGTAATTGCAGATGGAATGGGTGGACATAATGCTGGTGATGTGGCTAGTCAAATGGCCGTGTCCCAGTTACATAAAAAATGG
This sequence comes from Allobacillus saliphilus, assembly GCF_018138385.1. Lineage (GTDB taxonomy): Bacteria > Bacillota > Bacilli > Bacillales > Alkalibacillaceae > Allobacillus > Allobacillus saliphilus. The sequence goes on from NZ_JAGSIE010000005.1 coordinate 74,540, forward strand.
GAAGAGACATCAAAATTTTCATCCATTGAAGTTGCAAGCACGTGGTTAGAACAAACCATCCTAGAAGCTAATCAAAAAATCTTGAACTATTCCAAAGAAAATGTGAATTGTGAAGGAATGGGGACAACCTTAACAGCTGCAATTATTTTAAACAATCAAGCTGCTGTTGGGCATATCGGTGATAGTCGACTTTATACAATTAATCATGAAGAAGTCGTCCAACAAACAGAGGACCACTCTTTTGTGCACGAATTAGTTCGTAATGGTCAGTTAACGATGGAAGAAGCTGAAGTTCATCCTAAAAAGAATGTATTAACCCAAGCGGTTGGAACAGAAGAGTCTCTGGATGTACAATTACACACCTTCTCACTTAACGAAGACAACCCTTATCTTTTTTTATGTACGGACGGGTTAACGAACAAAGTTTCCGAAGAGGAAATTCAGGAAGTTATTTTGCAAGATAATAAAACGGAAGATAAGCTTGACGAACTTATTCGATTGGCAAACGATCGTGGTGGCGAAGATAACATATCTTTATTGTTATGGGTAGATGACGGGGACGAAGAAGGTGTTTCAACGTGTTAACTGGAAAAATCTTAAACGAACGATATAAAATTTTGCATACGATTGGCGGAGGCGGAATGGCAGACGTCTACCTAGGTGAAGATTTAATCTTGAATAGGAAAGTTGCTATTAAAGTCTTAAAGATGGAGTATTCCAACAACACTGAGTTTATCGAACGATTCAGAAGAGAAGCGGAATCGGCTATTAGCTTATCCAATGATCATATCGTCAATATATTTGATGTAGGAGAAGAAAATAATATTTATTATATGGTCATGGAATATGTTGAGGGAGATACATTAAAAGAACATATTCAATACAATGGTCCGTTATCTGCATCAGATGCTGTCGCGATTATGCTTCAATTGACCTCTGCATTATCTCATGCACATACAAACGGAATTATCCATCGTGATGTCAAGCCGCAAAATGTTTTGATGGATCAGTATGGCAACGTGAAAATTACGGACTTTGGTATTGCACGGGCGCTTAGCTCGACACAGTTGACGAAAACAAATGATGTTCTCGGTTCTGTTCATTATTTATCTCCGGAGCAAGCGAGAGGTGGAACGGCAACAAAGAAATCTGATATTTATTCGCTTGGTATTGTATTGTTTGAATTGTTGACCGGTAGATTACCTTTTTCCGGGGAATCAGCTGTTTCTGTAGCATTAAAGCATATGCAAACAGAGACACCTTATGTAAGAAGTTTTCAACCAAGTGTCCCTCAAAGCCTAGAGAATGTTGTGTTGAAAGCGACCGCAAAAAATCCACTTCATCGTTATCAAACAATTGATGAAATGGAAAATGATTTGAAAACAGTATTGAATGCAGGGCGTCAAGACGAAGAACGGTTTACCCCTCCGGTTGAAGAGGGAGAAGATACAAAAGTTATGCCAGTGGTCCCTCCAAATTTGAAATTTGAAGAGGAAGACGGAAACACAATCGTCAATTCAGAGCAGCAAGCAAAAGATAAACCGAATAAAAAATCAAAAAAATGGATGATATTTTTAATTTCATTCAGTGCACTCGTGCTAATCGCAGCGATTATTGCGCTGTTTGTATTGCCGAAAATGTTGATACCTGATGATATAGAAATTCCAGATGTTGCTGGCAAAACATATGAAGAAGCTTTTAATGAATTGACTGATTTGGGCTTGGAAGTCGAGCGAGATACAGTGCATGATGAAGAGGTTGAAGAGGGCCTCGTTGTCAAAACTTCACCGCGCGCAGGTAATACGGTGAAGGAAGGTGCGACAGTCACAATTGTGACAAGTATGGGTCAAGAAAAAATAGAATTTCCAGATTATGTCGGCAGTTCGTTTGAACAAACTAAAAAACTTCTTGAATCAAATGGTTATCAAGAAGTAATCGGCTATCAGAAGGACTCTGATAAACCGGAAGGGGAAATTATTGCTCAAATTCAACCTGAACCAGGGGAGGAAATCATCCCGGAAAATACACGGGTCATTTTTGATGTCAGCAATGGACCGCCTACTGTAAGCCTTCAATCTGTTGAAGGATGGTCGCTTGAAGATGTCCAAGACTATGCAAAAACAAATAATCTATCGTTAGTAACCGAAGAAGAATTTTCAGACGATGTGCGTGAAGGAAGAATTATACAACAAAACCCTAGCCCGAACACAGAGCTGGAAGTAGGGGATGAATTTCGTGTCGTCGTTTCTAAAGGACCGGATTTAAAACCAGTGACGAAGACTGAAACTTTTGAAGTTAAATATGACCCATCTGAGGGTGAGCAGGCACCAGATAATGACGATAACACCCAAGATGAAAACAATGAAAATAATTCTTCAAATGAACCAGTTGGACAAGAAGTCGTCATTTATATTGGAGATGCCAACAGAAACATTAATAATGTATTTCATGATGAAACAATCTATGCTGATACGACGTATGAGATTGAAGTGACTGTCAATCCGGGTGAAAAGGCTAGCTACCGTGTCGTAAGGGATGGTGAAACGTATATCGAACAGTCGGTTCCTTATGAAGAATAAAGAAAGGGTGAACAGATGAAGGAAGGAAGAATCATCAAAGCGTTGAGTGGTTTTTATTATGTACTTTCTGGAGATCAGATGATTGAGTGTAAAGGTAGGGGGTTATTCAGAAAGCAAAAAATTACGCCGCTTGTCGGTGATCGCGTGAAAGTTGAAGTTCAAGCGGATGGAACAGGAACAATCATTTCTGTTGATGAACGAATCAATGAGCTGATCCGTCCGCCAGTTGCCAATATCGATCAAGCAGTGATTGTTAATTCACTCGCCGAACCAGACTTTAGCCCATTGTTACTCGATCGATTTTTGGTGCTTATTGAACATAAAGAAATTAAACCGTTGATTATTTTAACGAAAACCGACTTAGTCAAGGAATCGAAACAAGAGACAATTGATCAATTTATGAGTGATTATCGTTCACTCGGTTATGATTTATTGACGTTTTCAAAAGATGATCCGGCTAATGCAATCTATGAAGCTGTCCAGCCTCATTTAGCAGACAAAATCAGTGTCATTGCTGGGCAGTCCGGTGTCGGTAAATCCACTTTTTTAAATGTGCTTGATCTTTCTTTACAACTAGAAACCGGAGATATTTCGAAAAGTCTCGGTCGTGGTAAGCATACGACGAGACATGTAGAATTGTTTTCAATAGCTGGCGGATTAATTGCTGATACGCCAGGATTTAGTTCACTTGAATTCACTGAGATTGAATTAGATGAATTACGCTATTGTTTTCCTGAATTTGTCGAATTGCAAGATGATTGCAAGTTTCGGGGTTGTATGCATATGAAAGAACCGAAATGTGCGGTGAAAGCTGCAGTGGATACAGGAGATATTCCTGCGTTTAGATACAAACATTACAAAACTTTTTATGAGGAAATTAATTCTAGAAAGCCGAGGTATTAATCTATGGTTAAAATAGCACCTTCAATTCTTTCAGCTGATTTTGCTAAATTAGGAGAAGAGATTAAAGAAGTCGAATCTGCAGTTGATTATATTCACATCGATGTGATGGACGGCCATTTCGTGCCGAATATTACCATTGGACCATTAATTGTCGATGCCATTCGACCAATTACGGATTTACCATTAGATGTACACTTAATGATTGAGAACCCAGAACACTATATCCAAGCGTTTGTCGATGCGGGTGCTGATATTATCACCGTACATCAGGAAGCTTGTCCACACCTTCATAGAGTCGTCCAGCAAATTAAACAAGCCGGTGTTAAAGCAGGTGTCGTTATTAACCCAGCAACGCCGGTTGAATCGATTGAATACGTACTGGAAGACGTGGATCTCGTGTTGGTTATGACGGTCAATCCAGGTTTTGGTGGACAGTCATTTATTCCAAGTGGACTAAATAAAATAAAACAACTTTTTGACTTACGTTCTGAGCATGGTTATTCATATGAAATTGAAGTGGACGGTGGCGTTAATCAAGATACTGCAAAACAATGTATTGATGCAGGAGCAGATGTTTTGGTTGCTGGAAGTGCAATCTATAACAAGGAAAACCGTATAGAAGCTATTAAAGCTATTAAAGAGTCGTTGTGATTTTGTATGAGTATGTGTAACTCTTTGCAAATAGGAATTGTTGCAGGCGGACCGGTAGAAAAAATCCCGAATTTGGATGATTATCCATGGATCAATTTTTGGATTGGTGTCGATCACGGAGCTCTTTATCTAGCTAAACGTCAAATGAAAATTGATTTGGCTATCGGTGATTTTGATTCGATTTCTCAAGTAGAGCACGAAACGATTCAGACGCAGGCAACCACATTAAAACAATTTCCTGCAGATAAAGATTATACAGATTTAGAATTAGCAATCGATGAATCCATTGAATTAAATGCGAAGAATGTGTGGATTTTCGGTGCGACAGGTGGCCGTTTAGATCATGCTTGGGTAAATATGTTCCTGCTTAAGAAACTTGCTCAAGTAAATATCGCGGCTAAACTTGTTGATCGACAAAATCAACTGTCACTTCATTACCCAGGTACTTATTCTATTGAAAAAGAGCAACAATACCCTTATGTTTCATTCCTTTCCATTACCGAGCAAGTAGAAGACTTAACATTAGAAGGTTTCCGGTACAATCTCGACGGTGAAACGATAACATTTGGGTCCTCGTTTACCGTTTCGAATGAATGCATTGAAAAAAAGTGTACTTATTCATTTAGTAAGGGCATATTATTAGTTATAAAGAGTCGGGATTAAGCAGGAATGTGGATCGGTAAGGAATAGGAGGGGGAAAATGAAATTTTATACGTTTAAACTCCCACGATTTTTAGGTGGCATAGTTCGTGGGGTCATGAATTTATTTAAAAAATAATAATGGTGTATAACGAACTTATCTATTCTTGTAAAATTAATTGGTTGATGCTCATTTGTGAGTTTCAACCAATTTTTTTCGTTTAACTGGACGGGCTGAGCTTGGTGGATCGCTAAATCTATAGTAACCAAGTGTGGAAGTCCAGCAGTTGAGCGTCAATCTTCAGCAGTGAGTTGTGTTAGTTCAGCAGTTAGGCGTCAATCTTCAGCAGTGAGCCTCGTCAGTTCAGCAGTTGAGCGTCAAACTTCAGCAGTGAGTTGTGTCAGTTCAGCAGTTAGGCATCAATTTTCAGCAGTGATTTGTGTTAGTTCAGCAGTTAGGCATTAAACTTCAACAGTCACATACGACAGTTCAGTAGTCAGCAGGTAAACTTCATTAGTCAGCCAAAACTGTTCTTCGCAAAACCTCAAGATGCCAATTTTAACCACAAAAAAAGCAGCCTTCGATGAATACTTGACCCAGTCGAAAGCTGCTTTTATCGAACATGATTAAACACGTTCTACTTTACCTGATTTTAGAGCGCGAGCAGAAACGTATACTCTTTTAGGTTTACCGTCAACCATGATACGTACTTTTTGAACATTCGCTTTCCAGCTACGTTTATTGGCATTCATTGCGTGAGAACGCTTATTACCAGTACTAGTTTTACGTCCAGTAACTTTACATTTACGAGCCATTTTAAAATCCCTCCTGCTATTCGTGAATTCATACTCATATAATTTATCATATGCAACGCTAGATTTCAATCTAAAAATAATGGAATATCAAGAAATTTAACTTGACAGAAGACCTATTGTACAGATAACCTTTTAAAAGAGAATGCGATATAGTAAAATAGCTGTAGTTTAGGTGCTTTATAAAAGGAGGAGTTTACGTGTCAGTTGAGATCACGAATGAATATGGACATGTAACAATATCAAAAGAAGTCATTTCAACAGTTGCTGGAGGCGCAGCAACGGAGTGCTATGGTATTGTTGGAATGGCCTCCAAGAACCAATTCAGAGATGGGCTTTCGGAGATATTAGGAAAAGAAAATTTCTCTAGAGGCGTCGTGGTTACAAACGATGAAGGAGACCTGACGATTGATATGTATATTATTGTCAGCTATGGTACAAAAGTATCAGAAGTAGCTCATAACGTACAAAATCAAGTGAAATATGCGTTGAAAAGAATGATTGGCTTGAACGTTAAAGCTGTGAATATTTATATTCATGGCGTAAGAGTAACGGGATAGTTGATGGGATTGGATTTAAGGGAGGAAATTGAACCGTGGCTATACAGAAAATAAACGGAAAAGATTTTGCACAAATGGTTCTGATGGGTGCGAATCATTTGTCGAATCAGTCACAGATGATTGATTCATTGAATGTTTTTCCTGTTCCGGATGGAGATACAGGTACAAACATGAATTTAACGATGACTTCTGGAGCAAAAGAAGTTGAAAAGGTTACAGAAGATCACGTCGGTGAAGTAGCTGCTTCATTTGCTAAAGGTCTATTGATGGGAGCTCGCGGAAATTCTGGTGTCATCTTGTCACAGATATTTAGAGGTTTTTCCAAGAGTGTTGAAAGTAAAGAAAGTTTAACAGTGAGTGATTTAGGAGAAGCACTTGAAGCAGGTGTTGAAACAGCCTATAAAGCTGTAATGAAACCGGTTGAAGGTACAATTTTGACTGTTGCGAAAGATACTGCTAAACAAGGTACAATCAGTGCGAAACATACTGATGACGTCATTGAATTTTTCGAAGAGGTTTTAAAAGAAGCAAAAGCTTCACTAGAACGCACACCTGATTTACTTCCTGTGTTGAAAGAAGTCGGTGTAGTCGATAGTGGTGGACAAGGCCTTGTTACGGTTTATGAAGGCTTCTTAGCTTCATTGAAAGGTGAAGAATTGCCCCAAACGAGCGCTGCTGCACCTTCTTTAGATGAGATGGTCAGTGCTGAACACCATAAGATGCATCAAGATTTTATGAATACGGAAGATATCGAGTTCGGTTACTGTACTGAATTTATGGTTAAGTTCGAAGAGGATAAACTAAAAGATCATCCGTTTGATGAGGAAGAGTATCGAAACACATTGAGCGAGCATGGTGATTCATTATTAGTCGTTTCTGATGATGATGTTGTGAAAGTACATATCCATACCGAGTATCCTGGTGAAACCATGACAATCGGACAAAAATATGGAAGCTTAATCAACATCAAAATAGAAAACATGCGTGAACAGCATACGTCTATTGTCGGTGAAAAGCCGAAAAAAGAAGAAAAACCTGCGAAAAAAATTCCTTTGGGCATCGTAACTGTAGCTATGGGAGATGGAATTACAGAAATGTTTGAAAGCCTCGGTGCAACAGTTGTCATTGAAGGTGGACAAACGATGAATCCAAGTACACAAGATATTGTCGAGGCAATAGAGCAAGCTAACGCTGAAAACGTACTTATTTTGCCTAATAACAAAAATATTGTCATGGCAGCAGAACAAGCTTGTGAGCTAGTTGAATTCCCTGCGAAAGTCGTTCCGACAAAAACGGTTCCACAGGGAATGAGTGCTATGCTGATGTTCAATCCAGAAGGAGATTTGGAAGCGAACCAAGCAGAAATGACTGAGGCAACGAATCACGTCAAAACGGGTCAAGTGACTTATGCTGTCCGTGATACGTCGATTGATGGCAAAACAATCAAAGAAGGCAACTTTATGGGAATCCAAGATGGGGACATAGAAGCTGTCAATCCAGATAAAATGGAAACCGTTAAAGAATTGCTTAAAAACATGATTGATGATGAAGAAGATGAAATCGTCACGATTCTTCAAGGCGAAGAAGCGACAGATGAAGAAGTCGAAGCGATCGAGTCCTTTATCGAAGAAGAATACGATGAAATCGAAGTTGAAATCCACAAAGGAAATCAGCCAATCTATTCATTTATTTTCTCAGTGGAATAAGAAAAATGAAACAGCGGGTGGATGAACTACTACCCATCAAGTAGACAATGAAAATAAGTCAAATTAATCCTAAATGGCCTTCGTCCGATATTCAATTGGACTAAGGCCATTTAGTCTTTTTTGGTACCTTTGGTGATTGTAAAAATGAATGTATCTTTCAAAGGCTTCTTTCAGATCTTCAAAGGTGTCGTACTTTTGTTAGGTAAATAATACTCCTCGCTCTTCAATATACCGAAAAAACCTTCCATAGAACCATTATCAATACATCTTCCTACTCCATTTACGTAAAACGGTGGAACTGGAGATGTTATAGTGATAAACAACTTCACTTAGGGAGTACTTACCGCTTTCATAATCTTTCACAGCCTGTAATTTAAGTTCTTGCGAGTAACGATTCCAAGTCTTCGATTCTCTTAATCCCTCAACACCCTCAGTCTCAAATTTATGGAGCCACCTCTTTAAAGTGCTTTCTGATATTCCGTTATATGAGCAGTAATCAACTATAGAACAATTCCTCGAGTCAGATGACTGAACAACCTCTATCTTAAATTCATCAGAGTAGGATCGTTGAGATATAAAAATGCCCCCTTCAAAGTTAGTTTTTTTAACTGTATAATTTGAAGGGAGCATATCAGGAATGCTCGCTGTTTTTTGTTTATACTATTTTTTAATTCTAAACTTTAAGAATATTTTAACGATTAATTGACAACCATATATAATTAATGTAATATTATAGAAAAGGAGGTGGATTTTAGTGAGAAAGCTGATTGTAAGTATTTTGACTATTACACTTTTTCTTCTCATATCATCTACAACCATAAGTGGTTATGCAACAATCACTCCGCAAGAACAGACAATTGAAGGCAGTAGTGGAACGGCTTATTGGACATTTAGTTGGGGAACTGGATCTAACCCTTGGCGTGTTGATTTTGCGGCAGATACGGATCGTTCATACGTAACTATTGACCGAAATACGAATAGCACCGCGATGACTCACCAACAGTATTATAGCTTAGGGTATGGTACTAACTATGATAATTACACACCTCGCCTTAGAGTAATGGATAGTAATTATATCATCACAGGGGTTGACACAGCCACTGTTTATCAAAACAGATAGACTAATAGAGGCTGGGACAAAATCTTTAAAGTAGACTCAGATGTGAACATTCTAATTTAGTGTGCCGGAAATACCCGCTTCGGAAATATACTGCGCTTTTACCCACAGGGCATAAGGCGACATCTGCGATAAATCGCAGTGTCTTCTATATCGCGGGCAGCTGTTGAGCCTCCTCGTGCTTTGCACTGCGGGGTCTCACCTAGGCTTTTGCTCCCGACGCCCAGGACGGGCTAGTGTCAACGTTGGCCACAGGACGTACTTCTACAGGATGTGTTGGTTTCCCCGTTGCACACAGGACGTGTGCGGTTTTTGCGGAATTTCTTTTATTTTCTGACCGCAGAAGTCTCCGTATATTTCTTACGCTAAGTTAGATTGTTATTTGTGTTTCTGAGTTAATAACTTTGATTTATCTCAGCCCCTATTAAAAAGGGGGAGAAATTCATGCTCATGGAAGCTAAAGGAATTCAGGTTACATATGAACAAGGTAAAAATCAGCAAATTTTCGCACTGAGCAACGTTGATTTGGTGATTAACAAACAGGATTGGATTTCCATATTGGGACCTTCAGGCTCGGGCAAAACAACGTTATTGAATGTGTTGGCAGGATTACATACCCGTTTTGAAGGCACAGTTGAATTTAACGGTAAGAAGTATAGTGACTTTACAAAAGAAGAGCTTCAACACATGCGAAGAAATAAAATAGGTTATATTTTTCAAGATTATCGACTCTTTGATCAGTACACTGTCTTGGAGAATGTAATGATGCCTTATTGGCCGTATGAAAATAAGCTACATCTGAAGTCAAAAGCTAAAGAAATCATTGGACACTTAGGACTAACTGAACGCATAGACGCATTACCAAACGAATTGTCTGGAGGAGAAAAACAAAGAACCGCAATTGCCCGCGCGTTATTAAATGAACCTGATGTATTATTATGTGACGAACCTACAGGTAATTTAGATGAAGACAATCGAGACCACATATTGGAAATATTGAAAACATTGAACGAACAAGGTATTACGATTCTTCTCGTAACACATGACCCATTAGTCGGAAAGTTGGGTAACAGAGAATATTACATGCGTGATGGCAGGCTACAAGAGGTGCAGCCTACATGAATCGTTTAAGTTTTTTAAAGGCTAAACGAAATAAATGGTATTCTGGTATTTTCATGATCGCTTTCTTTTTCATTTTACTTTGTTTTCCTGTAGCCATCCATTCTGTTTTCAACTTACAACAAGATGTAGAAAGTAATATATCCCATTATGCACGAGGCAGTTATGATTTATTGGTTAGAGCAGAAGGCAATCAACATCCATTGGAGGAAGAACTGGGTATCGTACCTGAAAACTATATTGGTTTTGGTCAGGGTGGTATTTCCATTGAGCAATGGGAACAAATTCGAGATCGAGAAGATATCGAAATTGCCGCACCTGTCGCATCTCTAGGTTATTTTACAGGGGTGACTTCGAATTTTGGTGTTATGTTTCTGGATACAAGCAGCTATTATGAAACAACGTTTTTCACAGAAGATGGAGTTAATTCTTATCCAGTCGGTAACCGGCAAATGTGCTATTTATTAGAGTCTGGAATTGAAGTAGATGGTAAACCAGTTCATCCAAAATATGAATTCTTCACGGATAACCGTGAACTACTGAATTATTGTAAAGATGAAGCGCCAAATTTTTTAATGCCTAGCACGTATCAACTTGTCGTGGGAATTGACCCGGAGGAAGAGGAAAAACTGGTCGGTGTTTCTTTTGATAAAATTGATCCTGAACAGACCATCAGAGGCCCAGCCTATCAATTTCAGCAAAATGGATTCCCCAACTCACCATTATTGCCAGTACTAGAGATTGAAGGTCCATCACCCACCTTGAAAGCCAACGTAACAGCTGCAACGCTTGACATCGAACCTACTGAAGTTGTCGCATTAAGAGAAAGATATGATATAGGCAGTACAGTTGATGATTATCCTCATGATTTCTATCAGTTACTTGATCCGGAATATGCAGAAAAGCGTCAGTCACTCATCAACGATTTACAAGCCATACCAAGAGATGAAGTTTTTGAGTTTACCGCCGACTTAGGTAAAGAATTGAAGTCCTTTCATCAAAATGGAATCATCCTTTTTGAAGATGGATCTGTTCGCCATTTGGCTGATCATCCAGAATTATTTGGCGGACGCTATTTTGAAATGTATGACTTCTTAAATAACCCAATTTATTATCAAGCCGGATATCCAAGTTATGATTTAAGCGGTGAAGGTATTCAAATCAAGCAAGCCGGTGAAGAAAACGGTATTCCGACGTATCGGGAAATTATCAAGAAAGGGATGACAAGTGAAGAAGCCTCCGATCAAGGAGAAGATGTTGTTATACTCGATCCTGTTGATACCATAGATTTTGGGGAAAGGGATATCGATTTGGCATCCAGTCCGCTCGGAATCTATCAATTTTCTCCGGTATACGGGAAAGGTGAAAATGGCAATGAGGTGGAATTGAAACCGACCTTGACACCGGGAAGTTTTATTACTCCCCCGGCTAAAGGTGTAACGAATATCGAGAGTTCTATCCTTGTCAAAGGTGATCAACCGATTGATGCAATCCGGATTAAAGTTGCTGGAATTACGGGTTACACGGATGAATCAATCCAGAAAATTGATGCCATCACTGATGAACTGGAAGAGATAGGTCTAATGGTGACCAAGATTGCAGGGTCATCACCGCAAACGATGGAAATGGACGTTGAGAATATCGGTACAGTCAAAGAATCGTGGACGACTTTAGGAGCAGCTGGAACTATTATCTCTGAGTGGAGTTTGACCAACCTGCTTCTTGGCTTATTGTTTGTCTTAGTTGTGTTAACTTACATGCTGAATCGTTCACATTTTTGGTCTGTCGTTAATAAAAAAGACATTCTTTTGTATCAACAAATGGGTTGGTTAAATCGTGATATCAGACGAATTGGAAAACAAGAGAATCTATTATTGATATTGACGAGCATCGGAATAGCCGTTCCTTTTGTTGTGGCAATCCCTGCTTTTTCAGTCATGGAATGGGATTTACTTTTCTTATTTATTTGTTCAGCGATTTCATTTCTCATTTTCATGCTTGTAATGAATCATTACTATACGAAACAAATCACCAGTTCAAAAGGGAAGAAGCGAATGAATTGTGAAAAAATCAAAAGAAAAAATTCTTTAGTCAGTAAAAACTTAGCTTTTTATCAAAAACATATTCGGACATCCTTTGTACAACTGTTTTTGGTCAGTAGTTTAAATTCAATTGTTTATTTGGCGTTAACAGGTACGGTGACGACGACCAATGTAACCGCATTAGGTGAATTTGTTAATGTCCAGATTAATGCTTGGCATACAATCATCCTCGTAGTTACGTATATTCTAGGAATAATCACCTTGTTAGAAAGTAACTATTCTTTATTAAGAGAGCGAGAAAAAGAAATTACAACCTATCTCTCAATTGGGTGGAGTTTAAAAGATATATCCCGCTTATTATTAAAAGAAATTGCCATTTGGAGCTCAGTGGCCGTTGTATTGGGAATGATCTTAAGTACGTTTGTCTACGCTATTTTATTTTCGATTAGCTTAAGCCATATCATCTTAATTATAGGTGTTTGCTTGGTATTGTTTAGCGTAGTCATGTTCATATCTAGAATCTTTATCGAAAGGTTATTGCGCAGGAAACATATCAAAACAAACAGTCTATCTGCTTAAACGTCTATCCTAATTAGACAATAAGAAAGCACCTCAAATCCCTGAGGTGCTTTCTTTTACATCGTTGCCTTGACGATAAACTCCAAAACAAATAATCCGGCAATCACCCATAGAATCGGAGTGGTTGCTTCTTTATTTCCTGTAAAATATTTAATTAATGGGTAAGCGATAAATCCAAATGCCATTCCATCTGCAATGCTATACGTGAATGGAATCATGAACATGATCAAGAACATAGGAAAAGCTTCCGTCAGATCATTTACATTGATGTGTTTAATGTTTTGCATCATTAGCACACCAACGATGATTAAAATCGGACTGATTGCATTTGCTGGAATCAAACTAATGTAAGGAATCAGTAATATAGTTGACAAAAAGAGTATGCCGGCAACGACACTTGCCAGGCCCGTTCGTCCTTTCGCGGCAATCACTGCTGCGTTTTCCGCGGCCGGGATTGTCGGTGACGTACCGAAAAAGCCACTAAATAATGCAGCGATCGATGAACTTTGACTGCCTACTTTATATCGTTCGGGCTTTCCAACCATGTCAACCTGACCTTGCAGAATGCCAATTGTTTCGAAAATCAACACGAGGGCAAGGGGCAATACAGCTGCCCAAAATGTGATTTGGCCGATGTGATGAAATTCAGGCGCCACCCATCCGTCAGTAATACTGTCCAATGAAATTGAGATCGGCTCCTGCTCTGAAAGCCCAAATACGAAAGTAAGCATCGTACCAACAATCATTGTAATCAAAAAGTTCGCTGGTACATTTTTTACAAATAAAAGTACACCAATGAGTAACGTCACTAAACTCACAATGACATATGGTGAAGAAAGATCACCTAGAGAAATGATGGAATGATTCCCACTGACAATGAGTTGGGCATTTTCCAATCCAATTAATATTAAAAATAATCCTAAGCCGATTGTAATACCATGTTTCAACGTATTCGGAATTGCACGGCTTAAGTACGAACCCATTGGTGTAAAAGCGGTAATTACGAAAATTAGACTTGCAATCACCACTACACCTAAGCCTTCTCCATATGAATAATCATATTGTTGAACGATGGAGTAGGTGAATAACGCATTGACACCCATGCCAGGTATGATGAGGAGTGGCAGCTTTGCCCAAATCCCCATCAATATACAACCGAGTGTACTTGCTAGAATAGTAGCAATCATACCGAATTCCATATCTAATCCAGCGTCTGCCAAGATAGCGCTATTGACGACGACAATATAGACAGTCGTTAAATAGCCAATTAAGCCGGCAGAAATTTCACGTATCCAATTTTTATTTAGTCTATTCATCATTTTCCTTCTTTTTTATTAACCCTCGACCCACCCGGGATGAAACCCAAGAGACATTATATAGGTACGTAGACTAGCTTTGCAAATGATTTTGTTTATATAAGGTTGGGCTTTTCCTTAATTCTTGGTAAAATAGAAGTAAGACAATAAGTAAGGATGGTGCCTTATGAAATTTAGATCGGTTTTTGATGTGATTGGTCCGGTTATGATTGGTCCGTCAAGTTCACATACAGCAGGAGCTGCTAGAATCGGAAAGATGGCTCGCCAATTATATGGACGTCAACCAAAATGGGCCAAAATCCATTTGTATGGTTCGTTCGCAAAAACATATCAAGGTCATGGTACAGATGTGGCTATTGTAGGTGGCTTATTAGATTTTGACACATTTGATGAGCGAATTAGGCAAGCTTTTGAGTTAGCAGAAGAAGCAGGGATGGCATATGAATTCATTGAAGAAGAAGGGGCATCAGAACACCCGAATACGGCACGAATAAAAATCGGAGATGATGAAAGCGATTTCGAGCTAGTTGGTATTTCAATCGGTGGAGGAAAAGCTGAAATTACCGAAATTAATGGATTTGAACTGAGATTAAGTGGTGAAAATCCAGCGATTCTTGTTTTGCATAATGATCGACATGGTGCAATCGCTTCGGTGACGAGCGTTTTGGCAGACAATAAAATTAATATCGGTCATATGGAAGTATCTCGTCGTGATAAAGGAAAAGAAGCAATGATGATTATCGAAACCGATCAGCGGATTCCGGATGAGATTATGGAAAGGCTGGAAGGCTGCGATCATATTTTAAGTGTTATTTCGATTACAGAATAAAACATATAGAGTAGAAGGAGGGAAGTAGCATGTTATTTAAAAACGTCAGTGAATTAATTCAGGCAACTGAGGAAAACAATATTTCTATTGCTGAAGTAATGATTCGTCAAGAAGTTGAAGAAACGGGAAAGCCTAGAGAAGAAATTTTTGCAGAAATGGGCCGTAACCTGGATATCATGGAAAAATCCGTTGAAGATGGGTTAAATGGTGTGAAATCGACTTCTGGCTTAACAGGTGGCGACGCCGTACTACTGAAAAATTATATGGAAAAAGGTAATACATTATCTGGTGAATTAGTGCTTGATGTCATTAGTAAGGCCGTTGCAACGAATGAAGTGAATGCAGCAATGGGAACAATATGTGCAACACCTACAGCTGGAAGTGCAGGGTGTGTTCCTGGTGTGTTATTTGGTTTGAAGCCAAGATTGAACCCGACACGAAAACAAATGATTAACTTTTTATTCACAGCTGGCGCATTTGGCCAAGTGATCGCTAATAATGCGATGATCTCTGGGGCAGCAGGCGGCTGTCAGGCAGAAGTTGGATCAGCAGCTGGAATGGCCAGTGCAGCTGCTGTCGAAATGGCGGGCGGAACTCCTCAGCAGTCAGCTGAAGCAATGTCAATGACACTTAAAAACATGCTCGGTCTCGTTTGTGACCCAGTTGCAGGATTGGTTGAGGTGCCTTGTGTGAAGCGAAACGCGATGGGATCGTCCCAAGCCATCGTGTCAGCCGATATGGCTTTAGCAGGTGTAACAAGCCGTATTCCGTGTGACGAGGTCATCGGAGCAATGTTTAGAATCGGAAAATCAATGCCGTCGACCCTTCGAGAGACTGGTGAAGGTGGTCTTGCGGCAACACCAACAGGAAGAGCACTTGCAGCGAAGATTTTCGGTCCTGCTGCAGCATCGAAAGAAGGGTAACAAGTGATTAAGGAACCAGTAACTAATATACCAAGCGTTGGAAATAAAACAGCTGAACAATTACAACTGATGAACATTGAAAAAGTGGGAGATTTACTCTTCCACTTTCCTTTTCGTTACGATTTTCATGAATTGAAGCCACTGACAGAAATTGCACATGATGAAGTTGCTACCATTCAAGGAATCGTCGCATCACAACCACATGTGCAATTTTATGGGCGAAAAAAATCTAGATTAACTTGCACACTTACGATTGGTCATGTTGCAGTAAAGGCCGTTTTTTTCAACCAAAACTTCTTGAAAGATAAACTCATCCCTGGTGAACAAGTTACGTTAACAGGAAAATGGGATGAGCGAAGACTTCAAATAACGGTACATAAATATCATCCAAAAGGTTTTGAAGACCAAACAATTCAGCCTGTTTATTCGACAAAAGGAAATATTACGACGAACCAATTAAAAAAGTGGATTTCCTATTCATTAAAGGCTGCGCTTTCTGAAGTCGAAGAATTATTGCCAGAGCAGTATTTAAAAGAATATAAAATACCCGGAAGGCAGCAAGCAATTCGTGAAATTCATCAACCGCATTCGAAGGTGAGTTTAAAGCACGCTCGCAGGCGGTGGATTTATGAGGAATTATTGCTCTTTCAACTAAAAATGCAATGGATTCGAAAAGAAAATAAAAAACGGATGGAAGGACTCGTCAAAAAATATGATGAGAATCAACTAGAAAATTTCATCCAAACCCTGCCATTCCAACTAACGAATAGTCAGCAACGTGTGTTAAATGAGATTTTAACTGATTTAAAGAGTGAATCACGCATGAGCCGTTTACTTCAAGGAGATGTCGGTTCCGGAAAGACAATCATTGCTGCGATCGCTTTGTATGCAACAGCATTATCCGGTCAACAAGGTGCGTTAATGGTCCCAACAGAAATTTTGGCCGAACAACATGCAGAATCATTGCAATCGTTACTCGGTGACCATTTATCAATTGAATTATTAACCGGTTCGATTAAAGGGAAGAAACGACGAGAAAAATTAGAACGGTTGCAAAGCGGAGAGATAGATCTATTAATCGGCACTCATGCTTTAATTCAAAATGATACCGTGTTTGACCAATTAGGATTAATTATTATCGATGAACAGCACCGTTTTGGTGTGGAACAGCGTAAAACGTTACGAGATAAAGGTGTCACACCGGATGTTTTATTTATGACAGCGACACCAATCCCACGAACCTTATCGATTACCGCACTTGGTGATATGGATGTATCGACAATTGATGAGATGCCATCTGGAAGAATTCCGATAGAAACCTATTGGGTAAAGGAAAATATGCTCGAACGGATTTTAACTTTGATGTTAAAAGAAATCCAAAACGGGCATCAAGCCTATGTCATTTGTCCGCTCATCGAAGAATCTGAACAACTAGACTTATCGAATGCGATTGAAGTCTACGAGCAATTGCAAGCTTGGATGCCGGATTCGGTAAAAGTTGGACTCATGCACGGAAGGCTTCATACAGATGAAAAGGAAGAAGTGATGCGTGCTTACGCTGAAAATGAAATTCAAGTACTCGTATCAACGACTGTCGTTGAGGTTGGTGTCAATGTGCCTAATGCGACCATGATGTTGATTTATGGTGCAGAACGATTTGGTTTAGCCCAATTACATCAGTTAAGAGGGCGCGTTGGACGAGGGAGTAGTAAAAGTTATTGTATTTTGATGGCCGATCCAAAAACGGAACAAGGTAGAGAGCGAATGAGCGTGATGACGGAGACGACGGATGGTTTCGAGTTATCTGAACACGACTTGAAACTGCGTGGACCTGGTGACTTTTTCGGTAAAAAACAAAGTGGGTTACCGGAATTCAAAGTTGCAGATCTGACGGAGGATTACCGAGCATTGGAAGTTGCACGAAAAGACGCTGTCCGAATTATTCAGGATAATTTGATCGAAGAACCCGAATACCGCGTGCTAAAAGAAATGATACTCTCAGACCCATTAATTCAAGAGCGGATTTTTGACTAATTGATTTATAGATTGACGGCTGGGACATAACTTGAATCGTCGTCAACCGCTTCGGAAAAACACTACGCTTTTACCCACTGGGCATAAGGCGACATCTGCGATTAATCGCAGTGTCTTCTATACCGCGGGAGCTGTTGAGCCTCCTCGTACTATCGTACTGCGGGGTCTCACCTAGACTTTTCATCCCGCAGGAGTCTTCGTGTTTTTCCTACGCTAATAGAATCCGAACCGATTCATATATTTAAGAATCGATGTTCGGATTTTTCTTTAACTAAATATCATTTGACCCGGCCTCTTTCCTTCGTCATTCGCTTATATTTTGTATGCTATCAATTGTTACGTGCAAGTTCATAATTTTTAGTGAGTCATAAGATGACTCAAAAAATCATTGCAACAATGAGTTCTGTATTATATATTACTATTAGGACCTAGTCATAATACTGGACGGTGGAACATCAAATGAAACTAAAAAAGAAAGATCGTCAAGAGAAATTAAATCAAGCTATTGAAAAGACCCCATTTATTACGGATGAAGAGCTAGCAGAACAATTTCAGGTGAGCATTCAAACGATTCGGCTGGATCGTATGGAGCTGGGAATACCTGAAGTAAGAAAAAGAATTGAGTCTGTTGCCCAAGAAAATTGGGATGAAACATTAAAAGCACTTCCCGCAGCTGAGGTAATTGGTGAAGTAATTGATCTTGAATTGGATCAGTCCGCAATTTCCATTTTAGATATCCAAGCGGAGCATGTTTTTTCAAGAAACCAAATTGCGCGAGGACACCATTTATTTGCACAGGCTAATTCGTTATGTGTAGCCGTGATTGATGATGAATTAGCCTTGACCGTGAATGCATCTATTCAATTTAAACGTTCTGTGCGCCTAAATGAACGGGTTGTCGCAAAAGCAAAAGTGATAAATACCGATAAAAAAAGAACTACCGTTGAAGTGAATAGCCATGTCGGAAAAGAGCTTGTATTTTCAGGGACATTTGAAATGTATCGCTCAACGGATCGATAAAGGAGTATTAGCTGATGAAAATTGCAATTGATGCAATGGGTGGCGACAATGCACCTGAAGCGGTCGTCAAAGGAAGTTTATTAGCAGTCAAAGAATACGAAGAAGTTGAAATTACGTTGTATGGTGATGAAAAGCAGATTAAGACCTATATGAATGAGACACATGAACGAATTTCGATTGTTCATACCGACGAAAAAATTGAAAGTACAGATGAACCGGTGCGAGCAGTTCGTCGCAAAAAGAATGCTTCGATGGTTTTGATGGCTGAAGCTGTAAAAGAAGGACAAGCAGATGCTTGTATCTCAGCTGGAAATACAGGAGCCCTTATGAGTGCAGGGTTGTTTAAAGTAGGCCGTATTAAAGGAATTGACCGACCTGCATTGAGTCCGACATTACCGACTGTTGATGGTGGAGGATTTTTATTCTTGGACGTCGGAGCTAACGTCGATGCAAAACCAAATCATTTGCTGCAATACGGAATAATGGGATCGATTTATGCAAAGAAAATTCGTGGCATTGAACAACCACGAGTAGGATTGCTGAATGTCGGAACAGAGGAACAAAAAGGATCTGAATTAACGAAGAAGGCATTTGAGCTTCTTCAACAAGCTGACTTGAATTTCATAGGGAATGTCGAGGCACGCGATCTTCTTGAAGGTGTGGCAGATGTTGTGATAACAGATGGTTTTTCTGGCAACGTTGTCTTGAAAACCGTTGAGGGAACAGCTTCCACATTGTTTTCTATGGTGAAAGAAGTATTTATGACGAATACAAAAACGAAAATTGCAGCAGCTATTGTCAAAACCGATTTGAAAGGTCTAAAAGATCGATTGGATTATTCAGAATACGGTGGAGCCGGGTTATTTGGTCTTGCTGCCCCAGTCATTAAAGCCCATGGTTCTTCAAATGACCGAGCGATTTTTAATGCGATTAGACAAACACGTCAGTTAGTCGAAGAGCAAGTAATTGACGCGATTACTCAAGAAGTGAAAAAGCTGCAAACTGAGGAGGGATCTAATGAGTAAATTGGCATTCCTTTTTCCTGGACAAGGATCACAAACGGTCGGAATGGGAAAAAGTTTCTTTGACCAAAACCAAGAAGTGAAAGATGCTTTTCAGCGAGCAGATGGTGTACTTGGTTATTCCTTAAGTGACCTGATTTTAAATGGTCCTGATGAAACGTTGACGAAGACTGAAAATGCTCAACCAGCTTTATTATTAATCAGCGCGGTAATAAATGATCAGTTGAAACAAAAAGGGGTTGAACCAACGCTAGTAGCTGGTCACAGTTTAGGGGAGTACAGTGCATTATATGCTGCAGGTGTTTTAAGCTTGGAAGACGCAATTAAGGTCGTTCATGAACGCGGAAAATTAATGGAAAAAGCCGTACCTTCTGGAGAAGGAACGATGGCTGCTGTACTAGGGATGAAGGACGAAGAGATTCGCCAAGTTACAGATGCAGTTACGGAAGCGGGTGACGTCGTCAACGTCGCGAACTATAACTGTCCTGGACAGATTGTCATCTCCGGTAGTGTAGCTGGAGTTGAAAAAGCGAGTGAGCAATTGAAGGAAAAAGGCGCAAAACGAGTGTTGCCATTGAATGTAAGCGGACCTTTTCATTCAACTTTAATGAAACCAGCAAGCATTGAATTTCAAGCTGTATTGGATTCAGTAAATTTCCAAGAAGCCAATATTCCAGTATATGCGAATGTTCATGCGAAACCAGTAACAACGAGTGATGAAATCAAACAATTATTGATTGAACAACTATATTCTCCTGTTCAATTTTCTCAAACAATCGAAAACATGTTGGAAGAGGAAGTCGATGTATTCGTTGAAGTTGGCAGCGGAAAAGTACTCTCAGGCTTAGTGAAAAAAGTACACCGTCGTGCAAAGGTCTTTTCAGTCCAAGATATAGAAACCTTTGAAAAATTTATCGACTGGACGAAGGAGGAAGCGTAAATGTTTAAAGGGAAATCAGCTCTTGTAACCGGAGCCTCACGAGGAATCGGTAGAGCAATCGCACTTAAATTGGGTGAAAATGGTGCGAATGTTGTCGTTAACTACTCAGGAAGTAAAGACAAAGCAGAAGCCGTCGTTGAAGAGATCAAATCGTTTGGCCAAGAAGCAATCGCTGTGCAGGCGAATGTAGCTGATACTGATGATGTAAAGCGACTTGTAAAAGAAACGATTGATACGTTTGGCAGCTTAGATATTCTCGTTAACAACGCAGGGATCACACGTGATAATTTGCTAATGCGAATGAAAGAAGAAGAATTCGATCAAGTTATTGATACGAACTTAAAAGGCGTATTCAATTGCACGAAAGCCGTCACTCGTCAAATGATGAAGCAACGCGCAGGCAAAATTATCAATATCGCTTCCATTGTCGGAGTGAGCGGGAATCCTGGACAAGTAAATTATGTTGCAGCTAAAGCAGGCGTGATCGGTATGACCAAATCGGTAGCGAAAGAATTGGCTACACGTAATGTTCATGTTAATGCAGTTGCCCCTGGCTTTATTTCAACTGAAATGACTGATGAGTTGACCGATGACCAAAAACAAAACATGTATGACATGATTCCTTTAAATCGACTAGGCGAGCCTGAAGATGTAGCAAATGTCGTTAAATTTTTAGCCTCTAGTGAGTCTGATTATATGACTGGTCAGACAATTCATGTTGATGGTGGCATGGTTATGTAGTTGTATGTTTTAATAAACATGCACTCTTTGAAGGGAGGTGACGTGAATGGCAGACGTATTTGACCGCGTAAAAAACCTGATCGTTGAACGATTAGATGTTGATGAATCAAAAGTTACAGAAAATGCTTCTTTTAAAGATGACCTTGAAGCAGATTCTTTAGATGTTGTTGAATTAATCATGGAATTAGAAGATGAGTTTGATTTAGAAATCGCAGATGAAGATGCAGAAAAAATTGAAACTGTTGGTGATGCTGTTAACTACATAAACAGCAACCAATAATTAAAAAAACTGCTGGCCCCTGCCAAATCGGATAGGGGTCAGTGTTTCTTTTGGCACAGGACATTCCTTTTGTCACCAAGCTTAATTTCGTTATACAATACAAGAAGATTAACTTTCATTTTAGAAAAGGTGAGTCAAGTGGACTTCCAATCATTTCAGGAAAAGTACAACGTCAAATTTAAAAACGAGCAACTACTAAAGCAAGCATTTACACACACATCGTATGCGAATGAGCATCGAAAAAGCCAAATCAAAGATAACGAACGTCTTGAATTTTTAGGAGATGCAGTATTGGAACTAGCTGTTTCCCAATATTTGTACCGAGGTTACCCTTTAATGAGTGAAGGTGAATTGACGAAACTTCGGGCGAATATTGTTTGCGAACCTTCTCTTCACAAGTTTTCGGTTCAATTAGGAATGGATAAGCTCGTGTATATCGGAAAAGGTGAAGAAGCAACAGGCGGAAGAAGCCGTCCTGCACTGTTGGCGGATGTCTTTGAGGCATTTATCGGTGCATTATATTTAGACCAAAATTTCGATGCAACACTTAATTTTTTAAAGTCTAATGTGTTTCCGACTATTGAAGTGGGTGCTTTTTCGCATGCGATGGACTACAAGAGTTCTTTGCAAGAATTTGTTCAGAAACAAGGACAACAAGTCAGTTACCAAATTGTAAATGAGATTGGACCTGATCATGATCGACAATTCGTGGCCGCTTGTTATATTGAAGACCGGCATTGTGGTGAAGGCAAAGGTCGCTCAAAGAAAGAAGCTGAGCAACGTGCCGCTGAACGTTGCTTAACTGCACTAAAGCAAACTGAACAATAATCTAAAGAAACTCCATCTCCTATATTGTTATAGGAAATGGAGTTTTTTGGTGGAATTCTCAATACACGAATGGAGTGATTCTCACCTTGTCATGTCGTCGAGAAGACGTCTCGATACCGAAGTGCAGCACCTTGGAGCTCAAACTGTCGTAGAGAAGGTGTCTCGATACCGAAATGCGGCACTCCGTAGCTCAAATTGTCGTAGAGAAGACGT